>NZ_JBIVRJ010000001.1:151017-897982 GCF_044755625.1 Curtobacterium sp. NPDC092190 | reverse complement strand
CCCGGTCACATTCCGAACCCGGAAGCTAAGCCTCTCAGCGCCGATGGTACTGCAAGGGGGACCTTGTGGGAGAGTAGGACGCCGCCGGACTCAACTTCAGCAACACCAGGAAACCCCTGACCGTGATCGGTCAGGGGTTTCCTGCGTTACCGGGCCGACCCGCACACCGCCACCGCAGGTCGGGTAGCGTGGCGCGCCGGTAGGATCGTGTGGTCATGACTGCACCGTTCACCACTGCCACCGGCTCCGACGTCCGAGTCCGTTTCTGCCCGAGCCCGACCGGGACCCCGCACGTGGGGCTCATCCGGACGGCCCTGTTCAACTGGGCCTACGCGCGCCACACCGGCGGCAAGCTCGTGTTCCGCATCGAGGACACCGACGCCGCTCGGGACAGCGAGGAGTCCTACGAGCAGATCCTCGACGCGCTCCGGTGGCTCCGGCTCGACTGGGACGAGGGCGTCGAGGTGGGCGGTCCGCACGGTCCGTACCGCCAGTCCGAGCGCTCGGACGTGTACGAGGACGTCATCGCGAAGCTGCGTGCGTCCGGCCACGTCTACGAGTCGTACGTGACACCGGAGGAGATGGAGGCCCGGAACACGGCCGCCGGTCGCGACCCGAAGCAGGGGTACGACAACCACGAGCGCGACCTGACCGAGGCCGAGCGCCAGGCGTTCCGCGACGAGGGGCGGCAGCCGGCGCTGCGGCTCCGGGTGCCCGACCGCGACCTCAGCTTCGACGACCTGGTGCGCGGCGAGATCACCTTCAAGCAGGGCACCTTCCCGGACTTCGTGGTGGTCCGCCCCAACGGCAAGCCGCTGTACACGTTCACGAACCCGGTCGACGACGCCCTGATGGGGATCACCCACGTGCTGCGCGGTGAGGACCTGCTGTCGTCGACCCCGCGGCAGATCGCGCTGTACGAGGCGCTCGTCGAGGTCGGCATCACCGACGTCGTCCCCCGCTTCGGACACCTCCCGTACGTCATGGGGGAGGGCAACAAGAAGCTCTCGAAGCGCGACCCCGAGTCGAACCTGTTCCACCACCGTGCCGCCGGCATGGTGCCGGAGGGGCTCCTCAACTACCTCGCGCTGCTCGGCTGGTCGATCGGCCCGGACCGCGACGTCTTCTCGTCGGACGAGATGGTCGCCGCGTTCGACGTCGTCGACGTGAACCCGAACCCCGCCCGCTTCGACCACAAGAAGGCCGAGGCGATCAACGGTGACCACATCCGTCTGCTCGACGCCGACGACTTCCGCGGACGCCTGCTGCCGTACCTGACGGACTTCGTGTCGGTGCCGCCGACCGCCGAGCAGGAGCGGGTGCTCGCGGCTGCGGCCCCGCTGGTCCAGGAGCGCATGCAGCTCCTCGGCGAGGCTCCGGCGATGCTCGGCTTCCTGTTCACGACCGACGACGAGCTCGTGGTCGAGGACGACGCCCGCGCCACGCTGAAGGACGACGCCGGGGACGTGCTCCACGCCGGGGTCACCGCGCTCGAGGGCGTCGAGGACTGGACGACCGGGTCGATCGAGGCAGCCCTGCGGTCGTCCCTCATCGACGGCATGGGCCTCAAGCCGCGCGTGGCGTTCGGACCGCTCCGCGTCGCCGTGTCCGGGCGCCGGATCAGCCCGCCGCTGTTCGAGTCCATGGAGATCCTCGGCAAGGAGTCCACACTCACCCGTCTCCGCCGACTCGCGGACCGCTGACACCGTCGTGGTGACGACTCCGGGTGCGCGGGACGGCGACGGCCTGTCCGTCGACGTCGCGGTCATCGGTGCCGGTCCGGCCGGACTGAGCGCTGCGCTCAACCTGGTCCGCGCCCGGCGGACGGTGCTGCTCGTCGACGCGAACCGACCGCGCAACGCTGCCACACTCCGTTCGCACGGCTTCGTCACGCGCGACGGGATCTCGCCGCTCGAGCTCCGGAAGCTCGGCCGGGTCGAGGTCGAGTCCTACCCGGAGGCGACCGTCGTGCAGTCGGTCGTCGACCGTGTGGCCCGCGACGGTGACGGCTGGTCGGTGCACGGTTCCTCCCGCGGGGCCGAGCTGCGGGCCCGCGCGAGGGCCGTCGTGGTCGCGACGGGGCTCCGGGAGGAGTTCCCGGCACTGCCGTCCCTGCGAGCCCTCTACGGCACGTCGGTGCACAGCTGCGTCGAGTGCGACGGGTACGAGCACGCAGGGCAGCCCCTCGCGTTCCTGTGCGAGACGTCCGACGTGGTGGACCGCGCGTTGCTCGTCGGTTCGTGGACCGACGACCTGGTGGTCTACACGAACGGTGCCGCGGTGCTGGACGATGCCGGCCGTGCGCGCCTGTCGGCGGCGGGCGTGACGGTCGACGAACGGCCCGTGGCCGACCTCGAGGGCGGTCGGGACGGCCTCACCGGTGTCCGCCTGGCGGACGGCGACGTGCGGCCGCACACCGGAGCGTTCGTGCGACCCCTGTGGCACGCCGACCTCGACTGGCTCGACGCGCCGGCGGACCGGGACGCCGAAGGGCTCCTCCGCGTGGACCGCGTCGGTCGGACCCGGGTGCCCGGGCTGTACGCCGTCGGGGACGTCACCCCGCCAGGTCCCGAGCAGCTCGTCGTGGCAGCCGGTCACGGGGCGTCGACGGCAGCCGCGGTGCACCGGGACCTGGTGGGTGGTCTCGAGGACCTCCGGGATGCTGTACAGTAGTTGATCGTGCCCCGGACAACGGGGAACGGAAGGCCAGCAGGCCTTTTGGGGTATGGTGTAATTGGCAACACAGCGGTTTCTGGTACCGTCGTTCTTGGTTCGAGTCCAGGTACCCCAGCTCGAAGGAAAAGCCCCCGGGAGATCCCGGGGGCTTTTCCCGTTCCCGGGCGCCTCGTACGAGGAGACACGCCCGGATCGACACGGAACGCCCGAATCAACACCGGGCGCGCGAACGGACGCGGAACGCCCGGAACGACACCGGACGCCGGCACCGAGGAGACGCCGGCACCGAGGAGACGCCGGCACCGAGGAGCGCCGGTGTCCCGGAGGTGTCGACGGTCGGTCCGTCGTGGTCGGCGTCCGGGCAGGAGCCCGCTCGGCGTCAGTCGGCCGCGCGGTACGCCACGACCCAGTCGACGAGCACGTGCCCGTCGGACCCCGCCGGCACGCGGGCGTCGCCGATCGCGGTCTCGGCCTGCAGGGTGACGCGCATCGGCACCCTCGGCACGGCGCCCGCCGTCGAGGCGACGAGTGCACCGTCCCACCAGAAGCGCACGACGTCGGCGGTCCACT
Organism: Curtobacterium sp. NPDC092190; assembly: GCF_044755625.1. NCBI lineage: Bacteria > Bacillati > Actinomycetota > Actinomycetes > Micrococcales > Microbacteriaceae > Curtobacterium > Curtobacterium sp. NPDC092190. The sequence continues at coordinate 894,736 of NZ_JBIVRJ010000001.1, read as the reverse complement.
CGACGGTGGCGACGTGCCAGTCCTGCTGGCCGCCCGGCACCGTCGGAGCGTCCTCCGGCAGGAACCGCATGGTGCGGTCCGCAGCGTCGAAGCTGCCCGGCACCGCCGACACCGGGCGGACGTCGCCGCCCAGGTCGCCCTCCGGCCAGTCGATCTCGCCCTCGTTCCAGTCGCCCGACAGCGGCCAGAGGAGCATCACGAACTTGTAGCCGGGGGCGTCACCGGCCCGGTAGCGGATCGAGACGCGCTGGTGCGTGTACGACCGGTAGCCCGCGGGCAGCACGGCCGCGACGAGTGGCTGACCGTCCTCGGTCCGCAGGTGGAAGTCGAGCGTCGAGTCGTGGACCGAGACGACCTCGTCCGGGTGGTAGATCCCCTTGCCCGAGGTGTCGCGGAACCCGCGGTACTCGGCCATCGCCGGGTAGACCGCGAGCAGGTCGCCGTGGGCGGCGTCGCGGTCGAAGTCCTCGGCGAGGTACGGGACCCAGCGGACCCCGCCCGACTCGACCGTCCCCGAGGGCATCTCCGCGGGCACGGCGCGGTCGGCCCGGCGGATCGCCGTCGGCAGGACGACGGCCACGGTGCCGGTCAGCGCCGCGGCGCCGACGAGTCCCGCGACGACCGCACCGCGGCGCAGCACGTCGCGCCGTGTGGGGCCCGGTTCGGGCGTCGCGGGCTCACGCCGCACGGGCGACCTCGTAGATCCGGACACCGTCGCGGTCGTAGCGCAGCGTCCCGCGATCCGCTGCCGAACGTTCGAGGGCGTCGACCTCCGCGCCCGTCGCGGTGCCGCGGGCGACCACGTCCGCGCGCTCGGCGTCGGAGAACACCAGCCACGCGTCCCCGCCGTGCGCCCGGTCCGCGAGCGACTCGTCGAGGTCGGCCGGCGTGATGCCGTCCGGGTACCACTGCGTGAGGTCGCCCAGCGACTGCACCTGGCCCCAGCGCTGCAGGTACGCGGGGTACCCGGCGCCGATGACGGCAGGGAAGCCGCCGACGGTCGTCAGGGTGTCGTCCGCCGTGAAGCGGCCGTCCAGCCACCGCGCCGCCAGGACCTCGCCGGCTGGCGTCCGGTTCGCCTGCTCGGCCTGGAACGTCGTCGCGACGAAGAGCAGCGTCGTGACGCCGACCAGTGCGCCGGTGAGCAGGAGACGGAGCCGACGCCCGTGCAGCGCGTGGACGGCGGCGATCGCCAGGAAGGGCGCCGAGAAGAGCACGACGCGGAACCTGCCCTCACCCCCGTAGCTCTGCCCGAGGACGAGCACGACCGGGCACGCGGCGAGCCAGAGCACGAGCAGTGCCCGGTGGCCGTGACCGGCACGCACCGTCCGCACGATGCCGACCAGGGCGACGACCGCGACCAGGGCGGTGAGGGCGAGCACCCCGCGGCTCTGCAGGGTGGTCGCGAGCGACGGGATCGCGATCGACGTCGAGGCGGCCGTGGCGTTGCTCACCGGGTCGAACCCGGTGGTCAGGCCGAACTTCTCCTGCACGTAGTCGAGGTTCGGCAGGAGGTACAGCAGCGGTGCGGCGACGACGGGCAGCGCGGTCCACCAGGGTCGGACGACCCCGATCACGACGAGCGGGACGAACGCGGCGACGAGCACGTAGGGCGTGAGCTGGTGCGACGCCGTGATCACCGCCTGGAGGAGCACGACCAGGACCACCGCGGTGACGGTCGCGGTGCGGGTGGCGGCGGTACCGGGGTCGACGGCCGCGGCGGTCCCACAGGTCGGCACGATCGGTGCCCGGCGGGCCCGGAGCAGCCGGGAGACGACACCGACGATCCCGCGCCCGAGCGCGTTCGGGGTGCTGCGCAGCGTGGTGAGCACGACGAGCACGACGGCGAGGAAGAGCGCGAAGGCGAACGCCTGCGGTGAGTAGTAGTCCTGACCGACCCAGTTCGCGGCGCTGAAGACCACGGCGGCCGTGACCGCCCAGCGGCCCCGGAGCCCGAGCGCCCGGGCGATGCCGAGGACGAGGGCACCGTCGAGCAGGGCGAACGCGACCTCCACGAAGCGGACCGGCGCGGCGGCGTCCGTGGTCCCCGTGACGGAACCGAGGAAGGCGCTCACCGCGAAGAAGCCCGGCCAGCGGTTGTAGATGTCGATCGCCGGGTCGACCGAGCCGTGCTGCTGGATGTACGCGGTGACGGCGATGTGCTTGAAGACCCAGGGCGGTCGGGGCTCGGCAGCCGCGAGGTTCGCCGTGCCGTACACGACCACGACGAGCACGGCGGCGGTGGCGGTGCCGAGCGCGGCCGGGAACCGACGGTCGACCAGCGCGACGACGGTCACCGCGAGGACCGCACCGGCACCGACCCACCACACCGGGGGGACGGCGGTGAGCAGGCCCCACTCGCCGAGCGCCCCTCTGGTGGTCTGCGCCGTGCCGACGACCCAGAGCGCGACCCCCGTGACGAGCACGCCGCCGCCGACCGCGAGCCGGACGACCGTACCGTCGCGGCGTGCTGCCCAGGCGGAGCGGACGGCGTGCTGCACCGACGCCCGGTCGGACGACCGGGCCGTGACGACCCCGTGCGCCAGCGCCGCCCAGCCGCTGACGACGAGGACGAGGCCCGCCGCCGGGACGGGGGCCCAGCGCTGGGTCCAGACCATGGCGAGGGCGACGACGGTGTCGACCGCGGCACCGGCGACGAGGACGAGCGCCGCCCGGCTCACCGGCTCGGTCAGGCGGAGGGGCCGGACGACGGCCGTCCCGGGCACGACGAGGAGCGCCGTCAGGACCACGGCGGTCTGCACCGGACCGGTCGTCCCGGTGAGCAGCACCGCCGTCGCCGCGAACGCCAGCACCGCGGCAGCGACCGCCGGCAGCGGGGACCGGTGCACCCGGTGCGCCCGGCGGAGTTCCACCCGCGTGGGCGCCGTCGCGGTCACGGGGTGACCACCGCGGTGGTGAGGGGCATCGGGCGTTCCTTCGGGTCGGGTGCCGGCTGTCGAGGCAAGTCGACCATCGTCGACCGCCACCGACGAGGGTGCCGACGGTGTTGTGCGGGTGCCCTGCGGCATTGCGGCATCACGCACGGTCGCGTCCGCTCCTGCGGGGGAACCGCAGGCTCCCCGCGGCCGCGTTGACGCCACCGCCGGGGCCGACGACGGTGGTCCCATGACCTCCACGCCGCCGCGACCGTCGTCGTCCCGCCTCGTGCTCGAGCGCACGATGGCGAGCCCCGAGCCGCCCACCTGGCCGGGTGCGGTCTGGGTCGGCGCCGTCGACGCGCACGAGGTCCCCGACGGCGACGTCGCGATCCCGCTGGCGGACGCCGCCGGCCACCGGACGGCGCGGCTCCTCGTCCGTGCGGGCACGTCGCCCCGGGGCTTCGTCGACCTGCCCGTCACCGACGGGGCGGTCGACGCCTCCGAGCTCCGCGCGGCCGTCGACGCGCTGCCCCCGGCCGAGCACCCGCCCGTGCCGGTGCGGCTCCCGAGCACGACCGTCGTGCTCTGCACCCGCGACCGCGCCGACCAGCTCGCCGACGCCCTGCGGTCGGTCCTCGCGCTCGACCACCCCGACCTGGAGGTCGTCGTGGTCGACAACGCGCCGTCCGACGACGCCACCCGTCGACTCGTCACCGCGCCCGGCACCGACCCGCGCATCCGGTACGTGCTCGAGCCGACGCCCGGGCTGTCCAGCGCCCGGAACGCCGGTGTCCGCGCCGCCCGCGGCGAGGTCGTCGCGTTCACCGACGACGACGTGGTGGTCGACCGCGGGTGGCTCCGTGCCCTCGCGTCCGGCTTCGCCCGCGGGGAGGACGTCGTGTGCGTCAGCGGGCTCGTGGCGAGCGGCGAGCTCCGCACGCCGGCCCAGCGCTGGTTCGACGAACGGGTGACCTGGTCGCGGAACCTCACCCCGCGGGTGTTCCGGCTCACCGCCCCGCCGGCGGACCGGCCGCTCTTCCCGTTCTCGGTGGGCGACTACGGCACCGGGGCGAACTTCGCGATGCGCCGTGACGCGGTGCTCGCGCTCGGGGGCTTCGACGAGGCGCTCGGCGTCGGCACCGCCACGGGCGGCGGCGAGGACATCGACGTCTTCGCCCGCGTGGTGCTCTCCGGCGCGGCCCTCGCGGTCGAGCCCTCCGCCCTGGTCTGGCACCGGCACCGCGCCGACGTCGCCGCACTCCGCACCCAGGCGGTCGGGTACGGCACCGGGCTCGGGGCGTGGCTGACGAAGACCGCCCTCCGGCCACGGACGCTCGGGATGGCGCTGGTCCGCGCGCCCGGCGCGGTCCGGCACCTGCTCGCCGGGGCGGCAGTCCCCGCAGCGGACGTCGCCGGTGGGCCGGCGCGCTCCGACACCGTCCCCGCAGCGGGTGACAGCGCCTTCGACCGCGAGGTCGCCGCGGTGCGCGGCGTCGAGCTCCGCGCCGTGCTGCGGGGTGTCGGTCGCTACGCGCGGTCCCGTCACACGGTGCGCGCCCGCTCGGCTGCCGCCCGCCGGACCTCCTGATCCGGCACGCGGTCCGACCGCGTGCCGACCGGGAGGCGCGCCGTGCGCCCGCACCGCGGGCTGCGGCCCGGCCCGGTACCGGACCGCAGCGACCGTCGCGCGGCCGCACCCCGCGCCGCGACGCGACGACGTGCGGGACGTCGGACGAACGGTCCACCCGTCCCGCCCCTCCCGGTCGCCACGTGGCGCGTCGGGCGGTGCGTCGGAGCGTCAGCACGTGCCTCCCGGCCGCCGTGCCCGCACGATCCGCGCCCGCTTGCGGGATTCCGTACGCGCGGTCGCGGCTGCCGCAACGCACCCCGCGCCGCGTTGACCGGTGACCACGGCGCGGACGAAGGTGGGACCGCCGCGGGAACGGCGTACCTCCGTCTCCGCGGTGAGAGCACCCCACCCGCCCCACGGACCATCCCCACACGTCCCACCGGCGCCCACCCAGCGCCGGACCGACGGGACACGACCCACGCAGCCTGAACCCGACAGGAGCACCATGAGCACCACCGTCCGACCCCGAGACCCCCGTGTCTCGGTCGTCATCCCCGCACGCAACGAGGCGCGCAACCTCGAGATCATCCTGCCGATGCTGCCGCCCGTGCACGAGGTGATCCTCGTCGACGGGAACTCGGTCGACGACACCGTCGCGACCGCGCGGCGCCTGATGCCGTCGATCACGGTCGTGCAGCAGACCCGGAAGGGCAAGGGCAACGCACTGGCCTGCGGCTTCGAGGCGGTCACCGGCGACGTCGTCGTCATGTTCGACGCGGACTGCTCCGCGGACGCCGCCGAGATCCCGCGCTTCGTCGACGCCCTCGTCGCCGGTGCCGACGTCGCCAAGGGGTCCCGGTACGCGCCCGGCGGCGGCAGCGACGACATCACGGTGATCCGGGGCCTCGGCAACAAGGGGCTCAACATCATCTCGAACCTGCTGCTCGGTGCGCGGTACACGGACCTCTGCTACGGCTACAACGCGTTCTGGGCGGACACGCTGCCGACGGTCGGTCTGCTGTCCTCGACGCTCCCGCAGCCCGCCGACGGATCGATGCGGTGGGGTGACGGCTTCGAGATCGAGACGATCCTGACCTGCCGGTGGTCCGCCGCCGGCTTCGCGATCACCGAGGTCCCGAGCCACGAGAAGCTCCGCGTGCACGGCACGAGCAACCTCAACGCCGTGAGCGACGGCATCCGCGTCCTCACCTCGATCATGCACGAGCGTCGTCGCGCCGGCGAGGTCGCCGCCCGCGCCCGTCTCGCGCCGACGCCGGTGCGCGCCCGCGCCGTTGCGGAGCCGGTGGCCGTCCTCGACGAGGAAGCCGCGTGAGCCTGCCCACGGTCGCGGTCGTCATCTGCGCCTACACCCAGCAGCGCTGGGGCGACCTGCAGGCAGCCGTGGAGTCGGCGAAGCGGCAGCCCGAGGCCACCGAGGTCGTCGTCGTGATCGACCACGAGCCCGAGCTGCTGCTCCGCGCCGCGGCCAGGTGGCCCGAGCTGCGGGTCGTCCCGAACGCCGAGGAGCGCGGCCTGTCCGGCGCCCGGAACACGGGCGTGGCACTCGCCGCGTCCGACGTCGTGGCCTTCCTCGACGACGACGCCGCGGCCGACCCGGACTGGCTGATGCACCTCGTCGAGTCCCTCGAGCTGCCCGACGTCGTCGGGGCCGGCGGCCGTGCGACCCCGTCGTGGCCGGACACCACCGGCGCCGGACCGTTCCCGGACGAGCTGCTCTGGATCGTCGGCTGCAGCTACACCGGGCTGCCGACCGAGGCCGGCGACGTCCGGAACGTGATCGGGTCGAGCATGGCGTTCCGGCGGGACGTCCTGCTCGCCGCGGGCGGGTTCCGGTCCGGCATCGGTCGGGTCGGCAACCAGCCGCTGGGCTGCGAGGAGACCGAGCTCTGCATCAGGATCGCCCAGATGCGCCCGACGGCCCGGATCCGCTACGAGCCGCGGTCGAACGTCTCGCACCGTGTGTCGGCCGACCGGGTGTCGATGCGGTACGTCCGTCGTCGCAGTTACTACGAGGGGATCTCGAAGGCCGTCCTGAGCCGACGGGTCGGTGCGCGGGACTCGCTCTCGAGCGAGGGCACCTACCTGACCCGGGTGCTGCCGGGGGCGCTCCTGCGCGAGCTCGGGGCGGTCGGCCGGGGTGGTGGTGTCCGTGCGCTCGCGATCGTGACGAGCGTCGTCGCCACGGTGACCGGGTACGCGGTCGGGCGAACGTTCGGCGCCGTCGTGGTGCGGGCGACGGCGCCGGCTCCGGAGCCCGTCGCGGTCTGACCCCGGCAGATGCAAGGCCCCCGGTACCCCGCGTGGGTACCGGGGGCCTCGCGCGTGCTGCCCGGGCGGGCGTCGGTGCGCGCGGGTGCAGGTCAGCGCGAGTCGCCGCGGGCCGCCCGGAGCCGCTGCAGGAACCAGGGCAGGCAGGCGACGACGCCGACGATGCGCACGACGTCCCAGACGGCGTCCTGCGGGGCGAGCAGGGAGGCCGCAGCCAGGAGCACGGCCGGCACCACGACGAGGGGGACCCGGCGGGCGGGTCCACGCCACAGCCTCCGGTCCCGCAGCGCGGCCTGCTGCAGCACGGCGAGCAGCGCGTACGACAGCACCGTGGACAGCGCGGCGCCGGCGATGCCGAGCGGTGGGACGAGCAGCAGGTTCGCGCCGACGTTCACGGCGGCGGCGGTGGCGGCGATCACCCCGACGGCGACACCGCGGCGCTCCACGACGAGCAATCGTCCGGTGGCGCCGCTCGCGACGACCGGGAAGGCCGTCAGGGCGACGACGAACACCACGACCGACAGCTCCTCGACCCGGTACGAGGGCGGTGCCAGCACCGGGAGCGCGACCGGCGACACGAGGGTCACGGCGAGGAGCACCGGCGCGAGGAGCAGGTACAGCTCGTCACGCGCGTGCATCGCGAGGCGCCGTCGTGCGGCGGCGTCGCGGAGCGCGGCGAAGTGCGGCGCCCACGCGCTGTTCGTGAAGGTCAGGAGCAGGACGACCGCCGAACCGACGACGTAGGCGATCTGGTAGCGGGCCACCTCGTCGGGTCCGAGGAGGCGCTGCACGACGATGCGGTCCCCGGCGTTCAGGACGAAGTAGGACAGGTTGCCCAGCGCGATCGGCACGCCGAGCCGGAAGGCGCGTGCCGTCGTCGCGTGGTCGACCAGCCCCCGCAGGCGCGGGCGGACGGCGACGACGCCGATCACCATCGCCACGCCCTGCGCGACCACGCCGCCCCAGGCGTAGGTGGTCGCGTCGGCGTGCACGAGTACGAGGAGGCCGAGGCCGATGACCGAGCCGCCCACCGACGACAGCAGACTGGTGACCGCGAAGACGCGGATCCGGTCCTGCGCCACGAGGAGCGCCAGCGACGTCTGCACGACCGCCGCGGGCAGCGTCCAGAGCACCGCGACCAGGAGGAGCGGGTGCTCGCCGACGAAGCCGGCCGCGTCACCCCACGCCGGCAGCGACCCCAGCGCCGCGAGCGTGACGAGGGTCGCGAGGACCGCACCGACCGGGACGAGCCCGCGGGCCCGACGGTCGTCGCCGTCCTCGGCGCGTTGCAGCACCGCCGCCTGGTCGAGTCCGGCCACGGCGAGGACGCCGAGCGCCTGGTACAGGGCGATGGCGGACGCGAGCACGCCGAACTCCGACGGCGGCAGCAGGTGCGCGAGGACGGGGGAGACGAGCGAGCTGACGACCAGCTGCATGGACCAGACGACCACGTAGAGCATGCCCCGGCCGAAGAGCGCCGAGGCACCCGTGCGGACGGCGGTGCTGCCGGTCTCCGGACCGCCGGTGTCCGTGCCGCCGCCGTCCGTGCCCGCGGTGCTGCCTGGGCTGCTCGTGGTGTCGCGGGCACGGGCGACGTGCCGCCCGGAGCGCCGCACCGTCGTCGTCCGCGTCGTACTCCCGGTGTCGGACGGGACGCTCACGGCGCGGTGGCCCCGGCGGGACGGTGCGCCCGCAGGCCGACGGCCGCGTCGACGAGGTCGAGCAGGTCGGCGCTGCGGCTCGTGGAGAACTTCCGCGCGAAGAGGTACGGCGCCTGGTCGTCCGGACCGGTCCAGTGCTCCAGCAGGCGTCCGGCGTCCGCCGTCCCGAGCCACGGCGGGCTCTTCATCCGGGTACCGTCCCACCCGATGTACCAGAGCGGGTGCTCGAGGTGCTCGTCGGCGAACCCCGGGACGAGTGCGGGGGAGTTCAGGATCGAGGCCACGAGCGACTCGTCGGCGATCCACACGCGGCGCCAGAAGCGCACGAGGTCCGGGCGGGCGTCCACGACGTCGACCACGGCCTGCGCGTGCTCGCGACTGATCAGCTTCACCTGGGACCCACCGGTCAGGACGACCCCACGCGGCAGTCGACGCGGCACCGGAAGCCGCAGCATGTGCTTGCGCCACGCCCAGTGGCGGTAGCGGAACCGCGACCAGCCCCCGCCGCGCCAGTCCGGGTGCGGGAGCGGGTGGGTGACGAGGAACGAACGACCGGGGTGGCGCCCGAGCACCGCGCGCACCTCGTCGGCGGTGGCGAGCGGGTAGTCGCTCCCCGTCAGGACGGCGATGTGGCTCGCATCCGTCCCGGCGAGGGCGGCGCGGTACCCGGCGAGCTCCGCTGCTGCGTTCTCCCACCGCGCCCATCCGGTGCGCCGGCGGTCGAGCAGGTGGACGCGCGACGGGAGCCCGTCGGTCATCGCGTCGTGCGCGGCGTCCGGAGTACGGACGTCGCAGTGCAGGAACACGGGGAAGGGGTCCAGCGCCTCGAGGAGTCGGCGGACCTGGGTCGGGTCCTCGTGTGCGAGGACGACGCAGGCGAGCTCCGCGGTGGGGATGGGCATGCGAGCGACGCTAACTCCGGCCCCGGAGCCCGACAAGGAACCGCCGGGGCGGCTGCGGGGATGCAGCGGTTTCCCGCACGCGGCACCGCTCGAGCGCGGCGGTCAGCCCCGGCGACGGAAGCGCGGGCAGTCGCAGAGCGCGCAGTCCGAGCCGCGCCGGTGGTGCTCGTGCGCCTCCCGCTGGTGGCCGCACGCGCACGTGGCGGTGTCCGTCGCGCTCGGCGCGACGCGGTGCAGCACCGGCGCTGGACCCGTGGCGTCGTCCGCCGGGACGGCACGGTGCTCGGTGTCGGTACCCAGCAGCATGCGCCCTCCTCGCGCCCGACGCAGTCGTCGGGACGTGACCGATCCTACGGTGACGCGTGCCGCCGCGCCTCGGGGTCACCCGGCGAGGGGACGTCCCGCCCCGACGGCGCGCCAGCGTCGACGACTGCGGAGCCATGCGGACGGTCCCGCGGGGAACCCCCGGAGCTCGTGGTACGCCAGCGACCGCGGCACCGGCGTGCTCGCCGGAGCCGGGAGGGTCGGGTCCGCGGCCCGTCGGTGGTCGGCGCCACGGCCGCGGAACAGGGCCGCGGCCGCGACCCGGGCCTTCGCCGTCGCCGCGAGGGGGACGAGCCGAGCGAGGACGGCGACGTGTCGTCGGTCCCGGGCCACGAGTGCGCAGAGCAGGGCGGCGAACCCGACGCCGTTGCCGTGCAGCTGCGCGTGCAGCTCCGCGACGGTCCGGCGGTGCCGGTGGTGCACGACGGCGCGGGGTTCGAAGCCGATGCGTCCGCCGCGCCAGAGGGTCTCGACGAACATCGCCAGGTCCTCGCCGCCGCGTGCGGGGGACCCGGCGCCGAGGGTCGGGTCGAACCCACCGACCGACTCGAGCAGTGTCCGGCGGAACGCCATGTTCGCGCCGGCGCCGTACGCACCGATGCCGTACACCGGGAACCGTCGCCGGACCGAGCCGTCCGGTCGCACCGCGGCCACGCGGGCGAAGCGCATCGCGCCGGGCACGTCCTCGGGGACGATGGTCACCGGCTCGAAGGAGCGCTCGCCGCTGAAGCCGCCGTAGTACGCCTCGTACCAGACCTGCGCGGGCGTCGCGAGCTCGGTCGGCAGGACCACGCCGACGACGGCGTCGAGCTCCGGCTCACGGACGAAGCGCTCGCCGAGGGCACGGAGCCAGCGCGGGTCGACCTGCACGTCGTCGTCGGTGAACGCCACGACCTCGCCCCGTGCCGCAGCGATCCCCGCGTTCCGCCCGGCGGACAGCCCGGGGCGCCGTTCCTCGACGAGTCGGACACGGCGTCCCGCGAGCAGGGCCGGCAGCGGGTCGTCCTCCGGGACCCGGACACGGTTGTCGACCACGATGACCTCGTGCTCCGGGTGGTCGTGGCGCTCGAGGGCGTCGAGCAACCGACCGAGGCCCTCGACGCGGTCGACCACGGTGGACACGACGACGGAGACCGACGGAAGGTCGTCGTCGTGCACGGGGGCCGGCGCGGTCGGGGCGGTCCCGGACGACGATGCGGCGAGCGCCCGCAGCACCCGCGCGGCGTCGGACGGGTCGGCCGTCAGCGTCAGCCCGGCCGTGCAGACGGGGTACCCGTCGCGGCGTCCGACGACGAGGGCCTCCGTACCGGTCCCGTCGGCGACGAGCTCCGGCAGCGCGGCATCGAGGTCGACGTGCACGACGCGCCGGGGTCCGGGCAGGGCGACGGCGGTGGTGGTGGCCATGTCCCGGACGCTACGGGCACGCATCGACGTCCGACAACGGCGTGCCAGGACCGTGGCGGGACCCGTGCGGAACCCCGCAGCCACGCGCGTAGGGTCGCCCGCATGGAGGTCACCAAGCTCGAGCACGCGTGCCAGGTCGTCACGAAGGACGGGGCACGGCTCGTCCTGGACCCCGGCGGGTTCACCCGCCCGGTCGACGTGACCGGGGTCGTGGCCGTCGTCGTGACGCACGAGCACCCGGACCACGGCACCCCCGAGCAGCTGCACGGGATCCTCGACCGGAACCCGGACGCGGTGGTCCTCGGGCCGTCGGGCGTGGCCGCGGCGCTCGCCGACGCGGGCATCACGGTCGAGGTGGTCGGCGACGGTGACCACCGCGAGGTCGGCCCCTTCACGCTCGACCTGCACGGCGCGCGGCACCAGCGCATCCACTCCTCGGTGCCCCTCGTCGACAACACCGGGGTGCTGGTGGACGGTCGTCTCTTCCACCCCGGGGACGCGTACACGGTGCCCGGCGTCCCCGTCGAGGTCCTCGCTGCTCCGGTCGGCGCACCGTGGCTCAAGGTCGAGGAGATGATGGACTGGATCGCCGCGGTCGGTCCGCGGCGCGCCTACCCGGTGCACGAGGCGACGCTGTCCGAGATCGGCTTCGCCATGCACACCGACCGGCAGCGCGAGGCGCTCGGGGACGGGGAACTCGTCGTGCTCCGGCCCGGCGAGTCGCTCACGATCTGAGACGCTGCGGGTCCGCCCGGAGGCGCGGCACACCCGGGCGACACGCCCCGTTTTGGCAGCGTGCGCGCGTTGTGCCATACTTATCGGGTTGTCGGAACGGCCCCATCGTATAGCGGCCTAGTACGTCGCCCTCTCACGGCGGTAACGCGGGTTCGAATCCCGCTGGGGTCACCACAGGTGGCTAGCCTCCGAGTCCGACAACGAGTGTGTCCCGCTCTCGAGCGGGGCGTGCGGCCCCATCGTATAGCGGCCTAGTACGTCGCCCTCTCACGGCGGTAACGCGGGTTCGAATCCCGCTGGGGTCACCACACCCGAGAACCCCTCCGAGCTCCGGCCCGGAGGGGTTCTCGTCGTTCGCGGCGATGCAGTGCTCTCGGGGATGCGGAGCCCGTCGCTCCCGGCGAGGCGCCGCCCGTCGATCAGTGGGCGGTCGCGGTGGTCGAGCCACCGTTCCGACGCGCCGCGAGGCGCGTGTTCGCCGCGGTCGCCGCCGTCGTCATCCGCGCGAGGAACCGCAGTGCGGCCCGGAGCTCGGCGGGGTCGCTCTCCCGGAGGGCGCCGGCGATCTCGCGCCCGGCGAGCGCGAGGAACGCCTCGTTCGCAGCCCGCGCCGCGGCGGTCGCGCGCAGGGTCACCCGCCGGCGGTCCGTGCTCTCGCGGTGGCGGGTCACGTGCCCTGCCGTCTCGAGCCGGTCGACGAGCACCGAGGTCGCACCGGAGGTCATGCCGATCTGCCGGGCGAGCTGCGCGGGGGAGAGCGGCTCGCCTGCCTGCTCGGCCCACAGCACCTGACCGAGGGCGTTCGCATCCGTCGTCGACATCCCCATCCACACGCCGAGGTGCCGGTCGAGCTCCTCGAACGCCACGGCCCAGTCCCGGAGGTGGTGCATGACGGCGACCTCGTCGTCCTGCCAGTCCGTCGTGAGCGGGTCGATGTCGGGCATCCAGGTTCCTCCACAGTCAAGTCGCTTCACTGTAAAGCACGAGCGGTCGGTCCCAGCCGACCGCGCAGCACACGAGGAGCAGGACATGTCCGCACCACACGCAGTGATCTCGGGAGCGAGCATCGCAGGTCTGTCCGCCGCCTGGTGGCTCCGGCACACCGGTTGGGACGTCACCGTCGTCGAACGGGCTCGGGCCTTCCGTGACGGTGGGCAGAACGTCGACGTCCGCGGCGTCGCGAAGCAGGTGCTCGAGCGGATGGGGCTGACGGATGCGGTCCGTGCCGCGAACACCACCGAGACCGGGACCGTCCTGGTCGACACCGAGGGACGGGTGACCGCGACCCTGCCCGAGGGGCCGGACGGCGCGACCGCCGAGCTCGAGGTGCTCCGGGGCGACCTGGCCCGCACGGTCCGCGACGCGCTGCCCGACGAGGTGCCCTTCGTCTTCGGTGAGCGGATCACTGACGTCGACGACACCGCGCTCGGACACGTCGCCGTCACGACGACCTCCGGTCGGACGCTCCGAGCGGACCTGCTCGTGGTCGCCGAGGGTGTCCGGTCGACCACCCGGGCGCTGGTGTTCGACCACCCGGGCGACGTCGCCGAGCGGGACCTGGGCGTCACGATGGCGTTCGGGACGATCCCTCGGACGGACTCCGACGACCGACGGTGGCGCTGGTACAACGCCGTCGGTGGACGCCAGGTGCACCTGCGCCCCGACCCGTACGACACGACCCGCGCGATCCTGGCCTGGGCCGGCGACGACGACGGGGTGACCGGCGCCGAGCGCACGGGGGTGCAGGCGGGGCTCGAGGAACGGTTCGCCGACGCCGGGTGGCAGTCGCGCCGTGTGCTCGACGGCTTCGCGACGTCGGACGACGTCTACGTCGACCGGCTCACCCAGGTGCGGATGCCCGTCTGGCGACGGGGCCGCGTGGCCCTCGTCGGCGACGCGGCGTGGTGCGTCACGCCCATGGGTGGAGGAGGCGCGTCGCTCGCCCTCACGAGCGGGTACGTGCTCGCCGCATCGGTCACGGGTCGCTCCTCGGACCGTGCGGACCTCGACCGTGCGCTCGCGGCGTTCGACGACTGGATGCGACCGCTCGTGGACGACGTGCAGGGCATCCCGCGCGGGATCGTCCGGTTCGCCTACCCCCGGACCCGGCTCGGGCTCGCGCTCCGCCACGTCGCCGACAGGGTGCTGCTCGAGGGGCCGCTGCGGGGCCTCGCGGCGAAGGCCACCCGCGTCGCCGAGACCGACCGCGAGCTCCCGCCGGTCCCGGTGGCCTGAGGCTGTTCGGCGGCACCGCTCGGCGAGACGCTGATCGGGTCCGGGGTCCGGCGGTCAGCGCTCGACGTCGGCCCTCGGCGGTCGACCGTCCCCACGGGCGCCCTCGTGGGTGTCGAGCCAGCGGTCCAGGTCGCGGGCGGCGGCCCGACCCGCGCGGTTCGCCCCGACGGTCGACTGCGACGGGCCGTACCCGACGAGGTGCACGCGCGGCTCGTCGGTCACCTGCGTACCGGCGACCGGGACACCGCCGAGCGGGCCGCGCAGGTGCATCGGTGCCAGGTGGTCGAGGTCCGCGCGGTACCCGGTCGCCCAGAGCAGGACGTCCACCGAGGTGTCGGTGCCGTCGGCCTCCACGACGCCGTGCGGTCGGACCCGCGTGAACATCGGCCGCCGCTCGAGCACACCGCGCCGAGCGGCGTCACGCAGCGCGCCGGTCCAGATCAGTCCGGTGTACGACACGATGCTCGCCGGCGGTCGACCGGCCCGGACGTCGGCGGCCACGCGTCGTTCCACGTCGACGCCGTCGACCTCGTGGACGAAGCCGCCCGGCAGGAACACCGGTTCGCGCCGGGTGTACCAGACGGTCGAGGTGACGAGGCTGATCTCCCCGAGCAGCTGCACCGCGGAGATCCCGCCGCCGACGACGGCCACGCGCCTGCCGCGGAAGTGCTCGGCGTCGACGAAGTCGCGACTGTGCAGCTGCTCGCCGAGGAAGGACGCGGCACCCGGCACGTCCGGGACCACCGGGGTGTCCCACGTGCCGGTGGCGTTCACCACGGCGCGCACCAGCCACGAGCCGTGGTCCGTGTCGAGACGGAGTGCCCCGTCGGGGCGGTCGTCGACCGGGGTCACCGACCGCACGCGGACGGGCCGCAGCACCGGGAGGGCCTCGCGCGCCTCGTGGTCGGCGAAGTAGCGGGGGACCGCGGTGCGGGCCTCCTCCGCGGGGTCGACGGGTGGGAGCGGTGTGCCGGGCAGATCGTGGATGCCGTTCACCGTGGCCATGCGCAGCGACGCCCACCGGTGCTGCCACGCGCCTCCCGGCCGCGGGTTCGCGTCGAGCACGACGACGGTCCTGCCGGCCGGCCCGCCGCGGTCCCCGGCGCCGGACACGGCGCGGAACCCGCGTCGGCGCAGGTGGTGCGCGACCGACAGCCCGGCCTGCCCCGCGCCGATGACGGCGACGGTCGCGACGGCGTCGACCGCCGCGACTGCATCGGCGGTCGCGTCCGCGTCGGCGTCGGCGGCGGACGGAGGGCAGGTCACCCGGCGAGCGTACCGGGGCAGGCCGGGTCAGGCCGAGCACGACAGAACGACCGGTCTTCCCCCGGGTGCGACTTCCGTTCCACGGCTGAGTGAGGTTAGCCTTACCTAACGTGAACAGCTCCACGCCATTGCTCGAACTCCTCACGTCCGACCGCTCCGACCGGTACCGCAGCGTCGTCCGGGGCGCGGTCGACCGGACCGCCGACCGACTCGCGACCGTCACCGCGCCGACCACCGACACGCCCGCCGCCGTCCTCCGGCAGCGGATCGCGGCGGTCGACCTCGACCGGCCGCTCGGGTCGACCGAGGCCGCCGTCGCCGAGGTCGACGACCTCTTCACCGCGGAGGCCGTCTGGTTCCACGACCCCGGCTACCTCGCGCACCTCAACTGTCCGGTGGCGGTGCCGGCGGTCGCTGCCGAGGCGGTCCTCGCGGCGGTCAACCCGTCGGTCGACACCTGGGACCAGTCGCGGATCGGCACCGAGATCGAACGTCGGACGGTCCGGTGGGTCACGGACGCGATCGGCTTCCCGACGGGGGACGGGGTCTTCACCTCGGGTGGGACGCAGTCGAACCTGCACGCCCTGCTCCTGGCGCGCCAGGCCGCGACCGCACCGCTCCGCGCGGGAGACCGTGCGCACCGCTCGCCGACACTCGACGACCTCGTCGTGTTCGCCACCGCGTCGAGCCACTTCAGCGTCCGGAAGTCCGCGATGCTGCTCGGCCTGCCGGAACGTGCCGTCGTCGACGTCGCCGCCGACGCAGCCGGCCGGATGCGACCGGACGCCCTCGCCCACGCGATCGCCGACGCCCGGCGCGAGAGCCGGACGCCCGCGGCCGTCGTCGCGACCGCGGGCACGACCGACCGCGGCTGCATCGACCCGCTCGAGGCGATCGCCGACGTCTGCGACCTCGAGGACGTCTGGTTGCACGTCGACGCCGCGTACGGCTGTGGCCTGCTCGTGTCCCCGACCCGCCGACACCTGCTCGCCGGCATCGGACGAGCGCGGAGCGTCACCGCGGACTTCCACAAGTCGTTCTTCCAGCCGGTGTCGTCGAGCGCGCTGCTCGTGCGGGACCCGGAGGACCTCCGCCGGGCCTCGTGGCACGCGGACTACCTCAACCCCGAGGACGCCGACGAGCCGAACCAGGTCGACAAGTCCCTGCAGACCACCCGGCGGTTCGACGCGCTCAAGCTCTGGGCGACCCTCCGGGCGAGCGGCGCCGAGGCGATCGGACGGGCCTTCGACGCGGTGCTCGACGTCACGGAGCGGGTGCACGAGCACGTCGCGGCACACCCGGACCTGGTGCTCGTCGCGCCGACGCAGCTGAGCACGGTGCTCTTCCGCTGGCAGCCGGACGGGGTGTCGGACGCCGAGGCCGACGCACTCGTCGCGCCGCTGCGCGCGGCCCTGCTCGCCGAGGGTCGGGTGCTCGTCGCGAAGACCGTGATCGACGGCCGTCCGTGCAGCAAGCTCACCCTGCTCAACCCCACCACGAGCACGACGCAGGTCGTCGCGGCGCTCGACCACGTGGTCGACACCGCGGCACGCCTGCACGCCAGCGGCGTCCCCAGCACGGCCGGCACGACGACGGGAGCAACCCGGTGACCACCAGCACCAGCACCACCAGCACCAGGACCAGCGACACCGGCACCAGGACCAGCGACACCGGCGACGGTGTCGGCCGCGTCCTCGACCTGGTCGGGATCGGGATCGGCCCGTTCAACCTCGGGCTCGCCTGCCTGACCGACCCGATCGACGACCTCGACGCCGTGTTCCTCGACCAGGCCGACGGCTTCGCCTGGCACCACGGCATGATGCTCGACGACGCCACCATCCAGGTCCCGTTCCTGGCCGACCTCGTGACCATGGCGGACCCGACGTCGCCGTTCTCGTTCCTCGCCTGGCTCAAGGAGACCGGGCGGCTCTACCCCTTCTTCATCCGCGAGGACTTCCACCCCCTGCGCGTGGAGTACGACGCCTACTGCCGCTGGGCCGCCGAACGGCTCGACACGCTGCGTTGGGGCCGTCGGGTCGTCGCCGTCGAGCACGACGAGGACACCGACCTGTTCACCGTGCACGCCGAGACCCCGAGCGGGTCCGAGCGGTACGTCGCCCGGCACGTCGTGCTCGGGATCGGTACGGAACCCGCGGTGCCCGAGGCGCTCCGCGACCTCGACGGACCGGTCGTGCACTCCGCGGGGTACCTGCCGGCGCGTGACGCGCTCCGGAGCGCCGACTCGATCGCCGTGGTCGGGAGCGGGCAGTCCGCGGCCGAGGTCTACCGCGACCTGCTCGAGGGCATCCGCGACGGCGGCTACCGCCTCGACTGGATCACCCGATCGCCCCGGTTCTTCCCGATGGAGGACACCAAGCTCACGCTCGAGATGACGAGCCCGGAGTACACCGACCACTTCCACGCCCTGCCCGGCGAGGTGCGAGACCGGCTCGGTCGCGAGCAGCGGGGGCTGTACAAGGGCATCAGCGCCGACCTGGTGGACGAGGTCTACGACACGCTCTACCGGATCAGCGCCCGCGGGCCGGTCCCGACGACGCTCCGGACCGACACCAGCGTCGTCGCGGCTGCGTGGCTGCCCGAGCGGGACCGCTTCCGACTGACCCTCCGACACGCGCAGCTCGGCACCGCGGCGGTGCACGAGGTCGCCCGGCTCGTCCTCGCGACCGGGTACCGACCGCGGGACCCGGACTTCCTCGCCCCGGTCGAGCACCTCGTCCGCCGCGACGACCGCGGTCGGTTCGCCGTCGCACGCGACCTGCACGTCGACACCCTCGGCGGCCGGATCTGGGTGCAGAACGCCGAGGAGCACACGCACGGTCTGACCGCCCCCGACCTCGGGATGGGGGCGTGGCGGAACGCCTCGATCATCCGCTCCGTCACGGGGCGGTCCGTGTACGGCCTGGAGGAGCGGATCGCCTTCCAGGAGTTCGGCCTGCCCGGTGGACGGCCGGTTCCGGACGCTGCTGCCGACACCGGAGCGGCCGCTGCGGCCGGCACCGTGCCGGACGCTGCGGCCGGTCCCGTCGCCGACGCCCCGGCGAGCGCCGTAGCCGCGGCAGCCCGCCGGACCGCGACCGCCGGGGCCGCGTCGTGAGCGCCCCGGCGACCGTCGCCGCACGGGCGGACGCGACCACGGGCCTCCCGTCCGTCCACCCGGTGGTCCCGGACCGCGACGCCGCCGTCGTGCAGGCGTGGCTCGCCGCCCCGGCGTCCTCGTGGTGGGCGATGTCCGACCACGACACCGACGCGGTCCGCACGTACCTCCGTTCGGTGCAGGAGGACCCGGCGCAGGCGGGGTGGGTGCTCCGGTGGGAGGGTGAGCCCGTCGCGTACGCGGAGACCTACGACCCGGCGGTCGTGCTGCTCACCGACGTGTGGGACGCGGAACCGGGCGACGTCGGCATGCACCTGCTCGTCGCTCCGCCGCCCGACGAGGGACGTGTCCACGGGCTGACACGTGCCGTGATGCGAGCGGTGGTCGAGCACTGCCGCGACGCCCTCGGCGCGCAGCGGGTCGTCGTCGAGCCGGACGTGCGCAACACGGCGGTGCAGCGGAAGAACGCCGAGGTCGGGTTCCGTGTCCTGCGCGAGGTCGACGTCGACGGCAAGCGCGCGCTGCTGTCGGTCCTGGACACCGGCCGGATCGGCACGCCCGACGACGACGGACCCGCCGCGCACCTGCGGCCGGAGCACCTCGAGCCGGCCGAGCGGCACCTCGTCGCCAAGGCGATCGCGGAGTTCACGCACGAACGGTTGGTCGCCCCACGGCCCGATGGTGCGGGCTGGGTGCTCGACGCCGGGGACTCGACCTACCGCTTCCGCGCGCGGGTGCACACGCTCGAGCACTGGGTCGTCGACGAGGCCTCGCTCACCCGCAGCCGCGCGGGCGTCCCGGCGCCGCTCGATGCACAGGACCTCGTGCTCGCGCTGCACGAGCAGCTCGGGATCCCCGACGCCCTCCTCGGGACGTACCTGGAGGAGATCGCCTCGACGCTCGCCAGCGCCGCGGCGAAGCACCGGCGCGGCGGCCCCTCCGCCGCGCAGCTCGCCCGCGGCCGGTCGGACGGCGACGTGGTCGCGGGGTTCCAGGACGCCGAGGCCGCGATGACCGAGGGGCACCCGGCGTTCGTCGCCGCGAACGGGCGGATCGGGTTCGGGCTCGACGAGTACCGCGCGTTCGCCCCCGAGTCCGGCGGGCGCTTCCGGTACCGGTGGCTCGCAGCCCGTCGCGAGCACACGCACCTGGCGCTCGCCGCGGACCGGTCCGAGCAGCAGCACTGGGACGCCGAGCTCGACGCGTCGACGGTCGCGCGCTTCCACGAGGTGCTCGACCGACGCGGGCTCGACCCCGCGGAGTACACGTGGTTCCCGGTGCACCCATGGCAGTGGCAGCACCGGATCGCGGTGACGTTCGCCCCGGACCTCGGGCGGCAGGACGTCGTCGACCTCGGCGAGGGGCCGGACGACCACCAGCCGCAGCAGTCGATCCGCACCGCGTTCAACCGTTCCCGGCCGGAGCGGTCGTACGTGAAGACGGCGCTCGCCGTGCAGAACATGGGGTTCCTGCGGGGGATGTCGCCGGCGTACATGCGGACCGCGCCCGCTGTGAACGACTGGGTGGCCGAACTCGTGGGGGCCGACCCGGTCCTGGCCGACGCCGGCTTCGGGGTGCTCCGCGAGCACGCGGCGATCGGGTACACGGGGGACGTCTGGCACCGGATCGGGGCCGTGCCCGCACAGCAGGGCGCGCCGCAGCGGAAGATGCTCGCGGCGCTCTGGCGGGAGAGCCCGGTGCCACGCCTGCTGCCGGGGGAGCGGCCGATCACCATGGCGGCGCTGCTCCACCGGGACGCGAGGGGGCGGTCGGTGGCTGCTGCGCTCGTCGCGGAGTCGGGGCTCGATGCCGCGTCGTGGGTCGAGCGGTACCTTCACGCGTACCTCCGCCCCGTCGTGCACTGCCTGACCGAGCACCAGCTGCTGTTCATGCCGCACGGCGAGAACCTCGTGCTCGTGCTGCGCGACGGTGCGGTGTCCCGCGTGTTCATGAAGGACATCGGGGAGGAGGTCGTGGTCGTCGGGGACGTCCCGGTGCCCGCCGGGATCGAGCGGATCGTGCACCCGGTCGACGACGACGAGGCGGCGCTCGGCGTCTTCACCGACGTGTTCGACGGGGTGCTCCGGTACCTCGCGGCGATCCTCGACGAGGACGGCGTCCTGCCGAGCAGCGTCTTCTGGCGGCTCGTCGGCTCCTGCGTGGACGACGCCGCGGCGGGACGGGCGCGGCCGATCGACCTCCGCGTGCCGGACTTCGAGCACTCGTGCCTGAACCGGCTGCAGCTGCGGAACACCCTGCAGATGGTCGACCTGTCGGCGCAGACCGACTCGCTCATCCGGGCCGGCCGCACGGCGAACCCCGTCGCACGCTGAGGGTCCGCTCACACGGGCGGCTCCGGGCCGGTCCCGCGGGCGGCGGGCACGCTCCCGCGGGTCCGGTCGTGGCAGGGTGGCAGGGTGACCAGCGCCGTGCAGCTCATCCGCTCCGACCGACTCAGCTCCGTGGCGGAGTACGCGTACGCCGCCACCGCGCCTGCCGGTGCCCGGCTGGTGTTCCTCGCCGGGGCCTGCCCGCTCGACGAGCAGGGTCGCACCGTCGCCGTCGGGGACCACCGTGCCCAGGCCGCTCGGTGCATGGCCAACCTCGAAACGGCGCTCGCCGCGGCCGGCGCCGGACTCGGTGACCTCCTGCACACCCGCGTGCTCGTGGCGTCGTCCGACCAGGCCGACCTCGTCGCCGCGTGGGAGGTCGTCCGGGCCGAGATGGGGGACCACGACGTGCCCAGCACGCTGACGGGCGTGACCGTCCTCGGCTACGACGACCAGCTCGTCGAGGTCGAGGGCGTGGCCGCCCTGGTGGACTGACGTCCGTGGACTCCCGCACGACCGACCGGCCCCCGCACCTGCGCTGGCGGTACCTCGGACTCGTCGCGCTCGGCGGTGCGATCGGCACCGGGGTGCGGGCTGCGCTCGCCGCAGCGTTCCCCGCGGTGGACGGCATCAGCTGGACGATCCTCGGCATCAACGTCGTCGGAGCGTTCTGCCTCGGGGTGCTCCTGGAGGCACTCGCGCACGCGGGTCCGGACCTCGGCCGACGTCGGGCGCTCCGCCTGTTCGTCGGCACGGGCGTCCTCGGTGGTTTCACGACCTACTCGACCCTCGCCGACGACACCGCCCGGCTGCTCGACGTCGGGCACTGGGGCGCCGGCGCCGGGTACGCGCTGCTGTCGGTGGTGCTCGGGCTGGCCGCCGCGGCAGCGGGAGCGTGGGTCGCCGGCGCTCGGCGCTCCCGCGGCGCTCGGAGCGGGGGTGCCCGGTGACCCTGCTCGGACTCCTGCTGGTCTCCCTCGGCGGCGGGGTCGGCGCGGCGCTGCGCTGCTGGCTCGACGGCACCGTCAAGGCCCGGGTGGACGGCACCGCGCTCGGACGCTTCCCGCTCGGCACGCTCGTCATCAACGTCACGGGATCGCTCGTGCTCGGGCTCGTCACCGGGCTCGGGGAGACCGGCGCCCTCGGCCCCTCGGTGGTCGCCGTGCTCGGGACGGGCATGATGGGCGGGTACACGACGTTCTCGACGGCGAGCGTCGAGACCGTGCAGCTCCTCCGATCCGGCAAGACCCGGACCGCCGTCCTGAACGGCCTCGGGATGCTCGTCGTCTCGGTCGGCGCAGCTGCGCTCGGCCTGCTCATCGGAAGGAACACATGACCTCGGAACGCCCCGGCGAACTCGTCCTCGTCCGCCACGGAGAGACGGAGTGGTCGAGGAGCGGTCAGCACACCGGCCGCACCGACATCCCGCTCACCGACGAGGGCATCGAGCAGGCGAAGCGCGCCGGCCGGTACCTCGCCGACCGCACCTTCGCGCTCGCGCTCTCGAGCCCACTGCAGCGCGCGCGGGACACCGCTGCGCTCGTCGGCGTCGACCCCGAGCTCGACGAGGACCTGTACGAGTGGGACTACGGCGCGTACGAGGGCCTGACCACCCCGCAGATCAAGGTCAAGCGGCACGGCCCGTGGGACCTCTGGACCGACGGGGTCCCTGCCGGCGACACCCCGGGTGAGAACGCCGCCGAGGTCCGGGTCCGCGTCGAGCGGGTGCTGAACCGCGTCCGTCCGGTCCTCGCCGAGGGCGACGACGCGATCGTGGTCGCGCACGGACACGTGCTCCGCGCGCTCGGTGCCGCCTGGATCCGCCTCGCGCCGCAGGACGGAGCCGTCCTCAAGCTCGGCACCGCCACCGTGAGCTCGCTCGGCTACGAGCACGGCCGCCCCGTCATCGACTCCTGGAACGTCGCCCCGCGCGACTGAGGCGCGCCCGCTGGCGCGTCCTGCTCCCGCACGGCCCGGGGCACGTTGCGCCACGTGTTCCCGCGGCGCGACGTGCTGGCGGCTGTGCGCGTGACAGGCGACCCGGTTGCGGTCGGGAGGCGCGGTGCGGGCTGACCGCGCGCCTCCCGTCCGGCGCGCGCTCGCTTGTGCGTCCTGCTCCCGCACGGCCCGGGGCACGTTGCGCCACGTGTTCCCGCGGCGCGACGTGCTGGCGGCTGTGCGCGCGACAGGGCGCGGCACCGGCGCGGCGCGGCACCGGCGCGCCGCGTCGGCGCCGCGCCGCGTCGGCGCCGCGCCGCGTCGGCGCCGCGCCGCGTCGGCGCCGCGCCGCGTCGGCGCCGCGCCGCGTCGGCGCCGCGCCGCGCCGCGTCGGCGCCGCGCCGCGCCGCGTCGGCGCCGCGCCGCGCCGCGTCGGCGCCGCGCCGCGCCGCGTCGGCGCCGCGCCGCGCCCCGTCAGACGGTGCGGATCGTGCTCGTCGCGCCGAGCGGCCGACCTCGTCGACGCTCGACGAACCGCCCGACCACCAGGAGCGCGACGCTCACGAGCGCACCGAGCAGCGTCTGCGCGATGCGGTCGAGCGCGAGGAGCTCCGGCGCCTCGGGCAGGCTCAGCCACGACACGGCGAGCGCGAGCGGCGTGAGGAACAGCAGGGTCACGGCGTAGTGCCGCGCGACGAAGATCTCCGCGAAGAACTGCCCGACGACGGCGATCACGACGATCCACCAGACGCTCGGCTCGAGCAGCAGGATCCCCACGGCCACGACCGTGCCCCCGACGGTGCCGACCACCCGCTGCCAGGCGCGACGCAGCGTGTGCCGCTGCCGGAGCGCGGGCAGCGTCGACACCACAGCGATCACCGCCCAGTACGGGTGTCCGAGCCCGGGGATCGTGACGGCGACCGCTCCGGCCACGACGGACCCGACGACGTTGAGGGCGACGGTCTCCCGCAGCGCCGGCGTGCGCAGGACGTCGAGCGTGCGGTGCTTGCGTGCCGCCAGCGGCCGGAAGCGGTGCGGTGCCCGCGGGTGCAGGAGTCGACGGAGCACCGCGCCCGACATCGCCACGAGCCACGCCCACGCGACCGAGCCGACGATGATCAGCAGGACCGTCGGCAGGTCGGCGGGCCGCAGCGGGACGAGCGAGGAGACGACGAACGCGAAGACCGGGAAGATCGGCTGCGCGGGGATCGTCTGCAGCGCCGTGAGCGTGCACACGGCGACGACGAGCACCACCACGAGCCCGACCGCCTGCAGCCACAGCGGGTGCCCGAGCAACGCGACGCCGATGCCCGCGAGCATGCACGCCGCCTGGAGCGCGCCGGCGACGCCGGTCGTGACGGCACGCTGGCGGTACGGCTCGGTCGCGCCGAAGATCGCCGTGAACCCGGCGAACATCGCGAACGCCGCGTAGCCCGGCATCCCCAGGGCGATGAGCAGCGCGAGCGGTGCGCCGCCCGCGATCGCGGCGCGGGCTGCGCCCTCGAGGTTGGTGGTCCGGGTCGAGTGCGCAGGCGTCGTCATGTCGTCACCATCTTCCCACCGCGACGGGTGTCGCCGACGCGGGTCGCCTCGTCCGGACCACACCACGGCCGGACGGGAGGCGCGTGGCGGTGCCGCGCCGCGCCTCCCGTCCATCCCGGCCCGCATTGGTATACCAAGCTGCTAGACTCGCCGGACCGAGCCGCGAGAGCGGTGCCGCAACGTCGATGAGGAAGGGCCGGGCCGATGGGAAAGACGCTCGCCGAGAAGGTGTGGGACGACCACGTCGTGGTCAAGGGTGAGGACGGGAGCCCGGACCTCCTCTACATCGACCTCCACCTCGTGCACGAGGTCACGAGCCCGCAGGCCTTCGACGGCCTCCGCCAGGCCGGCCGCCCGGTGCGTCGCCTCGACCTGACCATCGCGACCGAGGACCACAACACCCCGACCCTCGCGATCGACCGGCCCATCGCCGACCCGACGAGCCGCACGCAGATCGAGACCCTGCGTCGCAACTGCGAGGAGTTCGGCGTCCGTCTGCACTCGCTCGGCGACAAGGAGCAGGGCATCGTCCACGTGGTCGGCCCGCAGCTCGGCCTGACGATGCCCGGCATCACCGTCGTGTGCGGCGATTCGCACACGTCGACCCACGGTGCGTTCGGCGCGATGGCGTTCGGCATCGGCACGAGCGAGGTCGAGCACGTCCTCGCCACCCAGACCCTGCCGCTGAAGCCGTTCAGGACGATGGCGATCACGGTCGAGGGCACCCTGCGCCCCGGCGTCACGGCGAAGGACATCATCCTCGCCGTGATCGCGAAGATCGGCACCGGCGGCGGGCAGGGCTACGTGCTGGAGTACCGCGGCTCGGCGATCCGCTCGCTCTCGATGGAGGGGCGCATGACGATCTGCAACATGTCGATCGAGGCCGGTGCCCGCGCCGGCATGGTCGCCCCCGACCAGACCACCTACGACTACGTGCAGGGCCGCGATCACGCACCGACCGGTCAGGACTGGGACGACGCCGTCGCGTACTGGGACACGCTGGCGACCGACGACGACGCCGTCTTCGACGCCGAGGTCTTCATCGACGCGGACGAGCTCGAGCCCTTCGTCACGTGGGGCACGAACCCCGGCCAGGGCGTGTCGCTGTCCGAGACGGTCCCGGACCCCGCGGGCTACAGCGACCCGAACGACCAGGCCGCCGCGCAGCGTGCGCTCGAGTACATGGACCTCGAGGCCGGCACACCGATGAAGGACATCGCGGTCGACGCGGTCTTCATGGGGTCCTGCACGAACTCGCGCATCGAGGACCTCCGGGCCTTCGCGTCGGTCATCCGGGGACGGAAGAAGGCGGACGGCGTGCGGGTCATGGTCGTGCCGGGGTCCGCCCGGGTCCGGCTCGAGGCCGAGGCCGAGGGGCTGGACAGGGTGTTCACCGACTTCGGCGCGGAGTGGCGGTTCGCCGGCTGCTCGATGTGCCTCGGCATGAACCCCGACCAGCTCGCACCGGGGGAGCGGTGCGCGAGCACCTCGAACCGCAACTTCGAGGGGCGGCAGGGCAAGGGCGGCCGCACGCACCTGGTCTCGCCGCTCGTCGCCGCCGCCACCGCGGTCCGGGGCACGCTGTCGAGCCCGTGGGACCTGGAGACCGACGACGCGATCGCGACGGTCACCGACGACACCGCCGCGACGGCAGCGACCGCTGAAGGAGCCAACTGATGGACAAGATCACCACCGTCACCGGGATCGCCGCGCCGCTGCAGCGCTCGAACGTCGACACCGACCAGATCATCCCCGCGGTCTACCTCAAGCGCGTCACGAAGACCGGCTTCGAGGACGCCCTGTTCGCCGGGTGGCGCCAGGACCCCGACTTCGTGCTCAACCAGCCCGTCTACCAGGGGGCGCAGGTGCTGGTCGCCGGCCCGGACTTCGGGACCGGGTCGAGCCGCGAGCACGCGGTCTGGGCGCTCCGCGACTTCGGCTTCCGCGTGGTGGTGTCGAGTCGTTTCGCGGACATCTTCAAGGGCAACGCGGGCAAGCAGGGCCTGGTCACCGCGATCGTGACCGAACCGGAAGTCGAGGCACTCTGGGCCGAGATCGCGGCGAACCCGGGCATCGAGGCGACCGTCGACCTGGTCGCGCAGCGCGTGTCGCTCGGCGCGGTGGACGTGCCCTTCGAGATCGACGCCTACACTCGTTGGCGGTTGATGGAAGGGCTCGACGACATCGGGCTCACCCTCCGTGACGAGTCCTCGATCACGGAGTTCGAATCCCGCCGCTCCCGATGGCGGCCGAAGACATTGCCGGTGAAGTAGTGAACTCCCTCGTACAGGACGCAGCAGCAGCAGGGGCCCGCGTCGGCCTCAAGTCGGACGAGATCGTCATCCGGGGCGGCAAGCCGCTCGTGGGGCGCATCGAGGTCCGCGGCGCGAAGAACCTCGCGACCAAGGCGATGGTCGCCTCGCTGCTCGGCGACACCCCGTCGATCCTCAAGGACGTGCCGGACATTTCCGACGTGAAGGTCGTCCGCGGCCTGCTCGAGGTGCACGGTGTGCGGATCACGGACCCTGCACGAGGCGAGCTCATCCTCGACCCGGCGAACGTCGAGTCGGCGCACTTCGCCGAGATCGACGCCCACGCCGGCTCGAGCCGCATCCCGATCCTGTTCTGCGGTCCGCTGCTGCACAAGCTCGGCGAGGCCTTCATCCCCGACCTCGGCGGCTGCCGCATCGGCGACCGTCCGATCGACTTCCACCTCGACGCCCTGCGCGCGATGGGTGCCGTGGTCGACAAGCAGCTCAACGGCATCCACCTCACGGCCCCGGACGGTCTCAAGGGTGCGAAGATCGAACTGCCGTACCCGAGCGTCGGGGCGACCGAGCAGGTCCTGCTCTCGTCGGTCCTGGCCGAGGGCGTCACCGAGCTCCGCAACGCGGCGATCGAGCCCGAGATCATGGACCTCATCGCGATCCTGCAGAAGATGGGCGCGATCGTCACGGTCGAGCCGAGCCGCACGATCTTCATCGAGGGCGTCGAGTCGCTGCGCGGGTACACGCACCGCGCGATCAACGACCGCAACGAGGCCGCGAGCTGGGCCTCCGCCGCGCTCGCCACCAACGGCGACATCTTCGTCGAGGGTGCCGACCAGCAGGACCTCATGACGTTCCTCAACGTCTTCCGCAAGGTGGGTGGCGGGTTCGACATCCAGGAGGACGGCATCCGCTTCTACCGCGAGCGCGAGACCCTGCGCCCGGTCGTCGTCGAGACCGACGTCCACCCCGGCTTCATGACGGACTGGCAGCAGCCGCTCGTCGTCGCGCTGACCCAGGCCGAGGGCACGAGCATCGTGCACGAGACCGTGTACGAGAACCGCTTCGGCTTCACCGACGCCCTGAACGAGATGGGTGCCGACATCGTCGTGCACAAGGAGGGGCTGCCCGGGCACGACCGCCGTGTCGCCCGCCGCCCGTTCGAGCAGGCCGCGGTCATCACCGGCCCGACGACGCTGCACGCCGCGAACGTCCGCGTGCCCGACCTGCGCGGCGGCTTCAGCCACCTCATCGCCGCCCTGACGGCCGAGGGCGAGTCGCACATCACGAACGTCGGCATCATCAGCCGCGGGTACGAGCACTTCATCCCGAAGCTGCGCAAGCTCGGCGCCGACTTCGACTTCGCGGGCTAGGCGCGTGGAGGGCACGACGGGCGGCGACGGCACGGCGAGCGGCGCGGGTGACGGCCTGGAGGCACGGCGTGCGTCCGCCTCCGACGTCACCACGGGCCTCCCGAACCCGGGGCGCCGGTGGCGGCGCGGCGAGCTGAACACCGCCTTCCGCATCACGGCGTCCGTGGTGATCCCGGTCTTCCGGTTCACCGCCCGCTACCACTGGCACGGACCGAAGCGCCTGCCGGAGGGCGGCGCCTTCGTGCTGGCCCCGAACCACTTCACGAACATCGACCCGCTCGTGGTCGGCACCGCCGTCTGGCTGTCCCGCCGTGCGCCGCGGTTCCTCGCGAAGGCGTCGATCTTCCGGGTGCCGGTCGTCGGCAAGCTCATGGCCGGCATGGGGCAGATCCCGGTCGAGCGTTCCGGCCGCACGCGCCTGAACGACCCGCTCGGCGGCGGCAGGTCCGTCATCGAGCAGGGTGGAGCGATCATCGTCTACCCCGAGGGCACGCTCACCCGTGACCCCGACCTGTGGCCCATGCGCGGCAAGACCGGCGCGGTGCGGATCGCGCTCGAGAACGACGTCCCGCTCATCCCGATGGCCCACTGGGGCACGCAGCGGATCATGGGCCGGTACGCGAAGAAGCTCCGGCTGTTCCCGCCGTCGCGCGTCGACGTGATCGTCGGCGACCCGGTCGACCTGTCGGCGTACCGCGGGAAGCCGCTCGACCAGAAGACCCTGCTGGCGGCGACCGACCTGCTCATGCGCCGGATCACCGAGCTGCTCGAGGAGCTCCGTGGCGAGCAGGCACCGGCGACCCGGTGGGACCCGGCCGCCAACGACCAGAAGGAGACCGGGAAGTTTGAGTAGCGACCGCTCGGGCCTGCGCCCGCACGACGACCACCCGGACCCCGCCGTGGCAGCCCCAGGCGCCGTCGACACCGCGGCCATCCGCGTGGTCATGCAGTCCACCGACAAGCCGCGCGTCGCCGTCATCGGTGCGGGCAGCTGGGGGACCACCTTCGCGAAGGTGCTGGCCGAGGGCGGTGCCGACACCGTCGTCTGGGCACGTCGGCCCGAGGTCGCGCGGGAGATCACCGAGACGAAGCGGAACTCCGACTACCTGCCGGGCATCAACCTGCCGCGCACGCTGACCGCGTCGACGTCGCTGTCCGCGGTGCTCGACGGCGCCGAGCAGGTGTACGTGTCGGTGCCGTCGCAGACGCTCCGGTCGAACCTGTCCGCGATCGCGCCGCTGCTGCCCGAGGGCGTCCCCGTCGTCAGCCTGATGAAGGGCGTCGAGAAGGCCACGGGCCTGCGGATGAGCGAGGTCCTGCACGAGGGCCTCGGCATCGACCGCGACCGGATCGCGGTCGCGAGCGGACCGAACCTGGCGCTCGAGATCGCCCGTCGGCAGCCGACCGCCGCGGTCGTGTCGTCGACGTCGCTCGAGACCGCCACCGCGGTGGCCGCGGTCGCCACGAACCCGTACTTCCGCTCGTTCACGAACACCGACGTCATCGGCACGGAGTTCGGCGGCGTGCTGAAGAACCTCATCGCGGTCGCGATCGGCATCGTCGACGGCGTCGGCTACGGCGAGAACACCAAGGCGTCGATCATCACCCGCGGGCTCGCCGAGATGACCGACTTCGCGGTGTCGCTCGGTGCGCAGCCGTCGACGCTGTCCGGGCTCGCCGGCCTCGGCGACCTGATCGCGACCTGCCAGTCCCCGCTCTCGCGGAACAACACGGCCGGCCGCCTGCTCGGTCAGGGGTACCGCTTCGACGAGGTCGTGCGCCAGATGAACCAGACCGCGGAGGGCCTGGCATCGGTCGCCCCGATCCTCGAACTGGCGGCGGCGAACGGCGTCGACATGCCCATCGTCGGCCAGGTGGCCGAGGTCCTCGCCGGTAGGCTCGACCCGCGCAACATCGCGCCGCACCTCACCGAGACCGACGAGCCGCAGGGCGAGTGACCGGTCCGGTCCCGACCACCAAGGGGACTGCCATGCCCACGATCGCTCCCGCTCCCACGACCGTCGCCGTGCTGTTCGGCGGCCGGTCCAGCGAGCACGAGATCAGCTGCGTGACCGCCGGCGGGATCATGGACGTCGTCGATCGCTCGGTCTACGCGGTCGTGCCGATCGGCATCACGAAGGAGGGCGCCTTCACCCTGCAGTCCGACGACCCGGCACAGTGGGCGCTCCGGGACGGTGCGCTCCCCGTCGTGCCGGACAACGGCACCCGTGTGGCGTTCCCCACGTCGCCGGCCACGAACGAGCTGGTCGTGTCGCACCCGGACGGCTCGGTCACGACGATCGCGGTCGACGTGGCGTTCCCGATCCTGCACGGTCCGTTCGGTGAGGACGGCACGGTCCAGGGGCTCCTCGAGGTCGCCGGGCTGCCGTACGTCGGCGACGGCGTCCTCGCGAGCGCCCTGGCGATGGACAAGCACACCGCGAAGGCCGTGCTCGAGCACGCCGGGCTGCGGGTCGCGCCCTGGACGACCGTGCTCCGCCGGCAGTGGTCGGCTGACCCCGACGGCGTCGCCGAGGCCGTCGCGGTGCACGGGTGGCCGCTCTTCGTGAAGCCGGCCCGCGCCGGGTCGAGCATGGGCGTGTCCCGGGTCGACGAGCCGTCGCAGCTCGCGGCCGCGATGGACCTGGCGTTCGAGCACGACGCGAAGGTGATCGTCGAACCGCGCGTCGTCGGGCGCGAGGTCGAGGTCGCGGTGCTCGAGGGCCGCGACGGTGTCCCGCGCACGAGCCTGCCGGGCGAGATCGTCGTGGCGGAGGACGGTTTCTACGACTTCGCGTCGAAGTACCTGGGCGGCGACGAGGCGCTCCTCTGCCCCGCGCCCCTGACCGCCGACGAGACCGACGCGATCCGGTCGATCGGTGCACGGGCGTTCGAGGCGATCGGCGGTGCGGGTCTCGCGCGCGTGGACTGCTTCCTGACCGACGACGGCTTCGTCGTGAACGAGGTCAACACCATGCCGGGGTTCACGCCGCTGTCGATGTACCCGCGCTGCTGGGCGGCGTCCGGGATGTCCTACGGCGAACTCGTCGCCGAGCTCATCGAGCTGGGACGGGTCGCCGTCCGCTGACGGCCGGCGTCGCGTGCGGCTGGCCGTGCGCACCGCACGCGGTCGTCAGCCCTGGACGTCCGAGGGGTCGAGGCAGCGGTGCCCGTCCTCCGGCAGCGTCGACACGACGTCGGACAGGTCCTGCACGACCTGGTCGGTGGTCTTCGTCGAGTCGATGACGACCTGCACTGCCGGGGACCGGCCGAACGTCGTGTAGACGACCTGCGCCCCGCGGTCGTCGCGGATCCAGTCGACCCCGCCCTTGCTGAAGCACGGCAGGTCGGACACCGTCGGCACCGCGACGCCGCAGTGGTAGAGCGCTGCGGCCGGGTCGCCCCACGCGGCCGTCGACTGCGCGTTCGTGTTCCGCAACGTCAGGTCGTTCCCGACGGTCGTGGGGAGGCGGACCTGCACGGCTGCGCACGCGGTGGTGTCGGCGGACGGAGCGGGTGCCATCGACACGGCGTTCGTGCACCCTGTCAGCCCGGCGGCGAGTGCCACGGCGACACCCACGATCGCGGTCCAGCGGAGGGGTCGGCGCACGGTGTCCATCGACGTGCAGGATACCGTTGCGGACGTGGACGAGATGGACGACGCCTGGACCGGACCGACCGTGGGACAGCTGGGGGAGCTCGCCGTGCTGGACCGGATCGTCCGTCGACTGCCGGCGGGTGCTCCGGACGTCGGTCCCGGCGACGACTGCGCCGTCGTCGCGGCCCCGGACGGCCGGTTCGTCGTCACGACGGACATGATGGTGCACGGACCCGACTTCCGGTGGGCGTGGTCGTCGCCGGCGGACGTCGGGTGGAAGGCGGCAGCGACGAACCTGTCCGACGTCGCAGCGATGGGCGCGACGCCGAGCGGACTCGTGATCGCCCTCGCCGCGCCGCAGGAGACCCCCGTCGCGGTGCTCGAGTCCTTCGCGGACGGGGTGCGGGCGGCCGTGGACGCGCTCTCCCCGGGCTGCGGCGTGGTCGGCGGGGACCTGTCGACCTCGGCCGTCTTCACGGTCTCGGTGACGGCGTTCGGCGACCTCGGTGGGCGAGCGCCGGTGCTCCGCTCGGGTGCACGTCCCGGCGACGTCCTCGCGGTCTCGGGGGAGCTCGGCCGCGCCGCTCGTGGCCTCGCACGGCTGTTCCGCGACGGCGTCGACGCGCACGGGGAGCCCTCGCGGTCGGCGACCGTCGCGAGCGGCGCGGACACCGACCCCGACGTGGACCGGCAGCGACGCCCGGTCCCGCCGATCGCCGACGGTCTGCTCGCGGCCACGGCCGGGGCGACCGCGATGCTCGACCTGTCCGACGGGCTGGCGATCGACGCCGGGCGGCTCGCCCGGGCCAGCCGGGTGACGCTCGACCTCGATGCCGACGGTGTCGCGGGCGCCGACGACCTCGCACTGCACGGCGGCGAGGACCACGGCCTGCTCGCCACCTTCCCGCCCGGCGTGGCGCTGCCGGGCGGCTTCCGGCGCATCGGCGCGGTCGTCGCCCGCGGCGGCGCGGACCTCGTGCGCGCCGGCGAGCCGGTCCCGACGACCGGGTGGGACCCGTACGCCGACTGGGACGGCGCCGCGGGCTGACCGTCGGGGCCGCGCCGGGCCTCCCGACCGCCCGCGTCCGACCGCCCGCGTCCGCACGCCCCGCGTCAGGCCGGGGTGACGGCCTCCCACGCCACGGTCTCGCCGTAGCTGCGCTTGCTGAAGGGCTCCAACCCGGCCGGCCACGTCGGCTCCGGCGACCGCTTGCTCCGCTCGACGACGACCACCGCGCCCGCCGTCAGGCGCGGCACGAGTGCCTCGAGCACGTCCGCGATCTCCTGCTCGGCGACCTCGTACGGCGGGTCGACGAAGACGAGGTCGAAGGTCCGCACCGTGCTCCGCAGGTAGCCGAGCGCCGGCTGCGGCTGCACGTCGATGCGCACCCCCGGCACCCGCTGCTGCACGGCCTTCGCGTTCGCCCGGCACGCCTGCGCGGCGGCGGACGCGCGGTCGACGAGCACGACCTCCGCCGCCCCACGGGACGCCGCCTCGAGCCCCAGGGCGCCCGTCCCCGCGTAGAGGTCCGCGACCGAGGTGCCCTCCACGAGCCCGCGCGCGCCGAGCGACGAGAACAGGGCCTCGCGCACGCGGTCGCTCGTCGGCCGGGTGCCGGACTTCGGCACCCGGAGCGTCGTGGAACCGGCGGCGCCGGCGATGATGCGGGTCATGCAGCCACCGTAGCGGCGTGCACGCTCTCCACAGGCCGGACGGGAGGCGCGCGGTGCGTCGGACCGGCCCGGTACCGTGGTCGCGTGGTCACCTCCGACACCCCCGACACCGAGGCGCCGCCGGTGCGGCCCGACCTCGGCCCCGCGCCCCTCGACGCCCGGCTGGGCGGGGTCCTCGGCGGACGGACGGCGAAGGCGATCGAGAAGGCCTTCGGGTACCGCACCGTCGGTGAGTTCCTCGAGCACGCCCCCCGGCGGTACGCGGAGCGCGGCGCCCTGACGGCGCTCGACTCGCTCGCGATCGGCGAGTCGGTCACGATCGTGGCCGAGGTCATCGACGTGCGCGAACGGACCATGCGCGCTCGACGCGGGTCGATCCTCGAAGCGAAGATCGGTGACGGCAAGGGCCTGCTCACGCTCACCTTCTTCAACCAGGGGTGGCGCACGAAGGACCTCGTGCCCGGTGCCCGTGGGATCTTCGCCGGCAAGGTCGGCGACTACCGGGGTGCGCGGCAGCTGGCCCACCCGGACTACGAGCTGTTCGACCGCGACGACCCCCGCGCGACGGCGGACCCCGAGGACGAAGAGGCGATCCGCTGGTCACGGCAGCCCATCCCGATCTACCCGGCGACGGCGTCGCTGACCTCGTGGCAGATCGCGAAGGCGATCGCCGTGGTCCTCGACACCCTGCCCGACGTGCCCGACCCGATCCCGGCACCCGCGCGCACGCGACTCGGCCTGGTGCCGTTCCGCCGCGCACTCGAGCTCCTGCACCGTCCGGAGAAGGTCACCGACTTCAAGCGCGCGCAGGACGCGCTGCGCTACCGCGAGGCGTTCGTGCTGCAGACCGCTCTGGTGCAGCGGCGCATCGCTGCCCGGGCGACCGCCGCCACCCCGCGTCGGGCGGCGCCCGGCGGGACCCTCGAGCGCTTCGACGCCTCGCTGCCGTTCACCCTGACCGACGACCAGCAGGCGGTGGGTGCCGAGATCGCGCACGACCTGGCGGGGGACTGGCCGATGCACCGGCTGGTGCAGGGCGAGGTGGGCTCCGGCAAGACCCTGGTCGCGATCCGGGCGATGCTGACGGTCGCCGAGTCCGGTGGGCAGTCGGCCCTCATCGCCCCGACCGAGGTGCTCGCGGCGCAGCACCTCCGGTCGATCGTGAAGTTCCTCGGGCCCGACCTGGCGGCCGAGCTCCGGCCGGTGATCCTGACGGGCTCGCAGTCGACCGACGAACGACGGCGCGCCCTGCTCGCGGCGGCGTCCGGCAGCTCACGGCTCGTCGTCGGCACGCACGCACTCCTGGGCGACCGCGTCGACTTCGCGGAGCTCGGTCTGGTCGTGGTCGACGAGCAGCACCGGTTCGGTGTCGAGCAGCGCGAGGCCCTGCGGACCAAGGGCGCGACCCCACCCCACGTGCTCGTCCTCACCGCGACGCCGATCCCGCGCACGGTCGCGATGACGGTGTTCGGCGACCTCGACGTGTCCGCCATCACCGGGCTGCCGTCGGGCCGTGCCGGGGTCGAGACCTTCGCCGTCGGGCTGGCCGAGCACCCCGGGTGGGAAGGGCGCATCTGGACCCGGATGGCCGAGGAGCTCGCCGACGGGCGCCAGGCGTTCGTGGTCTGCCCGGCGATCGACGACGCCCACGCCGAGGACGACGGCGGCCCGGAGCCCGCCGAGGGTGACGCACCGAAGCACGCCCCGGCGACGGTGCTCGCGACGGCCGAGCGGATGCGCGCCATGCCGGTCCTGCAGGACCGGCGGATCGAGGTCCTGCACGGGCGGATGACCGCGGACGAGAAGGACCGCGTCATGACGTCCTTCGCGGCCGGCGACGTCGACGTGCTCGTCGCGACGACCGTGATCGAGGTCGGCGTGGACGTGCCGAACGCGTCGATGATGGCGGTGCTCGACGCCGACCGCTTCGGGGTCTCCCAGCTCCACCAGCTGCGCGGTCGCATCGGTCGTGGGCAGTACGCCGGGGTGTGCCTGCTCGTGACGACGGCCGAGACCGAGACGACCGCACGCGAGCGCGTCGACGCGGTGGCGGCGTCCGACGACGGCTTCGAGCTCGCCCGCGTCGACCTGGAGCTCCGGCGCGAGGGCGACGTGCTCGGCGAGCGGCAGTCCGGCGGCCGGTCGTCGCTGAACCTGCTCCGCGTCGTCGAGCACGCCGACCTCATCGTCGACGCACGCGGCGAGGCCGAACGCGTGCTCGAGCCCGACCCCGAGCTGCGGGACCACCCCGCCCTGCGCGAAGCCCTGGCACGGCGGCTCGACGAGTCGGACGCCGCGTTCCTCGGGAAGAACTGACGCCGGCGGCCGGTAGCGTGACGGACATGGCCCAGATCGCCGTCGTCCCCGGATCCTTCGACCCCGTGACCCTCGGGCACCTCGACGTCATCGGGCGTGCTGCTCGGCTGTTCGACGAGGTGCACGTGCTCGTCGTCCACAACCCGGACAAGCAGCCCGCGATGTTCGCCGCCGCCGACCGGGTGCGGTTGATCGAGCAGTCCCTCGTCGAGACCGGGGCACCGGACAGCGTCCGGGTCGGGGAGTGGACCTCCGGCCTGCTCGTCGACTACTGCCGACAGGTGGGTGCGGGTGTGCTCGTGAAGGGTGTGCGCTCGGGCGAGGACGTCGCGTACGAGACACCGATGGCCATCATGAACCGGCACCTGGCCGACGTCGAGACGGTCTTCCTGCTGCCCGAGGCCTCGCGTGCGCACGTGTCGAGCTCCCTCATCCGCCAGGTCGCGACGCTCGGGGGCGACGTGACGCCCTACGTGCCCGTCGTCGTCGCGGACGCGCTGGCCGAGCACCTCGGGCGCTGACACGCCGCGTCCCGGGCGTCCTCGACGTCCGCAGGAGATCGCGGTATACTCGTCGATCGTGTCTTCCCCCGTGAACAGCCCCTTCGCCCTGCGCGTGCGCGACCTCGCGCACCGGCCGGGCGAGATGCGCGAGCACTCGCTCGACGTCGAGGTGCCGGACGCGATGGGCGCCGGCGTCATCGCCGTGCGCGAGGGCGCCACGCTGCAGCTCGACGTGAAGCTCGAGGGTCTGCACGAGGGTGTCCTGGTCTCCGGACACGCCTCGGCCGAGGCCACGGGGGAGTGCTCGCGCTGCCTCATCGACATCAGCGAACCGGTCGAAGTCGACTTCGCCGAGCTGTTCGCGTACGATGTCTCGGAGGATTTCGACTTCTTCGTTCACGATGACCACGTGGATTGTGAACCGGTCGTTCGAGATGCGGTAGTGCTGGCGCTGCCGTTCCAGCCGGTCTGCCGGCCGGACTGCCCCGGCCTCGACCCCGTCACGGGTGAGCGGCTGGCCGACCTCGGCGAGGTCACCCCGCGCGAGGTCGTCGACCCGCGTTGGGCCGCGCTGAGCGGCTTCCGGGGCGCCGACGCGGACAGCACCGACGCCGACGACAGCACCCCCACCCAGAGCCCCGAGGGCGACGGCCGCACGGCCTGACGCACCTCGACCCTGACCACCGACCAACCGAAAGAGAACCACCATGGCCGTTCCCAAGCGCAAGCAGTCCCGTGCCAACACGCACGCCCGTCGTTCGCAGTGGAAGGCCGCGCCGGTCCAGCTCGTGAAGACGATCGAGAACGGCAAGGTCACCTACAGCCTCCCGCACCGCGCGAAGGTCGTCGAGGACTCGGCCGGCACCGCCCTGTACATGGAGTACAAGGGCCGCAAGGTCGCCGACGTCTGATCGGACCGGACCACATGACAGCGACGTCCGGCGCCACGGGGTCCCGCCCCGTGGGGCCGGACGTCGTTCGTCTGCAGGACATCCTCGACGTCCAGATCGACGCCGAGCTGCTCCAGCTCGCCCTCACGCACCGCTCGTACGCGTACGAGCACGGGGGCATCAAGCACAACGAGCGCCTCGAGTTCCTCGGGGACTCCATCCTCGGCCAGGCCGTGACCGTGAAGCTCTTCCGGTCCTTCCCCGACCTCGACGAAGGTGAGCTCGCCAAGCGGCGCGCCAGCCTCGTCTCGACGGTCGCCCTGGCCGAGATCGCCCGGATGATCGGGCTCGGCTCCTACCTGCGCCTCGGCAAGGGCGAGGAGCAGACCGGCGGCCGGGGCAAGGCGTCGATCCTGGCCGACACGGTCGAGGCCGTCATCGGTGCGACGTTCCTGTCCGCCGGTCCCGACGCCGCCACGGACCTGGTGCTGCGACTGGTCGAGCCGCTGCTCGTCGACCCGGACCGCTTCGGCGCCGCCATGGACCCGAAGACGAGCTTGCAGGAGCTCGCCGCGAGCCTGTCCCTCGGCAACCCGGCCTACCGGGTGACCGAGGAGGGCCCCGACCACGACAAGACCTTCCACGCGACGGTCGTGCTGCAGGGCGAGGACGTGTCGACGGGGTCCGGTACCAGCAAGAAGACCGCCGAGATGGCCGCCGCGCTCGAGGCGTGGACGCGGCTCTCCGGCCGGGCGGCCTGACCGCGTGCCCGAACTCCCCGAGGTCGAGGTCGTCCGCGCCGGCCTCGAACCCGCCGTCAGCGGTGCCCGCGTGCTGCACGTCGACGTGGTCGACGACCGCGCACTCACCCGGCACGACGGCCCGGCCGAGGACTTCGCCGAACGCCTGACCGACCGCACGATCGCCGCGGCCGTGCGCCGTGGCAAGTTCATGTGGTTCCCCCTCGTCCCCGAGCGCGACGGCGACCGACCCGAGGCACTCGTCACCCACCTGGGGATGTCCGGTCAGGTCCTGCTCGGCCGCGACCGACCGGCCGCGAGGCACCGCCGCATCCTGATCGACGTGCAGCCGACGGGGACCGACCGCGACGGCCGTCCCGAGCAGCCGGTCGCGCTGGAGTTCGTCGATCAGCGGACCTTCGGCTCGATGGCGATCGATGCCATGATGCCGACCGTCGACGGCGCCCCAGCCGGGTCCGCCGGTGCGGTCGACGCCCACGACCCCGACGCGCCGTGGCGGAGGAGCATCCCGACCCAGGTGTCGCACATCGCGCGGGACCCGCTCGACCCGGCGTTCGACGACGACCGCTTCGTCGCGATGGC
This sequence comes from Curtobacterium sp. NPDC092190, assembly GCF_044755625.1. Taxonomy (NCBI): domain Bacteria; kingdom Bacillati; phylum Actinomycetota; class Actinomycetes; order Micrococcales; family Microbacteriaceae; genus Curtobacterium; species Curtobacterium sp. NPDC092190. The sequence goes on along the minus strand of NZ_JBIVRJ010000001.1, from coordinate 856,582 downwards.
GCGGAAGCGCTCGAGCGGCATCAAGCGTGTCCTGCTCGACCAGGGCGTGGTGAGCGGCATCGGCAACATCTACGCCGACGAGTCGCTCTGGGCCGCGCAGCTGCACTTCGACCGTCCGGCCGACCGTCTGCCGCGGGCCGACCTGCACCGGCTCCTGGCCGAGGTCCGCAGCGTGCTCGCCCGTGCCCTCGAGGACGGCGGCACGAGCTTCGACGCGCAGTACGTGAACGTCAACGGGCAGTCCGGGTACTTCTCGCAGCGTCTCGCGGTGTACGGGCAGCAGGGGAAGCCGTGCCCGCGCTGCGGCACGACCATCGTGCGCGAGGCCTTCATGAACCGGTCGAGCCACCGGTGCCCCGTGTGCCAACCCGCTCCGCGCCGACGCAGGCGTTAGCCTGACGCGCAACCGAGCACCCGGAGACCCGCATGTACTTGAAGAGCCTGACCATCAAGGGGTTCAAGTCCTTCGCGCAGCCGACGACGTTCGCGTTCGAGCCCGGTGTCACCTGCATCGTCGGCCCGAACGGCTCGGGCAAGTCGAACGTGGTGGACGCCCTCGCCTGGGTGATGGGGGAGCAGGGCGCGAAGACGCTCCGCGGCGGCAAGATGGAGGACGTCATCTTCGCGGGCACCTCGACGCGCGGTCCGCTCGGTCGCGCGCAGGTGCTCCTGACCATCGACAACACCGACGGCCTGCTGCCGATCGAGTACTCCGAGGTGACGATCTCCCGCACGCTCTTCCGGAACGGCGGCAGCGAGTACGCCATCAACGGCGAGAACTGTCGGCTGCTCGACGTGCAGGAACTCCTGAGCGACACCGGGCTCGGTCGCGAGATGCACGTGATCGTCGGGCAGGGCCAGCTCGACAAGGTGCTGCACGCCACCCCGGAGGACCGCCGCGGCTTCATCGAGGAGGCCGCCGGGATCCTCAAGCACCGGCGTCGCAAGGAGAAGACGCTCCGCAAGCTCGACGCCATGCAGACGAACCTGACGCGGTTGTCCGACCTCGCGGGTGAGATCCGTCGACAGCTGAAGCCGCTCGGTCGGCAGGCCGAGGTCGCGCGCAAGGCGCAGTCCGTCGCCGCGGTGGCCCGCGACGCCAAGGCCCGCCTCCTGGCCGACGAGGTCGTCCGGCTGCGCCGTGAGCTCCACGAGCACCAGGAGGTCGAGACGGGCCGCAAGTCCGAGCGCATCGTCCTGCAGGAGCGCCTCGACCAGACCCGTGCCCGGCAGCAGCAGGTCGAGCAGAGCATGGTCGGTGACGCCGTCGACCGCGCCCGGACCGTCGTGCACCGGCTGGAGAGCGTGCAGGAGCGGCTCCGCGGGCTGTCGAGCCTGGCGAACCAGCGCCTGATGTTCCTCGCCCAGCAGGCCGACGCGCCGCAGCAGGGCCCCACGATCACGCCGGAGCGAGTGCAGGGCGTCCGTGCCGAGGCGGACCGGCTCGAGGCCCGTGCCGCCGAGATGGCAGCCGGGTCCGGGGCAGCGGCGGCGGCCGTCGAGCAGGCGCGGACCGGCCTGGACGCCCTCGACGAGCAGATCGCCGCGCAGGCCGCGCTCGTCTCGCAGCACGACCTCGAGGCGCAGCGCCTCCGCAACGCCGTTGACGTGCAGCGGTCGCGCCGCGCCTCCGTCGTCGCGGACCGCGAACGGCGGGCCCGGGCACTGGCCGAGGCCGAGGACCGAGCGGCGCGTGCCGCCGCGGCCCTGCACGACATCGGGGACGACCCCTCCGCCGGGGTGGACGTGGACGCACTCGCCGCCGCGCACGACACGGCGCGGCAGCGGCTCGAGGCAGCGCAGACGGCGCGCGAGACCCTGCGTGACCGGCTCCACGCCCTGGAACGCGAGCGCGACGCACTCGATGCCCGGGTCGCGGCCCTCGGCATGTCGATCGACGTCCGGGACGGGTCGCAGGCGGTGATCGACGCCCGGCGCGACGGCGTGCTCGGTCGCCTCGCCGACGCGCTGACGGTCGAGCCCGGGTTCGAGGCCTCGATCGCCACAGCGCTGGACGGGCTCGCCGATGCAGTCCTCGCCACCGACCGCGGCACCGCCCTTGCCACGATCGCCCACGCGCGCGGCGCCGACCTCGGCCGCGTCGACGTCGTCGTCGCGGACGCGGAGCTCGACGGACCGGGGCTCCCCGCGTCGCTGCCGCCGGGCGTGCGTCCCGCCCTCGACGTGGTGCAGGGGCCGACCGCGATCACCGCGGTGCTCCGCGGGACGTTGGTCGCCGTGGCGGACGACGTCGACCTGGAGGCCGTGCTCGCCGCCGCCCCGCACGCGACGGTCGTCACGCGGTCGGGTGACCTCGTCCGCACCGTCCGGGTGACCGGCGGTGGCGCGCGCACGGTGTCCCGCATCGAGCTCGTGGCGGAACGCGACGACGCGCAGGCCCGCCGTGACGCGGTCGCGGCGGACGCGGCGGACGCGGCCACGGGCCTCCAGGCCGCTCGCCAGGAGGTCGAGGACGTGCGCCGCCGTGCCGACGAGGCCGATCGCGCGCTGCGCGCGCACACCGCGGCGGTCGCCGACTACGACCGCTCCAGTGCCGCGGCCCGCGCCGGGGCGGAGAACGCCGCGGCCGAGGTGGAACGTCTGCGCGCCGCCCTGGGCGAGACGGACGGTGCGGTCGAGGCGGTCGACGCCGCGCTGGCCGAGGCCGAGGACGCGCTGCGGGGGTTCGAGGAGCGACCGCGACCCGTCGTCGACGCGTCCGGGCGCCCGGCGCTGCAGGACGCCGTCGAGTCCGCGCGGGCCGCGGAGATCGAGCAGCGCATCCAGGTGGAGACCGTGCGGGAGCGGGCCAGGTCGGAGCGGAACCGTGCGGCCGGTCTGCAGCGGCAGCTCGAGGCGGAACGTGCGGCTGCGGAGGAGGCAGCGCGGCTCGCGGTGATCCGGCGCGGACAGATCGGCGTCGCCGAGGGGGTGCTCGCCGACCTGCCGGGCGTGCTCGGCGCGGTCGACCGGTCGCTCGCCGAGGCCCGGGTGCAGCTCGCGACCGAGGAAGCCGAGCGCACGAAGCGGAACACCGAGCTGCAGGTCGTCCGTAACGAGGAGCGCGAGCTCCGCGAGCGGCTGCAGACCATCACCGACGGCGTGCACTCGCTCGAGATGGAGATCTACGAGAAGAAGCTGCACGTGTCCGGCGTGCTCGACCGCGCGCAGAGCGACCTCGGGCTGAACGAGGCCGTGCTCGTCGCGGAGTACGGGCCGGACGTGCCGGTGCCGGTGGACGTCCTGGTCGACCCACGGGTACTCGCGCGTCGGCACCGGGAGGCCGACCGGGCACGGGCGGCGGCGGAGGCCGCAGCGGCGCCCGACGCGGACGCTCCCGAGGGCGACGCCGCCACGACCGCCGTCGCCGATGTCGACGCCGATGTCGATGTCGACGCCGACCTGCCCGGGCTCGTCGACGCCGAGTCGACACTGCCCGGCGGTCCGGCGCTGCCCGAGCTCGACACCACCGACGAGGTCGACCCCGCCGACGTCGCAACGGTGCCGTACGTCCGCGCGGAGCAGGAGCAGCGGCTCGCGGCGGCGGAGCGTGACCTCGGCCGGCTCGGCAAGGTGAACCCCCTCGCGCTCGAGGAGTTCCAGGCGCTCGAGCAGCGGCACGCCTTCCTCGCGGAGCAGCTCGACGACCTGCAGAAGACCCGGACCGACCTCCTCACCATCATCGAGGAGCTCGACACGAAGATGCAGACGATCTTCGAGGCGGCGTACAACGACACGAAGGCCGCGTTCGACGTGATCTTCCCGATCCTGTTCCCGGGCGGCACGGGATCGATCACGCTGACGGACCCCGACGACATGCTCGCGACGGGGCTCGACGTCCAGGTGAAGCCCGCGGGCAAGAAGATCGACCGGTTGACGCTCCTGTCGGGCGGTGAACGCTCGCTCGCGGCGGTGGCCCTGCTCGTGGCGATCTTCACCGCCAGGCCGTCGCCGTTCTACATCATGGACGAGGTCGAGGCGGCGCTCGACGACGCCAACCTCGGGCGGCTGCTCACCGTGTTCGAGCGACTGCGGGAGTCGTCGCAGCTCATCGTGATCACGCACCAGAAGCGCACGATGGAGATCGCCGACGCGCTGTACGGCGTCTCGATGCGGCAGGACGGCGTGTCCGCCGTGGTCGGCCAGCGCGTGCAGCGGCGCGAGCCTGCGGACGCGGCCGTCGCGTAGCGCGCGGCGCGGTCAGCCCGAGTCTCGGGAGTCTCGGGCTCAGCGACGGTTCTCGCGCTCCTGAGCCCGAGAACCGTCGCTCAGTGCGAGACTCGAGCACCCGACTCCGCCGCGGACGGACGGGAGGCGCGGTGCCAGCCGGCACCGCGCCTCCCGTCCGCCACGTGGTCGCGACTACTTCGCGTCGGCCTCCACGGCCTCCTTCGGCTCGCCCGTCGGGGTCAGGCCGCGCTCCTGGCGCTTCTTCGAGACGATGAGCGAGGCGGCCGTGGCCACCGCGATCGTCAGCGCGATGAAGCTCAGCGAGAACCAGATCGGGATCTCCGGGGCCCACTCGATGTGCTCGCCGCCGTTGATGAAGGGCAGCTCGTTGACGTGCATGGCGTGGAAGACGAGCTTGACGCCGATGAAGGCGAGGATGACCGCCAGGCCCTGACCGAGGTAGATGAGGCGCTCGAGCAGCCCCGCGATGAGGAAGTACAGCTGACGCAGCCCCAGCAGGGAGAACGCGTTCGCGGTGAACACGATGAACGCGTCCTGCGTCAGACCGAAGATCGCGGGGATCGAGTCCAGGGCGAACAGCACGTCGGTGAGGCCGATCGCGACCATGACGAGCAGCATCGGGGTGAACAGGCGCTTGCCGTCGACACGGGCCGTGAGCTTGTCACCGTGGTAGTCGTCCGTGGTCGGGATGATGCGACGCAGGACGCGGATGAGCTTCGAGTCGCCCTCGGTCTCGTCGTGCCCGCCGCCCTTCGCCTGCGACCAGGCGAGCCAGAACAGCAGCGCGCCGAACAGGTAGAAGACCCACGAGAAGTTCTCGATGATCGTGACGCCGAGGGCGATGAAGACGCCTCGGGCGACGAGGGCGATCGCGACGCCGACCAGCAGGACCTTCTGCTGGAACTCCTTCGGCACCGCGAAGCTCGACATGATGATGAGGAAGACGAACAGGTTGTCGACCGACAGGGCCTTCTCGGTCAACCAACCGGCGAAGTACTCGCCACCGGCCTGACCGCCGCCGAAGACCAGGATCCCGACACCGAACAGGATCGCGAGCCCGACGTAGAACGCCGACCAGAACGCGGACTCCTTGATGTGCGGGACGTGCGGGGTCCGCACGTGCGAGTAGAAGTCGAACACCAGCAGCGCGAGGATGCCCGCGATGGTGAGGAGCCAGACGAAGAGGGGAACGTCCAATGGATGTCCTTCAGGTTCGGGGCGTCCCGCGGAGCGGGTACGCCGATGCCTGAAGGTCTCCTCCGCCGTGTCGACCGACTGGTCGGACACGACCGGCGTCCCGGGTCTGGATCGTCCCAGACCGTACTGACGGGTGCGCCGCGCGGGAGTACTCCCCTTCAGGAACCGAGGATACCGGGCGCAGCGCCCACTGGTCGCGCCCTAAGCTGGGAGCATGGCGAGTTCCTGGTCACTGTCCACCCGTCTGCGCGGCCTGTTCCAGCGGAAGACCATCGACGAGACCACGTGGGACGATCTCGAGACCGCGTTGATCGGTGCGGATTTCGGCCCCGACATCGCGGACGAGGTCATCGAGGACCTGCACGCCCGCGTCGACCGGTACGGCACGACGGACCCCGCCGACCTGCAGCGCATGCTCCGCGAGGTGCTCGAGGAGCGCCTGTCGAAGCTCGACACGACCCTCAAGCTCAGCAACCGCCCGGCGGTCGTGCTCGTCGTCGGCGTCAACGGCGTCGGCAAGACCACGACGATCGGCAAGTTCGCGAAGTTCCTCAAGACGTACGACCGCACCGTCGTGGTCGGCGCGGCGGACACGTTCCGCGCGGCGGCGGTCGAGCAGGTCGCGACGTGGGCGCAGCGCGCCGGGGTCGAGGTCGTCCGACCGGCGCAGCCCGGCCAGGACCCGGCCTCGGTGGCGTACCAGACGGTCGAGAAGGCCATGCGCGACGGCACCGAGATCGTGGTGATCGACACGGCCGGCCGACTGCACACCAAGGCCGGCCTGATGGACGAGCTCGGCAAGATCAAGCGCGTCGTCGAGAAGCAGACCGAGATCGCCGAGGTGCTGCTCGTCCTGGACGCCACCACCGGGCAGAACGGTCTCGCCCAGGCGCAGGCCTTCATCGAGGGTGCCGGCGTCACCGGACTCGTCATCACCAAGCTCGACGGGTCGGCCAAGGCCGGGTTCGTGCTCAGCGTGCAGGAGAAGACCGGCATCCCGATCAAGCTCATCGGGCAGGGCGAGGGCATCAACGACCTCACCGGTTTCACCCCACACGTCTTCGTCCAGAACCTGGTCGGCTGAGCGCCGCGGTGTCCGCGTCCGGGAGATCCGCGTCCAGCAGACGAGGAGCACGACGCCCGGGCACCGTCCCGGTGCTCGAGGTCGTCGTGATGTGCGTGGTCGCGGTCGGGCTCACGATCGGCAGCCTGCTGCACAAGCTGCAGTGCGCCGCCCCCGGTGTCGACTTCGTGACCGCCACCCGCACGGCCTGCTTCGCGGACACCGTGAGCCTGTTCTCCAGTCGGGCGCTCGCGTCGCACGACTTCCCGTACGTGCAGCCGCTCGGCGAGAACGGGCTGCCGCCGGGCAGCCTCGAGTACCCGACGCTCAGCGGGATCTGGGCATGGCTGAGCGCACTGCCGGTGAGCTCGCTGCACGGGTTCCTCGTGGTCACCGCGCTGACCTTCGTGCCCGTGGTCGTCGTCACCGTCGTGGCGCTGGCCCGCGTCGCCGGCCGCCGGGCGTGGTTCTTCGCGGCCACCCCGCCGCTCTTCCTCTACGCGCTCTACAACTGGGACCTGCTCCCGGTGATGTGCACGGTCGTCGCGATCGCGGTGGCGGTCCGGTGGCCCGCCGGGCGGTCGCAGGTGTGGCGGGCCGTCGTCGTCGGTGCGCTGTTCGGTCTCGGCGGTGCCTTCAAGCTGTACCCGCTCGTCTTCGTCGCGCCGTTCGTCCTCGCCCTGCTCGTCGACACGACCGCGTCGTGGGGCGATCGTGCGCGCCGTGCCCTCGGCGCGGTGGCCGGCTCGGTCGGCGTGGTCCTCGTGGCAAACCTGCCGTTCGTGCTCGTCAACGCCGAGTCGTGGTTCTCCGTGATCCGCTACCAGGGCGTCCGGAACATCGACGGGGCGACGCTCTCGGTCTGGTACTACGCCTTCCAGCCGTGGTCGGCCGAGGACTCGCCCGCGTTCCAGCACACGCTGAACCTGCTGGCGACCGGGGCGACGGCGGTGGCACTGCTCGCGGTGTTGGTCACCGGGTTCGTCCTCGGTGTCCGTCGCGGTCGCATGCCCTGGATCGAGACCAGCGCGGCGCTCCTCTGCGCCTACCTGGTCGCGAACAAGGTGGACTCGCTGCAGTACGCGCTCTGGCTCGCGCCGTTCTTCGTGCTCGTCCGGATCCGCCTCGGTTGGGTGATCGCCTTCCTGGCCGCGAACACGCTGCTGTTCGCCGGGTGGTTCCGCCACATCTACCTGCAGGCGATCGGCACCACCGTGCGGACCTACGCGGACGAGGCGATGTCGATCGGCCTCTGGGCGCAGATCGTCCTGCTGCCGATCCTCGCGGTCGTGTTCCTGCGCAGTCGAGCAGTCGACCGTGACGACGAGGTGTCCGCAGTGCGCGGAGCGTCGGAGCCGCGACGGGCGCCCGCGGCCAGCGCATGAGCGTCCCCCGGGCCGTCGGCCGCAGCAGCGTCCGACCGGCAGGCGGCGTCGCCCCCGTCGAGCTCGTCGTGATGTGCCTGGTCGCCGTCGGCCTGACCGTCGGGAGCCTGTTCCAGAAGCTGCAGTGTGCGGGCGAGGGCCTGGACCTGGCGTACGTGACGCGGCACGCCTGCCTCGGTGACACCCTGAGCCTGTGGGGGAACCGCGACCTCGCGTCGCACGTCTTCCCCTACGTCGGGCCGCTGACCGACCGCGGTCTGCCGCCCGGCACGCTCGAGTACCCGACCCTCACCGGCCTGTGGGCCTGGCTCAGCGCCCTGCCGGTCGGGTCCAGCCGCGGGTTCCTCGTGGTGACGGCGCTCACGTTCGTGCCGGTGGTGGTGGTCGTGACCGTCCTCCTGGCCCGGATGGCCGGCCGGCGCGCGTGGATCTTCGCCGCGACACCGCCGCTGTTCCTCTACGCGCTCTACAACTGGGACCTGCTCACCGTGATGTGCACGACCGCGGGCGTCTTCGCCGCGGTGCGGTGGCCGGCCGGACGTGCGCCGGTCTGGCGTGCCGTCGTGGTGGGCGCGCTGTTCGGACTCGGCGGAGCGTTCAAGCTGTACCCGCTCGCGTTCGTGGCACCGTTCGTCCTCGCACTCCTCGTGGACGCCGGGCCGTCCTGGCCGGACCGGGTCCGTCGTGCCGCCGGGGCGGTGGGCGGCGCGCTCGGTGTGGTCCTCGCCGCGAACCTGCCGTTCGTGCTCGTCAACGCCACGTCGTGGTTCTCCGTGATCCGGTTCCAGGGCACCCGGGACATCGACCCGAGCACCATGTCGGTCTGGTACTGGGCGCTGCAGCCGTGGTCCGCGCAGAGCAGCCCGGAGGTCCAGCTCCGACTCAACCTGCTCTCGACGGCGGCGACCGCCGTGGCCGTGCTGGCCTTGCTCGCCGTCGGTCTGGTCATCGGGCTCCGGCGCGGCCGCATGCCCTGGATCGAGACGAGCGCGGCGCTCCTGTGTGCGTACCTCGTCGCGAACAAGGTCGACTCGCTGCAGTACGTGCTCTGGTTGACGCCGTTCTTCGCCGTCGTGCGGATCCGCCTCGGGTGGGTGGTGGCCTACGTGACCGCGAACCTGCTGCTCTTCGTCGGGTGGTTCCACTCGTTCGCGCTGAAGGCCGTGGGCGTCTCCGCCCGGACCTGGGCGGACGAGGCGCAGACCATCGGGATCTGGGGGCAGATCGTCCTGCTGCCGATCCTGGCGGTGGTGTTCCTGCGGAGCCGTGCGGTGGATCGCGACGCGGACCTCCCGGGGCCGGATCCCCGACCGGGGGCAGCTGCCGGGCCCCGTGCTCGGGGAACGGCGTCGCCGGCTCGCGAGTAGTGTCCGCTTCGGCCCGGGCGTCCGCTCGGTCTCGTTCCAGGGATTGGAGACCCTCATGCCCGCACTGCTGATCATCGCGATCATCGTCGGCCTCGTCCTGCTCTTCAGCGGCATCTTCGTCGGTGCGCTGAAGTTCCTGCTCTGGGTGGGCATCGTGCTCATCCTGCTGGCGGTCATCGGCTGGCTCCTCCGGAGCATCCGCGGTCGCGCGTAGCGACGGCCGGTCACGTCGGACGTGACCACGCGAGGACGGCAGGCCCGGTACCAGCTGGTACCGGGCCTGCCGTCCGTCCGTCGGTCGCCGGATCGGCGCTACACGGCCTGGCGACCCGGCGTCGCCTCGAGCAGGTGGGCCAGGTGCGGCGGCACCGTGCCGCCACGCGTGACGGTCGCGCGTGCCCACAACCGTCCCGCTCGGTAGGACGAGCGCACGAGCGGACCGGCGAGCACACCGGCGAAGCCGATGTCCTCGGCGATCTCGCGCAGGTCGACGAACTCCTCCGGCGTCACCCACCGCGCGACGGGCAGGTGCCGCGGCGACGGGCGGAGGTACTGCGTCAGCGTGATGATGTCGGTACCCGCCTCGTGCAGCTGCTCGAGTGCGTCGACGACCTCGTGCCGTTCCTCGCCCATGCCGAGGATGAGGTTCGACTTCGTCACCAGGCCCGCGTCGCGGCCCTGCGTGAGGACGTCGAGCGAGCGCTCGAAGCGGAACGCGGGGCGGATGCGCTTGAAGATGCGCGGCACGGTCTCGACGTTGTGCGCGAAGACCTCCGGGCGGGCGTCGAACACCTGCCCGAGCTGGTCGGGGCGGCCGTTGAAGTCCGGCACGAGGATCTCGACGCCGGTGCCGGGGGAGTGCTCGTGGACCTGTCGGATGGTCTCCGCGTAGAGCCAGGCGCCGCCGTCGTCGAGGTCGTCGCGGGCGACCCCGGTCACGGTCGCGTACTTGAGGCCCATCGACACGACGGAGTCCGCCACACGCCGGGGTTCGCCCCGGTCGAGCGGGCTCGGCTTGCCGGTGTCGATCTGGCAGAAGTCGCAGCGCCGGGTGCACTGCGAGCCGCCGATCAGGAAGGTGGCCTCCCGGTCCTCCCAGCACTCGAAGATGTTCGGGCAGCCGGCCTCCTGGCAGACGGTGTGCAGCTGCTTGTCCCGGACCAGTGCGGAGAGGTCCCGGAACTCCGGGCCCTGCGTCGCGCGGGTCTTGATCCAGGCGGGCTTCGTCTCGATGGGTGTCGCGGCGTTGCGCGCCTCGACCCGGAGCATGCGGCGGCCGTCGGGGGCGAGGGTCATGCGGCGACCTCCTGTCGCGTGGTGCTGCTGATGCGGTGACCGGCGTGCATGCCGTCGACCGCCTGCTGGATCCGTGGCCCGACGAGGGCGGCGACCTCGTCGACCGTGACGTGGCGGCCGGTCGCGCGGCTGAGGGTGGTGACGCCCGCGTCGGCGATGCCGCACGGGACGATCGCGCCGTAGGGGGCGAGGTCGTTGTCGCAGTTGACCGCGATGCCGTGGCTCGAGACGTGCTCGGCGACGTGCAGGCCGATCGCGCCGACCTTGTCGTGCGGGCCGCCGCCCGGTCGGGGCACCCAGACACCGCTGCGCCCGTCGACCCGTTCGGCGGTGACCCCGACCGAGGCTGCCGCGTCGAGGACGACCTGCTCGAGGTCGCGGACCCACGCGACGACGTCGAGCGGATCGGCGAGCCGGACGATCGGGTAGGCCACGAGCTGCCCCGGCCCGTGCCACGTGATCCGTCCGCCCCGGTCGACGTCGACGACCGGGGACCCGTCGGTCGGTAGGTCAGCGGGTTCGGTGCGGCGCCCGGCCGTGTAGACGCTCGGGTGCTCGCAGAGCACGACGACGCCGGGGGAGCGGCCGGCGACGACGTCGGCGTGGAACGACCGCTGGACGGCGAGGCCCTCCTCGTAGTCGAGGAGCCCGGGCCAGCGGATGATCTCGAGCTGGGGCACGTCGAGCACGCTACCCCGGTTCCTGGACGCAGTCCAACAACCGGTGGGCGGGCGGTCCGGGGTGGTCGGAGGTGGCCCTGTAGAATCGTCGGACCATGGCACAATTCGGCTCACTCTCCGATCGGCTGACCGAGACCTTCCGCAACCTGCGGAGCAAGGGTCGTCTGTCCCCGTCCGACGTCGACGGCACCGTCCGCGAGATCCGCCGGGCCCTGCTCGACGCGGACGTCGCGCTCGAGGTCGTCAAGGCCTTCACCGCCTCGGTGCGGGAACGTGCGCTCTCGGACGAGGTCAACAAGGCACTCAACCCCGCGCAGCAGGTCGTGCAGATCGTCAACGAGGAACTCGTCGGCATCCTCGGCGGCCAGCAGCGCCGACTCGAGTTCGCGAAGCGACCGCCGACCGTGATCATGCTCGCGGGCCTCCAGGGTGCCGGCAAGACGACGCTCGCGGGCAAGCTCGGCAAGTGGCTCAAGAAGGACGGCCACACGCCGATGCTCGTCGCGGCGGACCTCCAGCGTCCCAACGCCGTGCAGCAGCTCCAGGTCGTGGGCGAGCAGGCCGGCGTGCACGTGTTCGCTCCCGAGCCCGGCAACGGCGTCGGCGACCCGGTCAAGGTCGCGAAGAACGCGATCAAGGCCGCGGTCGACCAGCAGTACGACACCGTCATCGTGGACACCGCCGGTCGACTCGGTGTCGACGCCGAGCTCATGAAGCAGGCGGCGAACATCCGCAAGGCCGTCGACCCGGACGAGGTCCTGTTCGTCATCGACGCGATGATCGGTCAGGACGCCGTCGCGACCGCTCGCGCCTTCCAGGAGGGCGTCGACTTCACCGGTGTCGTCCTGTCCAAGCTCGACGGCGACGCCCGCGGTGGTGCGGCCCTGTCGGTCGCCAGCGTCACGGGCCGCCCGATCATGTTCGCGTCCACGGGCGAGGGGCTCGACGACTTCGAGCCGTTCCACCCGGACCGCATGGCGAGCCGCATCCTCGACCTCGGCGACATCCTGTCGCTCATCGAGCAGGCGCAGTCCGCGTTCGACGAGGACGAGGCGCGCAAGGTCGCCGAGAAGATCGCGACCGACTCGTTCACGCTGAACGACTTCCTCGCGCAGATGCAGCAGCTCCGCAAGGCCGGCTCGATCAAGGGCATGCTCGGCATGCTCCCGGGCGCGAAGGGCATGCGCGAGGCGCTCGACAACTTCGACGAGAGCGAGATCGTCCGGACCGAGGCGATCATCCAGTCGATGACGAAGCAGGAGCGCGAGCTCCCGAAGCTCCTCAACGGCTCGCGACGTCTCCGCATCGCCAAGGGCTCCGGCACCACCGTGACCGAGGTCAACGCGCTCGTCAACCGCTTCGAGCAGGCAGCGAAGATGATGCGCACCGTCGCCCGTGGTGGCGTGCCGCAGATGCCGGGCATGGGGCCGATCCCGGGCATGCACGGCGGCAAGAAGAAGCAGCAGCAGGGCGGCGCCAAGAAGAAGAAGGTCGGCAACCCCGCCAAGCGCGCGGCGCTCGCGTCGGGTGCGGCGGCGCAGCCGCAGCAGCAGGCACCCACCGGGTCCGGTCTCGGACTCGGCGGTCCGAAGGGCGGCAAGGCGCCCACCGAGGAAGAGCTGGCCAGCCTGCAGAAGTTCCTCGGCCGCTAGTCGCGACCCCATGACCGACGGGAGGCCCGGTACCAGCTGGTACCGGGCCTCCCGTCCGTTCCGTGGTGTCGTCTAGAGCGACTCCCGCAGCTCCGTCACCAGGTGGCGGACCACCGCTCGGAGGTCCCCGCCGTTCTCCTGCGCCACCCGCAGCTGCCGCTGGTACGACGCGCCGTCGGCGATCATCGTGTCCAGGTGGTGCAGCTCCTGCTGGCAGCCCAGACGGTCGGCGATCGGGTCGAGCCGCTGGACCAGGTCGTGGACCTCGTCGGTGACCAGGCGCTCGTGGCCGGCGGCGTCGGTGATGATCTCGGCCTCCATGCCGTAGCGGGCCGCGCGCCACTTGTTCTCGCGGATGAACCACGGCTGCATCGACGGCAGCGTCTCGCCGCGGTCGAGGCGGTCCGAGAGCGCGGTGACGAGGCACTGGACGAACGCGGTCACGGCACCGACCTCGTGGAGGGTCGAGATGCCGTCGGACACGCGGTTCTCGAGCGTCCCCCACCCCGGCGACGGGCGGATGTCCCAGCGCAGGTCCTTGAACCCGTCGATCACACCGGTCTTCGTCAGGTCGTCGACGACGGTCTCGAAGCCGGTCCAGTCGTCGATGCCCGGCGGCAGGCCGCCGGTGGGGAGCTGCTGGAACATGAGGGCACGGTTCGAGGCGTACCCGGTGTCGGTCCCGCCCCAGAACGGGCTCGACGCGGTGAACGCCTGCAGGTGCGGGACGTACGCGAGCATCGCGTTCATGATCGGGACCGCCTTGTCGCGGTCGTCGATCCCCACGTGCACGTGCACGCCCCAGATGAGCATCTGCCGACCCCACCAGCGCGTGCGGTCGATCAGCGTGGTGTAGTGCTCGCTGTCCGCCGTGATCTCCTGCTGGTCCCACTGCGCGAACGGGTGGGTGCCGGAGCACATCACCTGCGCGTCGAGCGGTTCGGCGGCGTCGATCACCTCGCCGATGATGCCCGCGAGCTCGCTCGTCGCCCCACCGACGGTGTCGTGCACCCCCGTGACCACCTCGACGGTGTTCGTGAGGAGTTCCTCGGTCACCCGGTCGGGATCGCCGAGGCGCTCCTGTACGGCGGAGAGCACGGCGGGGGCACGGGGCGCGAGGTCGCCGGTGCCGCGGTCGACCAGCGGGAGCTCCCACTCGACGCCGAGGGTCGACGGGCGGGACTCGGTGAAGCGGATGTCCATGGGGCCATCCTGCCCGTCGGCTTGGAGGGTCGGCACAAGGAGTTCGGTCCCGGGCACGTCGTCCGGCAGAGTGGTCGCCATGAGCAGCGTTGCCGTGCCCGACCTCGCAGTCCTCTCCTCGTCCTGGAACCTCGGACCGCTCCACCTGCGGAACCGGGTGGTGATGGGGTCGATGCACACCGGGCTCGAGGTCCTCGACGACGGCGGTGCCGCGATGGCCGCGTTCTACCGCGAGCGCGCGGCGGGCGGCGTCGGCTGCATCGTCACCGGCGGGATCGCGATCAGCGACGAGGCCCGTGGTGGTCCGGACTTCGCGGTGTTCGGCACCGGGGGCGCGGACGAACGGTTCCGGGTCGCCGTCGCGGCCGTGCACGACGAGGGCGGAGCCGTGCTCGCCCAGCTCTTCCACGCCGGCCGGTACGCCCTCGCGAACGGCCTGGTCGACCGGCACGGCCGACCCCAGCGCGTGGTGGCTCCGTCGGCGCTGCCGTGGGCGGCGGCGCGCGGGGTCCAGCCGGTCGCGCTCACCGACGCCGAGGTCCGCCGGACGATCGACGACTTCGCCGCCGCCGCCCGGTCTGCCGCGGCGATCGGCTTCGACGGTGTCGAGATCATGGCGTCCGAGGGCTACCTGGTCAACCAGTTCCAGTCGCCGCTGACGAACCTCCGCGACGACGAGTGGGGCGGGGACGCGGTCCGACGCCGTCGCTTCGCGATCGAGGTCGTCCGGGCCGTCCGCACCGCCGTGCCCGACCTGGCCGTCACGATCCGGTTGTCCGGCGCCGACCTCATGCCCGGGTCGACGACGGACGCCGAGGTCGACGCGCTCGTGCACGACCTGCTGCCGCTGGGACTCGACGGGATCTCGGTCGGCATCGGCTGGCACGAGTCGCGCACGCCGACCGTGCAGGCCGCGGTGCCGCACGGCGCGTGGCTGGCGTACGCCGAGCGGGTCGCGGGGGTGGTCCGGGCGTCGGGGCACCCCGGGGTCCGGGTCATCGCCTCGAACCGGATGACCGACCTGCGTGACGGCGAGGCGGTGCTCCGCGGCGGGCAGGTCGACGCCGTCGCGCTCGCCCGTCCGTTCCTCGCGGACCCGGAGATCGTCCGCCGATCGCTCGACGGCCGCTTCGACCTGGTGAACACCTGCATCGGCTGCAACCAGGCGTGCCTCGACCACTCCATCGTCGGACGGCCCGTGTCCTGCCTCGTGAACCCCCGTGCCGGCCGCGAGCTGACCATGCCGCTCCGGCCGACCGTCGAGCCGAAGCGCGTCGACGTGGTCGGCGGTGGCCCGGCCGGGCTGGCCGCCGCGGTGGACGCCGCACGGCGCGGGCACGCCGTGACGCTGTGGGAGGCGACCGACGCCCTCGGCGGGCAGTTCGCCCTGGCCGCGGCGATCCCCGGCAAGGAGGACTACGCCGCGACCGTCCGGGCGGCGCGCGCCGAGCTCGACGACCGCGGGGCGACCGTGCACACCGGCCGTGCGGCCACCGTCGCCGACCTGCTCGACAGCGACGCCGTGGTGCTCGCGGCGGGGGTCGTGCCCCGCGTGCTGGACGTCCCGGGCGCCGAGCTGCCCCACGTGGTGTCCTACGAGGACGCCCTGCGCGACGGGGTCCCGCCCGGCACCGTCGCGGTGGTCGGCGGCGGGGGCATCGGGGTCGACACGGCGGCCTTCCTGGTCGAGTCGCCCGACGAGGCGGTGCGCGCGGCGGAGTTCGCGGCGCGCTGGGACGTCACCGTCGCTGACGACCTGGTCGGCGACGTCCCGCAACGGCTTCCCGCGGTGGCACGGACGCTCCGCCCCGGAGCCGACGTCACGGTGCTCCGTCGGTCCGGGAAGTTCGGCCAGGGGATCGGCATCACCTCGCGCTGGGTGGCGGTCGGACGACTGCGCGACGCCGGGGTGCGGATGGTCGGCGGGGTGCAGGAGTACCTGCGCATCGAACCCGGGACGCTGTGGATCCGGGACGAGGACGGTCGGGAGACCGCGGTACCGGCCGACCACGTCGTCGTGTGCGCCGGGCAGGAACGCGCACCCGCGGTCGAGGGCGACGAGGCCGAGGACACGTCGGGGGTCGCCGTCGCAGGGGGAGGGCTCGCACCGGGCCTGGCTGCCGCGGGGGTGCCGTACGCCGTCGTCGGCGGTGCCCGGGACGCCAGGAGCGTCGACGCGGTCCGTGCCACGAGCGAGGCGATCGAGGCCGTGCGCGCCCTCGCATCGTGACGACACGGCGGCCACGGCGCGTCCCGGCTCGCTTCTCCGGCGGAAACCTGCAAGAATGAACGGTCGAATCGCGTCTGCTCGACCCTCTATCCAGCAGGTCGCGACTTCCTTCGAGCTTCCACCGCGCGTGCCCCCACGCCCGCGGTTCCGGTTCAACCACAACAACACGCAACAGGAGTAATTGTGGCTGTCAAGATCCGTCTCAAGCGTCTCGGCAAGATCCGTGCGCCCTACTACCGCATCGTCGTCGCCGACTCGCGCACCAAGCGCGACGGTCGTGTGATCGAGGAGATCGGTCAGTACCACCCGACCGAGGAGCCCTCGGTCATCAAGATCGAGTCCGAGCGTGCGCTCTACTGGCTCGGCGTCGGCGCGCAGCCGACCGAGCAGGTCGCGGCGCTCCTCAAGCTCACCGGCGACTGGGGCAAGTTCAAGGGCGAGGGCAACACCGAGTCCACCGTCAAGGTCGCCGAGCCGAAGCAGGCCTTCGTCGCGGACACCGCCAAGAAGGCCGTCCTGAAGCCGAAGTCGGAGAAGACGGCCCCCGCCGCCGCTCCGACCGAGTCGGCCGACGACGCCGCCGAGACGACCGAGGCCTGATTCCTTGCTCGACTCTGCGCTGACGCACCTCGTCAAGGGGATCGTCGATCACCCGGACGACGTCCGCGTCGCCAGTTCCACCTCTGCGCGTGGCGAGGTCCTCGAGGTGCGTGTGCACCCCGAGGACCTCGGTCGCGTGATCGGTCGCGCCGGACGGACCGCAAAGGCGCTCCGCACCCTCGTCTCGGCTCTCGCCGACGGCAAGCGGGTGCGGGTCGACGTGGTCGACACCGATTCCTAGGGAGACGACCCAACTCCGGGTGGGTCGCATCACGAAGGCGCACGGGCTCAAGGGCGGCATCAAGCTCGAGCTCTACACCGACGACCCGGATCGTCGGTTCACGCCGGGGGCGGAGTTCACGCTCCAGGTCCCCTCGGACTCGCCGTGGTCGGGCAAGACCCTGACCATCGACGAGCTCCGCTGGTACAACGGCCACCCGGTCGCCTTCTTCGAGGGCGTCGCGGACCGCACCGCCGCTGAGTCCCTCGCGCGGGCGATCCTCTGGGTCGAGCAGGACGCCGACGCCGAGACCGGTGAGGACGACGCCTGGTACGACCACCAGCTGGTCGGCTTGCGCGTGCTCCGCGACGGCGTCGAGGTCGGTACGGTCGCCCGCGTCGACCACCTGCCCGCGCAGGACCTGCTCGCGATCGACACCCGGTCGCGCGGCGAGGTCCTGGTGCCGTTCGTCTCGGCCATCGTGCCGACGGTCGACATCACGGCCGGGACCGTCACGGTGACGCCCCCGACGGGACTGTTCGAGGACCCCGAGGACACCTCGCGGCCCGAGACGGTCACGCCGACCGACCGCGAGGGCTGATCGTGCGGATCGACATCGTCACGATCTTCCCGGAGTTCTTCTCCGTCCTCGACGTCTCGCTGCTCGGCAAGGCCCGCTCGGACGGGCTGCTCGACGTGCACGTGCACGACCTGCGGCACTGGACGACCGACCGGCACCGCACGGTCGACGACACCCCGTACGGCGGTGGCGCGGGCATGGTCATGAAGCCCGAGCCGTGGGCGCAGGCGCTGTCGTCGATCCTGCGCGAGGACGGCTCGTCGACGCTCGTCGTCCCCACGCCGGCGGGCACCCCCTTCCGTCAGTCGATCGCCCGGTCGCTCGCGTCCGAGCACGACCACCTCGTGTTCGCCTGCGGGCGGTACGAGGGCATCGACGCCCGCGTGTTCGCGTGGGCGGCCGAGCGGTGCTCGGTCGTCGAGCTCTCGCTCGGTGACTACGTGCTGAACGGCGGCGAGGTCGCGGCCATGGCGATGATCGAGGCGGTCGGCCGTCTCGTCCCCGGGGTCGTCGGCAACCCGGAGTCGCTCGTCGAGGAGTCCCACGAGGACGGCCTGCTCGAGTACCCGTCGTACACGAAGCCGGCCCTCTGGCGGGACCTCGAGGTGCCGGACGTCCTGCTCAGCGGGCACCACGCGCGCGTCGCCGCCTGGCGGCACGAGCAGCAGGTGGAGCGGACCCGTCGCGTCCGCCCGGATCTGCTGCCCGACGCGTAGCGCCGGCCGCGTCGCCGCGCGCTCTGCGCCGGCTGGTCCGGCAGCGGTGCTCCGTGCACGTTCCGGTCGCACGATGTGCCGTTCCTGCGCGTTGCGGTCGCACGACGTGCCGCCGGCGCACGTTCCGGTCGCGCGACGTGCCGCCGGCGCACGTTCCGGTCGCGCGACGTGCCGCCGGGCTGGATCGTGAGCGGCAGGTCGCGCGACGAGGGCGCCCGCGTCCCGACGGATGGATGGACGAACGGACGGGAGGCGCGGGGCGGGGTCGCGCCGCGCCTCCCGGCAGTCAGGCGGTCGCCTCGGTGCGCTGGGCGCGTCGCAGGGTGAGCACCTCGGGACCGTCGTCGGTGACCGCCACGGTGTGCTCGACGTGCGCGGCACGGGATCCGTCGACGCTCTTCAGCGTCCAGCCGTCCTCGTCCTGCACGAGTTCGTCGGTGCCCTGCATGAGCCACGGCTCGATCGCGACCACGAGGCCCGTGCGGAGCTTCAGGCCGCGGCCGGGGCGGCCGTCGTTCGGCACGTGCGGGTCACCGTGCATCGTGCGGCCGACGCCGTGCCCACCGAACTGCGTGTTGACGCTGTAGCCGGCGTCCTTCGCCACCCTGCCGATGGCGTAGGAGACGTCGCCGAGCTTGTTGCCCGGTCGGAACTGCTCGATGCCGGCCAGCAGCGCGCGCTCGACCGTCCCGACGAGTCGCTGGTCCTCGTCGCGGGCCGTGCCCACCTGCACCGTGACGGCGGAGTCCGCCACCCAGCCGTCGACGCTCGCGGCGAAGTCCAGGCTGACGAGGTCGCCGTCGACGAGCACGCGGTCGTACGGCAGGCCGTGCAGGGCCGCGTCGTTCACCGACGTGCACAGGTTCCGGCCGAAGGGGGAGTTGCCGAACGAGGGGTGGTAGTCGACGTAGCAGCTCACGGCGCCACGGTCGGCGATCATCCGAGCGGCCACGCGGTCGAGGTCGAGCAGGTTCACGCCCACGTCGACGGTCTCGAGCAGCTCGTCGAGGACGTCGGCGACGAACCGTCCGGCGGCGCGCAGGCCCTCCAGCTCGGCGGGGGTGCGGAGTTCGATCATGCGTCCATCCTGGTCGTTTTGCGAGCGGGCTTCCCTGTGGCATGATGGGCCGCTGTGCCCTGGCTGGACTCTGCCACGGGGGAGTCGCCGATTCCGGGCACGCACACTTCTTTCCACACACCGATCCGCGGCGACCCGTGCGCGTCCGCAGAGAGTGAACGAACATGCAGCTCCTCGACCACGTCGACGCAGCGTCCCTGCGCACCGACGTCCCGGACTTCCGCCCCGGCGACACCATCAAGGTGCACGTCAACATCATCGAAGGCACGCGCTCGCGTGTCCAGGTGTTCCAGGGCGTCGTCATCGCCCGCCAGGGCCACGGCCTCGGCGAGACCTTCAAGGTCCGCAAGGTGAGCTTCCAGGTCGGCGTCGAGCGCTGGTTCCCGGTGCACTCGCCGATCATCGACCACATCGAGGTCGTCACCCGCGGTGACGTCCGTCGCGCGAAGCTCTACTACCTGCGCGAGCTCCGCGGCAAGGCGGCCCGCCGCAAGATCAAGGAGAAGCGCGACGCCTGATCGCCTTCACAGTGAGGGCCCGCGAGCCGGGTTCCACTGGACGCCCCCCGCCGATGTACGGTTGTGCATCGACGGGGGGCTTTCCCGTTGTGCGCGCTCCACGGAGCGCAGGGTCTTCCACGTCCGACGAGTGCGGGTGTGGGTCGGCACGCTGGTCGAGCGTGCATGTGAACGAGAGCGGACATGACGGACACCACCGAAGGATCGGGACGCCGCCCACGGGCTGAGCGCAAGGGCAACGGCGTCCTGACGTTCCTGCGGGACCTCGTCATCATCTTCCTCGCGGCACTGCTCGTCTCGTTCCTCGTCAAGACGTTCCTGATCCGGTCGTTCTACATCCCGTCGGAGTCGATGGAGAACACCCTGCAGGTGAACGACCGGGTGATCGTCAACGAGCTCGTGCCGGACGTGGTGTCGCTCAAGCGCGGTGACGTCGTGGTCTTCAAGGACCCGGGCGGCTGGTTGACCGGCACGAACGTGCCGGGCGTCGCGCCGACCACGCAGCCGGCGAAGGCGATCGACTGGCTCCTCACCCAGGTCGGTCTCGGGACCGGTGACAGCGACGACCACCTCATCAAGCGGGTCATCGGCCTGCCGGGGGACAAGGTCACGTGCTGCAACGACCTCGGGCAGATGTCCGTGAACGGCGTGCCCATCAAGGAGCCGTACACGCTGCTGCCGAGCGGCGCCCCGGCGTCGGCCGACCCGTTCTCGGTGACCGTCCCCGAGGGCACGATCTGGGTGATGGGCGACAACCGCAACGACTCGAAGGACTCCCGCTACAACCGCGACACCCCGTCGAAGGGCTTCGTGCCGCTGTCGGACGTCACCGGCAGGGCGTTCGTCATCTCGTGGCCCACGAGCCGCTGGACGTGGCTCGACGACTACCCCGACGTGTTCGCGGGTGTGGAGGAGAAGGACCGGTGACCCCGGTCCGGCCCTCGCTGCGGGTCGAGAAGAAGCTGCTCGGCTCCGGTCGGGTGACCGTGATCGGCATGGACGAGGTCGGCCGCGGGGCGATCGCCGGTCCGGTGGCCGTCGGGGTCGCGGCGGTCACGATCGACATCGGACGCGTGCCCCAGGGGCTCGCCGACTCGAAGCTGCTGTCCGCCGCTCGGCGCACCGAGCTCGAGCCCGTCGTCCGACGGTGGGCACGGACCGCCGTGGGCATGGCGACGGCGGACGTGGTCGACCAGCAGGGCATCGTCCCTGCGCTCGGCCAGGCCGGTGCGGCGGCGCTCGGCGCGCTCGTCGACGACGGGCTGTGCCTCGACGACGCCGTCGTGGTGCTGGACGGCTCGTTCGACTGGTTGTCCCGTGCCGTCCCCACAGCGCTGGTCCCGTCCGCCCGGCCGCTCGACGTCGTGGTGCGCGTGAAGGCGGACCGGGACTGCGCCTCGGTCGCCGCAGCGTCCGTGGTGGCGAAGGTCGAGCGCGACGCCCTGATGGTCGCTGCGCACGAGGAGGCTCCGCACTACGGGTGGGCGTCCAACAAGGGGTACGGGTCCACGGCGCACTACGACGGGATCCGGTCCGTCGGGGCGCACGCGCTGCACCGGAAGAGCTGGCTGCACCAGGCGTCGAGCGTCGCCCTGGACGGCTTCGACGAGCTGGCCGTCACCGGCTGACCCACCCCGTCGTCCATCGTCGGTCGGCTCGCCGTAGACTGTGCGGGCGATGGATGACGACGAATTCGACGACTACGACCGCGAGGTCGAACTTGCCCTGTACCGCGAGTACCGCGACGTCGTGTCGCAGTTCCGGTACGTGGTCGAGACCGAGCGGCGGTTCTACCTGGCGAACGAGGTCGACCTCGTCCGCCGTGACACCGAGCACGACTTCTACTTCGAGCTCACGATGAACGACGTGTGGGTGTGGGACGTCTACCGTTCCGACCGGTTCGTGAAGTCCGTGCGTGTCCTCACGTTCAAGGACGTGAACGTCGAGGAACTCACGTCGCGGGAACTCGAACTGCCCAAGGAACTCGCACTCGACGAGTGATCCACAGCTTTACTGGAATTGCGACTCGGGCTTCTTCCGACGACATTCCCGCAATTGTCGCGCTACGGTGGTGGTGAAGCTTTTCCCGTGACCCACCGTCACGGGGATCACCACCCCTCGACCCAGGAGCACGACATGGCACAGAAGGTCACCGTCCAGCTCGTCGACGACCTCGACGATTCGCCCATCGCCGCCGGCGAAGGCCGCACCGTGGAATTCGCGTTCGACGGTTCGAACTACGAGATCGACCTGTCCGACGACAACGTGGACAAGTTCCGCGAAGCGATCTCGGACTACGTCGCAGCGGCACGGAAGGTCTCCGGTCGTCGTTCCGGTGGCAGCAGCGGTTCTGCGCCGAAGTCCGCGCCCAAGCGCGGGAACTCCGAGGAACTCGCGAAGATCCGCGACTGGGCGAAGGAGAACGGGTACGAGGTCTCGAGCCGCGGCCGTATCTCGACCCAGGTGCAGGAAGCGTACGCAGCCGCGCACTGACGCACGACCTCACGAGGCCCCGGATGTCCTGACGACATCCGGGGTCTCGTCATTCCTGCACAACATTCCCATCAAGAGTGCTCATCCACAGTTCCGTCATCCGGCCGACGGCGCCGGTTGCATTGCCGCATCGTCGTCGGTGGAGGCAACGACATGGAACGACGAACACTGGGGCAGTACGGCGAGGACCGCGCGGTGGAATGGCTCACGGCGCGCGGGTACCGATTGGTGGAACGGAACTGGCGGTGCGCACGCGGCGAGGTCGACGTGGTCGCCTGGCACGGGCGGACACTCGTGTTCATCGAGGTCAAGACGCGAGCGGGCACGGCGACCGGGCACCCGTTCGAGGCGATCACCACGGCGAAGACCGCGCGCCTCCGACGGCTGGTGCCGCTGTGGTTCGCGGCGCATCCCGACACGCACGCCCCGGCGGTCCGTCTCGATGCGCTGGCGGTGCACGTGGCCGGTGACCGGCACGGCATCGAGCACCTGACGGGGATCCTGTGACCGGCATCGGTCGGTCCGCCGCGGTCGCCCTGCTCGGCGTGACCGGACGGCGGATCGAGGTCGAGGCGCACCTGACGAGCCAGCTGCCCGCCTTCAGCATCATCGGACTGCCGGACACCTCGTTGGGCGAGGCCCGAGAGCGGGTCCGGGCCGCAGCGGCGAACGCCGGGGCGCCCCTGCCGGCCCGGCGGATCACGGTCAACCTGACGCCGGCGGCGATCCCGAAGCGCGGATCGGGCTTCGACCTGGCGATCGCCATGGCGGTACTCGCCGGCGCGGACGTCGCGCCCTGCGTGAGCGAACGGGTCGTGTACATCGGGGAGCTCGGGCTCGACGGGCGACTCCGGCCCGTACCCGGGGTCGTGCCGATGCTGCTCGCGGCACGGGACGCCGGAGCCGAGCGGGTGGTGCTCCCCACGGGGAACGCCGAGGAGGCCCGGTTCGTGCGCGGCGTGGACGTCCGCGCCGTGGACTCGCTCCGTGCCGCCGCGATCGACGCCGGGGCGCTCCTCCCGCCGGTCGAGGTCGACCCGGTCGCCGCACCGCCGGTGCTCCCCGAGCGTTCACCCGTCGCCGAGCTGGCCGAGGTCGTGGGCAACCCCACCGGCGTCCGTGCCCTCGTCGCGGCGGCCGCCGGCGGACACCACGCCCTGCTCGTGGGACCGCCGGGCGCCGGCAAGACGATGCTCGCGGAACGGCTGCCGGGTCTGCTGCCGGACCTCGACGACGACGCGGCGCTCGAGGTCGCGGCGGTCCGGTCTGTCGCCGGGCACGGGGTCGCATCGTGGACCACGAGACCTCCGTGGGAGGCCCCGCACCACTCGGCGTCCGCGGCGTCCCTCATCGGTGGCGGCTCCGGCACGGTCCGACCGGGCGCCGTCTCGCGCGCGACACAGGGCGTGCTGTTCCTCGACGAGGCCCCGGAGTTCCCGCGCGCGGTGCTCGACGCGCTGCGACAGCCCCTGGAGTCCGGACGGATCACGGTGCACCGGGCCGCCGGGGCCGCCGAGTTCCCCGCACGCTGTCAGGTCGTGCTCGCGGCGAACCCGTGTCCGTGCGGCAACGCCGGTTCGACGCGGCAACCGTGCGAGTGCGCGCCGGCCACCGTCCGCCGGTACCTCGGCCGCATGTCCGGGCCGTTGCTCGACCGCATCGACATCCGGGTGCGGGTGCCGCGGGTGACCACCGGCCTGATCCGCGGTGAGGACGGCACGACCCCCAGCACGGCCCAGGCTCGAGCGACCGTCGAGGCGGCACGCCACGCGATGCGCACCAGGCTCGTCGGTACGGGGTGGACCCGGAACGCCGAGGTGTCGGGGGCGTGGCTCCGCGGCCCCGGGCGGGTGGACCGGCGGGCGACGACGGCGCTCGACCAGGCGCTCGACCTCGGCACGCTGACGATGCGCGGCTGGGACCGGACGATGCGCCTCGCCTGGACGCTCGCGGACCTGCAGGGGGACGACCGGCCGGGTGAACGGCACGTGCGCGAGGCCCTCGCCCTCCGGAGTGCGCTGTGACCGGGGCGCCCGACCTGCTCGAGACGGTCGCGGTGCTCCTCGGTCGGGCTGTGGCCGACGCGGTGGACCCGGTCGAGGCAGCGGCGCGCGTGGCGTGGTCGGCCGTCGTGGAGCCGGGGGACTTGGTGGCGGGGATGCTCGTCCAGGGGCTTGGGGCCGAGCGCTCGTTCGCGCTCGTCCGGTCGGCGTGCGACGACGGACCCGTGGGCCTGCTCGACTCCTGCATCGACCGGGGTGTCCCGGGGGCTGAGTCCCCGGCACCCTTCGCCCGCACGCTGCGGGTCGCCCTCGAGCGCTGGCGCCCACGGCTCGCCCGGGTCGACGTCCTGACGACGCTCGAGGCCGCGCGCGCGGTCGGTGCGCGGCTCGTCGTGCCGGGCGCGGCCGGGTGGCCCACCGGCGTCGACGACCTCGGGCCGCACGCGCCCGTCGTGCTCTGGACGCGGTCGGGGCGTCGGCCCTCCGGTCCTGCCCTGGCCGTCGTCGGTTCACGGGCGAACACCGTCGCAGGGGCCGAGGCGACCGCGGAGATCGCCTCGGCCGCCGCCGACGCCGGGTGCACGGTGGTGAGTGGTGGTGCCTACGGCATCGACGCGATCGCGCACCGGGTCGCGGTCGCGGCGGGCACGCCGACGGTGGCGGTCCTGGCCGGCGGGATCGACCAGCTCTACCCGACGGGCAACGTCGAACTGCTGCGGAACGTCGCACGGCAGGGCAGCCTGCTGGCCGAGTCCCCGCCGGGTACCCGGCCGACACGGTGGCGGTTCCTCGCACGGAACCGACTGATCGCGGCGCTGGGTGCGGCGACCGTGGTGGTCGAGGCCGGGGCCCGCTCGGGCGCGTTGAACACGGCGCACCACGCTGCGCAGCTCGGCCGCCCCGTGTTCGCCGTCCCGGGGGCGTTCTCGTCGTCGGCGTCGGTCGGGTGCCACCGTCTCGTCGCGCAGGGGCGTGCTCAGATCGTCGTCGGTCCGGGCGACCCCGTCGACGCCGTCGTCGGACGACGCGGATCCGGGCGCGGACACCCGTCGAGGGACGGTGGGCCGACGCACGCCGACGAGCCGATCGGCGGGCGGCAGGACCCCGAGGTGGTCCGGGTCCTGGACGCACTCGGTCGACGGGCGCTCGGCGAGCAGGAGATCGCCGTGCGCTCGGGCATGTCGGCGGGTGCGGTGGCGGACGCGCTCGCGCTGGCCGAACTGCAGGGGCTCGTCACGCACACCGTCGGCGGGTGGACCAGGTCGTGACGGCGCCGGACGCTTACCCTGGGGTCCGTGGCGGAGCAGGCGGACGGGCGACTCGTGGCGGCGGTGGAGTCGTTCCTCGACCACGTCCGTGGCGCCCGGGGCCTGAGTGACCAGACCGTCCGTGCCTACGCGAACGACCTCGACCAGCTGGTGCAGTTCGCCGACGAGCGGCGGATCGCCGCCACCGCGGACCTCGGTCTCGAGGTGCTCCGCGACTGGCTGTGGGAAGCGGACCGACGCGGGCTCGCCCGGTCCACGATCGCGCGCCGGTCGTCGTCGGTGCGGGCGTTCACCCGCTGGGCCAGCGAGACCGGTCTGCTCGACACCGACCCCGGCGCCCGGCTGCGCGCGCCGAAGGGGGCGGGGCACCTGCCGCGCGTCGTGTCGACCGACCAGGTCCGGACGGTGCTCGACGGACTCGCGGCTCGGGCGGACACGGACGACCCTGCTGCGCTCCGCGACCTGGCGGTCGTCGAACTGCTCTACGCCGCGGCGATCCGGGTGAGCGAGCTCGTCGGCATCGACGTCGAGGACGTCGACCGAGACCGCCTGACCGTGCGAGTGCTCGGCAAGGGCGGCAAGGAACGGGTGGTGCCGTTCGGCGTGCCCGCAAGGGACGCGCTCGAGGCCTGGCTCGAACGGGGTCGCCCGGTCCTCGCTGCGCGCGCTGCCGAGCGGTCGCCGGCCCCCGCCCGGCAGTCGGACACCTCCCCGCAGCCGGACCCCTCCGAGCAGCAGGTGCAGCGCTCTGGTGGGCCCGCGCTCTTCCTCGGTGACCGGGGTGGCCGACTCGGGGTCCGCAGCGTGTACCGGGTCGTCGCTCGAGCGCTCGGAGACCTGCCGGGCGCCGGTCCGAGCGGGCCGCACACCTTCCGGCACACCGCGGCGACGCACCTGCTCGACGGGGGAGCGGACCTCCGGGCCGTGCAGGAGCTCCTCGGGCACGCGAGCCTCGGGACGACGCAGATCTACACGCACGTCTCGTCCGCCCGGCTCCGGGAGGTCTACCGAACGGCGCACCCCCGCGCTTGACGGCGAACGGCCGGGCGGGAGTCCCGACGCCGTTCCGCCGCACGGCCTCGCGGCCTCCGGCGCGTCACCCCGGCCACGCCGACTCCGGGAGCAGGACCGGCCAGGCAGCCGGCGACAGGAACCGCAGCGGATCGACGTAGCGACCCTCGACCCGTGCGCCGAGGTGCAGGCACGGATCGGCGGCGGGACAGTGTCCGACCGTGACGACACCGACCACCATCCCCTGCTGGACGGCGTCGCCCGTCGCCACCGAGGGTTCGACGGAGTCCAGCGTGCTCACGAGGCCCTCCCCGTGGTCGATGGTCACGACGCCCCTGCCGGCGACCTGCCCGGCGAACGACACCGTGCCGTCCGCCACCACGACCGCAGGGGTACCGACGGACGTGGCCAGGTCGATGCCGCGGTGACCGGGCGCGTAGTCGTCCGCGGGTGCCTCGAACGGTCGGACCACCTCGCGCGTGCCCGTCGGCCAGACCCACGGCGCTGGAGCGACGTCCTCGCTCGCCACGATCGTTCCGGCCGAGCGGCCAGCCTCGTCGGACGTCGTCGGGTGCCCCGACAGGAGCGCACTCGCGAGCGCGACCACGAGCGGACCCGCGAGTGCGACCAGGAGTGCGACCGCGAGGACGAGGAGCCCACCCGGCCGCCCGGGCCGAGGGAGGAGCGGTGACCGTCTCATGTGACGAGGGTCGTCGAGACGCACCCGGGCACGGGCGGCGGCAGGCCGATCTGGGGACGGTGCCCGCTGCCTCCAGGGCTGTGCAGGGACGGCTGTCGGACGGCGCCGCGCCGCACCACGTCCCCTCGCGGTGCCGGCTGCGACACGACACGCGTCGATCGACGCGTGCAACGTCGGCGAACCCGTGCGATCCACGGCGACCCCAGAACGCGTCCAACCCCGCATGCCTCGCCGCGCCGCCGCGCCGCCGCGCCCCGATGTGCCCCGCGAGCCGCCAGCGAGTACAGTCGGGGCCGCTCCGGAACACGCAACGCCGCTCGGACGGCGAACCAGCCGACCGCCGGGGCACCGTGCGCCACCCAGCACGGCGGCAAGAACCTGGAGCACCGTGTCGAACACGTCCACCCAGCACGGCGAGGACCGTGCGTTCAAGGGAAAGGTCACCCTGTTCGCCATCGCGGCGGCAGTCGGCGGCTTCCTCTTCGGATTCGACTCCTCCGTCATCAACGGAGCCGTCGACGCGATCAAGGGCGAGTTCGGCCTGTCCGAGGCCGCCAGCGGCTTCGCGGTCGCCTCCGCGCTCATCGGCTGTGCCTTCGGTGCCTACTTCGCCGGTCGCCTGGCCGACCGCTGGGGCCGGACGCGCGTCATGTTCTGGGCAGCGGTGCTGTTCTTCGTCAGCTCGATCGGCTCCGCCTTCGCGTTCGCGACCTGGGACCTCGTCATCTGGCGTCTCGTCGGTGGCCTCGGCATCGGTACCGCGTCGGTGATCGCCCCCGCGTACATCTCCGAGGTCTCCCCGAAGGCGATCCGCGGTCGACTGGCGTCCTTCCAGCAGCTCGCCATCACGCTCGGCATCTTCGCCGCCCTGCTCTCCGACCAGCTCTTCGCGGTGACCGCCGGTGGCGCCTCGGAGCAGGTCCTCGGCCTCGCCGCCTGGCGATGGATGTTCCTCGTCGGTGTCGTGCCGTCCGTCGTCTACGGCGTGCTCGCGATCACCCTGCCGGAGTCCCCGCGCTTCCTGCTCTCGAAGGGCCGTGCCGACGACGCCCGTGAGGTCATGGGCAAGATCGTCCCGCGTGACACCGTGAACACGAGCCTGGAGGAGATCCAGGACGGCATCAAGAAGGAGGCCAACGAGAAGAAGGGCTCCATCCGGGGCAACCGCTTCGGCCTGCAGCCCATCGTCTGGGTCGGCATCATCCTCGCCGTGCTGCAGCAGTTCGTCGGCATCAACGTGATCTTCTACTACTCGACGACCCTCTGGCAGGCGGTCGGGTTCAAGGAGAGCGACTCGTTCCTCATCTCGACGATCACGTCGATCGTCAACGTCGCCGTCACGTTCATCGCGATCTTCACCGTGGACAAGCTCGGCCGGAAGCCGCTGCTCGTGGCGGGCTCGTCGGGCATGTTCGTCTCGCTCACGATGGTCGCGATCGCGTTCTCGCAGGCCACGATCGTGGACGGCGCGCCGAGCCTGCCCGGCTCCTGGGGCATCATCGCGCTGATCTTCGCGAACCTGTTCGTGGTCTCCTTCGGCGCCACCTGGGGTCCGCTCATGTGGGTCCTGCTCGGCGAGATGTTCCCGAACCGCATCCGCGCGACCGCGCTCGGTGTCGGCTCGGCCGCCAACTGGATCGCGAACTTCGTGGTCACGATCTCGTTCCCGGTGCTCTCCGGCTTCAACCTGACGGTGACCTACGGCATCTACGCCCTGTTCGCCCTGCTCTCGCTGTTCTTCGTCATCGCGAAGATCCCGGAGACGAAGGGCCGCTCCCTCGAGGAGATGGGCATCACGGCAGAGGGCGACACGGTGTCGGCGAAGTAGCGTCCACCGGCGTCACCACCCGACGGGAGGCGCGGTGCGGGTCGGACCCGCACCGCGCCTCCCGTGCGTCCCGGCTCCGTCGTGTCCCGGGCACGGTCGTGTCCGGGCGCCGTCGTACCGGGCGCGGTCGTGTCCGGGCTCCGTCGTGTCCGGCGACGGCATGGGCGTCCGGACCTGCTAGCATTGCGACCGCAGCGCGCTCCGGCGCGCTGACTTCGCGCGTCCACAGTGCTCGTGCAACAGCAGTGCTCGTCCAACAGCAGTGCTCTCGCCACGACACGTTCCGCGGCCACCGGTCCTGCTCTCACGAGCGGGCGGCCGCGCGGACAGGGCGCCAGGGGTCACGGCCACCGGTCGCGACCGACACAACCGCAACCGTGCGCACGGCCGAACAGTCGTGTGCCGAGAACAAGGAGGGACGGCATGGCCGTCGTCACCATCCGCCAGCTGCTCGACAGCGGCGTCCACTTCGGACACCAGACCCGTCGGTGGAACCCGAAGGTGAAGCGCTTCATCCTCGCCGAGCGCTCGGGCATCCACATCATCGACCTGCAGCAGTCGCTGGCCTACATCGACCGCGCGTACGACTTCGTCAAGGAGACGGTCGCGCACGGTGGCACGATCCTCTTCGTGGGCACCAAGAAGCAGGCGCAGGGCTCCATCGCCGAGCAGGCGACCCGCGTCGGCCAGCCGTACGTCAACCAGCGTTGGCTCGGCGGTCTGCTCACGAACTTCCAGACGGTCTCCAAGCGCCTCGCGCGCATGAAGGAGCTCGAGGAGATCGACTTCGACGACACGACGAAGGGCTTCACCAAGAAGGAGCTCCTCATCAAGAAGCGCGAGCTGGACAAGCTCCACAAGACCCTCGGTGGTATCCGCAACCTCACGCGGACCCCGAGCGCGCTCTGGGTCGTCGACACCAAGAAGGAGCACCTCGCGATCGACGAGGCGCAGAAGCTCGGGATCCCGGTCATCGGCATCCTCGACACCAACTGCGACCCCGACGAGATCACCTACCCGATCCCGGGCAACGACGACGCGATCCGCTCCGTCGGTCTCCTGACTCGCATCGTCGCCGACGCCGCGGCCGAGGGCCTGAAGACCCGCCACAACGGCGGCGACGAGGAGACGGCCGAGCCGCTGGCCGAGTGGGAGCAGGAGCTCCTCTCCGGTGAGCAGGGTGGCGCGCAGGGCGCTCCGGCAGCCGAGACCGCTCCCGCAGCCGAGGCTCCCGTCGAGGAGAACGACGCCGACGCGCAGGTCGCCGCGAAGGAGATCGGCGAGCCGATCGCCGACGAGGCCAAGAACGCCGAAGCCACCTCGGCCGAGTAGTCACCGGGGGCGTCGGGCCGGTCGGCTCGGCGCCCCTTCCCTCTCTCTCCACAACACCAGTCCAGAAAGGACTCCAGTCAATGGCCAACTACAGCCTTGCTGACGTGAAGAAGCTCCGTGAGGACCTCGGGGCCGGCATGATGGACGCGAAGAACGCGCTCGTCGAGGCCGACGGCGACTACGACAAGGCCGTCGAGCTGCTCCGCATCAAGGGCGCGAAGGCCGTCGCCAAGCGCGACGACCGTGCGACCTCCGAGGGTGTCGTCGTCGCGACGACCGAGGGTGGCGCCGCCACCGTCGTCGAGCTCGCGAGCGAGACCGACTTCGTCGCGAAGAACGAGAAGTTCACCACCCTCGCCGACAAGGTCGTGGCCGCGGTCGCCGCCGCCGGTGCGTCCGACGTCGAGGCCGGCAACGCCGCGCCGCTCGACGGCAAGACCGTCGCCGAGACGATCGACGAGGCCGCCGCCGCGCTGGGTGAGAAGCTCGCGCTGCGCACCGTCGTCCGTGTCGAGGGCGACGCCTTCGAGGTCTACCTGCACAAGACCAGCCAGGACCTGCCGCCGCAGATCGCCGTCGTCATCGCCTACGCGGGCTCCGACGCCGCCGAGGCGCGGTCGATCGCCCAGCACGTCGCGTTCGCGAACCCGACGTACCTGACCCGCGACGAGATCCCGGCCGAGGCCATCGAGAAGGAGCGCGCGACCGTCGAGGCGATCACGCGCGAGGAGGGCAAGCCGGAGGCCGCCCTGCCGAAGATCGTCGAGGGTCGCCTCAACGCGTACCGCAAGCAGGTCGCGCTCCTCGAGCAGGACTACGCGAAGGACAACAAGCTGTCCGTCGCGAAGGCCGCCGAGAACGCCGGTCTGACGATCCAGGGCTTCGCCCGCGTCAAGGTCGGCGCGTAACGAACCCGTGACGGGGCTCGGAACCACATCGGTTCCGGGCCCCGTTTTCTGCGCGCTGCGACGCGCGCGGAGCCGGCCGGGAGGCACGACCTCCTCCGCCGGACCGGCTGCGGCCGGGTAGATTCCCACGAGACATTCGACGAAGGGTGCGCCACATGACGAACGAGAAGACCGGACGCCGCCGGGTCCTGCTGAAGCTGTCGGGGGAGGCGTTCGGGGCCGGGTCCCTCGGGGTGAACCCGGACGTCATCAGCACCATCGCCAAGGAGATCGCGCAGGCCGCGCAGGACGTCGAGGTGGCCATCGTGGTCGGCGGCGGCAACTTCTTCCGCGGTGCCGAGCTCTCGCAGCGCGGCATGGACCGCGGTCGTGCCGACTACATGGGCATGCTCGGCACCGTGATGAACGCGCTCGCGCTCCAGGACTTCCTGGAGCAGGCCGGAGCGGCGACCCGGGTGCAGTCCGCGATCAGCATGACCCAGGTCGCCGAGCCGTACATCCCGCGGCGCGCCGAGCGGCACCTCGAGAAGGGGCGCATCGTGATCTTCGGCGCCGGTGCGGGCCTGCCGTACTTCTCGACCGACACGGTCGCCGCCCAGCGTGCGCTCGAGATCGACGCGCACGAGGTCCTCGTGGCCAAGAACGGCGTGGACGGTGTGTACACCGCCGACCCGAAGAAGGACGCCACCGCCGAGAAGCTGCACCACGTCACGTACCAGGACGCCCTGCTGCAGGGCCTGAAGGTCGTCGACGCGACGGCGTTCTCGCTCTGCATGGACAACGGCATGCCGATGCACGTCTTCGGCATGGAGGGCGAGGGCAACGTCGCGGCCGCCATCCGCGGGGAGCGCATCGGCACGGTCGTCAGCAACTGACCCGCACGCTGACTAGACTCGACGCAGTACCGAAGGAGAACCACCGTGATCAGTGATGTCCTGACCGAAGCCACCGAGAAGATGGCGAAGGCCGTCGACGTCGCCAAGGACGACTTCGCGACCGTGCGTACCGGACGCATCAACGCCGCCCTCTTCCAGAAGATCCCGGTCGACTACTACGGCACCCCGACGCCGCTCGCGCAGCTCGCGTCGCTCCAGACGCCCGAGGCACGCACGCTCATCGTCACGCCGTACGACAAGTCGGCCCTCAAGGAGATCGAACGCGCGATCGCGACGTTCCCGAACCTCGGCGCCAGCCCGTCGAACGACGGCGAGATCGTCCGCGTGACGATCCCGGAGCTCACGCAGGACCGCCGCAAGGAGTTCGTGAAGCTCGTGCGCGGCAAGGGTGAGGACCACAAGGTCGTCATCCGGAACATCCGTCGCCGCGCGAAGGACGACCTCGACGCGCTGAAGGGTGAGATCTCCGACGACGAGATCGCCCGCGGCGACAAGGACCTCGAGGCGCTGACGAAGAAGCACGTCGACCAGATCGACGACGCGCTGAAGAAGAAGGAAGCCGAACTCCTCGAGGTCTGATGCGTCTCCCCGAGCCGGGCGGCGACCGCCCCACAGAACCGCGCCCGACCGGAGCAGCCCCGACCACGAAGAAGGGGCTCCGGCAGGACTTCGATGCCCGTGCCCGTGCGGCGCGCGCCGACTTCGAGGCGCAGCTCAAGCAGCGCAAGGCGGACTTCGGCGCGCGCAACGAGGCACTGACCGCCCGCACCGGCCGCAACCTGCCGGCCGCGATCGCCATCGCCCTGGCGTTCGCGGTCGTCATGCTGGGGTCGCTCCTCATCTGGAAGCCGGCGTTCATGGTCGTCGCGGCCTTCCTGCTCGGGGTGGCCGTCTACGAGCTCGCGAGCGCGATGCGGTTCGCCGGGCGCGACGTGCCGCGCATCCCGAGCGTGGCCGCGGCCGTCGTCATGGTCCCGGCAGCGTTCCTCGGAGGGCAGGTCGCGGCGCTGTTCGCGATCCTCGGCGGCATCGTCCTCATCGCGGTCTGGCGGCTCGTCGAGGTCGCGATCGCGCGGGAGAAGCCGCCGGCCGGTCACGTCGCCCGCGACCTGACGAACGGCCTGTTCGTGCAGGCCTACATCACCCTGCTCGGTGCGTGCATCGTGCTGCTCTCGGCCCAGCCCCGCGGTGAGCTGTGGGTGATCGCCTTCATCCTGGTGGTCGTCGCCGTCGACACGGGTGCGTACGCCACCGGGCTCAACCTCGGCAAGCACCCGATGGCGCCGCGGATCAGCCCGAAGAAGACCTGGGAGGGCTTCGCGGGATCGGTCGCCGCGAGCATCCTGGTCGGCATCGTGGTGACCTGGCTCATGCTCGGTCTGCCCTGGTGGACCGGCATCGTCCTCGGTGTCCTCATCTCGGGCTCCGCCACGCTCGGCGACCTGACCGAGTCGATGATCAAGCGCGACCTCGGCATCAAGGACATCTCGTCGTTCCTGCCCGGGCACGGTGGGCTGCTCGACCGCATCGACAGCATCCTGCCGTCGGCGGCCGTAGCCTACGTGTTGTTCCTGGTGGTCGTCCACTGACCTGAGCGCCCGACGCCCTGTCGGACCGCGCGTCCAGGTGGCGCCATGGTCCGGTGCTGGCAGAATGTCGCCGTGGCCACGACCTTTCCCTCCGCAGACCGCAAGTCCCTCGGGTACGACGTCGACGAGGTCGAGCGGTTCCTCGAGGACGCCCGTCGTGCGTACACCGCGGGCGACACCGCTCCCGGCATCGAGGCGGCGAAGATCCGCAGGACCGCCTTCTCCATGCGCAAGGGCGGCTACTCCACGGCACACGTCGACGCCGCGCTCGAGCGCCTCGAGGACGCCTTCGCCGCTCGCGAGCGGGAGCGTGAGATCGCCGAGACGGGTCAGAAGGCCTGGTACGCCGAGGCCCGCGCCAAGGCGTCGGACGTCGTCGCGCGACTCGAGCGTCCCACCGGGCAGCGGTTCGCACGCACCAGCCCGCTCGGCACCGGCTACCACCCGAAGGACGTCGACGTCTTCGCGGAGCGGCTGGCGGGCTACTTCCGCGACGGCAAGCCGCTCAGCCTGACCGAGGTCCGGTCGGTGGTGTTCCGCCCGAAGCACGGCGGCTACCGCGAGGCGCAGGTGGACGCGCTGCTCGACGCGGTCGTCGAGGTCATGCTCGCCGTCCGCTGACGACGCGCGGGACACCGGTGCTTCTCTTCCCGTGACCGTTCCGTTATCCTGGACCCACTCATGGGCAGGCACACGGCAGACCTCAGCTCCGACCGCGGTACCCGCGAGCACCTCGACCGTCCGGTCGTCGGTGAGCGCCGCGCGGCACGCGACCGACTCCGCACGACGGGGCACTCGGTCCTCCACGAGACCCCGCGGGTCGAGACGGCAGCGCTGCCGTCGACACCGCTGGGCGCACCCGTGACGGCGCCGACCCCGGTCGCGACGTCCGCCGCACCGGCGACCGCTCCGGTCCTCGTCCGCGGACCGATCGCACCGACCGGTGCTGCCGACCCGCGCATCGTCCAGCAGCGACGCGCGGTCGCCGCACCGGCGAAGCCGAAGGCCGCCCGGACCCTCAACTCGTTCATGCGCGGACGCGCGACCATCCCGACGCTGTCGTTCTTCGCCGTCTTCGGCTTCGTCGGCGGCTCGCTGTTCAACCCGATGCAGCCCGACGTCGCCCAGGCCGCCGTCGTCGCTCCGGTGCTCGTCAAGGCGCCCGTGGAGCCGCAGCAGTTCACGGCACACGGCACGTACGCCGCGTTCGACGTGACGCGCGACGGCTACGGCGTCACGCTGCCGAAGCCCAAGGTCGAGGAGAAGCCGGCCGAAGCCACCGACGACCAGGCCGACCCGGCAGCGAAGAGCACGGCCGTCACGCCGTCGAACACGCTCGCGGCGACGGCCGCGACGCCGAACCCGGGCAGCGCGCAGGAGATCGCCCAGCAGATGGTCGCCGCACGCGGCTGGGGGAGCGAGCAGTTCAACTGCCTCGTGTCGCTGTGGAACAAGGAGTCGGGTTGGCGCGTCAACGCGTACAACCCGAGCGGTGCCTACGGCATCCCGCAGGCGCTGCCCGGTAGCAAGATGGCCACGGCCGGTGCGGACTGGCAGACGAACCCCGCGACGCAGATCGCCTGGGGTCTCAACTACATCTCCGGCGTCTACGGCACCCCCTGCGGCGCGTGGGGCCACAGCCAGTCCTACAACTGGTACTGATCGGCAGTTCCGGGGTGCCGCGCAGCAACCGACCGCGGCGACCCCGTGGTCGTGGTCCCGAGCCGACCGAGGACGAGACCGGTCTCGACCGCCTCATGAGTTCGTGGAGGCGGACCGAGGTCCGTCGCGGTCGTACCTTCACCGTGCAACCGGTGTCCGCGGCGTCCGCACAGAAGGAGTACGTCTGTCCGGGCTGCGGCCTGGCCGTGCTGCCGGGTGTCGCGCACGTGGTGGTCTGGCGCGCGGACGGTGTGCTCGGGGACGACGCCGACCTGGCGTCCCGCCGACACTGGCACAACCACTGCTGGAGCATCGCATGAGCACCGAGATCCGCTCGAACACCGAGCTCCCCGCCCGACGTACCGACATCGAACTGGTGACGGACGACCACCTCACCCTCGTCGGCGAGCTCGCCGAGCCGCTCGACCGGCCTGCGCGGGGCACGCTCGTGACGCTCCACCCGCTGCCGACCGCGCACGGGTTCATGGACAGCCACGTGCTGAAGAAGGCTGCCTCGCGCCTGCCCGCGCTGGCCGACATCGCGGTGCTGCGGTTCAACTTCCGGTCGGTGACCTCGCCACGGGGCACGTCCGAGGGCGTCTTCGGTGACGGTGAGTCGGAGGGCTTCGACCTCCGCGCCGCCGTGCAGGAGACCGTCGCACGCGGACTGCCGACCCCGTGGCTCCTCGGCTGGTCGTTCGGCACCGAGGTCGTCCTCAAGCACGGCCTCGAACACGTCGCCGCGGGGAACGTCGCCGGCGTGGTGCTGCTGTCGCCCCCGCTGCACCGGACCTCGGACGACGAGCTCCGACGCTGGGCGGACGTGGACGTCCCGGTCGTCGCGCTGGTC
This sequence comes from Curtobacterium sp. NPDC092190, assembly GCF_044755625.1. NCBI lineage: Bacteria > Bacillati > Actinomycetota > Actinomycetes > Micrococcales > Microbacteriaceae > Curtobacterium > Curtobacterium sp. NPDC092190. The sequence continues at coordinate 820,066 of NZ_JBIVRJ010000001.1, read as the reverse complement.
CCGGAGCACGACGACTTCCTGCAGCCGGAGGACGCGGTCCGCCGCTTCGCCGTCGCGCCGAACGTGCGGGTCGTCCCCGTCGCGGGCGCGAAGCACCTGTGGGTCGGGGAACGGTACGTCCGCACGGTCCTCGACGCCGTCGCGGACCTCGTGGTCCCGGGCAGCGCGCCGCTGCCGACGCACCTCGACGACTGACCACACGGTCGGCGTCGCGACCGGGCTGACGCCCCCGACCGGTCAGGGCCGGACGGCGACCGTGCCCCGCGAGCCGACCGTCCCGGGTGAGCGGGGAGCGTTACGGCTGGCGCGGGGGGACGCGACCCGGCCCGGAGGCGCGCGGTGCGCCTCCGGGCCGGGTCGCGGATGCCGTCCTCAGCGGGCGGTGGCGTCCTCGTCGAGGGCCTCGTCGTCCGCCGGCCGGCCGGCCGCCACGGGGGACTCGTCGAGGAGCCCGGTGGCGTGCGTGAGCACGCCGCGCAGGTTCTCCAGGTACCCGGCGACCGCGTCGCGCTCGGTGCGGATGGCGGCGAGCCGGTCCTCGGACTCGGCGATCGCCGCGGCCGACCGTTCCTCGGCCTCCGCGATCATCCGGTGGACTCGCTCCTGGGCGTCGCTGACGATGGTGCGTGCACGTTCCTGTGCCTGCGCGGTGCTCGTGCGCTCGAGGTCGTCGGCCTCCTGCTGCAGCCGCTCGGCGCGCTCCCGCGCCTCGGACGCGCGGCGGGTCGCCTCGGCGAGCTGCAGGTTGGCCTCGTCGAGGTACTTCTGCGTCTCGGCCACCGTCTCCTGGTGCTTCTGCAGGTAGTCCTGCTCGGCGTCGTCACGGCGGGCGGCGAGCTCGGACTCGAGCGCCGCGCGGGCCTCGTCGCGTTCCCGGGCGATCGCCGTGCGGACCTCGTCGCGTTCCTGCTGCAGGTCGGCGCGCACCGTGTCGACCTCCTGCTGCAGCGCCGTGCGCTCGGCCTCGAGGTCGGAGAGCTCGGCCGTGCGGCGGTCGGCGATCTCGGTGTCGACCTCGGCGTGCTCCCGCTCGCGGCGCGCAGCGAGCTCGTCGGCGTGCTCGCGAGCGGCGCGCTCGGCGGCGGCGTCGGCCTCGGCGCGCTCGCGTTCGAGGCGGGCGCGGTGCTCCTCGAGTTCCGCGGCGATGCGGGCAGCGGTCTCCTCCACCAGGCGTGCGTTCTCGGCCCGGGTCTGCTCCTCGTCGACACGGAGCTGCGCACGGGCGGCCTCGAGCTCCTGGTCGAGGGCGGTGCGGGCCTCGGCTGCCTCGCGCTCCCAGCGTGCGCGGGCGGCACCGAGTTCGGCGTCGAGCTCACGACGACGGTCGCTGGTCTCCGCCTCGAGTGCGGCCCGGCCGCGCTCGACCTCGGACTCGAGCTCGGCCCGGCCGGTCTCGAGCGCGAGCTCGTGCGCTCGGCGCTGCTCGTCGCGCTCGCGCTGCCAGGCAGCGCGGCCCTCGGCGACCTCGCGCTCGAGGGCGGCGCGCCGCGTGGTCTCCTCGCGGTCGAGGTCCGCGGTGCGCCGGGCGTGGTCGGCCTCGAACACACTGCGTCGGTGCTCGGTCTCACGGTCGAGGTCGGCAGCGGCGCGACGGGCGTCCTCGGCCGCGCGCTGCGCGTCCTCGCGCAGCTCGGCGACCTCGCGCTCGACACGGGCACGCAGGGCATCGGTCTCGCGGATGGCGACCGAGCGGACCTCGGCGGCCTCGGTGACGGCTGCACCCCGGACGGCGGCGGCCTCGTTGCGGGCGTCCTGGGTCAGCAGGCCGGCCTCGGCACGGGCACGCTCGATCGTGTCGGACGACTCGGCCCGGGCGCGGGTGAGCTCGTCGGTCGCACGGGAGCGGGCGTCCTCGAGGGTCTCCGACGCCTCCTGCCGGGCTTCGCGGAGCAGACGCTCGGCCTCGTGCCGACTCGATGCGCGGAGCCGCTGGGCGTCGATGTCCGCCTGGCTGATGAGCCGTGTCGACTGCTCCTCGGCCACGCGCAGGGTGGACTCGAGGCGGGTGCCGAGCCCGCTGTAGGTCGGGGTGCCGGCCTCGTCGAGCTCGCCCTGCAGGTCCGCGACACGCGCCTGCAGGAGACGGATCTCCTTGGCGGCCTCGGCGCGGTCGGTGTTCGACTTGATGAGTTCGCGGCGGAGCTCGTTCACCGAGCGGTCCACCTCGTCGCGGCGGTACCCGCGCAGCTCGGTCCCGAACTCGGCCTCGTCGTTCGCCACGTGTTGCTCCTGGGGGTCGGCGGAGGGCCAGCCCTTGGCCCGCGGACGAGTCTAGTGGCGGCCCACCGGCGCCGACTGAGCCCGTGGACAGCGGTGGGGGATGCGATGTCCAGGGTGCCTCGCTATCCTGGAGCGCTGATTCGCGCGCCGATCCCCCCACCCCCGGCGCGGTAGGGAGAAGATCCGTGCGATTCGTCCTGGCGATCGTCAGTTTCGTCATCGGTCTGCTGCTCGTCGGTCTCGCGGTCGGGCAGCGAACCGTGTTCGCGCCACCCTCGTCGCTCGTCGCAGAGTCCTCGAGCACGGCCTCGGCCCCGGTGACCGTGATCCCGGGGTCGACGCTCAACGCGAACCCCGGGTACCAGCGCATCGACGTCTCGGGTTCCGGGACGGTGTTCGCGGCCTACGGCAGGACCGCCGACGTCGACGCGTGGATCGGTGACGCGAAGCACACCACCCTGCGCTTCGACGCCGAGCAGGACCGCCTGGTCGGCCGCACGACGGGATCGGCCGACTCCGTGCCGGACCCGAAGGGCAGCGACCTCTGGTACCAGGAGTGGGACGGTGCGGGGCGGTTCACCGTCCGGTTGCCCGCCGACGTCTCGGTCGTGGTGCTCGCCGACGGGTCCGACGCCGCGCCGACCGACGTGTCGGTGACCTGGCCGCGGGACACCGCGACGCCCTCCGTCGGTCCGCTCCTCGTCGCGGGCGGACTCTTCCTGGTCGGTGGCGTCGCGCTGCTGGTCTGGGCGTTCCTGCACCAGCGTCGTGGTCGTGGTCCGCGTCGCCGCAGCGGCGGGTCTCGTCCGCCGCGCGTGCGGGCGTCGCGTCGCGCAGCCGCCGCGGGGGCACAGGTGCCGGTCCGCGGTCGCCGTGGCCGTCGTTCCCTGGTGGCCGTGCCGATCGTGCTCGTGGGGGCGCTCGGTCTCGCGGGCTGCTCGTCGGACTACTGGCCGCAGGGCGGTGGCTCCGGGGCCACCCCGACTCCGACCGCCTCGGCCACCGGCGCCGCGGACTCGACCGAACCGACCGCTGCGACCGAGCAGCAGATCCGCCGGATCGTCGAGCGGGTCGCCGAGGTCGCGTCGAAGGCCGATGCCGACCGTGACGCGACGCTGCTCGAGACCCGCTTCACCGGGGCCGCCCTCGACTTCCGCAAGGCGAACTACGCGATCCGCGAGAAGGACACCGACGTCGAGACGCCGCCCGCGATCTCGGCCGGTCAGGTCTGCGTGGCGCTCCCGCAGCAGACCGACAGCTGGCCGCGCACGATCTTCACGGTCGTCGCCGAGGACTGCTCCGCGAAGACCGCTCCGCAGGCCCTCACCCTGGTGCAGGACAGCGCGCGCGACGACTACAAGGTCGCCTACGACGTGTCGCTCGAGGCCGCTGCGGAGATCCCGAGCCTGGCGCCGACGTCGATCGGTGCGGCACGGCTCGCCGGGGACACGAAGCTCCTGCGCATCGCGCCCGACGACATCGCAGCCGCGTACGGCGACGTGCTGGCGAAGGACTCGGACAGCGACTCCGCCTCGCTCTTCGCCTCCGACGGCGACGGTCTGCGCTCGACGATCGGCAAGGCGTACAAGGACAAGAAGGCCGAGTCGCTGCCGGACACCGCGAAGATCGAGTACTCGTCCGAGGTGCCCGACGACGGCGCCGTGGCGATCGCCACGGACGGCGCGGGTGCGCTCGTGTCGGCCTCGCTCGACGAGGTCGAGAAGGTGACCCCGACCGCGGCCGGCGCCGAGGTCAACACCGAGGGGGCGGTCAAGGCCCTCTCCGGCGTCGACTCGAGCACGAAGGGGATCAGCGCGACGTACAGCGTCCAGCTGCTGTTCTCCGTGCCGCCGGTCGGCAGTGATGAGAAGGTGGTCCTGCTCGGGTTCACGCAGGGCCTGACCGCAGCGAGTGAGGTGCAATGACCAACGTCCCCCCGACCCCGTCCGGTCTCCGCGGAGCCGTCGACCTGTCGTCCCTCGTCGACCGCGCTCAGCGGCCGACGCAGCAAGCGGGTGCTCCCGCCGGAGGCCCGGGCGCAGCCGCGGGCACCGGCGGCGCCGGCGCCGCTGCCGTGCCGGGCGGCGTCCCGGCGACCGGTGCCGGTCCCGATGCCGACCTGACCGTCCCGTCGCTCGTCATCGACGTCACCGACCAGAGCTTCCAGGACGTCCTGCAGCTCTCGTCCGTCGTCCCGGTGATCGTCGACATCTGGGCGGAGTGGTGCGGGCCGTGCAAGCAGCTCTCGCCGATCCTCGAGCAGCTGACCGCGGAGTACGACGGTCGCGTGGTGCTCGCCAAGGTCGACGCGGACACCAACCCGCAGCTCGTGCAGGCGTTCCAGGCGCAGTCGATCCCGACCGTCGCCGCCGTGATCGGTGGTCGGCCGCTCGGACTCTTCGTCGGCGCGCTGCCCGAGGCACAGGTGCGCGACGTCTTCGAGCAGGTCGTCGCCGCTGCCGAGCAGAACGGCGTGACCGGTCGGGTCACCGTCGACGGCGCTGCCGAGACGGAGCCCCAGGGCGAGCCCGCTCCCGAGCCGCTGCCGCCGCACCACCAGGCAGCGTACGACGCCATCGAGCGGGGCGACTACGCCGCCGCCGTGCAGGAGTACAAGACCGCGATCGCGCAGGACCCGAACGACCAGATGGCCGTCGCCGGGCTCGCGCAGGTCTCGTTGCTCGACCGGTTGAACGGTCGCACGGCCGACGAGCTCCGCAGCGCCGCGGCCGCGGCGCCGCAGGACGTCGAGGCGCAGATGGCCGTCGCCGACCTGGACGTCAGCGGAGGGCACGTCGAGGACGCCTTCGGGCGGCTGCTCGACCTGGTCCCGACGGTGTTCGGTGCGGACCGTGAGACGCTGCGCGTCCGGCTCGTCGAGTACTTCGAGCTGATCGGGGTGGACGACCCGCGTGTGGCCGCGGCACGGCGCCGTCTGGCGAGCGCACTGTACTGATCGACGCACCACCGTCGGCCGGTACGAGACGCCGGCGCCGGTGCGAGACGCCGGCGTCAGTGCGAGACGCCGCAGGAACCACGAGACGCCCCCGGGAACGGGGGCGTCTCCTGTGTTCGGGGGCGTCTCGCGCGGCGTGCACCGCGGACGACACGGGCGGACGACGGACGGGAGGCCCGGTGCCAGCTGGCACCGGGCCTCCCGTCCGTCCCGTGGTCGCGTCCGCGCGGCGGCGGGGTCAGTCGGCCAGTCGCAGCCAGACCGCACCCAGCGGCGGGACCACCAGGTGTGCCGAGGCCGGGCGGCCGGCCCACGGCGTCTCGTCGGCCGTGACCGAACCCATGTTGCCGACACCGGACCCGCCGTACTCCGTGGCGTCGGTGTTGAGCACCTCGTGCCAGGTGCCCGCAGCGGGCAGCCCGAACCGGCGCTCGACGGGTACCCCGGAGAAGTTCACGAAGACCGCGAGGCGGTCGTCGCCGTCCTTGCGGAGGAACCCGAGCGTCGAGTGCGGCGCGTCGCCGCCCTCGATCCACTCGAAGCCCTCGGGCGAGGAGTCGTGCGTCCACAGCGCCGGGGTCTCCTTGTAGACGCGGTTCAGCGACGCCACGAGGTCCTGCACGCCGAGGTGTCCCGGATCGTCGAGGAGCCACCAGTCCAGCCCCCGGGCCTCGGACCACTCCGACGGCTGGGCGAACTCCTGGCCCATGAAGAGCAGTTGCTTGCCGGGGTGCGCCCACATGAACGCGAGGTACGCCCGGACGTTCGCGAGCTTCTGCCACTCGTCGCCGGGCATCTTCCCGTAGAGCGAGCCCTTCCCGTGCACGACCTCGTCGTGGCTGATCGGCAGGGTGAACTGCTCACTGAAGGCGTAGACCAGCGAGAACGTGATCTCGTCGTGGTGGTACGCGCGGTACGCCGGGTCACGCTCGATGTACTGCAGCGAGTCGTGCATCCAGCCCATGTTCCACTTCTGGCCGAAGCCGAGCCCGCCGGCGCTCGTCGGCTGGGTGACACCGGGCCACGAGGTGCTCTCCTCGGCGATCATCACGATGCCGGGGTAGCGCTTGTAGGCCGTGGCGTTCGTCTCCTGCAGGAACGAGATCGCCTCGAGGTTCTCGCGACCGCCGTGGATGTTCGGCAGCCACTCGGTGCGGGAGTAGTCGAGGTACAGCATCGAGGCCACGGCGTCGACCCGCAGGCCGTCGATGTGGAACTCCTCGAACCAGTAGAGCGCGTTCGCCACCAGGAAGTTGCGGACCTGCGGGTGCCCGAAGTCGAACACGAAGGTGCCCCAGTCGAGCTGCTCACCGCGACGCGGATCCGGGTGCTCGAACAGCGCGTAGCCGTCGAACTTCGCGAGTGCCCACTCGTCCTTCGGGAAGTGTCCCGGTACCCAGTCCATGATCACGCCGATGCCGGCGCTGTGCAGGCGGTCGATCAGGTAGCGCAGGTCGTCCGGCGTGCCGAAGCGCGCGGTCGGAGCGTAGTACCCGGTGACCTGGTAGCCCCACGAGCCACCGAACGGGTGCTCGGCGAGCGGCAGGAACTCGACGTGGGTGAACCCGAGGTGCTGCACGTGGCCGATGAGCGCATCGGCGGCCTCGCGGTAGGAGAGCCCGGGGCGCCACGATCCGAGGTGCACCTCGTAGACGCTCATCGGCGCATCGTGGGTCGTCGTCTGCGCCCGACGCTCCATCCAGGCGGTGTCGCCGTCGGACCACGTGTGGTCGGAGGCGGTGACGACCGAGGCGGTCAGCGGTGGGACCTCGGTGCGTCGGGCGAACGGGTCCGCTCGCTCGACCCAGCCGGAGTCGGTGAGGATCTGGAACTTGTACCGCTGCCCGACGAGGGCGCCGGGCCAGAAGAGCTCCCACACGCCGAGGTCGTTCAGGCGACGCATCGCGGTGGTGCGGCCCTCCCACCCCTCGAAGTCCCCGATCACGCGGACGGCGGTGGCGCGGGGTGCCCACACGGTGAAAGCGACGCCGTCGACGCCGTCGACGGTGCGGACGTGCGCGCCTAGGTGCTGCCAGAGCTGCTCGTCACGGCCCTCGCCGAACAGGTGGAGGTCGAGCTCGCCGATGGTCGGCGCGAAGCGGTAGGCGTCGTCGGTGGTCCACGTCGCGTCGTCGGCGTCGGTGGACTCGTCGAGGTCGTAGTCGGCCTCGACGCGGTACCGACCGAGCGTGCCGGTCGTGGCGCCCGCCCAGAGACCGTCGCCCTCGTGGGTCAGTTCGACGTCGTCGCCGTCGGGGCGCACGATGCGGACGGCCGTCGCGAGGTGCCGGACGACGCGCACGCTCGTGCCCCCGTCCACCGGGTGCGGACCGAGCACGTCGTGCGGCTGGGACCAACGGCCCTCGGCCACCTGCTGGCGGAGCCAGTCCTCGACCGGCGCCGGCCGGGGAGCCGCTCCCGAGGTCGGGGCGACGTCGGAGCCGCCGGCGGGCGCTGCGTGCTGCGGTGCTGCGTGCTGCGGTGCCGCGGGCTGTGGTGCTGCGGACTCGGGTGCTGGGACGAGGTCCGCCGCGGTCGCCGTCGCTCCCGGTGCCGCCGAGCGTCCACCCTCGGAGAGCGGTGCGTCCGCGCCGTCCGCCGACAGACCGGTCGGGTCCGTGGGCTCCGGGCCGGTCGGTGCCGGGGAGCCGTCACGAGCTGCGCCGGCGAGGGTCGCCGACTCCGGGACCCCGCGGTCCGGCGTCTCCTTCGCCACGGGCGCGGCGCCGGGGAGGTCCTCGTGCGGTGCCGAGACCCGTGGCTCGTACCGGGGGGCCGGTTGGTCGGCCGGCGGGACCACGCCCGGGGCACGGGAGCGGGTCACGGGCGGCGGCGGGGGCGGCACCGGCGGGACGCTCGGCCCCTGGCCTCGGTCCGGGGTGGCGGGGGTGGGACGGTCGGAGCCCATCGGCGGGGTCCCCTTCGGGTCGCTGTCGGTCATCGGACGGGTCCCTCCACGACGAGCAGGTGCACGGGCTCCTGGAAGGCGTCGAGGCGGACGTAGTTGGACGAACCCCACTCCCAGCGCTGCCCGGTGACGACGTCGCGGACGACGAACGGCTGCTCGTTCGGCAGCCCGAGCGCGGCGAGGTCGAGGTGCACGGTGGTCTCGCGCGCCGAGTGCGGGTCGACGTTCGCGACGACGATCACCGTGTCCGCGCGGCCCGACCGGATGAACTCGGCGGGCAGGTGCTTCGAGTAGACGACGATCGCCGGGTCCTCGGCGTCGTGGACGTGCAGGTTCCGGAGCTGACGCAGCGCGGGGTGGGCCTGACGGAAGCGGTTGAGCATCGTGACGTAGGGCGCGAGGCTCGCGCCCTCGGCCTCGGCCAGGGCGAAGTCGCGCGGCTTGTACTCGTACTTCTCGTTGTCGATGTTCTCCTCGGACCCCGGGCGTGCGACGTCCTCGAAGAGCTCGTACCCGGCGTACATGCCCCAGGTCGGCGCCCCGGTCGCGGCGAGCGCGGCGCGCACCTTGTAACCGGCGCGACCGCCGAACTGCAGGTACTCGGTGAGGATGTCGGGGGTGTTCACGAAGAGGTTCGGGCGCAGGTAGGCGCTCGTCTCGTGGCTGAGCTCGGCGAAGTAGTCCTCGATCTCCTCCTTCGTGTTCCGCCACGTGAAGTACGTGTACGACTGCTGGAACCCGGCCTCGGCCAGGGCGCGCATCATCGCCGGGCGGGTGAAGGCCTCGGCGAGGAACACCGTGTCCGGGTGCTGGTCGCGGACCTCGCGGATGACGCGTTCCCAGAACCAGAGCGGCTTGGTGTGCGGGTTGTCGACGCGGAAGATGCGGATCCCGAACGCGATCCAGTGCTCGAGGACCCGCAGGACCTCGGTGACGATGCCCTCGGGGTCGCTGTCGAACTGGATCGGGTAGATGTCCTGGTACCGCTTCGGCGGGTTCTCCGCCGTGGCGATCGACCCGTCCGCCCGGACCGTGAACCACTCGGGGTGCTGGTCCACCCACGGGTGGTCGGGGGAGCACTGGAGTGCGAAGTCGAGCGCGACCTCCATCCCGCTGTTCTTCGCCGTCTCGACGAAGACGCGGAAGTCGTCCTCGGTGCCGAGGTCGGGGTGGATCGCGTCGTGCCCGCCCTCGGGACCACCGATCGCCCACGGGCTGCCCGGGTCGTGCGGTCCCGGGGTGAGCGTGTTGTTCGGGCCCTTGCGCGCCGTGGTGCCGATCGGGTGGATCGGCGGGAGGTAGACCACGTCGAAGCCCATGCGCGCGACGGCCGGGAGCCGGCGGGCCGCGGTGCGGAAGTCGCCGCTCCTCCACGAGCCGTCGGCGTTCTTCTTCGCCCCTTCGCTGCGGGGGAAGAACTCGTACCAGGCGCCGACGCCCGCGCGCTGCCGCTCGACGTCGAGGAGCTGCGTGGGGGAGTGCGTCCGGAGCGAGGTCAGCGGGGAGTCCTCGACCTCACCCGTGATGCGCGGGTCGTCGACGGCCGTGAGGCGCTCGGTCGGCTCGAGGTCGGTGTCCCGCAGCTGCTCGGCCGCGCGGACGGCGGCGCTGGAGTCGGTCTCGGCGGCGAGTCGGTCGAGCAGGACGGCGCCGTCGAGGAGCGTCGCCTCGGTGTCGACACCGGCGGCGATCTTGAGCCGGGCGGCGTGCAGCCACGTCGCCCAGTCGTCGGAGAACGACTCGACGTGCCACGTCCAGACGCCGACGTGGTCGACCTGCACGGTGGCCTCGTAGCGGTCCGTGCCGGGGGCGCCGAGCAGCATCGGCACGGTGCGTGTGCCGCCGTCCGGGCGTTCGAGCACGAGGTCGGCGCCGATGATCCCGTGGCCCTCGCGGAAGACGGTCGCGCCGAACGTGATCACCTCGCCGTCGAACGCCTTGCCCGGGAACCCGTTCGGGGTCGTCGGCGCGAGCTGGGTGATCGGGATGCGTCCGATCTTCGGTCGGCGGGGTCGATCTGCGGTGGCCACGGAGGCGACGCTACCCGGCCGGAGCGCTCGCGTTCCCCGGAACGCGTTCCCTGTGCAGTGTCGGGCGCGTCACACGGCCTGTGCAGGACGCGCACGTGCGGGCTCCGTCGCCCGTTCCTTCCCCGGACAGGCGCGCGGAGGGCCACGACCGCCCTACGCCACCTCGAAGACGTGGATGCCGGGGCCGTACGCGGTGAAGACCTGCCCGCCCGGCCGGAGCCGCTCGTGGTCGCGGTGCTTCTCGCTCGACCAGGCCAACCGGTACCCGAGCACGTCCTGGCGCGCCGGCAGCGTCAGGTCCCGCGTCCGCCCGCTGCCGTGCACGACCACGAGCACCCGGTCGAACGGCTCGTGCTCCGGGGTCGACTCGGCGAAGTACTGCACGACCCGGTGGATGGGTTGGTCCCACCCCTCGGGGGTCATCGGCTGCCCGTCCGGTCCGTACCACGCCATGCGCGACGCTCCGGGCGTCTCCCGCCCCTCGACCCCGAAGCGCGTCGGCCGGAGCGCCGGGTGCGCTGCGCGCAGCCGCGTGAGCGCCGCGACCGCCTCGGTCATCGCCTCGGCGTCCTCGTCGTCCGACCAGTCGACGGCGGTCAGGTCGTCGGACACGACGTAGGCGTTGTTGTTGCCGTGCTGCGTCCTGCTGCGCTCGTCGCCGGCGGTCAGCATCGGGATGCCCGCCGAGAGCATCAGGGTGCCGACGAGGTTCCGCATCGACCGGCCCCGGGCGGCACGCACCCCGCGGTCGGCCGTGTCGCCCTCGATCCCGTGGTTGAACGAGCGGTTGTCGTCGGACCCGTCCCGCCCGTCCTCGCCGTTCGCCTCGTTGTGCTTGCGGTCGTGCGAGACGAGGTCGAGCAGCGTGAAGCCGTCGTGGGCCGTGACGAAGTTGACGCTCGCGAGGGGGCCGCGCTCCTGGCCGAAGGTGCCGCGGGACCCGGTGAGCGCCTCGGCGAGCCGACCGATGCCCGCCTGCGGGGTGCCGTTCCGGCGTTCCTCGGCGACGTCGGTCAGCCAGAACTGGCGGACGGTGTTCCGGAACCCGTCGTTCCACTCGCTCGTGCCGGGGCCGAACGCCCCCGTGCGCCACCCGTCGGGACCGACGTCCCACGGCTCGGCGACGACGAGCACGTCCTGCAGGTCCGGGTGCTGCCGGATGCGCTCGAGCAACGGGTGCGCCGGGTCGAACACGTGGTGCTCGTCGCGGGCGAGCGCCGCCATCAGGTCGAACCGGAACCCGTCGACCTGCACCTCGCGCGCCCAGTAGCGCAGGCTGTCGACGACCATGTCCGCGATGGCCTCGACCGAGGTGTCGAGCGTGTTCCCGCAGCCGGTGGTGTCGTAGTACGACGCACCGTCCTCGGTCCAGCGGTACCGCCCCGCCCCTTCGATGCCGCGCAGCGAGGTGGTGGGTCCGCCGGTGCCCTCCTCGGCGGTGTGGTTGTAGACGACGTCGAGCAGCACCTGGATGCCCGCCTCGTGCAGGAGTCGCACCATGCCCTTGAACTCGCGGAGCACCGCGGAGGCACCCGCTGCACGGGCGTCCGACGAGGCGTGGGCCGCGTGCGGTGCGAAGAACCCGAGGGTGTTGTAGCCCCACGCGTTCTCGCGACCGGCGTCCCGGAGCCACGCCTCGGTGTCGAACGCGTGCACGGGCAGCAGCTCGAGGGTCGTCACGCCGATGCGGCGCAGGTGGGCGATGGTGCTCGGGTGCGCGACGCCGGCGTACGTCCCGCGCAGGTGCTCGGGGACGTCGGGGTTCGCAGCGGTGAGCGTGCGGACGTTCGCCTCGTACACGACGGTCCGGTCCAGGGGGACGTCGGGCTTCGGCACACCGCCCCAGTCGAAGGCATCGTCGACCACGACGCTCGTCCACCGTGGGCCGCCGCTCCCAGCGGCCGTCGCCGCGGGGACGATGCCACGCGCGTACGGGTCGAGCAGCGGTCGCGCGGGGTCGAACGCGTGGCGGGGTCCGTCCGGACCGTCGACGAGCAGGTGGTACCGATCGCCCGGCCGCACGTCCGGCGTCTCCGCCGCCCACTGGTCGGTGCCGTCGGTCCGCGACAGGACGTGGCGGGTCTCGACACCGTCGGCGTCGACGACCACGAGGGTCACCGCGGTCGCGGAGGCGGAACGCACCGAGAAGCGGGGCACGCCGTCACCGAGGCGGAAGCCGGGGGTCTCGTCGATCGCGGTGCGGTGCATGACGACCAGGGTACGAGGGGCCGGAGGTATCCTGTGAACGCACACGGAAGGGGCGCAGTCATGCCGGCCTACCTCGACCACGCGGCGACGACGCCCATCCTGCCCGCGGCGCTCGCCGCGTTCACCCGGGCCCTGGCCACGGTGGGCAACCCGTCGTCGATCCACAGCGCCGGCCAGCGCGCGAAGATGCTGCTCGAGGACGGTCGCGCCGCGGTCGCCCGGTCGCTCGACGCGGAGCCGGTCGAGGTCGTCTTCACCTCCGGCGGCACCGAGAGCATCAACCTCGCGGTCAAGGGGCTGTACTGGGCGCGGCAGCAGGACCGTCCGCGGCCGCGCATCGTCGTGCCGGCGGGCGAGCACCACGCCACCGTCGACACGGTCGAGTGGCTCGAGCGCCACGAGGGCGCCGTCGTCGACGTGGTCCCGCTGGACGCGCAGGGTCGCGTCGACCTCGTCGGCCTGGAGGCACGGCTCGCCGACGCCTCGGACGTCGCCCTGGTCACGTTCCTGTGGGCGAACAACGAGGTCGGGACCCTGCAGCCGGTCGACCGCATCGTCGAGCTGGCGCACGCCGCCGGTGTGCCGGTGCACAGCGACGCCGTCGCGGCGTACGGGCAGGTCCCGGTGTCGTTCGCGGCCTCCGGCCTCGACGCGCTCAGCGTGTCGGCGCACAAGATCGGTGGGCCGGTCGGGATCGGCGCGCTGGTCCTCGGGCGCCGTGCGACGGTCGAGCCGCTCATCCACGGCGGTGGCCAGCAGCGACAGGTCCGCAGCGGGACGCAGGACGCCCCGGCGGCGGCGGCCTTCGGTGTCGCCGCGGAGGCCGGGCTGCACGACGCGTCGGCCCTGCGCGACCGGCTCGTCGCGGGGGTCCTGGAACGCGTCCCGAGCGCCGTGCTCATGGGCGACCCGGTCGACCGGCTCCCCGGCAACGCCCACTTCACCTTCCCCGGGTGCGAGGGCGACTCGCTGCTGTTCCTGCTCGACGCGGCCGGGGTCGCCGTGTCGACCGGGTCCGCCTGCCAGGCCGGCGTCCCCGAGGCGTCGCACGTGCTGCTCGGCATGGGCCTGTCCGAGGACGAGGCCCGCGGCGCCCTGCGCATCACGCTCGGGCACACCTCGACCGACGCCGACGTCGACGCCTTCCTCGCCGCGCTGCCCGACGCGGTCGCCCGGGCCGGCGCAGCCGGCCTGGCGTCCCGGACGCCTCTGCTCGGACGCTGAGCGACCAGGTCCCCACGGTCCTCCACAGCGGCCACCTGCCGGACGCGAGCCCACACGGCGGAGTGCGGCGAGCCTCCCGGCCGGTGGGCACCGGTAGGATCGGTGACCATGGTCGAACTTGACTTCACCGAGCAGCTGTCCGCCCTCCGCGAGACCTTCGGCAACATCCGCTCGGTCGTCGACGTCGACCGGCTCCAGCGCGAGATCGCCGAACTGAGCGAGCAGGCGGGTGCCCAGGACCTGTGGGACGACGTCGAGCACGCGCAGCAGGTGACGAGCGCGCTCTCGCACAAGCAGGCCGAGCTCCGGAAGATGACCGACACCGAGCAGCGCATCGACGACCTCGAGGTCCTCGTCGAGATGGCGAACGAGGCCGACGACGCCGACTCTGCGGCCGAGGCGCAGGACGAGCTCAAGGCCATCCAGAAGACCATGGGTGACCTCGAGGTGCAGACCCTCCTCGACGGCGAGTACGACGAGCGCCCCGCGGTGATCACGATCCGCGCCGGTGCCGGCGGTGTCGATGCGGCGGACTTCGCCGAGATGCTCCTCCGCATGTACCTGCGCTACGCCGAGCAGCACGGCTTCAAGACCACCGTCATGGACACCTCCTACGCGGAGGAAGCGGGCATCAAGTCCGCGACGTTCGAGGTCGACGCGCCGTACGCCTTCGGCACGCTCTCGGTCGAGGCCGGCACGCACCGCCTCGTCCGCATGTCGCCGTTCGGTGCCGCGGGCAAGCGCCAGACCTCGTTCGCCGCGGTCGAGGTCATCCCGCTCATGCCGGAGACCGCGGTCATCGACATCCCGGAGAACGACATCCGGGTCGACGTGTTCCGGTCCTCCGGCCCCGGTGGCCAGTCGGTCAACACCACCGACTCCGCCGTCCGCCTGACCCACCTGCCGACCGGCACCGTCGTGTCCATGCAGAACGAGAAGTCGCAGATCCAGAACCGCGCAGCCGCCATGCGCGTGCTGCAGTCGCGCCTGCTGCTCCTGAAGAAGGAGGAGGAGAACGCGAAGAAGAAGGAGCTCGCCGGCAACATCACGGCGAGCTGGGGCGACCAGATCCGCTCGTACGTCCTCGCGCCGTACCAGATGGTCAAGGACCTCCGGAGCGAACACGAGGTCAACAACCCGTCGTCGGTGTTCGACGGGGACCTGGACGGCTTCATCAACGCGGGCATCCGCTGGCGCAAGCAGGGCGACGATTCCTGAGCGAGCTCGCGGGGGAGTCGAGCCGCGCGCCTCGGTTGACTTCCGGCCCACCCGACCTAGCCTGATCCGGTCATGATCAAATTCGACCAGGTCACCAAGGTGTACTCGGGCAACCCGAGTCCCGCGCTCGACGACCTCTCCCTCGAGATCCTCAAGGGTGAGTTCGTCTTCCTCGTCGGCGCGTCCGGCTCCGGCAAGTCGAGCTTCCTCCGCCTCGTGCTCAAGGAGGAGAAGCCGACCCGCGGGCAGATCCACGTGCTCGGCCAGCGCCTCGGCGCGCTGTCGTCGCGCAAGGTCCCGTACTTCCGCCGCAACCTCGGTGTGGTCTTCCAGGACTTCCGGCTCCTGCCGAACAAGAACGTCTTCGACAACGTCGCGTTCTCGCTCCAGGTGATCGGCAAGAGCAAGGGCTTCATCAGCGAGGCCGTCACCGACGTGCTCAAGCTCGTCGGCCTGGCCGGTAAGGCCACCCGGATGCCGCACGAGCTCTCCGGTGGTGAGCAGCAGCGCGTCGCGATCGCCCGTGCGGTCGTCAACAAGCCGGCGATCCTGCTGGCCGACGAGCCCACCGGCAACCTCGACCCGACCACCTCGGCGGGCATCATGGCGCTCCTCGAACGCATCAACCAGGGAGGCACCACCGTGCTCATGGCGACGCACGACGCCAGCATCGTGAACCAGATGCAGCGCCGGGTCATCGAGCTCTCGAACGGCACCGTCCTGCGCGACGAGCAGTCCGGCGGGTACCAGACGCAGGCGCTGCCGATCCAGCGCGGCTCCGGCGTCTCGAACACAACCGGCATCCAGACGATCCCGGGGCTCATCCGATGAGGCTCGGGCTCGTCATGTCCGAGGTCGGCTCGGGCCTGCGGCGCAACGCGTCGATGGTGGTCTCGGTCGTCCTGGTGACCTTCATCTCGCTCACCTTCGTGGGCACGGCGATCCTGCTGCAGATGCAGATCAACCAGATGAAGGGGTACTGGTACGACCGGGCGCAGGTCGCGGTGTACCTGTGCACCGACACCGACACCACCGGCAACTGCACCGGCGCCAAGGCGACCGAGGACCAGCGCGAGCAGGTCCAGGCGCAGCTCGACTCGTCCACCCTGAAGCCGTACATCGAGAAGACGTACTACGAGGACCAGGACCAGGCGTTCACGCGGTTCAAGGAGCAGTTCAAGGACTCGCCCGCGACCGAGTTCGTGAAGCCGGAGTACCTCAACGAGACCTTCTGGGTGAACCTGAAGAACCCGTCGCAGGCGGACGTGCTCGTCGAGAGCCTGTCGAAGGTCGCCGGCGTGCAGAGCGTCGTCGACCAGCGCGGGTACCTGCAGCCGATCTTCAACCTGCTCAACGCATCGTCGTACACGGCGATCGGCATCGCGTCGCTGATGCTCGTGGCGGCCGTGCTGCTCATCGCGACCACCATCCGACTCTCGGCGTTCAGCAGGCGACGTGAGCTCGGCATCATGCGCCTGGTCGGGGCGTCGAACCGGTTCATCCAGACACCCTTCGTGCTCGAGGGGGTGATCGCCGCCGCGATCGGAGCGGTGCTCGCCGGTGGCGCGATCACCGCGGTGGTCTGGTTCTTCGTCCGGAACTACCTGGCGCAGCGGTTCTCCGGCACCGCCTTCATCGGCATGAGCGACGCGGCCGTCGTCGTGCCCGCGGTGATCGTGATCGGCGTGCTCCTGGCCGGGGTCTCGGCGCTCATCGCGATCCGCCGGTACCTGCGCGTCTGACCCGGCCCGAGCGGCGGTCGATCGTCCGGCGCGAGGCTCGCCGTGGCGGACATCTTCGCGGTGGTCCTGCCAAGAACGTGTCCGCCTGCGCGAGCCTCGGGTCGCCGGCGCACCGCGGCGCGCCGGGAAGGTGCGCCGCGGTCGTCGTGTTCACTAGGCTGTAGGGCTGCGCAGCAGCACCGGGGTTCGTGCCCGGTCACGAAGGGAGTCACCATGGCGAAGGAACGCGGCGAGAAGATCGTGGCGACCAACCGTCGCGCGCGCCACGACTACCTGATCGAGGACACGTACGAGGCGGGCATGGTGCTCTCGGGTACCGAGGTGAAGTCCCTCCGCGAGGGGCGGGCGTCGCTCGTCGACGGCTACGCGTTCATCGACGGTGGCGAGGCCTGGCTCGACTCCGTGCACATCCCGGAGTACACCGAGGGGACGTGGAACAACCACGCGCCGCGGCGGAAGCGCAAGCTGCTCCTGCACAAGCAGCAGATCGTGAAGATCTCGCACAAGACCGCGCAGGGCGGGTACACGCTCGTGCCGATGAAGATCTACTTCCACGACGGCCGGGCGAAGGTCGAGATCGCGGTCGCCAAGGGCAAGCGCGAGTTCGACAAGCGTCAGGCCCTGCGCGAGAAGACCGACAAGCGCGAGGCCGAGCGCGCCATGCGCTCGCGCAACCGCCTCGGCGAGTGAGCGCGGCGGGGTGAGCCCTCGGCGAACGTCGGTGGCGTCGTCCAGCACACCCCGCTAGGCTGGGGTCCGCTCCTCACGGGGAGCATTGGCAACTCAACAGCGTGACAGCGGCTCGCACGTCACGGCCCGTACGGGGATGATCGGTTTCGACATTGCCTGTGTGCCGACGGGAAGCGGGCCGAGGACCCACGGTCATCTCGTGAACGATCCGTGGAAAACAACAAGTGCCAATTCCAAGCGCACTGACTTCGCTCTCGCTGCGTAAGCAGCCCAGCACATGAAGTCCGTCGGCCAGGTGATCGTCTTCTAACCTGAGTTCCGGCGTCATCCAGAGGACTTGCTGCACGGTTGCGCCTCAGGGCCGTGCGGGACTTGCACTGAGACTGGGCCCGTCGTCCTAGAAGCCGGTAGCAAAGGACGGGGCCGAGCAGAACGACTCATCCGGATACGCCCGTAGAAGACGTCGAACCGCAGCGATGGACGGGGGTTCGATTCCCCCCATCTCCACCAACGCCGTGCCGTCGAGCCGCTGTCGCGCTGATCGAACCGAGATCGCCACCCGAACGCCCCGTCGTCGTCCCCCAGGACGGCGGCGGGGCGTTCGTCGTTCCCCCGGGGTCCCGGACTACTGTCCGGAGCGAGCGCGGGGCTGGTCCTGCGTCGACCCGACCGGGAGGGCAGCACGTGGTGCAGGAGATCGCGATCCGAGTCCGTCTGCGCGAGCAGGACCGTCTGGGACTGGCGGAGTACGAGCGGATCGTGGGGTCCGTCGCGACCGTCGCCGCCGTCGTCGCCTGGTTGCCCACGCCCGGGTCACGGCTCGTCGTCCGCGGTCGTGGTGCCGAGCCGGTGCGCCTCGAGACGGTGTCGTACGGCACCGTGTTCGAGATGCTCGTCGTGCTCGACCAGCGCTCGGCCGCGGTCGAACGGGCAGCGTCGGCGGTGGCCGCGCTGGTGACGTCGGTGCGCGACGAGCACGTCGAGGACGACGTCGCGGGCATCGCCGGCGAGCTCGACCGCCTCGATCGGTGGGCGCCGCGTGGTCGCTCGGCGGTGGAGCGGGCGCTGCGTGGGTTCCTCGAGGGAGCCCGGGCCGACGTGCTCGCACGGAGGACCACCACGCGGGTCCGTGCTGCCCAGGCGCTCCTGCGGCTCGCCGAGGACGGGGCGGAGCTCGTGGTGGAGCGGGTCGAGGACGCCCTGGCACCCGTGGTCGAGGAGCAGCAGGTCGACGTGCTCTCGGACACCGGCACGTCCGTCGTGGTCGAGCCGGTCGACGGGATCGCGCCCTCCGGTGTCCGCGCCTCGCGCACGGTGGTCGACGACGACTTCCCGGCGGAACAGCCCGGCGAGCAGGACGAGGGCAAGAAGACCAAGGACAAGGACGAGAAGCAGTCCGACAAGAAGAAGAAGGACAAGAAGAAGAAGTCCGGCAAGAAGAAGGACAAGCAGAAGTCCGACAAGAAGCAGTAGGACCACGCGGTAGGGCCGGGTCAGAAGTCGAACAGGTTCGCCCGCAGGCCGCCGTCGCCGTACTCCCGGCGCAGCAGCCCCCGGCGGCGCAGTGCGGGCACGAGGTCGCCCGTCAGCCGGTACACCTGCGCCGGGTGCAGGTCGCCGGACAGGATGAACCCGTCGTTGTCCGCGTCCGCCCCGAGCTCCTCCACGAAGTCCGCGAACTCCTCGGCCGTCCCGACGAACCCCGCGCGCGCGCTGATCCGCCCGAGCCGGGCCTTCCGGGTCAGGAGTTCCCGGAGGGGCGCGTCCGGCGTGTCCCCGACCAGCCCACGGACCGTGCCCGCGGACACGTGGTCGCCGAAGGTCCCGTCCGGGATCGGTGCGTCCAGGTCGAGGGCGAGCAGGTCCGTCTCGGAGTCGCTCGACCACGCGACCGCCGCGGCGCGGAGGTCCGCGTCGGACGGGTGGCGCGATGCCGCGACGACGCGCTCGGCCTCCTCGACCGAGGGCACCAGGACCGGCTTGAGCACGAACAGCACCCGCAGGTCGTCTGCGCTGCGCCCGGCGTCGGCCGCGGCGGTCAGCACCCGGGACCGGTACGCACGGACCGCCTCGGCCGTCAACGGTGCGAGTGCGAGCTGCACGTCCGAGTGCGTCCCGGCGAACCCGAGCCCGCGTCCGGATCCGCCGGGGGAGACCACGACCGGGTCAGCGTCGAGCGGGAGCGCGTTGAGCGGGCCGTCGGCGGTGAAGTACGCGCCCTCGTGGTGGAACGCGTCGAGTGCGTCGCCGTCGGCGAAGTGCCAGTCCGTCGGGTCCCCGACGTAGCCGTCGCCCCACGAGTGCCAGAGCCGTCGGAGCAGCGTGATCCACTCCTCGGCGCGGTCGTACGCGGCGTCGTGCGGGAGCGGTGCCGCACCGACGTGCCGGGCGCTGCCGGTGTCGGTCACGACGTTCAGCCCGAAGCGGTCCGAGGACAGGTGCGCGAGTGTCGCGGCCTGCCGCGCGGCGAGGTACGGCGGTGTGATGCCGGCGTTCACCGTCGGTGCGATGCCGATGTGCTGCGTCACCGCGAACAGGTACGGCGCGAGCAGCAGCGGGTCGTGCTTCGGGCCGCCGTACGCCTGCCGGATCCGCAGGTCGAGGGTCGCCGGACTGCCGAGGGAGATCGCGTCCTCGGCGATGACCAGGTCCATCCCCGCCTGCTCGAGCGCCCGGACGGACTGCTGGTACAGGTCGGGCTTCGTCCAGTCGTGGCCCCAGTCCCAGTCGGACCGTCCCCAGGCCTGCGGGCCGAACCCCCGCGAGAAGAAGTACCCGAAGTGCTGCAGGTCGCCCACCGTCAGACCTCCTGCTCGACGAGGTGGCCCTGCGGGACGGCGCGTGCGAGGGCCGCGACCTCCGTGGCGGGGGCGGGGCGGGCCTCCCGGCCGTCGCCGTCCCGTCCGGTGGCCGCACGGACCGCTGCGAGGCCGCGCTCCACGTCGGCGAGCAGGTCGGTGACGTCCTCGATGCCGACGGACAGCCGGACCAGGCCGTCGCCGATGCCGAGCTCGGCCCGCTCGGCCGCGGTGCGGCCGGCGTGCGTGGTGGTCGCGGGGTGCAGCACGAGCGAGCGCACGTCACCCAGGTGGGTCATCCGACTGATCAGCTGCACCGCGTCGATGAAGGCGCGGGCGGCCGGCTCGCCACCGGCGAGCGTGAAGGCGAAGACCGAGCCGGCCCCACGGGGCAGGTAGCGCTGGGCGAGGTCGTGGTACGGACTGGAGGCGAGCCCCGCGTGGTCGACGCTCGTCACCTCCGGCTGGCGCTCCAGGAAGGACGCGACGGCCAGCGCGTTCGCGACGTGGCGCTCGACGCGGAGCGACAGCGTCTCGATGCCCTGACGCAGCAAGAAGGCGTTGAAGGGCGACGGCGTCGGACCGATCCGCGACGCGACGACGTCACGCGCGTACACCGCGAAGGCCCGGCTGCCGTGGCGCTCGACGTAGCTCTGCCCCCCGAGGGCGCGGTCCGGCGTCGTGAGGTGGGCGAAGCGTCCCGGCGTACGGCCCCAGTCGAAGGTCCCGCCGTCGACGACGAGCCCGCCGAGGCCGGCACCGTGCCCGGAGAGGAACTTCGACGCGGAGTGCACCACGACGTCGGCGCCGTGCTCGACCGGGCGCACCAGGTACGGCGTCGCCAGGGTGTTGTCCACGACGAGCGGTACACCCGCCCGGTGTGCGGTGTCGGCGACCCCGGCGATGTCGAGGACGTCGTTCTTCGGGTTGGGGATCGTCTCGGCGAAGAAGAGCTTCGTGTTCGGTCGGACCGCGCGGGCCCACGCGTCGAGGTCGCGCTGGTCCGCGACGAAGTCGACCTCGATGCCGAGGCGCGCCAGGTTCTGCAGGAGCAGGCCCTTCGTGCCCTCGTAGATGCTCCGGGCGCTCACGACGTGGTCGCCCGCCTGCAGGAGCCCGAGGAGCGCCACCGTCACCGCCGCCTGGCCGCTGCCGACGAGGATCGCCTCGGCGCTCCGTTCGAGCAGTGCGACGCGGCGCTCGACGTCGGCGTTCGTCGGGTTGCCCAGCCGTGTGTAGGTGTACCCGTCGTCGGCACCGGCGAAGCGCTCGCGGGCCTGCTCGAAGTCGTCGAAGAGGAAGCCCGAGGTCATGTGGATCGCGGGGACCCGCGCTCCGTGTGCGGTGTCGGGCAGGAACCCGCCGTGCACCTGCTCGGTGGCGAAGCCGTGGCCGTCGTTCGACATGGGGTCCTCCTGGCGTGTCCGTCGTGCGGGTACTCTCGCAGGCCGGACGGGCCGGTGGGGCATTGCGGCGTCGGGTTACGGGCCGGCGGTGCCACCCCGAGCGGGAGCGGCCGTGCTCACGTCTGCGTCTGTGTCTGTGTCTGTGTCTGTGTCTGCTCCGGCGAGCAGTGCGGCGAGGCGTCGGGGGAGTCCCGGGGCGGTCGGATCCGGGAGCCTGTCGACCGGGAACCACCGGACGTCCTCGCTCTCGTGGCTCACCGTCGTCCGGGTGGATGGGTCCGCCGTGGCGACGAAGCCGACGTCCCAGTGCGCCGCGCAGGAGAAGCCGCCGTGCAGGTCGTGGCGGTCCAGGTCGGCCACGACGCCGTCGTCGAGCTCGAGACCGACGATGCCGGACTCCTCGCGGGCCTCGCGCCGAGCCGCCCCGGCCAGGTCGGCGTCCTGCGGCTCGAGGTGTCCGCCGAACTGCACCCAGAACCGGCCCTTGCGGTGCAGGCAGAGCAGGACGCGGGACCGGTCGGGCGAGAACACGAAGCACGACGCCGTCAGGTGCTCCGTGCCGAGGGAACGGTCGAGTGCAGCGTCCCCGGTGCTGCGGACGAACCCGACGAACCGCTCGCGGTCGGGCGACGGCGCGTCGGTGAGCGCGGCGAGGGCATCGGCGGGGCGCATCCGACGATCGTGGCACGGCGGACGGGTACGTGTACGCGACGAGACGCGTGTCGATCGACGCGTGGGACGTCGGTTCGTGCGCCGGCATCGTGTGCGTGTGCATCGTTCGACATCGCACCGGTCGATCGACGCGTGCGATGTCGCAGGAGCGCGGCCGGGCTGCCGACGCCGGCCCGCCGACACCTCGGGCCCGGGTCAGAACAGTGCGCGCACCCCGGCGGCGACGGTGTCCCACGTGGCGAGGAGCGGCTCCCGGGCGAGCCACACCGCCACACCGTTCACCGCCACGAAGAACACGAACCACAGCACGGCCGGCACCCGCATCTCGGCGGCGGCGATGTGGAAGTCCGTCTGCACCCGGGCGCCGGTCAGCAGCCAGCGGGCGACGTGCACGAGGGACCGCAGACCGTCCACCACGAACGCGGTGCCGACCGCGGCGACGACGAGCACGGTGGCCTCCGACGGCCGGACCGCCACCCACAGCGCGAGCGCGTCGAAGCCGAGCACGACGAGCAGGCCGAACCAGTTCCGCACGAACGCCAGGGCCACCAGGCCGACGACGGCGAGCACCACCACGGGGAGCCACCGCGACCCCTGGAGCACCCCGGAGACGAGCAGCACCCCGGCCCAGAGCGGCGCGCTGTACCCGGCGAAGAGGTTGAGGACCCGGACCAGCCAGCGGATCGCCGCCGGCACGCGCCCGAGTCGGACCCAGGCCTCGCCGGAGCCGTCGGCGTGCAGGTCGATCCGGTCGATGCGTCCGCCGAACGGCACCACGACGACGCAGTGGCCGACCTCGTGCACGATGGTGGCCGCGATCCGGGCGACCCGGCCGACCAGGGGCACGACGGGCAGGACGGCGCCGACCAGGACGGCGACGAACACGAGGGGCGGGGCTGCTGCGGTCAAGACGCCAGGATGGCAGCACCCACCCAGAGGACGCTGACCGCGCGGGCCGTCGGGTCAGTGGACGGCGTCCACGACGACGAGCACCACCACGACGACCGTCGCGACGACCGCGAGGCCGGTCAGGACGACGAGGAACACCGTCACCCGGTTGCGCTGCACGTGCCTGGCTACTCGACCGTCACCGACCTCGCGGCGGCGCGGGGCTTGTCCACCGCGCAACCGAGCTGCAGCGCGAGTTCACGCGCCAGCATCTGCAGGGGCACGACCGCCTCGACCGGACCCCAGGGTGCGAGCGACCGTCCCCAGGCCAGGTCGGTGGCCTCCGCGCGGTCGGCGATCGCCGGTACGTCGGAGCCCGCACCGCCGATCGTGACGACGAGGCCGCCGCGGGCCCGGACCTCGGCGACGGCGGAGGCGATGCGCGGGTCCCCGTGGTCGACCACCACGACCGGGGTGCCGTCGTCGACGAGCGCGAGCGGACCGTGCTTGAGCTCACCGACGGGGCAGGACCGTGCCCACCGGTAGGCGAGCTCCTCCACCTTCAGCGCACCCTCGGCTGCGTAGGGCAGCCCGGGCCCGCGGCCGACGAACAGGAACCCGGGCGCGTCCCGGACCGTCGCGGCCAGGAGCGGGATGCGCTCGGCTGCGACCGCGGCGGCGGCCGCCATCCGCTCGGGCAGTCCGGAGAGCTCGTCGACCAGGGCTGCGGCGCGGGTCGGCTCGAGCCGGCCCGAGGCGACCAGTGCCGACAGGACCGCGGTCACGCCGACGACCACCTGCGCCGTGAAGGTCTTCGTCGCGGCGAGCCCGACCTCGGGGCCGGTGTGGCAGGCGAGCACCGCGTCGGCTCGGCGGGCGAGGGACGAGTGCACGTCGTCCGTCAGCGCCAGGACCGGGTACCGGTCGTCGAGCCGGTCGAGCGCCCGGAGGACGTCCGCGGTCTCCCCGGACTGGCTGATGGCGACGACGAGGGTGCCGCGACCGAGGACGGCGTGGTCCACCTCGCTCGCGACGACGATGTCGGTGGGCACGCCGCCGAGGGTGCGCGCGGTGCCGGCGACGACCTGGCCGGCGTGCAGCGACGTCCCGCAGGCCACCACGGCGAGCCGATCGAACGCCGGCAGCCCGAGCCCCGTCCAGGTGCTGCCGTCCGCCGTGCGCTGCCGGACGCGCTCGAGCAGGTCGGCGACGACCCGGGGCTGTTCGGCGATCTCCTTGGCCGTGTGGTCCGGGTGGTCGCCGAGGTCGACGTCGAGCGCGGTCGTGGCGAACGGGGACGGGGTGGGGAAGGGCACGGGCACGGCGATGCCCTCCGACGACCAGCTCCACGCCTCGCCGAGCTCGACGACGTCGCCGTCCCGGAGCGGCACGAAGGTCTCGCACCACCGGGCGATGGTGCCGACGTCGCTCGCGACGAAGTCACCCCGTGCCGAGCGTGCGACGACGAGGGGCGACCGGTTCGCGGCGGCGACCATGCGGCCGTCCCGGGCGTCGAGCACGACGATCGCCCAGGAGCCCCGCAGTTGCGCGGTCGCGATCTGCACCGCGAGCACGAGGTCGGGATCGACGCGGAGTGCACGCTCGACCAGGTGCCCGATGACCTCGGAGTCGACCTCGGACCGGAACACGTGCCCCTGCTGCTCGAGCGTCGCCCGCAACCGTCCCGCGTTCTCGACGGTCCCGTTGTGCACGACGCTGATCCGGCCGGAGCAGTCGGCGTGCGGGTGCGCGTTCTCCTCGCGCACCGTCCCGCAGGTCGCCCAGCGGGTGTGCCCGATGCCGAGCCCGGTCGAGGCGTCCTCTGCCGGTACTGCGGCCGCCCGTGCAGCGAGGTCCGCCCGCAGGTCCGCGACGCGGGACACTGACCGGACCGTGGCGATCCGACCGGCGGCGGTCCGCACCGCGACGCCGACGGAGTCGTACCCCCGGTACTCCAGCCGTTCGAGACCGTCGAGCAGGAAGGGGGTCACGTCGTCGCTGACGCGCGCCGCGATGATGCCGCACATACGGTGTCCGTTCGGGTGGTGGACCGGCCCGGTGCCGGGGAGCGGCACCGACCGCCGCCGGGTCTGCCGCGGGTCCGGGTCCGTCGCCCGGCCGATCCACCCGCGGATCAGGCGGGGGCGGACCGGGAGGGTCGGCGGTTCGGGTACCGGACGGTCGTGATCCGCGGACGGGCCCTTCCGGGAAGGGCACGACGGTCGGTGCACCACGAGCCTCGCCCGGCGGGTCCGCCGGGACAACACCGCGCAGCGGCTCTTGCGGTTCACCGCGCGAGCGGTGCGACCCGACGTGTCGTCGGTGCGGACTCCCGCAAGCCGGCTCGCGGTCCGACGTCGGGCGTGACGGACGGGAGGCCCGGTACCAGCTGGTACCGGGCCTCCCGTCCGTCGAGCGGTCGCCCTGCGTCCGCGGGTCGCGCGATCAGGTGAGCAGCGCGACGAGGTGCGAGCGCGAGCGCGCACCGACCTTCCGGTAGATCTGCGTCAGGCGCAGCTCCACGGTGCGCTGGGACATGAACAGCGACGAGGCGATCTCGCGGTTGCGGTAGCCCTCGGTCACCTTCTGCACCACGGCGCGCTCCTCCGCGGTCAGCTGGGTGAGCACCACCGACGCGTCCGGGGCGCTCCGCGGTGACCCGGGGACCGGGGCGGACAGCACCGGTCCGGACCGCAGCGACGTCGGCACGCCGAAGGCCGGCATGACCGCCGTCGGCGCGGGCGTCGCCAGCGGTCGTCGCAGACCGGCCGCCTCGTACGCGGCCGCGGCGGCGGCGCCGAGGCGGGGCCGCTCGGCGTCCGTGCCCACCGCCGTCAGGGCGGCGAAGGTGCGAGCGCGCTCGTACTGCGAGTCGTGCGGCTGGAACAGCTCGAGGGCTCGACGACGCGCCGACTCACGGGTGGCGTCGTCGGCGACGAGCGCCAGGCTGCGGGCCAGCACGAGCGCGCCCCAGCGGGACGGCCGGGCGTGGTGGTCGGCCGCGAGCCGGGCCGTCGCGTTCCGGGCGTCGTCGATCCGGCCGAGGCGCACGTAGCCCTCGACCAGGTCGCCGAGGTGCCGCAGCACGGTCGGGTTGCGCAGCGACCGGCCGACGGCGTCCGCCGCCTCGAGGGCGGTCACCGCCTCGTCGACACGACCGTCGAGCAGCAGCACACGCCCGCGGAGTGCGTGCAGCCGGGCCGTGGTGCCCCAGAGCAGCACCGTGGAGCGGAGCGCCAGGCACCGGTCCACCACCTCGAGCGCCTCGAGCGAACGACCCTCGGCGAAGTGGCGCCACGCGACCGCGACCGCCCGCGACGGCTCGCGGAGCCGTTGCGCGGACAGGGCGCTCCCGGCCTCCCAGGCGTCGATCGCGCGGAGGGCCTGCCGGAAGTTGCCGGAGCGCAGCTCGTTCTCGGCGGACAGGTAGCGGGCTCCCTCGACCCACACGGCCTCGGTGTCCTGCCCGCGGGCGACGACGAGCGCGAAGACGCGACGTGCGCTCCGGTACCGCTCGGCGAGGCTCAGCGCGTGTGCCACGAGCAGGAGTGCCGGTTCGGACATCGCCATCAGCCGCGCCGTCGAGAGTCCGTCGTAGAGCTCCGTGTCGGCGGGCAGCGAACCGTCGAGCGCAGCGACGAGGCACTGCACGGCGCCGGCGATCTCCGCGGTGTGCGGGGTGATCACCGGACCGAGCTGCTCGACCCGGGCGAGCAGGTCGCGGGCCTGCTCGAGGTCCCACGTCTCCGCCCGGAAGCTCGCGACCATCGCCAGGAGCCCGGCGGTCGCGGGGGCTTCGGGTGCCTCCGCGTCCACGGGCACGAGGAGCTCGTCCGCGTGCACGGTCTCGCCGCGCAGGTACTGCACGGAGTACAGGACCCGCAGGCGCCGGACCTCGTCCGACCCGCGCCGGAACGGGCGCATCGCGGTGAGGTAGCGCGCGGCGAGCCCGAGCTGACGCTGTGCGAACAGCGCCTCGGTGACGGCGAGCAGTGCCGTCCGCTCGTCCTCACCGCCCGAGCCGACGTGCAGGGCACGCTCGGCCAGGGCGACCGCGGCGTGCGGTGCCCCGTCGGCGACGTAGCCCGCGGCGGCGTCGAGCAGCGCGACCACGTCGGGGACGTCGTCGACGAAGCTCCGGTGCCACGCGGCGGCGCGCTCGTCCGCCTCGGCGCTCGCCGCGGCGAGCTCACGGTGCAGCGTGCGCCGGGTGCGTGCGGACATCCGCCAGTACAGCGCCGACCGCAGCAGCGGGTCGCGGACCGTGACGGTCTGGCCGCGCACGACGACGAGCCCGGCGTCGGCGAGGTCGTCGACGGCGTCGCGGTCCCATCCGGTCGTCCTGGCGACCGGCACGAGGGACAGCCGGGCGAGGACGTCCAGACCACGTCCCGCGTCGTCGGTGTCGGTGTCGGTGTCGGCGGCACCCTCGACCACGTCGAGGGTCAGCGCCGCGATGGCCTCGGTCGTGGCGGTCGGGCGCAACGGCAGCACGAGCGGCTCGGTGCCGGTCAGCTGGGCGGTCGAGAGCATGTCGAACTGCTCGCGGAGCGCACCGGGGTTGCCGCCCGTCGCATCGGCGAGGATCGCGAGGACGCCGTCGTTCGCGCCCTCCGGTGCCATCGACCGGGCCAGCGCGAGGGACACGTCGGCGGCCAGCGGCTCGAGCCGCAGCACGGGGAGGGCCGTGAGCGGCCCGTCCGACGGCACGGTCCGGACCGTTGCGACCAGGCGCAGTGCCGTGCCGGCGAGCCGACCCGCCAGGAACGCGATGAGCTCCTGGCTCTCGCGGTCCATCCGGTCGAGGTCGTCGATCAGGACGACCGTCGGCGGCAGGGTCAGGGTCTGCACGGCCTCGAGGAAGTCGTGCGCGGCGGCGAGCCCGCTCGTCGCGCCACCGGCCTGCAGCAGGTGCGCGATGTGGGCGGTCGCCCGCGGATCGTCGAGTGCGGTGAACAGGGAGGTCACGCCGGCCAGGGGCCAGCGGGACTCGCTCCCGTTGACACCGACCCGCACGACGGGGAGGGAGACGCGGTCAGCGACCGCGTCGAGGACGCTGCTGCGCCCGGAACCAGGGTCGCCGACGACGACCATCGCGGACTCACGAGGGAGTACAGCGAGGGTCGCGATCCGGTCGACCTCGAGACGGCGACCGGTGAGTGCCATGACTCACCGGCCTCCGGGTCCGGGGACGGAGACTGCGGTGGGCGTCCGGTCGGCAGCGCGGCGGGAGACCACGGCGACGGACGGGATCCGGTCGGCGTCACGGGCAGGGACCGTGGCGACGGACGGACGCGAGGCGGCGACGGAGCGCACACCAGGGCTGTCGGTGAGATAACGCGGACGACGAGTGAGGGTGCACTCGGTTCCGCCTGGGAACGATGAAGTCATCGTCTGGACCACCCCTCGGGTCAGGGTTTTCGGACGAGTAATGGACGACGGACCCGACACGGTCCGGGTCTAGGGAACCCGGTGCGTCCGATCAGTCGTGAGCACGATAACCCGCCCATCGGACGCCACCGAAGTGCTCGTCAGCAGAGTGTCCGACTCGCCTGGCCCCAGTCCGGGGGGTCCCTGCCCCCGTCCGGGGGTCCGGCACCGTCGGCGGGGCCGCGCGCAGGGGACAAGCGGGGTACACCGCGGCGCAGCGCCCGCCCTGCCCCGGTGCCGCCCCTGTCGGGACGACCAGGGGCTACGGACGCCGGATGACGTCCACGACGGCGTCGTGCACGTGCCCGTTCGTGGCGAGGGCGCTGCCGTGCCACGGGCCCGGGTCGCCGTCGAGAGAGGTGAAGCGGCCGCCCGCCTCCTCGACGATCGGCACGAGGGCCGCGATGTCCCACGGCTTGAGGTCGGGTTCGCCCGCGACGTCGAGGACCCCCTCGGCGACGAGCATGTACGACCACATGTCGCCGTACGCCCGGGTGCGCCAGACCTTGCGGGACAGGGTGACGAGGGCGTCGAGCCGGTCGTCCTCGTCCCACTGCTGGATGCTGTTGTAGCTGAGGCTCGCCTCGGACAGCGCCGTGACGCCGGAGACCCGCAGGGGTCCGTCGGTCGAGTGCGCGCCGAGCCCCTCCGCGGCCCACCAGCGCTTGCCGAGCGCCGGGGCGCTGACGACGCCGAGCACCGGGCGGCCGTCGACGGCGAGGGCGATGAGGGTCGCCCAGACCGGCACGCCCCGCAGGTAGTTCGCGGTGCCGTCGATCGGGTCGACCACCCACTGCCGGTGCCCCTCGCTCAGGGCATCGGCGCCGGTGTCCGCCGTCGTCTCCTCGCCCAGGAACGCGTCGTCCGGGCGCTCGGCCGCCAGCCGCTCGCGCAGGGCACGCTCGACCGCCTGGTCGGCGTCGGTGACGTGCGTGCTGTCGGCCTTCGTCGTGACGTGCAGGTCGGCGGCGCGGAACCGCTCGAGGCTGATCGCGTCGGCGGTGTCGGCGAGGGAGCGGGCGAAGTCCAGGTCGGCGCTGAGGTCCACGGAGGTCAGGCTAGCGCCCTAGGCCGCGACGACCTGCTCCTCCTCGTAGCGCGACACCGCGCGCTCGCGGGCGATGCGGGTCCGGTGTGCGGCGAGCCCGTGCACGAGGACACCGAGCAGCACCGCGACGACCAGCCACAGCACGAGCACGACCACCGACCGGGTCAGCGACGCTCCGGGGAAGTACACGAGGTCCTGCGCGGCGCCGAGCCAGGCCGCGCCGCTCCAGAACGTGTTGAGCGCCGCGAAGAAGCCGGGCTGGAACGACGGCTGGAAGATCCCGCCGGAGCTCGTGAAGTTGAGCATCACGAAGAGCATCGTCAGGATCGGGGTGGTCCACCGCCCGAGCAGCGGGTGCATCCCGACGCCGAGGGCGACGATGACGGCGTCGTAGAGCCACGCGAACAGGAAGACCTGCCAGCGGTGGTCCGGGATGACGCCGTACAGCGGTCCGGCGACCAGGACACCGATGCCGGCGACGACCCCGGCGGTGACGGCGCCGACGACGACCGTCCAGAGCGCGCGGAGCTTCGCGGCCGCCGCGGCGACGGCGATCGCCGAGGCGTACCCGCCGACGCTCAGGCCGACGAGCAGGAAGAAGAGTCCCTGGCCGGTCGGGTCCTCGTCACCGGTGGGCACGACGTCGTGCACGGTGAACGGCAGGTGCTGCTCGTACGCGATCGGCAGGAAGACCTTCTGGGCTGCGGTCGCGGTGGTCTCGCTCGCGGCCGTGGAGACGTAGAGCACGGCGCCGTCCGTCCCCGGGGCGTACACGGCGGCGAGGTCGCGGTCCCGGACCTGCCGTTCGGCCTCGGCCGGCGAGTCGACGACGTGCGCGACCAGCCGGCCGTCGGAGCCGTCGGTGACGGTCTGGGCGAACACCTGGGCCTCCGGGCCCTGGCCGACGATCCCGACCGGGAGCTCGTGCGGGGTCGGGGCGTGGAACGCGCCGAGGTAGGCGAGGCTCATCCCGACCGCCAGGAACAGCGGCACGAGGATGTGCGACCCGAAGGACCGCAGCGACCGTCCGAGGTGTTCGGGGTGCAGGACCGCCGCCATCGCCGCCGTGGGGCGGTCGGCTCGCGACGGGTGCTCCGCCGCGTGGTCACCGTGGTGGACCGGTTCGGGTCTGGCTGTGTTGTGTTCTGCAACTTCGGGCACGAGGGGCAACGGTACACCCGCGCCGCACGCGACGGTCCCCACGCACGCGACGGTCCCCACGCGCGGGACGACCCCCGCCTCGGGTCAGTCCGCGCCGGGGTCGTCCGCACCCATGCCGGTGAGCAGGGCGCGGAAGGAGTCGAGCCGCTCGACGCCGGTCGCCCCGAGCTCCCCGTCGTGCACGCGGTCGACGATCTCCCAGTCGTGCGCCTGTGCGAGCGGGATGCCG
The DNA here is from genome assembly GCF_044755625.1 of Curtobacterium sp. NPDC092190. Taxonomy (NCBI): domain Bacteria; kingdom Bacillati; phylum Actinomycetota; class Actinomycetes; order Micrococcales; family Microbacteriaceae; genus Curtobacterium; species Curtobacterium sp. NPDC092190. Next base: position 789,238 of record NZ_JBIVRJ010000001.1, on the reverse strand, counting down.
TCGGCGGGCTCGCGCACCGGGACGGCGTGCGCCGCGAAGGCCCGGAAGACGTTCTCTGGCTGCACGTGCCCGAGCCCGAACGACCGGACGCCGGGGGTGTCGATGATCCACCCACCGTCACGGACGCGCAGCGCGATCGAGGACGACGAGGTGTGCCGCCCGCGACCGGTGACCGCGTTGACCACGCCGGTCGCGCGGGTCGAGCCGGTGATGGCGTTCACGAGCGTCGACTTGCCGACGCCGGAGTGCCCGACCGTGACGGTCACCGTGTCGTCGAGCACCTCGTGCAGGGCGTCGAACGGCACGTCGTCCGACCGGCTCGTGACGATCCGGAGGTCCAGGCAGGCGAAGTGCGCCAGGAACGGTGCCGGGTCGGCCAGGTCGGTCTTCGTGATGCAGAGCACCGGGTCCAGGCCGGCGTCGAACGCCGCGACGAGGTACCGGTCGATGAGTCGCGGGCGCGGCTCGGGGTCCGCCGCCGCGACGACGATCAGCATCTGGTCGGCGTTCGCGACGATCACGCGCTCGACCTCGTCGCTGTCGTCCGCGCTCCGTCGGAGCAGGGTCGACCGCTCGGCGACCTTGACGATCCGCGCGAGCGAACCGGCGTCGCCCGAGACGTCCCCGGCGAGCGACACGTGGTCGCCGGTCACGACCGACTTCTTGCCGAGCTCCCGGGCCTTCGTCGCCGTGATCACCCGCTCGTCGTCCTGGCCGGCCGACACCAGCACGCCGAAGCGCCCGCGGTCGACGTTCGTCACCCAGCCGGTCGGGGCGTCGTCGTAGTTCGGACGGGTCTTCGTGCGGGGCCGGTTGCCCTTCGGGTTCGGCCGGATCCGCACCTTCGACTCGTACTGTCCGTACGGCTCGTCCTCGTCGGTGTCGTCCCCGTCGACGTCGTCCCACCAGCTCACGGCGTCACGCTCCCGTCCCGGTGGCCCGCAGCCTGGTCCGCACCGGTCGCCACCAGGTCCGCCCAGAGCTCGGGGAACTGCGGCAGCGTCTTCGCCGTGCAGCCGACGTCGTCGACGGCGACGCCGTCGACGACGAGACCGACGAGGGCGCCCGCGGTCGCCATCCGGTGGTCGTCGTACGCGGCCCAGCCACCCCCGTGGAGGCGGGCGGGCGTGATCCGCAGGCCGTCGTCGAGTTCCTGCACCGAGCCTCCCGACCGGTTCACGTCCGCCGCGAGCGCGGCGAGGCGGTCCGTCTCGTGGCCACGCAGGTGGCCGATCCCGGTGATCTCGCTCGGCCCGTCGGCCAGGGCCGACAGCGCGACGAGCGCCGGTGCGAGTTCGCCGCCGCGGGACAGGTCGAGCGTCACACCCGGCAGGGAGGCTCCACCCGCCACCCCGACGCCGCCGTCGAAGACGAGGTCGTCGCCGTCCCGCGTGACGGTCGCGCCCCACAGGGGCAGGAGCGTCTCGAGGTCGGCACCGACCTGCGTGGTGTCGGTCGGCCAGGTGCGGATCCGGACGGTGCCGCCCGCGACGAGCGCAGCCGCCGCGAACGGCGCGGCGTTCGACAGGTCGGGCTCGATGACGACGTCGCGCGCCGCGATCGGGCCCGGGTGCACCACCCACTCGCCGACGGTCGGCTGGTCCACGCGGACACCGCGAGCGCGGAGCGCCGCGACGGTCATGTCGATGTGCGGCAGGCTCGGCAGCCGCTCGCCGACGTGGGTGAGGTGCAGGCCCTCGTCGAAGCGGGGCGCCGACAGCAGCAGCCCGGACACGAACTGCGACGACGCCGACGCGTCGATCTCGAGACGGCCCCCGCGGACCGATCCGGTGCCGGTGAACGAGAACGGCATCGCGCCGTCGCCGTCGTCCGTCACGTCGACCCCGAGGTCGGCGAGGGCGCGGATGATCGCGCCCATCGGTCGCTTCCGCGCGTACGGGTCGCCGTCGACCGTCACGGGGCCGGTCGCCAGCGCGGCGAGCGGCGGCAGGAAGCGCATCACGGTGCCGGCCAGCCCGCAGTCGACGGCGACGTCGCCGTGCATCGGCGCGGGTGTGATCCGGAGGTCCGGCCCGTACGGGTTCGGAGCCGTGCCGTCCGCGGGGACGACCTCGTCGATCCCGACGCCGAGCTGCCGGAGCGCGGCGACCATCAGGGCGGAGTCGCGCGAGTGCAGGGGGAGCCGGATGGTCGAGGGGCCGTCGGCCAGCGCCGCGAGGACCAGCTCCCGGTTCGTCAGCGACTTCGAGCCGGGCAGGGCGACGTCGCCGCGCAGGGGTCCGCGGGCGAGGGGTGCGATCCAGGGATCGGGCTGCTGGGAATGCGTCGACTGGGCCATCGGTTCACCAGGGTACTGAACACCGCGGGAGGACCATTGGCGACAGCGACACTCGAACGGTCACGGACGGCACTGCCGACCGTGCGGACGACGATCGACGGCTCGCTCGGCGGGCTCGGCCTAGACTCGTCCGTGATGACGACCGACGAACCGCAGGCAGCACCGCACGACCTGGTCGAGGAGACCGAGGCGCAGCTCGACGCGGTGTCCGAGGAAGCGGACGCCCTCGAGCCCGAGGCCGAACCGGCGGACGAGAAGACCGTGTCCGAGGCCGAACTGCGCTCCCTGTTCGAGGACCAGGCGCTCCCGTTCATGGACCAGCTCTACGGCGCCGCGATGCGGATGACCCGCAACCCGGCCGACGCGTCGGACCTGGTGCAGGAGACCTTCGTCAAGGCGTACGCGGCGTTCCGGCAGTTCCGTCAGGGCACGAACCTCAAGGCGTGGCTCTACCGGATCCTCACGAACACGTTCATCAACACGTACCGCAAGAACCAGCGGAACCCGTACCAGGGCACGATCGACGAGCTCGAGGACTGGCAGCTCGGCGGCGCCGAGAGCGTCACGCAGTCCGTCTCGGCGCGTTCCGCCGAGGCCGACGCGATCGACCACCTGCCGTCCTCCGCCGTGAAGGACGCGCTCCAGTCGATCCCCGAGGACTTCCGGATGGCCGTGTACTTCGCGGACGTCGAGGGCTTCTCCTACCAGGAGATCGCCGACATCATGAAGACCCCCGTGGGGACGGTCATGAGCCGTCTCCACCGTGGACGCCGGCTCCTCCGCGGGCTCCTGGCGGACCACGCACGCGAGACCGGCATCGTCCCGGACGCAGCGTCGACGGCGACGATGCGCGGGCGGGGCCGGAAGACGACTGCGGCCGCTGGTCGCACCGACGGGAAGGACGCACGATGAGCGGCTGCGACTGCTCGAAGGCCAAGGCCGAGCTCGAGGAGTTCCTGCACGACGAGCTCTGCCGCGAGGACGCCGCGGACATCCGCGAGCACATGGAGTCCTGCGAGGACTGCACGAGCGAGCACCGCGTGGGCGTCGTCCTCATGGAGACGGTGAAGCGCGCGTGCGCCGAGACCGCGCCGGACCAGCTCCGGACCGAGATCCTCGCGCGCATCCGCGTGGAGCAGGCGACGCACTAGGCGCGACCGTCCGCGGTCGTCACACGTCGCCGGCGCTGGGTAGGGTCGCCCCATGACCCTCACCGCCGAGTCGATCACCACCTGGTCCGACACGGACGTCGCCGACGTCACCGCCCTCGTCCGTCTGCTCGGGCACGTCGTCGACGAGTCCGCGATGCGCGCACGGCTGGAACGGCTCGTGCCCGAGGCCGGACACCGCACGTGGCTGGTCCGTGGCGACGACGGCCGAGCGGTCGCCGTGGCGGGTGCGCAGGTCACGTGGTCGTACGCGAGCGACGAGCCCACCGCGCAGCTCCTGCTGCTGGTGGTCGACCCGTCGGCCCGGAGGCTCGGGACCGGTTCCGCGCTCATCGACACGTTCGAGACGTGGGCGGGTGAGCAGGGAGCGCACCGGCTGAGCGCCGTGTCCGCCGCCGCGACGGACAGTGCGCACCGGTTCTACCAGAAGCGCGGGTACCACGAGGCCGGGGTCCGCTACACGAAGCTCAAGTAGCGTCGGGCAGCGCCGGACGCTACGGTCCGGTGCTGCTGCGTGCTGCCCCTGCTGCGTGTCGCGTGCTGCCGCTGCCTCTGCTGCTACCGCTGCGTGCCCAGGAGATGCGCCCCTGACGGACGATGCGCCCCGTCTCCACGGGGCGCATCGTTCGTCAGGGGGCGGGTCGGATCAGCCGAGCGCCTTCCGGACGACGTCGGCGGCCTCACCCGCGGAGCGCTTCGACGACCCCGTCGCCGGTGCGGCACTCGCCGGGCGCGAGGCAACGGAGAGCGGACGGCCGTCGAGGTGCGGCGACAGGTTCATGCACACGAACGGCCAGGCGCCCTGGTTCTCCGGCTCCTCCTGGGCCCAGACGACCTCGGCCTGCGGGTAGCCCGCGAGCACCCTGAGCAGCTCGTCGAGGGGGAGCGGCGCGAGCTGCTCCAACCGGACGAGGGCGACGTCGGTCGCGCCGGACTTGTCGAGCTCGGCGCGGAGGTCGTGGTGCACCTTGCCCGAGTGCAGCACGACGCGGCGCACCGTGGCCTTGTCGGTCACGCGGTCGTCGTCGAGCACCTCGTGGAAGGAGCCGTTCGTGAAGGCCTCGACCGGGCTCGTCGCCTGGCGGAGGCGGAGCATGGCCTTCGGCGTGAAGACGACGAGCGGCTTCTGCGGGCGTTCCCACGCCTGGCGACGGAGCAGGTGGAACCACGACGCCGGCGTCGAGGGACGCGCGACGATCATGTTGTCCTCGGCGCAGAGCTGCAGGTACCGCTCGATGCGCGCCGAGGAGTGGTCCGGCCCCTGGCCCTCGTAGCCGTGGGGGAGCAGGAGCACCAGACCGGAGCGCTGTCCCCACTTCTGCTCGGCGGACGAGATGAACTCGTCGATGACGGTCTGCGCGCCGTTCGCGAAGTCGCCGAACTGCGCCTCCCACAGCACGAGGGCCTCGGGCCGTTCGACCGAGTAGCCGTACTCGAACGCCATCGCCGCGTACTCGCTGAGCAGCGAGTCGTAGATGTACAGGCGGGCCTGGTCCTCGGCGACGTTGGCGAGCGGCAGCCACTCCTGCCCGTTCACCCGGTCGTGGAAGACCGCCTGGCGCTGCACGAAGGTGCCGCGTCGGGCGTCCTGGCCGGCCAGCCGGACGGGCTTGCCCTCGACCAGCACCGAGCCGATCGCCATGAGCTCCGCCATCGCCCAGTCGATGCCGCCGGAGCGGGTCATCTCGGTGCGCTTGGTGAGGAGCTGCTGCAGCTTCGGGTGGATCGAGAAGCCGGCGGGCGGGTTGCTGTGCGCGTCGCCGATGGCCCGGACGAGTTCCTCGGAGATCGCCGTCTCGTGCACCTCGACCTCGGCGTCGTCACGCTGGGCCGTCGGACGCTCGAGACCGTCCACGGCGCCGTCGTCGTCCGTCGTGATGACGGGCATCGTGCCGGTCTGCGCCTCGTGGGTCTCGGCGAAGGCGCGCTCGAGGCGGTCCTGGAAGTCGCGGTGCGCCTCGTCGTACTCCTCCTGCGTGATGTCGCCGCGACCGACGAGGGCCTCGGTGTACAGGGTGCGGACGGAGCGCTTCGCCTCGATGAGGTTGTACATGAGCGGCTGGGTCATCGAGGGGTCGTCGCCCTCGTTGTGGCCGCGGCGGCGGTAGCAGACGAGGTCGATCACGACATCACGGTGGAACTCCTCGCGGTACGCGAAGGCGAGCTCGGCGACGCGGGCCACGGCCTCGGGGTCGTCCCCGTTGACGTGGAAGATCGGCGCCTGGATCGTCTTCGCCACGTCGGTGGAGTACACCGAGCTGCGCGCGGACTCCGGGGGCGTGGTGAACCCGACCTGGTTGTTGATGACGAGGTGCACCGTGCCACCCGTGCGGTAGCCGCGGAGCTGCGACATCTGCAGCGTCTCGACGACGACGCCCTGGCCGGCCATGGCCGCGTCGCCGTGCACGAGCACCGGCAGCACGCCGAAGGTGCCGGGCGGGGTGCGGTCCTGCTTGGCGCGCACGATGCCCTCGAGCACGCCGTCGACGGCCTCGAGGTGTGACGGGTTCGCGGCGATCGTGACGGGGATGCTCGAGCCGTCCGACGCGCGGAAGACGCCCTCGGTGCCGACGTGGTACTTCACGTCGCCGGAGCCCTGACCGGACACGGAACCCGGGAGCGACGACCCCTCGAACTCGCGGAAGATCTGCCCGTAGGTCTTGCCGGCGATGTTCGTCAGCACGTTGAGGCGGCCGCGGTGGGCCATGCCGATGGCGACCTCGTCGAGGCCGGCGCCCGCCGCGTGCTGGATGAGGGTGTCGAGGAACGCGATGGTCGACTCGCCGCCCTCGAGCGAGAAGCGCTTCTGGCCGACGTACTTCGTCTGCAGGAAGGTCTCGAACGCCTCGGCCTCGTTGAGCTTGCCGAGGACGCGGAGCTGCTCGTCCTTCGACGGCTTCGAGTACGGCACCTCGATGTGGCCCTGCACCCAACGGCGCTGTTCCGGGTCCTGGATGTGCATGTACTCGACACCGACGGTGCGGCAGTAGGCGTCGCGCAGGATGCCGAGCACGTCGCGCAGGGGTGCCGTCGTGGTGCCGGCGAGGCCGCCCGTGACGAACTCGCGGTCGAGGTCCCAGAACGTCAGCCCGTGGTTCTCGAGCTCGAGGTCGGGGTGGGTGCGCTGCCGGTACTCGAGCGGGTCGATGTCGGCCATCAGGTGCCCGCGCACGCGGAAGCTGTTGATGAGCTCCTGCACGCGCGACGTCTTGTTGACGCGGTGGGCCAGGTCGACGTTGATGTCGTTCGCCCACTGGATGGGCTTGTAGGGGATGCGCAGCGCCGAGAAGATGCCCTCGTAGAACCCGTGCTCGCCGATGAGTCGCTCGTGCACCTTCTTGAGGTACTCGCCCGAGCCGGCGCCCTGGATGACCCGGTGGTCGTAGGTGCTCGTCAGCGTGATCGTCTTGCCGACGCCGAGCTCGACCAGGGTCTTCGTCGCGGAGCCCTGGAACTGCGCCGGGTACTCGAGCGCACCGGCGCCGATGATCGAGCCCTGGCCCTTCGTCAGGCGCGGGACCGAGTGCACGGTGCCGATGCCGCCCGGGTTGGTGAGCGAGATCGTCGTGCCCTGGAAGTCGGCCGGCGTGAGCTTGTTGTCGCGAGCGCGCTTGACGAGGTCCTCGTACGCGGCGAGGAACTGGCCGAAGGTGAGGGTCTCGGCGCGCTTGATGCTCGGGACGAGGAGTGAGCGGGTGCCGTCCTTCTTCGGGACGTCGATCGCGATGCCGAGGTTCACGTGCGCGGGCTCCACCACGAAGGGCTTGCCGTCGCGCTCCTCGTAGAACACGTTCTGGCTCGGGAAGTCCTTGAGCGCCTGCACCATCGCCCACCCGATCAGGTGGGTGAAGGAGATCTTGCCGCCCCGGGCCCGGCGCAGGTGGTTGTTGACGACGATGCGGTTGTCGATCATCAGCTTCGCCGGGATCGTCCGGACGCTGGTCGCGGTCGGGACCGTGAGCGAGGCGTCCATGTTCGAGGCCAGCGTCTTCGCCATGCCCCGGAGCGGGGTCGCCACGTCCTCGTGGGTCTCCTCGTGGTCGTCGGCCTCGTCGTTGGCCTCGGCCGGGATCGGCTGCGGGGTGGGCTGGCGCGAGGTCGTCTTCGCCTGGATCGGACCGGCGGGCTTCGCCTCGCCCGGGGCGTCACCCGTGGCGGGCTGCTGCGTGGTCGACTGCGACGAGGACTGCGCGGGGGCGGGTGCGCTCGGCGCCGAGCCGGCGGCGGAGTCGCCCCCGGTCTGCGAGCGGTGGTAGCTCTCGAGCACGGGCCACCACGACTTGTCGACGGACTCCTTGTCGGCGACGAACTGCTCGTAGAGCTCGTCGACCAGCCACTCGTTCGCCCCGAATTCGCCCGCGGTCTCGTCCGTACCCGTCAGATGGCTCGACACAGCCGATCGCCCACTCTCCGTCGATAGATGCTCGTGTGTGTCGTGCGGGGCAACCCTGCTCCGCACTGGCGGCCAGCCTAGCCGTTCCGCGCCGACCGTTCGGTGACCGTCGGACGCGCGCCGCGCCTCCCGGCCGTGCTCGCGCGTGTCGGGAAGGGGCCGCCCACCGGACCGGTGGACCCGACGACGGGTGTCGCGCAGCAGGGGTCCCGCTCCGGCGTCGACGGTGCGCCGGGGAGACCTCCCGCACGCGTGTCCGCGCGGCTGCGGAGCCGTACAGTGGCACCCATGAGGTTCTACGAGACGCGGCCGACGCACGACCTGACCTACTCCGACGTCTTCCTCGTGCCGAGTCGGTCCGGGGTGACGAGCCGCTTCGACGTGGACCTCGCCACGAACGACGGCACGGGCGCCACGATCCCGATCGTCAGCGCGAACATGAACTCGGTGACCGGCCCGCGGCTCGCCGCGACCCTCGCCCGCCGCGGTGGGCTCGGTGTGCTGCCGCAGGACATGCACCTGCAGGACCTCGACGCCGCGATCCGCTGGGTCAAGGAGCAGCCGGTCGACTTCGACACCGCCTACGACATGCGCGCCGACACCACCGTCGCCGAGGCGCTCGAGCAGCTGCTGCCGGTGGCAGGTCGCGGGGTCGTGGTCCGCGACGGGGCGGGGGAGTACCTCGGCTGCGTGCCCGCCGCCCGGCTCGGCACCGCGGGTGCGGACGCGACGATCGGTGACCTGCTGCACGGACCCTCGACGGCAATCGACGCCGACGACGCCGGTACCCCGCGGCACGTGTACGACGTGCTCTCCGCCGCCGAGGTCGACTTCGCGCCCGTGGTCCGGCACGGCAGGGTCGTCGGCACCACGAGCCAGACCAGCGCGATCCGCTCCGACATCTACACGCCCGCCGTCGACGGGGACGGTCGCCTGCGGGTCGCCGCCGCGGTCGGCATCAACGGCGACGTCGCCGCGAAGGCGAAGGCCCTCGCCGCCGCCGGGGTCGACGTGCTCGTGCTCGACACCGCGCACGGCCACCAGGAGGGCATGCTCCGCGCGCTCCGCACGGTCTCGGCGCTGGGTCTCGGCCTGCCGATCGTCGCCGGCAACGTCGTCACCGCCGACGCCGTCGCGCACCTCGTCGACGCCGGTGCGACGATCATCAAGGTCGGCGTCGGACCGGGCGCGATGTGCACGACGCGCATGATGACGGCCGTCGGTCGCCCGCAGTTCTCCGCCGTGCTCGAGACCGCCGCGGCCGCCCGGTCGCTCGGCGCACACGTCTGGGCCGACGGCGGCGTCCGCTACCCGCGCGACGTGGCACTCGCGCTGGCCGCCGGGGCCTCCGCCGTCATGATCGGTTCGTGGTTCGCCGGCACGCTCGAGGCGCCGGGCGTGCTCCGTCGCGACGCCGCGGGCAAGGCCTACAAGGAGAGCTGGGGCATGGCGTCGGCGAAGGCCGTGCGGGAGCGCTTCGAGCGCCTCGACCCGTACGAGCGGGCCCGCAAGGCGCTCTTCGCCGAGGGCATCTCGTCGTCGACGATCTACCTCGACCCGGAGCGGCCGAGCGTCGAGGACCTGCTCGACATGATCACCACCGGCATCCGCAGCTCGGCGACGTACGCGGGGGCGTCCTCGCTGACCGAGTTCGCCGAGCGGGCGCTCGTCGGCATCCAGTCGGCCGCCGGCTACGAGGAGGGCAAGCCGCTCCCCGTGAGCTGGTAGCGGCGCGGGGCGCGGCCGTCGGCGGGCCGCCGTCGGCGCCCGAGTCTCGGTTCCACGGACAGTTTCGCGGTTCTACCGCCCCGAACGTGTCCGCCTGGCCGAGTCTCGACCAGGACCGACAGGCGGACGGGAGGCGCGGTGCCAGCTGGCACCGCGCCTCCCGTCCGTCGTCCGGTCGCGGTCAGCGCCGCCGGGTCGCGTCCTCGACGGTGCCCACCAGTTCCTCGAGGATGTCCTCGAGGAACAGCACACCGATCGTGCGCCCCTCGGCGTCGAACGCCCGCGCCACGTGACGGCCCGCCGCACGCATGGTCGCGAGGGCGTCCTCGAGGTCCATGTCCGTGTACAGGGAGATGAGCTGCCGGATCCGCTTCGGGGGCACCGGCACGTCGAACTCGTCCGGACGCAGGTCGATGACGTCCTTGACGTGCACGTAGCCCGTCGGGTCGCCGTCGTCGCCGACGAGCACGTACCGCGAGAAGCCACGCTGGGCGACCGCGCGCTCGACGTCCTCGGGCGTGGCGTCCTCGGGGAGGGTGACCAGGTCGGACATCGGCACCGCGACGTCCTTGACCTTCTTCTCCGTGAACTCGAACGCCATCGCGAGCTTGCCGTCGTCCGTCAGGGTGCCCTCGCGGCGGGACTGCTCGACGATCGTCTGGACCTCCTCCACGGTGAACGCGCTGACGGCCTCGTCCTTCGGCTCGACCTTGAACAGACGGAGCACGGCGTTCGCGGTCTCGTTCAGGCCGACGATCACCCAGTGCAGGGCGTGGCCGATGTACCAGAGCGTCGGGACGAGCAGCAGTGCGGCCCGGTCGGGCATCGAGAACGAGATGTTCTTCGGCACCATCTCGCCGAACACGACGTGCAGGAAGGACACGAGCAGCAGCGTGAAGACGAACGCCACGGTGCCGATCACCTCGACGCTCCAGCCGGTCAGTCCGAGCGGGACCTCGAGCAGGTGGTGGATGGCCGGCTCGGACACGTTGAGGATGAGGAGCGAGCAGACCGTGATTCCGAGCTGCGTGGTGGCGAGCATGCGCGTGGCGTGCTCCATCGCGGCGAGCGTCGTCTGGGCGGCCTTCGATCCGGCCTCGGCGCGCGGCTCGATCTGCGAGCGGCGGGCGGAGATCACGGCGAACTCGGCGGCGACGAAGTACGCGTTGCCGAGCAGCAGGACGACGAGCCAGAAGATGCCCCACCAGTCGGAGCCGCTCGACGCGGACTCACCGGCGGCGAGGACGACCATGCCGTCGTGGACGGACGCGGCGCTCATCGGGAGCCCTCCTTCGTGGCGGGGATGATGATCCCGGTGGCCGGGCGCTGCGCGGTCGCGGTGCTGCCGGTGGTCGGGACGGGATCGGGGTGCGTCGGGGTCCAGCGGACGCGGTCGACACGACGACCGTCCAACCGCTCGACGCGGAAGACGCCGTCGTCGAGCGCGACCTCGTCACCGACGGCGGGCAGGCGTCCGAGGGAGGACATGATGAACCCGCCCACGGTCTCGTACGGACCGTCCTCGGGGACCGTCACGCCGGCGCGGTCCTCGAGCTCGTCGGGACGCAGGAGTCCGGGGAAGGTCAACCAGTTCCGGGAGCGCACGACGTCGATGCGTGCGCGGTCGTGCTCGTCGGACACCTCGCCGACGATCTCCTCGACGAGGTCCTCGAGCGTGACGACACCGGCGGTGCCGCCGTACTCGTCGACGACGATCACCATCTGGTAGCCGCGGCTCCGGACCTCGGCGAGCAGGGTGTCGCCGGGCATGGTCTCGGGCACGCGCTCGGCCTCGGTCATCAGGGCGCCGACCGGCACCTCGGGGCGCTTCTCGCGCGGGACGGCGACGGCCTGCTTCACGTGCACGATGCCGACGACGTCGTCCGCGTCCTCCTCGATCACGGGGAAGCGGCTGAAGCCGGTGCGGCGCGCGAGCGCGATGACGTCGTCCGCCGACTCCGAGACCCGGATGGTCGACAGCCGCGGGCGCGGGGTCATCACGTCGCTCGCGTCGAGCTCGGAGAAGGCGATGGTGCGCTGGAGCAGCGTCGCGGTGTCCTGCTCGAGCGAGCCCTCCGACGCCGAGCGGCGGAGGAGCGAGCTGAGCTCCTCGGCGCTGCGGGCTCCGGACAGCTCCTCCTGGGGCTCGATGCCCATCGACCGGAGGACGGCGTTCGCGGTGCCGTTGAGCAGGGCGACCGCGGGCTTGAACACGGTGGTGAAGGCGACCTGCAGCGGCACGACGAGCCGCGCGGTCTGGAGCGGCAGCGCGAGCGCGAAGTTCTTCGGCACGAGCTCGCCGAGGATCATCGACAGCAGCGTCGCGATGACGAGCGCCACGATCGAGCCGACGGTCTCGACGAGTGCCTCGGGCAGCTGCATCGCGAGGAACGGCGCCTCGAGCAGCGTCGCGATCGAGGGTTCGAGCAGGTAGCCGGTCAGCAGGGTCGTCAGCGTGATGCCGAGCTGCGCGCTCGACAGGTGCGTCGACGTGACCTTCAGCGCTGCGATGACGGGCGCCAGGCCGGACTCGCCGCGGTCGCGCCGGGCCTCGACCTCGGCGCGGTCGAGGTTCACGAGCGCGAACTCCGAGGCGACGAAGACACCGGTACCGAGGGTCAGCAGGATGCCGCCGACCAGCATGACGATGTCGAGGGGACTCATTCTCCACCTCCCGACGCACGGGAAGCGGGGCTGCTCACCGAGTGAGCGCCGGATGAGTGGGAAGGCGAAACGGAATTCGGAGGATCGTCCACAGTGAGCAACATCGTAGTGGGTGCGCTGCGTCGGAGCCGAGAACACGTACAGGGAGCGCGCCGTGCCTCCCGGCCGGAGCCGCGCGCCCCCGGCCGGTGTCGGTGACCGGTCGGGAGGCGCACGGTGCGCTGGGTGCGCCGGCCTACGCCGTGACGCGCGCGCGGTGGTACTGCTGCGGCTCGTAGTCGATCGCCACGCCGAGCTCGGCGGCGGCGCGCAGGGCGAAGGACGGGTCGCGGAGGAACTCGCGGCCGACCATGACGACGTCGGCCTGGCCGGTGGCGACGACCTGCTCGGCCTGGAAGGCGGTGGAGATCATGCCGACGGCGATGGTGCCGATGCCGGCCTCGCGCTTGACCGTCTCCGCGAAGGGCACCTGGTAGCCGGGCCCGACCGGGATCGGGGCCTTCGCGACGTTGCCGCCGGTGGAGACGTCGGCCAGGTCGGCGCCGTGCTCGGCAGCCCAGCGGGCGACCTGCACGGTGTCCTCCACCGTGAGTCCGCCGTCGACCCAGTCGGTGGCCGAGAAGCGGACCACCACGGGGAAGCCCTCGCCGACCTCGGCGCGGACGGCGTCGATCGTCTCGAGCAGGGCGCGGGCGCGGTTCTCGAGCGAGCCGCCGTAGGCGTCCGTGCGGTGGTTGCTCAGCGGCGAGAGGAACTGGTGGAGGAGGTACCCGTGCGCCGCGTGCAGCTCGACCAGGTCGAAGCCGGCCTCGACCGCGCGGCGGGCGGCCGCGGCGAACGCGAGCGCCACGACGCGGATGTCCTCGGTCTCGAGCTCGCGCGGCACCGCGTAGCCGTCGAAGGCCACGGCCGACGGAGCGACCGTCGCCCAGCCGCCCTCGGCCTCCGGCACGCTGCCCGAGGCCTCGGACCAGGGGCGGTGGGTCGATGCCTTGCGCCCGGCGTGTGCGAGCTGGATGCCGGCGGCGGCGCCCTGCGCGTGCAGGAAGTCGACGATCGGCCGGAAGGCGTCGCGCTGCTCGTCGTTCCACAGGCCGACGTCCTGCGGGCTGATCCGACCCTCGGGCACGACGCCGGCGGCCTCGACGACGACGGCGCCCGCGCCGCCCTTGGCGAACCCGCCGAGGTGCACGAGGTGCCACGGGGTCGGGACACCGTCCTGCTGCTCGACCGAGTACTGGCACATCGGGGAGACCCAGAGCCGGTTGCGGACGGTCAGGTCGCGGATGGTGATCGGTTCGAACAGGGCGTGCGTCACGCGGGTGCTCCTTCATCGGTCCGTGCCGCCAGGTCCTGCAGGAAGGTCCGCAGTCCGGCCGGCGACGTGAAGTGGTGGCCGACCGCCCCGATCGCGTCTGCACCGGCGGCGTTCTCGGCCCTGTTGTCGACGAACACCATCTGCTCGGGCGTGATTCCCAGGCGCTCGCACGTCGTGCGGTAGACGGATGCGTCCGGCTTGAGGACGTGCTCCTCGGCACTGACCACGACCGTCTCGAACACCGAGCCCATCGGTGACCAGCGGTACGGGTCGCCGAAGTCGCGCCCGGCGTTGGACAGCAGGGCGAGCCGGGTCCCGGCGGCGTGCAGCTCCTCGACGATCGCCAGCGCCTCGGGGTCCACCTCGAACCAGCCCGTGAAGTCGACCGCCCAGAAGCGGTGGATCTCGGTGAGGCTCCACCGCCGGCCGGTCCGCGCCGCGATCGCGCGCCAGTACTCGAGCACCGTGAGGTCGCCCCGGTCGAGGTCGTGTCGCAGCTCCTGGTACACCGGCAGCAGCTCGTCCGCGGGTACGCCGGTCATCGCGACGAGGGCGTCCCACGCGCCGTGCGGTGTCCGGCTGATCACCTCGCCGTAGTCGAAGACCACCACGCGACCGGGCAGGAACAGGCTCATGCGCTCCACCGTAACGTGGCGGTCGTGAACGACTTCGCCCCCTTCGCCCCGACCGACGCCGCTGCCTGGACCACCGCTCCGCACGGCGAGTCGACCAAGTACCGCCGGGGTGTGCTCGGCGTCGCGACCGGCTCCGACCGGTACCCGGGGGCGGCGGTGATGGGCGTCGACGCAGCGGTGCACACCGGCGTCGGGATGGTCCGCTACGTCGGACCGGACCGTGCCACCGACCACGTGCTCGCCCGCCGTCCGGAGGTCGTCTCGGGTGTCGGTCGCGTGCAGGCGTGGCTCGTCGGCTCCGGGATCTCCGCGGACTCGCTCGACGAGCTCGACCCGTCCACCGCTGACGCGTTCCGGCACGCCTCAGACGACGGCGTGCCGGTGGTCGTCGACGCCGGGGCGATCCCGCTGGTCGACCTCGGACCGCTGGCGGTGCTGACGCCGCACGCGGGGGAGCTCGCCCCGGTGCTCGAGACCTCACGCGAGGCCGTCGAGCGTGATCCGGCGACGGCTGCGGTGCGCGCGGCGGAACGGACCGGCAGCGTCGTCCTCCTCAAGGGCTCGGACACGCACGTGGCGACACCGGACGGGTCGGTCCGGCTCGTGGCGTCGTCGGCCACGCCGTGGCTCGCGGCGGCCGGCGCGGGGGACGTGCTCGGCGGGGTGCTCGGGGCGCTCGTCGCCGCGCGGCAGGGCGCTGCGGAGGCGTCCGGTGCGTCGCTGTCCCCGTCGGACCTCGCGCACCTGGCCGCGACCGCCGCGGTCGTGCACGGGATCGCCGCCCGTCGTGCGTCCCGGGGTGGTCCGTTCACGATGACGGCGCTGATCGAGCAGCTGAGCGGCGTGGTCCGGGACCTGGTCGTCGACGGCGACGCGCGGGGGTAGGGCGCGCGGCCGGGCAGGCGCGGGTGCCGGGCGCGGGTGCCGGGCGCGGGCGGGCCGGCGTGCGACATCGCGCTCGTCGATCGACGCGCGCGGTGTCGCAGGATGCGTCCGCATCCGATGCGGGCGCACGGTCCGACCTGACACGTGTCGATCGACGCGTGCGGTGACGGCGACGTGACCCACTGCCGGCCGGGAGGCGCGGGGCGGGCTGCCGGCGTGCCTCCCGGCCGGTGGTGGGGCGCGTCGGGACGTGGGGTCGCGTGACCGGGCCGGGTCGCGTCCGACCGACGCGTCAGGACGCGGGCGTGGCGTGCACGAGGAACTCGACGGCGCCCGCGTCGTCGACCGTCACGAAGCCGAGGTCGGGGGCCTGCACGCCGAAGTCCGAGAAGGTGATCGGGACCGTGCCGGACACCGCGACACCGTCGCCGTCGAGCCCGATCTGCAGGTCGGCGCGGACCGGCTTCGTCACGCCGTGCAGCGTGAGTTCCCCGTCGGCCCGGACCTCGGTCGTGCCCGAGCCGCTCGGGACGGCGTCGGTGATCGGTCCGGTGAGCGTGAAGGTCGCCTGCGGGAAGGCCGAGACGTCGAGGGCGGAGTCGCGGAAGTACGAGTCGCGCTGCGCGGAGTCCGTGGCGATGTCGGCGACCTGCACCGTGACGGTCGCCTCGGTGATCGTCGTGCCGTCGACCCGCGCCGAACCGGTGACGCTGTCCGTGCGCCCGGTCACGGTGACGTCGGAGCCGTTGAGGACCTCGTGCACGCGGTACCCGGCCTCGGAGTCGCCGCCCACGGTCCAGTCGCCGGACAGGTCGGCCGTGTCGAGCGTCGACGGGGCGCGGCTCGCGGCAACCGAGGGCGCCGCCGATGCCTTCGCGTTCTCGCTCGACGTGTACACGTTCGTGCCGACGGCGACGCCGACGACGGCGAGCACCGCGACGAGCAGGACGATCCCCGCCCAGACGAGGGGCTTGCGGCTGGTGGGGCGCTGGCGCGGGTCGGTGCTCACCCGGGAACGGTGACACGTCCTCCTCAGGGGAGCCTGTGGAGCGGTTCGCTACGCTCGCACGGTGCAGCAGCGGTTCCGGTGGGTCGAGGGCGTCTCGCTCGCCGTGGTCGTCGTCCTGGTGCACGCTGTGCTCTGGTGGCTCGCCACGACCGCGCCGAACCTGCCGCTGGGTGACGTCACCATCACCTACCGACGGTGGATCGAGGTCGGGCGGATCGACCACTCGTGGGTCGGGGTCGACTCCGACTGGGTGTACCCGGTCTTCGCGCTCGTGCCGATGGCCGCTGCGGCCCTCGGCGGCACCGCGGCGATCGCGACCGGCTGGCTCGCGCTCATGGTGCTGCTCGACGCCGTCGCCTGTGCCTTCCTCTGGCGGTTCCGTGCGTTCGGCGTGCGGGTCGTCTGGTGGTGGCTCGTGTTCCTGCTCGCGCTCGGACCCATCGCACTCGGCCGGATCGACACCGTGGCCACCGCGATCGCCCTCGTCGGCGTCGCCTTCGTCGTGACCCGTCCGGTGGTCGCGTCGGCGCTCTTCACCGCAGCGGCCTGGACGAAGGTGTGGCCGGCTGCGCTGGTGGGCGTGCTGGTGCTGCTGCGTCGGGGACACCGGAGTGCCGTCGTGACCGGGGCACTCGTCGTGACCGGGCTGATCGTGCTCGTCGACGTGCTCTACGGCGGAGCGCCGTACCTGCTGTCCTTCGTGACCGAGCAGAGCGACCGGGCGCTGCAGATCGAGGCGCCGCTCGCGACACCCTTCATGTGGGCGGCAGCGCTCGGGGTCCCCGGAGCGGCCGTCTACTACGACCGCGAGATCCTGACGTTCGAGGTGTCCGGAGGGGGCACCCACGCAGCGGCCGCGCTGTCGACGCCGCTGATGGCCGTGCTCGTCATCGGCGGCGTGGTCCTCGCGCTGCTCGCGGTCCGGCGGGGCGCCCGTCGCACCGAGGTGGCACCGGTCCTCGCGCTGCTGTTCGTCGCGGTGCTGATCGCGGTGAACAAGGTCGGGTCGCCGCAGTACGTCGGGTGGTACGCCGTGCCCGTCGTCTGGGGGCTCGTCGCCGGGTACCCGAGCGCGCGGCGCTTCCTTCCGGTCGCGATCGGGGTGCTGCCCCTGGCGCTGCTGACGCAGGTGATCTACCCGGGGTTCTACGACGAGCTCCTCGCGGTGCACACCTGGATGGTGTTCGTGCTCACCGTGCGGAACGTCCTCGAGGTCGCCGTGCTGGTGTGGGCGGTGGTCGTGCTGGTGCGGCTCGCGCGGCGCTCGCCGGAGCGTTCGTCGGTGCGGGTGTCCGAGCCGCCGGTGCGCGGGGGAGTCGACCGGGGCAGGATGGACGCATGATCGTCGCGTTCTCCGTTGCTCCGTCCGGTGGTCCCTCGGCATCGTCGGACGGGTCCGTGCACGACGCGGTCGCCGCAGCGGTGCGCGTCGTCCGCGAGTCCGGTCTGCCGAACCGCACCTCGTCGATGTTCACCGAGGTCGAGGGGGAGTGGGACGAGGTCATGGACGTCGTCAAGCGCGCCACCGAGGCCGTCGGTGCGTACGGCACCCGGGTGTCCCTCGTGCTCAAGGCCGACGTCCGCCCCGGGCACACGGGGGAGATCGACGGGAAGCTCGAGCGGCTCGAGGCGGCGCTCGGCGACTGAGCCGGTCCCGGGCCGCCCGCACCACCGTGGATCGGCCCCGCGCGGTCACCGCGCAGGTGTGCGGACGAACACGAAGTCGGGACGGGGGACGTCGAGCGATCCGGTGAAGAAGGCGAGTCCGGCATCGGTCGGGTACCCCTGGCGGACGAAGCGGTCCGCGAACCGGAACCGGATCCCCGGTGCGCTGCCGTCCGCGAGTGTCCACTGCCCGGAGAAGTCCGACGAGGAACGGCCCTCGGAGCAACCGGGAGGGCTCGTGTCGGCGTTCCTGGTCCGGCACGCCAGGGCGTCCGGGATCCCGCGAGCGGTGTAGGTGCCGTCCGCCGACACGACGAACCGGGCGGGCTCGGAGCCGTCCTGCCCGGCGAGCTGCCACGTCCCGGTGTAGTCGGGAGGTCCGGATGCCATCGACCCGGCGCAGCTCGTCAGCACCAGGCACAGCGCGGTGACCAGGGCTGCCAGGCCCGTCCGGAGTCCTGTCGCCACGGTCAGAAGTACATGCGGCCGGTGTTGCTGTCGCGCTCGGCCTGGCGGAGCGCCTCGGCGATCTCGGGGTCACTGCCGTCGTACTGCCGCGAGCGTGCGCCGAGGTCCGTCAGGTGGTGCATCCACAGCCACAGCCCCACCGCGACGAGCAGGACGACACCGGTCACGATCCACCACCCCATGACCCGATGGTACGCCAGCTGGGAGGAGCAGGACACGCCGATCGCCTCCCCGCGGTGTCGGCGGTCGGGTGTCTCATGGTCTCCATCGAGCCGCACCGGTGGCTCGGGACGACCCGGACGACGACGAGGAGCGCGTGATGATGCACGACGGCTGGTGCCCCGACTGCGACCTGCAGACGGTCGTCATCGACGGTGACGAGCAGACCGGCGACGCCTGGGCGAGCTGCACCGAGTGCGGGTCCGGGTGGGTGCACCGCGACGAACTGCCCGAGCTGGCGTCGGCCGGGGCGCGCGAGGAGCGCCGCGCGGCCTGAGGTCCGTCGAGCAGCGACGGCGCCTGTCTCGCCGGCTCGTCCGGCGGGAGCCGGTCGTGCTCCGCGGTGGCGTGTCCGGCTGATGTCGAATCGATTCGGCCCGTCGTCTTCCGTCGGCTGTTTGGAGCGGTCTACACTGCTGGGACCGGGCCGCTGCACGTGTGCTCGGACCGTTCGACGCCGAACACGGACCGACCCCGTCGCCGTCTGATCGCCGTACCGCCGTCGTGCGCGTGCCGGCGGGAACGGGACCGTGTGCATGCCGTGCGGCGTGGCGATCCGGCCGATGTCCCGGCGAGCGAGCCGGAACGCAGCTCCGTCCTCCCGCCCCCCGTTCCCCCCCCGATCCAGACAGGTCGCATGACGCTCACCACGCCGACGCAGCGCGCGTTCGCCCTCATCGCCCTCGCCCTCGGTGGCTTCGCCATCGGGTCGACCGAGTTCGTCGCGATGGGCCTGCTGCCGAACATCGCCGAAGCCCTGCTCCCCGCGCAGTACGCGGCCGACCCCGCCGCCGGGGTCGCGCACGCCGGCTGGCTCGTCAGCGCCTACGCGCTGGGGGTCGTGGTGGGTGCGCCGACGATCGCGGCGATCTCCGCCACGTTCCCGCGCAAGGGCCTGATCCTCGTGCTCCTCGTCGGTTTCGTGGTCGCCACGGTCGCGAGTGCGGTCCTGCCGAACTTCGGGCTCGTGCTCGTCGCACGCTTCGTCGCCGGTCTGCCGCACGGTGCGTACTTCGGCATCGCGTCGATCGTCGCGGGCGAGATCATGGGGCCGGGCAAGCGCGGCAAGGGCATCGCGATGGTGATGCTCGGCCTGTCGATCGCGAACGTCGTCGGCGTGCCCGCCATCACCTGGATCGGGCAGAACGCCGGCTGGCGCATCGCGTACGGCGTCGTCTCGCTGCTCTTCGCCCTGACGTTCCTGGCCGTCGCGGCCTTCGTCCCGCGGAGCGCCGCCGACGAGCACGCGACCGTCGGACGGGAGCTCCGGGCCTTCCGGTCGCCGCAGCTCTGGATCGTGATGGGGCTCGGTGCGGTGGGCTTCGGCGGGTTCTTCGCCGTCTACTCGTACATCTCGCCGCTCGTGCAGAACGTCACCGGGCTGCCCGAGTCCGCGGTGCCGCTCGTGCTCGTCGTGGTCGGCCTCGGCATGGTCGTCGGCGGGGTCCTCGGTGGGCACCTGGCGGACCACAGCGTCAAGCGGACGATCTACATCGGCATGCTCGCGCTCATCGGCGCCCTGCTCGTGACCGTCTTCACCGCCCAGTGGGTCTGGGGGGTGTTCCTCGGCGCGTTCCTGCTCGGAGCGACCTCGTCGGCGATCCCGCCGGCGGTGCAGTCTCGCCTGATGGACGTCGCCGGCGACGCGCGGACCATCGCGGCGGCGCTGAACCACTCGGCGTTCAACATCGGCAACTCGCTCGGCGCGGCGCTCGGTGGAGCGGTCATCGCAGCCGGGTTCGGGTTCCTGGCCCCTGCGTGGCTCGGTATCGTCCTCGCGCTGCTCGGTCTGCTCGTGACGATGGTCAGCTACGGCGTCGAACGGCGGACGGACCGCCGCTCCGCCCTGCGGTCGTCGTCGCCGTCGACCGGGCCGATCACCGCGCCGGTGCCGACGGTCTGACCGGAGCCGACGCACCCACACGACGGACGGGAGGCCCGTGGCGATGTCGCCACAGGCCTCCCGTCCGTCGTGTGGAGCGGCTACAGCCCGACCGGGCTGCCGTCCTGCACGATGATGCCGTCGGTGATCGCGCGCTTCCGCAGCGCGACCTTCGTGCCGACGTCGAAGCCCGCGACGCGGTACTTCTCGCGGATGCGCTTGAGGTAGCTCTTCGCGGTCTCCTCGGAGATGCCGAGCTGGTAGGCGACGCTCTTGACGGGCTCGCCACCGCCGTACAGCGCCATCACGCGGCGCTCCTGCGCGCTGAGCTTCGGCACGCCGCCGACGTCGCCGCTGTTGATCGCCAGGTCGAGCTCGGCGGAGACGTACTGCTCGCCGCGCTGCGCGGCACGGATCGCCTCGACGATCATGTCGGCGTCCTCGCTCTTCACGAGGTAGCCGAGAGCGCCGGAGCCGAGGGCCTCGCGGACGACGTTCGGCTCCGAGTACGTGCTCATCACGACGGTCTTCACGCCGGCGGTCTTGAGCGTCGAGATCTTCAGCGAGACCGGGATCGAGTCCTTGAGGTCGAGGTCGAGCAGCACCACGTCGACCGGGAACGCCGGGCTCGTCAGGAGCTCCGGCCAGGTCGTGACGGCGGCGACGAGCGTGATGTCGTCGGCGGCGCTGCGGATCCACTCCGTGAGCGCGCCGAGCAGCATCCGGTGGTCGTCGACCAGTGCGAGTCGGATCGGTTGCTCTGGAGTCGCCATCAGGCGTCCTTTCTCGAAGGCGGTGCACGCCGATCCTAGGTGTCGGGACCGTCCGGGCTGGGGATGTCGGCCGGGTGTCCGGCAGTTCGCGCCCGTCTACATCGACGGGTGTCGGTCGACGACGCAGTGCGAGACGACGCGGAGCACGCCGTCGCGGAACGACTCGGTGTACGGGCCGATGCGCTGCAGGGCGCTCCATGCGGTCGGGCCGAGGCGTCGGCGCGGGGTCCCGCGCGACTCGAACACGATCGGGACGTCCATGCGCTCGTCGGACACCGGGTGCCCGTCGGAGCCGATCGGACCGAGCGTGACCGAGACGACGGGGGCACCCGGCTGTGCGGGGCGACCGTCGCCGACCATCTGCCACAGGGCCTGCAGCAGGCCGTCCCGCTGGGCGGGGCCGAGGTGCCCGGCGAGGGACTGCGGATCGGCCACGCTGACGGCGCGCCCGAGGTGGTCGGACTCCGTGATCGCGTGGTAGAGCCACGTCTCGCGGCGTCCCTCGATGAGGTGCAGGCGCAGCTCCGTCGCCAGCGACGCGGCGACGGAGGCCGAGGCGTCCGAGAGCGGCAGCGGGTCCGAGCCGTTCGCGACGGCGTCGAGGAGCTTCTCGGCGGCCAGGTCGAGCCGGGCGAGCTCGTCCGACGCGAGCATCCCGACGGCGAACTGCGGCGCCTGGACGTTGCTCTGCACGAGCACCCGGTCCAGCTCGCGCTGCACGAGCTGGCGGAAGCGGTGCACCACGAACAGTGCGATCGACGGCGGGACCACCACGAGCGCCAGCAGCGAGACGATGCCCGGCAGGGTCGCCGGGGTGATCGGCGTCGACACGGCCGCCATCACGGCGAACCCGAGACCGAGCACCGCGATGGCGGCGGCGACCTCGCGCGCGGGCCGGAGCGTCGCCACCGGGAGCAGGGCGAAGCCGGCGGCGACCGAGGCGCTGGCGGTGTGCGCGATGTCGTGCTCGGGGAGGATCCCGACGAAGTCGAGTGTCACGACGCACGCCAGGACGGCGCAGATCAGCGCGAACGCGGTGCCGGTGAGCCGCTCGCCGTAGGTCATCAGGCTGAGGCCGACGCCGATCGCCGCGACCAGGTACAGCGCCCAGGCGCCGGCGGGCAGCCACGGGTTCGCGTAGTCCGGCAGCCGGACCAGGAAGAAGACGATGCCGGCGACGGCCTCGATCGCGGTGAGGACCGCGGCGCCGAGGCCGAGGTAGCCGGCTCCGAGCGACGCACCGGGCTTGGCGGCCTGCCGGAGCGAACGGGCACCCGTCGAGGTCGAGGGGAGCCCGCGGGCCTGCCGTCGCTCGCTGCCCCGGTAGCGCTCGCGCGCTTCGCGACGGGTGCGCGGTGCCGGCTGCACGGTCTCGCCCGGGAGCCCGCGGTTGATGGTGTCCTCGGGGACGCGGGTCATCGGGGAGCCTCCAGGACGACGGTGGTGCCCGATCCCGGGGCGGAGAAGAGCTTGGCGTCGCCACCGACCTCGCGGAGGCGGTTGACGACGCTCTCCTTGTAGCCGAGGCGCTCCGCGCTCACCGCGTCGAGGTCGAAGCCGACACCGGCGTCGGTCACCATCGCGCGGACGGTCTCCTGGTCGTGGACGATCGTGACGTGCGCTTCACCGACGCCGGCGTGGCGCCGGACGTTCTCGAGGCACTCGCCGAGGGCCAGCAGGAACGCGTCGAGCACGTTCGACGGCAGCAGGACCTGACCGGTGCCGTGCCAGCTGACCTCGAGCCCCATCCGGCCGAAGCGCTGCTTGACGGACTCGAGGGTCTGGCCGAGCGGCGACTCCTCGACGCGGGTGAGCGAGTAGTCGCCGGACTGCTGGGGCTGCGGGGTCGCGCCGAGTCGGAGGTGACGGAGGAGCCTGGCGTCCTCGGCGGCCTGCTCGCGCATCGCCTGCTCGGACACGCCGACCCCGGAGTGGGCCAGGAGCGTGAGGGTGGCGAGCACGGTGTCGTGCAACAGTCGGGCGCCCTGGCGTCGCTGCGCCTCGGTCTCGCTCGCCTGCCGTTCCGCACGGTGCGCCGTGCCGATGCTCTGGATGCGCCGGGCGACGCGGGGGATGCTGCGCGCGATCCACACCGAGACCACGGCGACGAGCACCCAGCCGAGCACCACACCGGCGGTCGGGCCGGAGAGCGGACCGCCCGATGCCCAGACGACGGCGCCCACGGCCGCGACTCCGGCGACGATCGTCATCGCGAGCCCGACCGGCGCGCCGCGCTGCGCCATCAGCGGGGCGGACAACGACCCGGCCGCCAGCGGCACGACGGCGCTGGCGACGACGGACCGCACGTCGGGGTCGGCACCGAGCAGCAGGAGCGCGAGGGCCCCGAGGCCCGAGGCGAGTGCGAGGGCGGTCCACCACACCGACCCGTTGGTGCCGAAGACGAGCAGCGCCGCGATGAGCACCGCGATGCAGGCGAGTGCGCCGAGCAGGGGGACCAGGGGGACCGCGAGCGAGCTGACGATGCCGACGACGGAGACCAGGGCGCAGGTGATGCCGACGACACGGGTCGTCGACCGCAGCAAGCGGTCGCGTTCCTGTGCGATGAAGTCCATCGGTGTCCTGGTGGTGACGTCGGTTCGGTCGGGTCCGGTGGTTCGCCGGACCCCGCGGGCGGGGTACCCGTCGCCATCATTCCACGCGGCCCACCCGTTGTGGGGTGTTCGGCACGCGGACGTGGACAGATCGGTCCGCGGGTGCGCCGGGCGCGCCGCGCCCGTGCCGCGGCCGTACCGGGCCGTTCAGTCGAGCAGCCGTCGCAGGTGCGCCCCGACCGCCTCGTGCTCGATGAGGAAGCCGTCGTGTCCGAACTCGCTGTCGAGCACCGCGGCCCGGTCCCCGTCCAGCGTGTCGGGGATCCCCGCCGCGATCCGGTGCTGGTCCTCGAGCGGGAACAGACGGTCGCTCGACACCCCGACGACCAGCGTCCTGGCGGTCACCGCCGCGAGCGCCGCCGTCACCCCGCCGCGCCCGGCCCCGACGTCGTGCGAGTCCATCGCGTGCGTGAGCGCGACGTACGACGAGGCGTCGAACCGCCGGGTGAACCGGTTGCCGTGGAAGTCGAGGTAGCTCTCGACCGAGAACCGGCCGTCGTCGCCGAGCGGGGAGACGTCGCTCTGCCACGACCGCGCGAACCGCCCGTTGAGCTCGTCCGGCGCGCGGTAGGTCATCAGTGCCATCCGCCGCGCGAGCGACAGCCCGCGGTGCGGTCCCTCGCCGACCGCCGCCTCGTAATAGTCGCCGCCGGCGTACGCGGGGTCGGTCTGGATCGCGGCACGCTGCAGCGAGTTCGCGGCGATCTGGTCGGCCGTGGTCTGGGCGGTCGACGCCAGGACCGCGAGCCGGGCGACCCGGGAGGGGTGCGCCACCGCGAACTCGAGCGCGTGCATGCCGCCCATCGAGCCGCCGACGACGGCGGCGAAGACGTCGATGCCGAGCGCGTCGGCGAGCTGGACCTGGACCGCGACCTGGTCGCGCACGGTCACGAACGGGAAGCGCGACCCCCACTCGACGCCGTCCGGCGCGACCGAGGACGGGCCGGTCGTCCCCTGGCACCCGCCCAGCATGTTCGGGGCGACGACGAACCACCGGTCGGTGTCGATGGCCAGGCCCGGTCCGACGACGTCGCCCCACCAGCCCGCCGTGCGGTGCCCGGGTCCGGCCGGACCGGTGACGTGCGAGTCGCCGGTCATGGCGTGCAGGAGCAGCACCGCGTTGCTGCGCGCGGCGTCCAGCTCGCCCCACGTCTCGTAGGCCACCCGCACCGACGGGATCCGTCCGCCGCGCACCCACTGCTCGCCGAGCGCGGCGAACCGCCGGGAGCCGGGGTGGTCGCCGGGACGCCAGGCGCCGGTCACGGGCGGCTTGCCGAGCGTCCCGAGCTCGGTCCCGGGCACGAGGGTGGACGGGACCGAGTCCTCGGGGATCGTCTGCCAGTCCATCGTGTCCAGTCTGCCGGGAGGCACGCCCCACCTCCGCCGTGTTACGTCATGCCCGGCGCGTCACCGGCGCGTGCTCCGCGAGGGGGACGGGACGGGCCGGGGCGCTACGCCCGCTGGCCCTCCTGCGAGACGGCCCGCGCCGCCGCGAGCCCCGCCTCGAGGTCCGCACGGAGGTCCTCGACGTTCTCGATGCCGACCGAGAGCCGCACCAGGCCCGGGGTGACCCCGGTGGTGAGCTGCTGCTCGGGCGTGAGCTGCGAGTGCGTCGTCGACGCCGGGTGGATGACGAGGGAGCGCACGTCGCCGATGTTCGCCAGGTGCGAGAACAGCCGCAGCTCGTCGACGAACGCCTTGCCGGCCGGCACCCCGCCCTTGAGCTCGAACGACAGCACGGCACCGACACCGCGCGGCGCGTACCGGTTCGCCGCCGCGTACCAGGGCGACGTCGGCAGCCCGGCGTACGACACGGAGGCCACCTCCGGGTGCCGGTCGAGCCACTCCGCGATCTCCTGGGCGTTCGCCACGTGCCGCTCCATGCGCAGCGACAGCGTCTCGATGCCCTGGAGCAGCGCGAACGCCGTGTCCGCCGAGTTCGACGCGCCGAGGTCGCGGAGCAGCTGCACCCGGGCCTTCACGACGTAGGCGAGCTCGTTGCCGACCGCCTGCGCGAACACCGCGCCGTGGTACGAGGGGTCGGGGGAGTTGAACTCCGGGAAGCGGTCGGCGTGCTCCGACCAGGCGAACCGTCCGCCGTCGACGATCACGCCGCCGATGACGGTGCCGTGGCCGCCGAGGAACTTGGTCGCCGAGTGCACCACGATGTCGGCACCGTGCTCGAACGGCCGGATGAGGAACGGCGTCGCGATCGTGTTGTCGACGATGAGCGGCAGGCCGGACTCGTGCGCGACGCTGCTGACGCCTGCGATGTCGAGCACGTTGATCCGCGGGTTGCCGATCGTCTCGGCGAAGAAGAGCTTCGTGTTGGGGCGGACGGCACGACGCCACTCCTCGAGGTCGTCCTGGTCCTCGACGAACGTCGTCTCGATGCCGAGCTTCGCCAGCGTGTACTTGAACAGGTTGTACGTGCCGCCGTAGATCGACGACGACGAGACGATGTGGTCACCGGCCCCCGCGATGTTCAGCACGGCGTACGTCTCGGCCGCCTGACCGCTCGACACCAGCAGCGCGCCCGTACCGCCCTCGAGCGCGGCGATGCGCTGCTCGACGACGTCGTTCGTCGGGTTCATGATCCGCGAGTAGATGTTGCCCGGTTGCGCCAGCGCGAACAGGTCGCGGGCGTGGTCCGAGTTCTCGAACACGTACGACGTCGTCCTGTAGATCGGCGTGGCCCGTGCGCCGGTGGTCGGGTCCGGCTGCGCGCCGGCGTGGACCTGCGTCGTCTCGAACCGCCAGGCGGCTGCGTCGTTCGTGCTCATCGGGGCTCCTGTCGGGTCCGGTCCGTCATGGCGTCGCCGCGGACGACCGGGAGGCCCGGGGCGTCGTCGCGACGTCCGTCACGCTACGCAGGTGGCGGGGCGGGCACCAGCGGGGCCGCCTCGCGACGTAACGCGCGTGCGCGGCGCGCGTCCGTGGAGTCGACGCGACCAGCCGAGGGACGGGAGCGGCGCGGTGCGGTGCGCCGTGCCTCCCGGCCGGACGCGTCGGCCCCCGCCTGGCAGGATCGGACGGGACGAGAGGGGGGCGTCGTGCGCGCTCAGGACGTGGCGGACAAGAAGTTCCAGCCGACGGTGTTCCGGAACGGGTACTCGCAGGACGACGTGGACGACCTGCTCGACCGGGTGCAGGCGACGTTCGCCGCCGCCGAGCAGGGCGGCCGTCCGGCGATGGGACGGCTGGCCGGCGCACGGACGGTGACCCCGGAGGACGTCGCGTCGTCGCGCTTCCGTCGGACCCGGATGAAGTCCGGGTACGACTGCGACGAGGTCGACGACTTCCTCGTCGAGGTCGTGGTCGCGCTCCGGGCACTCGCCCGCTGAGCGGTCAGCGCTCGACGGGCTCCCGGCGGAACAGCCAGTCGACGTTCGGCTCGAGCAGCCAGCGCATGCCGCGCCGCACGAACGGTTGCGCGAGGAACAGGCTCACCGCGCACGCCACGGCGACCATGAGCAGCACGTACGGCCACGCCGAGTGCTCCCCGGCCAGGACGCCGGACTCGCGGATCGGGTAGAGCACGAACGTGTGCAGCAGGTAGACGTACATGGTCGCGGCGCCGAACCGGGTGAGCCAGACCGTCCTGCGGGGCACGAGCAGCAGGAACGACGCCGTCAGCACGGTGGCGAGCAGCACCAGGCCGAGGCGGACACTGCCGGCCCACCAGGCGTCCTCGCCGAGCCCGGAGTACGAGTCGTCGTAGAAGAACCAGTGGTGCAGGTCGAAGCCCTTGAACTGCGGGATGAACAGCACGCACGCGGCCGCCCACACCGCGAAGACGACGACCGCGGCCGCGCGGAGACGGACCACGACCCGGCGGGGAGCCTCGTACCAGCGGTCGAACACCCCCCACTGCTTGACCTGCCACCCGAGCAGGAAGAACGGCAGCAGGCTGATCGCGCGTCCCAGGGAGAACGTCGAGTCGACGTTGTCGAGGTACCCGACGCCGACACTGAGCACCACGGCCCAGACGAGCGGCCACCGCAGGATCGCCAGGTAGGGCAGGATCAGCCGGAAGATCCCCAGCGCGAGCAGGAACCACAGCGTCCAGGTCGGCTTCGTCGGGTTGAACTCCTTGCCGCCCTCGACGATCGCCTGCACCACCGTCCAGATCGTCTGCATGACGATGTACGGCACCACGATGTCCGTGAAGGTCCGCCGCATCCGCTCCGCGGTGGGGGTCGCCGCCGACGAGAAGTACCCGCTGATGACGCCGAACGCGGGCATGTGGAACGCGTAGATGAAGGTGTAGAGCGCGAGGGCGTGCTCGCTGCCGGCCGTCTGCCGCTGGATCGCGTGACCGATCACGACGAGCGTGACGGCGACGAACCGAGCCGTGTCCCACATCGGGATGCGTCGCGGCGGCCGGCCCGGCTCGAGCGGTGTCGCCGGAGCCGAGGGCGCGGGGGGAGCGGCGTCCGTCGTCATGGCCGGTCACGTTACCGGATCGTGACCTCGACCGGTCGGTACGGTGGTGCCGACACCCCCTGGAGGAAGCCATGGCAGCACGTCCCGACACCGGTCGACCCGACACCACCGAGCGGCTCGCCGTCGTCACGGGGGCGAGCTCCGGCATCGGTGCCGCCACCGTCCGGCTGTTCCGCGAGCGCGGCTGGCAGGTGCTCGCCGTCGCCCGTCGCCAGGACCGGCTCGAGGCGCTCGCCGCGGAGACCGGGGCGTCGTTCCTGGTCGCCGACGTCACCGACGCCGACGCCGTCGCGGCGCTCGCCGCCCGGGTGGACGAGGCCGGCGGCGCGGACGTGCTCGTGAACAACGCCGGCGGAGCACTCGGTTCGGCGAGCGTCGAGGAGTCCGACGTGGAGGACTGGCGCGCGATGTTCGAGGTGAACGTCATCGGCACGAAGCGGGTCACCGCCGCCCTGCTGCCGCAGCTCCGGCGCCGTGCGGCCACGGCCGGGGTCGCGGACATCGTGACCGTGACGAGCACCGCGGGGCACGTGGCCTACGAGAACGGCGGCGGGTACAACGCCGCCAAGTTCGCCGAGCACGCCCTGGTCGGCGCCCTGCGGCTCGAGCTGAACGGCGAGCCGCTGCGCGTGGTCGAGATCGCGCCCGGGCTCGTCAAGACCGACGAGTTCGCCCTGACGCGCTTCCGGGGCGACCGCGAGAAGGCCGAGGCGGTGTACACCGACGTGCCGGGGCCGCTCGTCGCCGAGGACGTCGCCGAGGCCGTCGTGCACGCGGTCGAGCTGCCGGCGCACGTCAACCTCGACCTGGTGACGGTCCGACCGGTCGCGCAGTCGGCACAGCACAAGCTCGCCCGCGGGCCGCTGACGCCCCGGAGCTGACACCGGGCCCGTCCGGGCCCGTGCGCCGGTCCCGGCGCGCGCGGTGTCCGGGCGCGGGTCGCGGCGGGTGGCTCCCTGCCGGTACCGTGGGCGGATGCCGATCAGCAGCGAACCCGGGCAAGCCGCGCAGGCTCCCTCGACCGTGACCGTGACGAGCGGGCCCGAGGTGCTCGGTTGGCTGGAGTTCGGCGACGCGGCGCGGCTGCTCGCCAAGGACGTCCTGTCGTCCGGCTTCGAGCCCGAGGTCGTCGTGGCGGTCGCGCGCGGCGGGCTCATCATCGCCGGCGCCGTGGCGTACGCGCTCGGCACCAAGGAGTGCGGCTCGATCAACGTCGAGTTCTACACCGACGTCGAGCAGCGTCTCGACGAGCCGGTCATCCTCTCGCCCGCCCTCGACGCGCCGAGCCTGGCGGGCAAGCGCGTCCTCGTGGTCGACGACGTCTCCGACTCCGGCCGCACCCTGCGCCTGGTGGTCGACATCATCCGGAACGCCGGCGCCGACGTGCGGAGCGCCTGCCTCTACTCGAAGCCCGGCACCGTGCTCGAGCCCGACCACGTGTGGCGTCGTGTCGACGGGTGGATCACCTTCCCGTGGAGCGCCCTCGCCCCGGTGACGGCCGAGTCGTGAGCATCCACCTCGTCGGCGGGGGCCCCCTCGTCGCGGCCGACGTCGCCGCACCGTTCCTGGCCGAGGCCTCCGCGCGTTCCGCCGCCGTCGGCCGGAGCGTGCCCCGGATCGCCCTGCTCTCCGTGACCGGCCCGTCCGGTGCCGCCCCATCGTCCACCGCCGACATCGCCGAGGTCCTCGGTGGCGCCCGACAGGCCGAGGTCCTGGTGACCGAGGTCGCCGCGGGTGAGGTCTTCGCCACGACGGTCCTGAGCGACGTGGACGCGCTCGTGATCGGCGGCGGGGTCACCCCGGCGTACCTCGACGCGATCCAGCCCCTCGTCGACCAGATCCGGCTCCTCGTCTCCGACGGGCTGCCGTACCTCGGCTACTCCGCCGGCGCGATGGTCGCCGCGGACCGGGCGCTCGTGGGCGGGTGGCGCATCGGCGGCGTCGAGGTCTGCCCGCAGGGGTCGTCCGAGGGTCTCGACGAGGTCGAGCTCCGCGAGGGGCTCGGGCTGGTCGACCTGACGATCGACGTGCACGCCGTGCAGGCCGGCACGCTGGCCCGACTGATCGCGGCGGCCGAGGCGGAGTTCGTCACGGCCGGGCTCGCGATCGACGAGGACACCGCGCTGGTCGTCGGCGAGGGTGCGCTCGAGGTCCGCGGGACGGGCAGCGTCTGGCGTGTGGTCGCCGGCGACGAGTCCGTCTCCGTCGCCACCATGGGCGCCTGACCCCCGTGCGCCCGCACCCGCTGCGCGACCTCGTCGACCACGGGTGGGCCGAGGCCCTCGCGCCGGTCGAGGCCGACGTGCACCGGATGGGCGACTGGCTCCGCGACGAGGTCGCCGCGGGTCGGCACTACCTGCCGGCCGGTGACGTCGTGCTGCGTGCCTTCACGCAGCCGTTCGACGACGTGAAGGTGCTCGTCGTCGGCCAGGACCCGTACCCGACACCCGGACACCCGATCGGGCTGTCCTTCGCCGTCGACCCGCACGTGCGACCGGTCCCGCGCAGCCTGGCGAACATCTACCGCGAACTGCACGACGACCTCGGGGTGACGCCCCCGCCGCACGGCGACCTGCGGGCGTGGTCGGAGCAGGGCGTGCTCCTGCTCAACCGGGTGCTGACCGTCGAGGCCGGTGCCGCCGGCAGCCACCGCGGCAAGGGCTGGGAGGCCGTCACCGACCAGGCCGTCCGTGCGCTCGTCGAGCGGGGGAAGCCCCTCGTCGCCGTCCTGTGGGGCGCCCAAGCCGCGTCGGTCCGCCCGTTGCTCGGCGACACCCCGGTCGTGGCGTCGGCGCACCCGTCCCCGCTCAGCGCCTCCCGCGGGTTCTTCGGCAGCCGGCCGTTCTCGCAGGTCGGCGCGCTGCTCCGCGAGCAGGGCGCCGACCCGGTCGACTGGACGCTCCCCGCCTGACCCTCCGCGGTGCGATGGCCCAGGGCGCGTCGCTGCCCGTAGGCTCGGACCGTGCTCGAGGAGGAATACCAGCGCCGTCGTGTCCTGCCGCGACACCTGCGTGCGCCCGTGCCCGCCGAGGCGACGTTCTCGTACACGATCCGGGCCGCCGAACCGCGGGACCTGCCGGACGTGCGCGAGATCCACACGCACTACGTCCGGAACTCGTCGGTGACCTTCGACCCGGCGGCGTTCGCCTTCGCCCGCTGGAAGCAGCGCTACGACGAGGTGCGCCGGCGCGGGCTGCCGTTCCTCGTCGCCGAGAACCCCTCGGGGCAGATCCTCGGCTACGCCCTGGTCGACCCCTGGAACCCGCGCGACCGGTCGAACCACGTGGTAGAGGACTCGATCTACCTCGGTGCCGCGTCGGGCGGGAAGGGTCTCGGACGGGCGCTGATGGAGGCTCTGCTCGCGGAGTGCCGTGCCGCCGGCGTCCGCGAGGTCATCGCCGTGATCGCCGACCGGCAGGCCGAGGCCTCGATCCGGCTGCACGAGCGACTCGGCTTCGAGGAGGTCGGCCGCATGGGCAAGGTCGGCTACAAGTACGACCGCTGGCTCGGCACCGTCACGATGCGGCTGCGCCTGCGCGGCCCGCGGTTGTTCGCGCGCGCCGGGCGCTGACGCGAGCGCTCCGAGGCTGCGCCGTCGCGGCGGCGTCCGACGTGCACGAGACGCCGGCGTCAGCGCGGAGCGCCCTCGACCTGCGCGAGACGCCGCCCGGATCGCGGCGTCTCGCCACCCGGGCGGCGTCTCGAGCATCCTGCGGGGTGCTGCACGGGCGAGGCGTGTGGGTGTCGGGTCGGCGCCGGGCGGGAGGCGCGTGGCGGGGTCGCCGTGAGCCTCCCGGCTGCCCGTTCCTTCCCATGGCGTGTGCGATGGCTGGTCGTTCCGGGCGTCCCTGGTGCGCTGGGAACGTCAGGTACGCCCGGTTCCGCCGGGTGCGCCCGATCGCGCCCGGTAGGTCGGCCGCCAGGCGCGCCCTCCGCCCGGCGTCAGGCGTCAGGCGCCTCGGCGATGAACTCGTCCCGGGTCACGCGCAGCAGCGCCGTGGCCGCCTCGCCGGCAGCGGCGGCGTCCCCGGCGACCACGGCGAGCGCCACCGCCTCGTGACGGACCGCGGCGTCGCGGGTCCAGCGGGAAATGGTGTCCCGCGACTCCGACGTCCGGGTCCGCAGGAGTGCCTCGACGGTGCCGGCGAAGTGCGTGAACACGGCGTTGCCCGACCCGGTCAGGAGTGCGCGGTGGAAGCGGACGTCGGCCTCGAGGTAGGCGCGACTGTCCTCCCGGCCCCAGGCGTCGAGCATGTCCCGCGCCGCGAGCAGGACCGCCCGACCGGGCGAGCCGGTGTCGCCGGACGGCCCGGCGTCGCCGGACGGCCCGGTGTCGCCGGACGAGCCGGAGTCGTCGGACGCTGCGGCGTTCCCCGCGACGAGGGCCGCCGCGACGGGTTCGACCCCGAGGCGGAGCTCGAGCAGCTCCCGCTGCTGCACGAAGTACGCGGGCGAGGCGCCGCGCCACCGGATGACGGTCGGCGCCAGGAGCTCCCACGACGACACGGGGAGCACCTGCGTGCCGACCCGCTGCCGGGGCTCGACCAGGCCGAGGGACTGCAGGACGCGCAGGGCCTCGCGCACGACGGAGCGGGAGACGCCGGACTCGGACGCGACGAGCTCCGGCCGGACGACGGTGCCGGCGGGCAGCACCCCGTCGACGATGCGCTGACCGAGGGTCTCGAGCACGTGGGCATGGAGGCCGCGGGCGGTGGTCATCGTTCCTCCGGTCGTGCTCTGCGGGACGGACAGCGCGTGACGGACCCGTCCCTGTGACGCGGACTCCATCGAAGCGGCAGACTGCGCCGAACGGCGGGTGCCGCGCGGCAGATCGTTGTACAGTCTTATTTATCAGATTATTGGGGTGCCCGATCGGACACCCGGAGGCGGCCGCGCCGAGCGGCCGCCCGGAGCGTACGACACGCACACGAAGGCGACGGAGCCGCGAGGCAGCGGCTCCAGGAAGGGGCACAGATGCCTCACGCACCCACCGGAGGAACCGCGGCGGCCGACGCGGTGCACGGCCTCACGGTCCTGGCCGCCGAGGGCGGCGGCACGCAGACCGTCGACCCGTCCGGCCCGATCGGTCAGCTCATCGTCGCGGCGCTGCTCGGCATCGTCGTCATCATCGTGCTGATCACCTGGCTCAAGGTGCACCCGTTCGTCGCGCTGACGATCGGCGCGCTCGGGGTCGGGATCGGTGCGGGTCTGGCGCCCGACAAGACGGTCACGAGCTTCGGCACCGGCTTCGGGTCGACGATGACGAGCGTCGGCATCCTGGTGGGCCTCGGGTCGATGTTCGGTCGGATGCTCGTCGACTCCGGGGCCGCCGACCGCGTGGTCGACACCCTCGTCCGTCGCTCGTCGAAGGCCGCGCTGCCGTGGACGATGGCGCTCATCGGCGCGCTGATCGGTCTGCCGATGTTCTTCGAGGTCGGCCTGGTGCTCCTCATCCCGATCATCGTGCTGGTCGCGAAGCGCAGCGGTGTCCCGATCATGAAGATCGCGGTGCCCGCCCTGGTCGGCCTCTCCACCATGCACGCCTTCGTGCCGCCGCACCCCGGCCCGCTCGTCGCGGTCTCGACGGTCGGCGCGAACCTCGGCACGACGCTCGCGTTCGGCATCGTCCTGGCGATCCCGGTGATCGTGCTGGCCGGTCCCGTGTTCGCGCGCTTCGCAGCCCGCTGGGTCGACATCCCCGCACCGGACATGTTCGGCTCGCGCGGTTCCGGCACGTCCGGCAGCGGTGGCTCGGGGCCGTCGGACCCCGCGCACGCCGGCCGGGAGGCACGTCGCGGCCCCGCCACGCAGGACACCGCGTCCCTGCCGAACGGCAAGAGCGACTTCACCCGCGTCATCAGCGAACCGCGCAGCCCGTCGTTCGCCGTCGCGCTCGTCGGCATCCTGCTGCCGGTCGTGCTCATGCTCGCCCAGGCGGTCCGCGAGGCGGTCACCCCCGACGCCGCGGGCGGCTGGGTGTCGCTGCTCGACTTCCTCGGTACCCCGATGATCGCCATCGGGATCGCCACCGTCTTCGCCATGGTCTTCTTCGCGATCGGCGGCGGCATGGACCGGAGCGCCGTGGCGAAGTCCCTCGAGGACGCGCTGCCCCCGGTCGCCGGCGTGCTGCTCATCGTCGGCGCGGGCGGCGGCTTCAAGCAGGTGCTCATCGACACCGGCATCGGCGGGGTGATCGCCGACGCGGTGCAGGAGTCCGGCATCTCGGTCCTACTGGTCGCGTGGGTGGTGTCTGCCCTCGTCCGCGTCGCCACCGGTTCCGCCACCGTCGCGACCGTCACCGCGGCCGGCATCATGGCACCGATCGCAGCCGACCTGTCCACGCCGGAGACCTCGCTGCTCGTGCTGGCGATCGGCGCCGGGTCGGTGTTCCTGTCGCACGTCAACGACGCGGGTTTCTGGCTCGTCAAGGGCTACCTCGGCACCACGGTCGGACAGACGTTCAAGACGTGGACGGTGCTCGAGTGCCTCATCTCCGTCATCGGTCTGGTCGGCGTGCTCATCGCGGGGGTGTTCTTCTGATGGCGGCGACCCACGACGCTCCGGTCGGCACCGACGGCACCGAGCCGCGCGTCCTCGTGGTGATGGGGGTCTCCGGCTCCGGCAAGTCGACGCTCGCCGCGACGGTCGCAGAGCGGCTCGGGTGGGAGTTCGCCGAGGGCGACGACATGCACCCGCCCACCAACGTCGCGAAGATGGAGGCGGGCACACCGCTCACGGACGAGGACCGCTGGCCGTGGCTCGGGACGATCGCGGAGTGGATCCGGTCGCACCTGGCCGACGACGCCCCCGGGGTCGTCACCTGCTCGGCGCTGAAGCGCTCCTACCGCGACGTGCTCCGGGCGCCCGGCGTGGTGTTCGTGCACGTCGCCGGTGACCCCGCCCTCGTCGAGCAGCGGATGTCCGCGCGGGCCGGTCACTTCATGCCGACGTCGTTGCTCGCCTCGCAGCTCGCGACGCTCGAGCCGCCGCAGCCGGACGAGGCGCACCTGACCGTGGCTGCCGAGCGCTCGCCCGACGAGGAGAGCGCCGACGTGGTGACGCGGCTGGGGCTCGCCACCGGCCGGTGACCGACGTCAGGTGAACCAGATCGCGGTCCCGACCGGCAGCTCGGACAGCGTCTTCGTCATCGCGGCGGAGATCCGGACGCACCCGTGCGAGCTGCCGTTCGGGTCCGGGTAGTAGTGCAGGGCGGTGAGGGCCGCGTTGCCGCCGTACTGCGGGATGCGTGACGAGTGCGCCCCGGTCAGGATGATCGGGTTGCCCTGCGTGTACGTCACGCGCGCATCGACGTAGGCGGCTTCGACGTACGTCGCGGTCGCGGTGGGTGTGGGGTCGTCCGGGGTCCCCAGGCGGGCGGGCTCCGACGCCGACACCGAGTCGTCCTGGTGCACGACGGACACCGTCGACGCGGCGACGTCCACGCGGACCATACGGTCGACCGACGCGATCGAGAAGTCCGACGCACGCGCCCACGCGAAGGTGGCGCTCGGCGCGGTCGGGTCGCCGCCGTCGCCGGGCGTGCGGTTCCGGGCGGGGGTCGACACGAGGACCATGCCGCCGTCCTTCCCGTCCGACCGGCCCCAGACGGCGGTCGCTGCGGGCGTCTCGATCGTGGAGACCGTCGAGGCGAGTGTGGCGACCGGGCGCGCGTCCGCCGAGGGGGCGGCGTAGAGCGCGACGAGGCGCTGCTTCGGGGTGGCGATCTGCCACTGGTTGTCGGGTCGGACGGTGCTGCCGTCGAGGAGTTCCGGGACGACCGCGTCGTGGAACGCCAGGGGGAGTGCCGCGAGCTCGGCTTCGGACGCGGCAGCCGGGATCGCGGGCAGCGTCGGCCTCGGTGTCGGCGTCGGGGTGGCCGTCCGGCTCGGCACCGACGTCGGCCGCGCGGCGGTCGTGGCCGCCGGTCCCGGCTGCTGCACGGCCGCGCCGATCCCCACCGCGGCCAGCGTCGCTGCCGCCACCGCGGCGATCGTGATGCCCCAGGTCCTGCGTCGCATGTGTCCCCTCCCGCACCCAGTTCACCAGATGGCGGCCGTGAGCGTACCTCGGGAGGCGCTGGCACCATGGCGAGCATGGCGATCGACGACTCCCTCGGACTCCTGACCCGCGGCTACGGCTTCGGCGCCCACCTGTGGCGACGCACCGCTCCCGGCGCCCGCGCGGTGCCCTTCCGGCTGCTCGGACGGCCGGCGCTGCTCGTCCGGGGGAAGGAGGGTGTCGACCTGTTCTACGACGGCGACCGCACCGCCCGGCACGGCGCCATGCCCGCGCTCGTGCAGCGGACCCTGTTCGGCGTCGGCTCGGTGCACTCGCTCGACGGCGCGGAGCACCGGCACCGCAAGGCGACCTTCGTCGACGTCGCGTACGAGGACGAGCAGGTGCGTCGGCTCACCCCGTTCCTGGCCGAGGAGTGGGCACGCGAGCTCGACGCCTGGCTCGCCGGTGGTCGGCGCACCGCGTACGACGCGGCGGTCGGCGCGATCGGACGGGCGGTCATGCGCTGGGCGGGACTCCCGGGCACCCCGGCCGCGAAGACCCGGTGGGCGGCGGAGCTCGCGCAGGTCGTCGACGGCTTCGGCGTGCCGTACTCGCCGGAGTACCTGCTCGCCGTGCTGCACCGCCACCGGTCGGACCGGCACGCTGCGCGGCTCGTCGAGGCGGTCCGCGGCGGACGGCTGCACCCCGCCGAGGGCACGGCACTGCACGAGTGGGCCTGGCACCGCGACCAGGCTGGCGCCCTGCTCCCACCGCGGACGGCCGGCATCGAGCTGCAGAACTCGATCCGCCCGGCGATCGCCGTCGCACGGTTCGTCGCGTTCGCCGCGAAGGAGCTCCACGACCGGCCGGAGTGGCGCGGTCGGGTCGCCGAGGAGACCCTGTCCCGCGGCTCCCTCGTCGACGGGCCCGTCGCGGTCGCGTTCGCGCAGGAGATCCGTCGCACCGCGCCCTTCGTCCCGGTGCTGCCGGCATGGGCAACCGAGGACGTCGAACTCGACGGCGAGCACCTCCGTGCGGGCGGCCGGGTGGTGCTCGACGTCCTCGGCACGGACACGGACGACCGCTCCTGGCCCGACGCCGACCGGTTCGACCCCGCCCGCTGGCTCGACGTCACGAGCTGGGACGACGTCGAGGCCGTGGCGACCTTCGTGCCGCACGGCGGAGCGGACGTCGCGAACGGGCACCGGTGTCCGGGGGAGAAGGTCGCCGTCGCAGCCCTCGCCACCGCCGTCGCCGTGCTCAGCGACCCGCGGGTCGAGGTGCTCGACGAGGGGCTCGCCGTCGACCGTCGGAGGATGCCGACGAAGCCCGCATCGGGCGGGCGTGTGACACGCCGTGGCGCGGGCACCGCGCGGTCCGGCGGGTGCCCGTTCCACCGGACCGCCCACTGACGGGTCCGTCCGCCGAGCCGACCCGGCCACGAGACGGACGGGAGGCCCGTGGCGCGCCCGCCACGGGCCTCCCGTCCGTCCCGTCACACCTCGGTGACGCGACCCGCCTCGACCCGCCAGCGCCGGTCCAGTCGGACGGTGTCGAGCATCCGCCGGTCGTGGGTGACGAGCAGCAGGGTGCCGTCGTAGGACTCCAGGGCCTGCTCGAGCTGTTCGATCGCCGCCAGGTCGAGGTGGTTCGTCGGCTCGTCGAGCACGAGCACGTTCACGCCGCGGGCCTGCAGCAGCGCGAGGCCGGCACGAGTCCGCTCACCGGGTGAGAGCGCGGCGGACGGGCGACCGACGTGCTCCGCCTTCAGCCCGAACTTCGCGAGCAGGGTCCGCACGTCGGCGGTGGTCATCTCGGGGACGAGCTCCTCGAACGCCGCGGCGAGGGGCTGCTCGCCCGTGAACGCCGCGCGGGCCTGGTCGACCTCGCCGATCGCGACGCTGGAGCCCAGCGACGCCGAACCGCTCGTCGGCTCCGTCCGGCCGAGCAGGGCGCGGAGCAGGGTCGACTTGCCGGCGCCGTTCGGGCCGGTGATGCCGATCCGGTCGCCGCCGGCGACCTGCAGCGACACCGGGCCGAGCGTGAAGTCGCCCTGCTCGTAGACGGCGTCGGACAGCGTGGCGACGACGGCCGAGGACCGCGGCGCACTGCCGATGGTGAAGGCGAGCTGCCACTCCTTGCGGGGCTCCTCGACCTCGTCGAGCCGGGCGATGCGCGACTCCATCTGCCGGACCTTCTGCGCCTGCTTCTCGCTCGACTCGCTCGCGGCCCGGCGACGGATCTTGTCGTTGTCGGGGTTCTTCTTCATCGCGTTCCGCACGCCCTGGCTCGACCACTCGCGCTGGGTCCGGGCGCGCGAGACGAGGTCGGCCTTCGTCGCGGCGTACTCGTCGTACGCGTCACGCTTGTGCTGGCGGGCGATCTCACGTTCCTCGAGGTACGCCTCGTACCCGCCGCCGAACAGCCGGTGCGACGACTGCGCCAGGTCGAGCTCGAGCACGGCCGTCACCGAGCGGGCGAGGAACTCGCGGTCGTGGCTGACCAGGACGGCACCGCCGCGCAGCCCCCGGACGAATTGCTCGAGCCGGTCGAGCCCGTCCAGGTCGAGGTCGTTCGTCGGCTCGTCGAGCAGCACGACGTCGAAGCGGGAGAGCAGCAGGGCGGCCAGGCCGACCCGGGCGGTCTGGCCGCCGGACAGCGCGGTCATCAGCGAGTCCGGGCCGACGCCGGAGCCGTCCGGGGTCGCCTCGAGGCCGAGCTCGGCGAGCACGACGGGCAGCCGCTCCTCGAGGTCGGCGGCGCCGGACGCCAGCCAGCGTTCCAGTGCGGCGGAGTACCGGTCGGCCGCTGCGTCGCCGCCGTCCGGGTCGCCCAGGGCCTCGGCAGCACGGTCCATGTCGGCCGTGGCGTCGGCGCAGCCCGTGCGTCGGGCGACGTACGCCGCGACCGTCTCCCCGGCGACGCGCTCGTGCTCCTGGGGGAGCCAGCCGACGAAGGCGTCCGGCGGGTTCGTCGACACCCTGCCGGCGAGTGGCTCGTCGACGCCCGCGAGGAGGCGGAGGAGCGTGGACTTGCCCGCCCCGTTCACACCGACCAGGCCGATCACGTCACCCGGCGCGACGGTGAGGTCGAGGCCCTCGAAGAGCGTGCGGGCGGCGTACCCGCCGGCGAGGTCCTTGGTGACGAGCGTGGCGGTCATCCGGCAATCGTCCCACGGCCGGGAGGGCGCTCAGGCCGGGCGCGTGAGCCCGAGGATGCACCCCTCGACCGCCGCGACCCGCACCGCGTCCGTCCCGTCGAACAGCACGCTCTGGCTGACCGCCCCGACGTGTGCTGCCACCACCGCACGCGTGTAGAGCGCCGGGTCGACTATGGGGACCCGGCCGGCTCGTTCCAACGCTGCGACGAGGAGTGGCTGGAGCGTCGCGTGGAACCGGTCGGTGTGCGCGCGGAGCAGGGCGTTCACCTCGGGGTCGTGCCGGGCGCGCGTGGTGAGCACCGAGCGGATCGCGTACCAGCGGTCCTCGGGCGGCAGGCCGTGCACGACGCCCTGCACGACCCCGTCGACCGTCGGGTGCCCGTCGAGTGCGGCGCCGAGCTCGTGTTCGAGCACGGCGAAGACGGCTTCGGCCTGCTGCTCGTAGACCGCGAAGAACAGCTCGTCGACCGTCCGGAAGTTCGAGTAGAACGCCCCGCGCGTGAACCCGGCGCGGGCGACGACCGCCTCGACGCTGACCGAGGTCGACCCGGTCTCCTGGAAGATCGCCTCCGCGGCC
Source organism: Curtobacterium sp. NPDC092190 (assembly GCF_044755625.1). Taxonomy (NCBI): domain Bacteria; kingdom Bacillati; phylum Actinomycetota; class Actinomycetes; order Micrococcales; family Microbacteriaceae; genus Curtobacterium; species Curtobacterium sp. NPDC092190. The sequence goes on along the minus strand of NZ_JBIVRJ010000001.1, from coordinate 749,338 downwards.
GCGATGAGCGTCGCCCGGGTGCTGCTCCGCCGGCGGACGGCGCGCGGTGCGGCTGGTTCGGTCACGGCTCCAGGCTAGGCCGAGTGCCGGTCGGCCAGGTAGTCGTGCACGGTGCGCACCGGGGCGAGGGTCAGGTCCGTCAGGATGTGCGAAGCGCGGACGACCTCGAGCACCGGCAGGTCCGCCATCGGCGCGAGGGCGTGTGCGAACAGCTGGAGTCGGGCGGGTCCGGTCCAGGCCTGCTTGACGGTCACGTCGGTGATCTCGGTGCGGACGAGGTCGGCCACCAGGTGGCGCTGGGTCCGCAGGTCCGGGACCAGCTTCACCATGAAGGTCGGCACGGTGATCTCCGCCAGGGCGGCGTCGTGGTCGAGCGGCTCCCACTCGTACGCCATGGTCGCGGTGGCCACCCGCTCGGTCCCGCGGTCGAGGGTGCCGACGAGCGCGCCCTGGTCGACGCGGAGCGCCGGTGTGCCGAGGACCTTCGGGTAGGCGCTGAGCTCGCGGCCGGCGAGGGTCGCGGCCGCGTTGTCGAGGTACATCGCGTGCAGGTACTCGCCGCGTTCGCCCTCGTGCTCGACCTGGATCGCCTGCCCGGACTCGACGTACGGGCCGTACCCGTCGACCTCGCCCATCTTCATGACCTCGAACCGGACGAGCGGTTCGGTGACCTCGAGCGGCTCCGGGACCACGGCGCGCAGCGCGTCGAGGTCGGTGCGGTAGACGACGTTGAAGTACTCGCGGTCGGTGAACCGGGTCGGCCGGAGCGGGTAGACCGGGGCGGCGAGCGGGGTGGTCAGGTGCTGGAGGACGTCGTCGGCGCGCATGCGCATCTCCTTCGGAACTCGGATACGATCTGTATCGAATACGAACTGTACCGAATTCGACCGAGAGCAGGAACCCGTGCCCTACCAGCCGCCCCGCGACACCGCCGACCGCCCCGTGACCGTGATCGGCGGTGGCACCCTCGGACGCCGGATCGCCCTGATGTTCGCCAGCGGCGGTGCCGAGGTCCGGATCCACGACCTGTCCGAGGAGGTCCGTGCCGCCGCCGTCGCGTACGTCGAGGAGACCCTGCCCGGGGTCGTGGCCGCGCGCGACGGTGCGACGGCGGGGACGGTCCGCGGCGAGGCAGACCTCGAGGCCGCGGTGGTCGACGCGTGGCTCGTCGTCGAGGCCGTGCCCGAGCGCCTCGACCTGAAGACCCCGCTGTTCGGACGGCTCGACGCACTGGTCGCCGCGGACACGATCCTGGCGACGAACTCGTCCTCGTACGCCAGCCGCCTGGTGATCGACGAGGTCGCGCACCCCGAGCGCGTCCTCAACGTGCACTTCTACATGCCACCGCAGCAGAACGCCGTCGACCTGATGAGCGACGGCCAGACCGACCCCGCGGTCATCGACCTGCTGCTCGAGGTGCTGCCCCGCTACGGCGTCCACCCGTTCCTGGCCCGCCGCGAGTCGACCGGGTTCATCTTCAACCGCATCTGGGCCGCCATCAAGCGCGAGGCGCTCGCGGTCGTCGCCGACGGCGTCTCGACGCCCGAGGACGTCGACGCCATGTGGCAGGTGAACAGCGGCGCACCGGCCGGGCCCTTCCGGATGATGGACCAGGTCGGCCTCGACGTGGTCCTCGACATCGAGGAGCACTACGCGGCCGAGGACCCGCACCTGCCGGAGGGTCCCCGTCGGCTGCTCCGCGAGCACGTCGACGCCGGCCGTCTCGGCGTGAAGACCGGACAGGGCTTCTACCGCTACGACGACTGACGTCGTCCCCACCCGCCGGACGGGAGGCGCGGTGCCGGCCCGCACCGCGCCTCCCGTCCTGTGGGGCGTCCGTGCACCCGCTGCTGGCAGGATCGAGCCGTGTCGACGCTCATCGTGACCGCCCACCCGGACCCCGACTCGCTGACGCTCGCCGTCGCCCACCGCCTCGAGGCGGCGCTCGACGCCGCCGGCGCGGGCCCCGTCACGGTCGCCGACCTCGCCGCCGAGGGATTCGACCCCCGGTTCACCGCCGCCGACCGGCACACGTACCGGACGGGGACCGACCCGGCGCCCGACGTCGCGGCCGAACAGGCGCGCCTCGACGGGACCGACCACCTCGTGCTCGTGTTCCCGGTGTGGTGGTGGTCGGTGCCCGCGCTGCTCAAGGGCTGGCTCGACCGGGTGTTCGTGAACGGGTGGGCCTTCGGCGTCGGCGAGGACGGGCGCATCGACCGTCGGCTCGGCCGACTGACGGTGCACCTGCTGCCGATCGCCGGGGACGACGCCGGTGTGTACGAGCGGCACGGGTACGAGCAGGCGCTGCGGACGCAGCTCGAGCACGGCGTCGTGGACTTCTGCGGCGCGGTCCGCGGGGCGACGGCGTTCGTCCACGAGTCCGAGCACGAGGACCCCACCGTGCGCGAGCGGGCCGTCGTGGCCGCGGTCGAGCGGGTCGTCGCAGCGGTGCGGGGATGATCCTCGACGTCCGTGCCGTGGTGTTCGACCTCGACGGCACCCTGTTCGACCACGCGGGAGCAGCAGCGCGAGCCGTCGACGACCTCCTCGGCGCGCTCGGTGTCGCGGCGACCGACCGCCTGCGGGCCGCGTGGGCCGAGGCGGAGGAGCGGCACTTCGAACGGTGGCGACGCGGGGAGGTCGACTTCGCCGAGCAGCGTCGAGCCCGGCTCGTCGAGGTCCTGCCCCTCGCCGGGCTCCGGCCACCGCAGGACCCGCACGAGCTCGACCTCCTGTTCGGCCGCTACCTCGCCGCGTACCGGGCCGCCTGGCGTCCGTTCCCCGGGAGTGCTCCGCTCCTGCGCGCGGTCCGCGACGCCGACCGGGCCGTCGGTGTCCTGACGAACGGGACCGAGGAGCAGCAGCGCGACAAGCTCGCCGCCACGGGGCTGTCGGACCTCGTCGACGTCGTGTGCACGTCGGAGCGGATCGGGGTGGCCAAGCCGGACCGACGCGCGTTCGAGCGGATCGCCGACGAGCTCGGCGTCCCGGCCGCCGCGTGCCTGTTCGTCGGCGACGACCCGCAGCGTGACGTCGCCGGGGCACGTGCCGCGGGGATGCGCGCGGTCCTGGTCGACCCGGCCCGCGACGGCGACGCCGCGGTCCGGTCCTCCGTGCTGTCGGCCTGCGCGGGGCGTCGGGCACCGAACGGCGGTGACCGCCCCTAGCGTGGCGACGTGCGCCACCTCCTGCGACTCGACGACTGGACCACCGACGACACCGACGCGGTGTTCGCCCTCGCCCGCGGGTACGAGCAGGGCACCGGTCCGGTGCTGGACGGGGCTGCGGCGGTGTTCTTCCCGCCGACGAGCCTGCGCACGAGGGCGTCCTTCGAGCGGGGTGCGGCGCTCGCCGGACTCCAGCCGATCGTGTTCCCGCCGGAGTCGCTCGACAAGGACGAGGCGCACGACGACGTCGCCCGGTACCTCGCGGACTTCGTCGACGTGCTCGTCGTCCGGCACCGGGACCTGTCCGTCCTCGAGGCGCTCGCCGCTGCCGACGCGGTGCCCGTCGTGAACGCCATGACGAGCGTCAACCACCCGTGCGAGGTGCTCGCGGACCCGTGGGCACTCACCCGCGGGCGCGACGTCGGGTCGCTCCGGGTGCGGTTCGTCGGCGCCGACGGCAACATCGCGCGCGCCTGGGCCGAGGCGTCGCGACTGTTCGGCTTCGACCTGCTCCAGTGCTGCCCCGAGGGAATGGGAGCGCCCGACGTGGCGTGGACGGAGGACCTCGCCGGGGCGATGGCCGACGCGGACGTCGTCGTGACCGACGGACCCGGTCGCCACGCCGCTGCGCTCGAGCCCTACCGGGTCACCGCGGACGTCCTGGCGCTCGCGCCCGACGGGGTGCGCTTCGCCCCGTGCCCGCCGTTCGTCCGTGGGCGCGAGGTCAGCGCGGACGCGATCGCGAGCCCGGCCTTCGTGGGGCACGGGGCGAAGCGTGCGCTCCTGCCGGTGCAGCAGGCGGTCCTGGCGCACTGCCTCGCGGTCGCCTAGCCCTCGGGGACGGCCACGACGCGGTTCTGGTACGCCCAGACCACCGCCTGCAGGCGCGAGCGCACCCCGAGCTTCGGCAGCATCCGAGCGAGGTGCGACTTCACCGTGGAGACCTCGACGACGAGTGCCTCGGCGATCTCCTCGTTCGACATCCCCTGTGCGAGGAGCAGCAGCACGTCCCGCTCCCGCGCGGTCAGCAGCTCCGAGGCCCGGTCGCCCGTCACCGGCTGCAGGCTCCGCCGCGACACGAACTCCCGCAGCACCCGCCGCGTCAGGCTCTGGTCGATCGTGCCGTTCCCGGCGGCGACCTGGCGCACGGCACCGACGATGACGTCCGGCTCCGCGTCCTTGAGCAGGAACCCGGACGCCCCCGCCTCGAGCGCCCCGAACACCAGGTCGTCGAGGTCGAAGGTCGTCAGCATCAGCACCGGCACCGCCGGGTCGGCGTCAGGGGCGCAGAGCTCCCGCGCCACCTCGATGCCGTTCCGGACCGGCATCCGGATGTCGAGCACCGCCACGTCCGGCCGCGTGCTCCGTGCGAGCGTCAGGGCCTCGCCGCCGTCGGCCGCCACCCCGACCACCTCGACGTCCGGTTCGGCCGCCAGGAGCGCCGACACCCCCGCCCGGACGAGCGGCTGGTCGTCCGCCACCAGGACCCGGATCACCGGGCCACCTCGGGCGTCTCGCGTCCGAGTCGCAGCGTCACGACCCAGCCGCCGTCCGGTGTGGTCCCGGCCTGGAGGCGCGCCCCCACCAGGTCCGCCCGCTCACGCATCCCGCGCAGCCCATTGCCGCCTGCTCCCGGACGCTCCGGGGTCGGCTCACCCGGTCCTGCGGGGGTGTCCGCGCTCGCCGCGGACACCGCGGGTGCGGCGTTCTCGATCGTCAGCCCCAGGTGCCCGGCTGCACGGTCGTCCAGCGTGACCGTGACGACGGCGCCGGGGGCGTGCAGGGCGGCGTTCGCCAGTGCCTCCTGTGCGGTGCGGTAGGCCGCGAGCTGCGCCAGGGGCCCGACGCCCTCGGCGACCTCGTGCGCACCGCGGAGGACCTCGAGCCGCACGTCGGACCGGTACCGGGCACGTTCGACCAGGTCCACGATGCCCGCGACGGTCTCGACGGCACGTTCCGCGGGGGCGTCGTCCCGCAGCAGGCCGACCAGGCGACGGAGGTCCTCGAGCACCGCGGTGCTCTGCTCCCGCACCTGACGGACGCCCTCGTGCGCCGCGGTCGGGTCGGTGTCGATCTGCCGGTCGATGACGGCCGACATGAGGGCGATCCCGGACAGGTGGTGGGCCGCGATGTCGTGCAGCTCCCGCGCCATGGCCGCGCGTTCGCGGGACACGGCTGCGTCGACCCGGGCGTCCTGCTCGCGGACCGCTGCGGAGGCCTCGGCGGTCCGGGCGGCGACCTCGGCGTCCCTCGCGGCCCGGACCTCGCGCCGGGACCGCACCACGAGCGCCACGACGAGCGGGAGCCCGACGGCCCCGATGGCCTGCGTGACGCCCTGAGGGAGTGCGTCGCCGAGTGCGTCGGCGAGGGAACGGCCGGACAGCGCGCCGTTCAGCTCGATCCAGTTGCCCGCGGTGCCGGCGGACACGAGTGCCGCCGTCCCGACGACCGACGGCCAGAGCCGGGTGAGCGGCACCCGGAGGGCAGCGAGCACCACCGCCACGACGACGGGGAGCGCGGTGAGGCCGAACAGGTCTCCGCCGGAGGTGACGGCGACCACGAGGACGGGGACGGCGGCGACCGCGAGGAGGACCGCTCGGGGGACTCGACGAGCAGCCAGCAGGACCGCGGACTGGACCAGGAGTCCGAGTGCGACCGCGGTCCAGTCGGCGTCGCCGAACTCGGGAGCCGAGAGTGGATGTCCGGACGTGTCCGGGTCGACGGTGTCGAGGTACGGCAGCCCGAGCAGCAGCGCGAGCGAGACGACCGCGGTGGCGACCGCGACGAGGACGTCGGTCCGACGGAGGCGACGGTCGCCGCCGACCCGCGCGGTGCGGGAGTCGGCGGCGACGCGAGCCGCACTCGCTTCAGCGGGTGCCATTGTTCGATCCTACGAGGCGGGCGGAGGCCGACGCGGGGAGGTGGTCCGTGCCTCCCAGCCGGCGGTCGTACCCGAGCCGGCCCCGGGTGGCGACCAGCAGGACGGCGGCGGCCACCGTCGAGACGATCGTGAGCCCGTGCATCATCGTGCCCGCGGTCATCCCCGGGTACATGTCCGCCCACAGGGTGGAGATGGTGTTGTTCACGCCGACGTGCAGCAGCAGTGCGATCGGCAGGCTCTCGCCGGTGCGGTTGAACACCCACGTCATCACGACGTTGAACGTGATCGTGAAGAGGGCGAAGACGACCGGCTCCGACCAGTGCGCGTCCGGCCACCCGCCCCAGTCCGACAGGTACAGCGGCATGTGCCACAGCGCCCACAGCGGACCGAGCACCGCGGCGGCGCCGAGCGGTCCGAAGCGGTCCTGCAGTCGGGGGAGGGCGAAGTCGCGCCAGCCGGGCTCCTCCGACAGGCCGGTGGTGAACAACTGCACCACGAGACCCGGCACGAGGGCGAGCAGGGCGAGAGCGGTCGGTGCCTGGACGTTCCCGCCGGAGAACGGCAGACCCGTCAGGACGATGAGCGCCGGGACGCCGACCAGTGCCAGTGCGTACCAGTACCAGGAGACCCGCCACCGCCAGAGCCGACCGACCCAGCGCCGCAGCCCCGGACGGCCGTCGGCGAGGGCGGTCACCACGAACGCACCGCCGAGCGGACCGAGGAGCGCGCCGGGCAGGATCCCGGTGAACTGGGCCGTGCCGAGGAACTCCGGGAAGTGCAGGTCCCACACGCCCAGACCGTGCGGACTCAGGATGTAGGGCACCCACGCGAGCCAGCTGAGGCCGAGCGCCAGGGTGGCGAAGGAGGCGAGCGGGTGCCGGGACACCACACCCCGGACCCCCGTCGCACGGGGTGCAGCGGTGCCGGCTCCGGGCCGGACTTCGGTCGTGTTCGTCATGACACCGACGCTAGGGAGGACCGTTCGTCGGGACGACCGGCGGAGGGATGCACCACCGGGAGTTCCACCGAAGGATGCAAGTGACGGACGGGGCCGGACGCCCGTGCGTAGCGTCGGGTGCATGACCAGCACCACCGTCCTCGTCGCCGGCGCCACCGGGGACCTCGGTTCCCGCATCGTCGACGCGCTCCTCGCGGCCGACCCCGACGTCCGGATCCGAGCACTGAGCCGCTCGGCCACCGGGCCCGCGGCCGACCGGCTCACCGCACGGTCCGACCGTGTCTCCGTCGTCAGCGCCGCCTACGACGACCACCACGGACTCGTGACGGCGCTCGCCGGGGTCGACGTCGTCGTCTCGGCGGTGAGCGGCACCCGCTCCGTGGTCGTCGACGCACAGACCGCGCTGCTCGCCGCGGCGGTCGACGCCGGCGTCCCGCGGTTCGTCCCGTCGGACTACTCGGCCGACTACCGCGCGATCACCCCCGGGACGAACCGGAACTTCGAGCTGCGCCGCGAGTTCGCCGCGACGCTGGACGCCGCACCGATCCGGGCGACCTCCGTGCTGAACGGCGCGTTCACCGACATGCTCACCGGACAGGCTCCGATGATCCTCTTCGACCGCCACACGGTCCTGTACTGGTCGTCCCCGGACCAGGTGCTCGACTTCACCACGAAGGACGACACCGCCTGGGTCACCGCGCGCGTCGCCCTCGACCCCGACGCGCCGCGGGTCGTCGAGGTCGCCGGCGACCGGGTCACCGCCCGGAGCGTCGCCGACACCCTCTCGCGGCTCACCGGCACCCGGTTCCGCACGCAGTGGGCCGGGACCTCCGGGACGCTCTCCGCGATGGCACGCGTCGGACGACGGCTCTCGCGGGCCGACGACGCGGAGCCGTTCCCCGCCTGGCAGGGGATGCAGTACTTCGTCAGCATGTTCAGCGGCGAGGCCGAGCTCCACCACGTCGCGAACGACCGCTACGGGCCGCACGACTGGACGACGGTGCGGGACGTGCTCGCCGTGCACCTGCAGGCCTAGGCTCGGGGACCGTGTTCGAACTCCACCACCTCTCGGCGCAGGAACTCTGGGACTGGATCCGTCGGGGGGACGCGACCGCGCTCGAGGTGACCGAGCACTACCTCGCCCGCATCGAGCGGCTCGACCCGTCGCTCGGGGCGTTCGTCGCCGTCACCGCCGACACGGCACGCGAGCACGCGGCGCGACTGGGGACGCTCCTCCCGACCTCCCGGCCGCTCTGGGGCCTGCCCACCGCCGACAAGGACCTGTACGACCGCGCCGGTGTGCCCACCCGGCACGGCTCCGCCGCGCTGCCGGTGACACCCGCGACCGCCGACCACCCCCTGGTGGCGGCGCTCGCCGCAGCGGGGACGGTGAGCCTCGGCAAGACGACCTCGCCGGAGTTCGGCATGTCGTCGTCGTCGGAGACCCGGATCGGTACCACCCGGAACCCGTACGACACCACGCGGGCGCCCGGAGGATCGTCGAGCGGCACCGCCGTGGCCGTCGCCGCCGGACTCGTGCCCGCGGCCGTGGGGACGGACGGCGGGGGATCGGTGCGCATCCCCGCCGCAGCGACCGGTCTCGTCGGACTGAAGCCGAGCCGCGGCCGGGTGCCGTCGATGCCCGGTCGGTCCGGCCTCGGCGGGCTGAGCGTCGCCGGGCCGATCACGCGGAACGTCGCCGACGCCGGGATGCTCCTCGACGCCCTGGTCGCACCGACCGGGCTGCCCGAGCCCTCGCCGTACGCGCTGGTCACGCCCGACGTCGGGGACGGGCCCTTCACCGCCGCTGCGGTGCGCGGCGAGGGGCGGTTCGTGGTCGGCGTGCTCGACGGTTCGCCGTGGGACGACACCGTCGACGTCGTGGTCGACCCTGCCGCCCGGGCAGCGGTCGACACCGCCGTGCGGGTGCTCGGCGAGGTCGGGCACGGGGTCGAGGACGTCGCGATGCCCCGGCTGCCGTACGCCGAGGCGTTCCGGGTGGCGTGGGAGTCCGGCGCTGCGGGGCTGCCCCGCGTGCCCGGCATCGACCTGTCCGCGCTCACCCCGCTGGTGTCGTGGCTGGTGGAGCGCGGACGTGCGTTGACCGCGACGCAGGTGCTCGACGCGATGACGACGCTCGACGCCTTCTCGGCCGGGCTCATCCGGACGTTCGCGCCGTACGACGCCGTGCTCACCCCGACGCTGGCGCTGACCCCGCGTCCGCTCGGCTGGTACGGGGACGACCCCGAGGAGGACTTCCGGCGGCAGTGCGCCTACTCGCCCTGGACCTCGATGGCGAACGTGTCGGGGTTGCCCGCGATCACGCTGCCGGTCGGGGTGACGGACGACGACCACCCGGACGGGGCAGGCCTGCCGATGGGTGTGCAGCTCATCGGACGGCCGGGCGGGGAGCGCGTGCTGCTCGCGATCGGGGCGCAGCTCGAGCGGCGGCTGCGGTGGCAGCGGCGGCACCCGGCGACGTGGTGACGCCGGGCTGACGCGGATCGGGCGTCGTCGTTGGCGCGTCGCGACTGCGACGATGCGCACGTCGATCGACGCGTGCGATGCCGCGGCTCGGGAGGATGGCGCGACATCGTGGTCGTCGTACGACAGCGCATCTGTCGTCCTGACCGGAGCCCGGTCGCGGCTGCCGGGCCGAGTGACACCGTGGTCGTCGTACGACAGCGGAAGTGTCGCGTCGCCTACTCCGCCCGCGCGAAGCCCGCCGACCGACCCCCGCCGACGCCGACCCCCGCCGACCGTCCCCGCCGACCGCCGCCCCGCGCCCCTACGGCAGCGTCGGGGCCGCCGCCACCAGCGCCCGCGTCACCGGGTGCCGCGGGTCGTCGAGCAGCGACACCGGCCCCTGCTCCACGATCCGCCCCTCGGAGAGCACCGCCACGGTGTCGCACAGCCGCTGCACCACGCCGATGTCGTGCGACACGAGCACGAGCGTCAGCCCGAGGTCGTCGGCGAGCGAGCGGAACAGGTCGATCACCCTGGCGCGGACGACCACGTCGAGGGCGCTCATCGGCTCGTCCCCGAACAGGATCCGCGGGGAGTGCACCACCGCACGGGCGATCGCGATGCGCTGCCGCTGCCCGCCGGAGAACTCGTGCGGGTACCGGTCGGCGGCGTCGGCGGGCAGGTCGACGCGCTCCAGGACCGAGGCCACGAGCGCGCGGTGATCACCCGGCAGCTGCAGCGCACGGAGCGGCTCGGCGACGATCGCGCCGACGCGCATCCGCGGGTCGAGGGACGCGTACGGGTCCTGGAACACCACCCCGGTCTCGCGACGGAACCAGCGCATCGCGGCCGCGGAGGCCGACGCGACCACGGGACGACCGCCGGCCGACACGGAGCCAGCGGTGGGTGCCTCCAGGCCGGCGAGCAGCCGCACCAGCGTCGACTTGCCGGACCCGGACTCACCGACGATGCCGAGCCGTGCTCCGGAGGCGACCGTCAGGTCGACCCCGTCGACGGCGGTCCGCACCGGGCCGGGTTCGAAGGGGCCACGGCGTGGCAGGCGGTACGTGCGGTGGAGGCCGCTGGCGTGCAGCGCGTCGGTCATGCGGGGCCTCCGGTGCGGCGGGCGGTGGCGCGGGCGGCGTCGACGAGGGCCGCCGTCGTCGGGTGCTGCGGGGCGTCGAGCAGCGACCGCACCGACGCCTGCTCGACCACGCGGCCGTGGTCGAGGACGACGGCGGTGTCGGCGATCCGGGCGAGCACCGCGAGGTCGTGCGTCACGAAGAGCATGCCGGTCCCGCGCTCGGTCGAGAGGCGTTCGAAGAGCTCGAGGATCCGGGCCTCGGTGGTGACGTCGAGCGCGGTCGTCGGCTCGTCGGCGACCAGGTACGCGGGGGCGCCGGCCATCGCCATCGCGATGCAGATGCGCTGTCGCTGTCCACCGGACAGCTGGTGCGGGTACTGGCGGAGCAGCGCGGCTGGGTCGGGCAGTCCGACGGCGTCGGCGAGTGCGACCGCGGCGGTGGCGGCCGCACGGCGGTCCAGCCCGCGGTGCAGTCGGAGCGGTTCCGCCACCTGCGCACCGACACGGCGGAGCGGGTCGAGGGCGGTCGCGGGCTCCTGGAACACCATGCCGATGCCGGAACCGCGGTGGCGCGCCCGGTCCCGATCGCGCATCCCCACGAGCTCGGTGCCGTCGAGGCGGATGCTCCCGGTCACCTCGGCCCCCGTCGGTTCGAGGCCCATCAGGGCGAGCGAGGTCATCGACTTGCCGGATCCGGACGCGCCGATCACGCCGACGCGTCGGCCGGGAGGCACGGTGAACGTCACGTCGTCGAGCACCGTCCGCCCCGCGATGCGGACCGTCAGTCCGGTCACCTCGAGACCGTCGCGTCCGGTCCGGTGATCGCTCACGCCGTCACCCCCGGGGTCGTCGTGGTGCCGTCCGGTGCGCGTCGGTCTGCGCCCGGGGCGCCGGTGGCCGGGTCGTCGCCGGCCGGGGTGCCCGTTGCAGCCGGCGTGCCGGTGGCCGCTCGGTCGCCGGTGGTCAGGCGCGGGTCGGTCGCGTCGCGCACCGCGTCACCGAGCAGCGAGAGCGCGGCGACGACGAGGGCGATCGCGGCACCCGGCCAGGTCGCGCTCCACGGGTGCACGCCGATGTACGTCTGCAGGTCGGCGAGCAGGTTGCCCCACGACGCCGTGTCCGACCCCGCGCCGTAGCCGAGGTAGGAGAGGCCGGCCTCGGCGAGGACCGCCGTCGCCATCGCGAGCGAGAGCTGCACGGTGAACAGCGGCGCCGCGTTCGGCACCAGGTGGCGGGTGAGCACGCCGAGGGGCCCGACGCCGGAAGCCCGTGCGGCGACGACGTAGTCGCTCCGGGCGATGCGGCGGATCTCACCACGCGCGACGCGGGCGATCGTCACGCCGAACGACAGCCCGACGCTCACCACCACGACGCCGAGCGACCCGCCGAACACCGCCGTCAGGAGCATGGCGGTCAGCAGCGTGGGGAACGCGACGAGGATGTCGAGGAGGACGGCGGTGCCCTCTCGGACCCACCTCGTGGTCAGCGAGCCGATCGCCGTCAGGACGATGCCGACCACGCTCGCGACGATGCCGGAGCCGACCGCGACGAGCACGGTCGTCCGGGTACCGGCGAGCAGGTAGCTCGCGATGTCCCGCCCTGCGGCGTCGGTGCCGAACCAGTGCGCGAGGCTCGGTGCCGCCCACTGCTGGAAGGGGTCGGCGCGGAACGGGTCCTGGGGCGTCCACACGAGGGACACCGCGGCGAGCACGACGAGGAGCGTCAGCACGACGACGGCGAAGCACCCCGTGGGTCGGGCGAGCAGACGGCGGATCACTCGCCCACCTCCCGCTGCCGGGGGTCGAGCGCACGGTGCACGACGTCGACCGCGAAGCCGACGACCAGCACCAGGCTCGTGAGCACGAGGAGCTCCGACTGCACCTTCGTGACGTCGCGTCGCCCGACGTCGGTCACGAGCATCCGTCCGACCCCCGGGAGCGAGAAGAGCTGCTCGACGACGACGGCCCCCACCAGCAGGCCGGCGATCTGCACGCCGAGGACGGCCAGCACGGTGAGCGCCACCGACGGCAGGCCGTGCCGCAGGAGCGCCCGTGTCCGCGTCAGGCCGATCGCCGCCGCGGTCCGGACGTGGTCGGCGTCCAGGACCGTGAGCGTGGCGGAGCGGGTGAAGCGCAGGATCACGGCGCCCTCGACGGCGCCGATGGTGAGCGCGGGGAGCACGAGCGACGAGAACGCGCGACCGGGTTCGTCCCACCCGTCGAGCGGGAAGCCCTGCGTCGGCAGCAGGTGCAGCGTGACGGCGAACAGCGCGATGAGGAGCATGCCGGCCCAGACCACGGGGACCGCTGCCACCGCCTGCGCGACGAAGCCGATCACCGCACCGCCGGCCCGACGGCGCAGCACCGCAGCGAGCACCCCGAGCGGCACCCCGAGCACGAGGGCGGCCACCAGCGACATCCCCGCGAGCGGCAGCGTGACGGCGAGCTTCTGCGCGATCTCCGGACCGACGGCGCCGTTCGTCACGAGTGAGCGGCCGAGGTCACCGCGGAGCACACCGCCGATCCAGTCGAGGTACTGCACGACGACCGGCCGGTCGAGGCCGAGCTGCTGCCGGAGCTGCTCGACCTGGGCCGGCGTCGACTGGGTGCCGGCGACGATCTGTGCGACGTCGCCGGGCAGCACGCGCAGCGTGGCGAACACGATGATGCTCGCCACGAGCAGGCCGACGACGAGCAGCAGCAGTCGCCCGACGAGGAACCGGGTCACGCGTCCGATGCTACGGGGGCGGCGGCGCGAGCCCGGAGCGCAGCGCCGGACGAGCGCCCGGCGACCGGCGGGGCAGCGGTCACCGGACGGCCAGTCCGGCCAGGTCGAGCCGCGAGTTGCCGCCGTCGACGGGGAACCCGGTCACGCCCTTGCGGACGGCCGTGATCTCCGTCGCGGTGTACAGCCACTCGCCCGCGGCGTCCTCGCTGACGATGCGCGCAGCCTTGCGGAGCGCCTGTTCCTTCTCGGTCTGCGAGGTCGCGGCGATCGACTCCGCGTAGAGCCGCTGCACCTCGCGGTTGTCGTACCCGAAGTAGTAGTCCGGGTTCGCCCAGTTGCCGAAGTCGCGGGCCTCGACGTGGTCGACGACCGAGAGCTGGAAGTCCTTCTTCGTGAAGACCTGGTCGAGCCACGTCGCGAAGTCGACCCGCTCCACCTTCAGGGTGATGCCCACGTCGGCGAGCTGCGACTTCAGCACGTCACCGATCGTCGCCGGGTAGACGTTGGCGTAGGTGAGGGTCAGGTCCAGGTCGGTCTTCCCGGCCTCGGCCAGCAGCTTCTTCGCGTTGTCGGGGTCGTACGCGTCGATGTCGGTCAGGTCCTCGTAACCGGGGTCGAGCTCGGGGATCGGTCCGCCCTGCTCGACGCCCGTGCCGCCGATGGCCTTGATGAGCGCCTTCGGGTCGATCGCCTGCCGGATCGCCCGGCGCACCCGCTCGTCGGTGAAGGGCGCCTGGGCGTCGTTGAAGGCGAGCGTGTACTTGTCGGTCGTCTTGCCGCGGTGCAGCTCGATGTCCGGGTTGCCCTGCAGCTGGCCCTGCAGGGTGCCGTCGACGGGGTTCAGCACGTCGAGGTCGCCGTTCGCCATCGCGTTGACGGCGGTCGACGGGTCGGTGATGTACCGGAACACGATCTTCGCGACCTTCGGCTCGGTGCCCCAGTAGTCGTCGTTCCGGCTGAAGGTGAGCGAGTCGCCCTGCTTCCACGCCGACACCGCGTACGGTCCGGTGCCGTTGGCGCTGTCGGAGAGGTCGTTCGTCGCGGCCTGCTCGAGCACGAGCCCGGCGCGGCCGGTCAGGTTGAAGAGCAGATCGGAGTCCGGCGCCTCGAGCTGCAGCTCGACGATCCCGTCCGACGGGGAACTGATCGACGAGACGCCCGCGAGCTTGGCGGAGTCCACGTAGGACGCGTTGTCCTTCGCCTGCTGCAGCGACCAGACGACGTCGGCGGCCGTGACGGGCTTGCCGTCCTGGAAGGTCGTGCCGTCGCGGAGCGTGAACGTGTACGTCTTCCCGTCCGACGAGACCTCGTGCTTCGACGCCAGCACGTCGCGGATCTCCCCGTCCGCCGTCCGGCCCACCAGGCCCTGGTACACGTTGTCGATGAGCACCTGGTCGAGCGCGGCACCGGACTGCGTGCGGATGTCGAGGCTCGTGGGCTCGAGCACGAGGCCGACGCGCACGGTGGCGTCGTCGCCACCGCTGCTGCTGTCGGAGCCCGAGCAGGCGGTGAGCGTCAGGGCCGAGGCGACGGCGACCGCGGTGGCGGCCAGGGCGACGCGTGCTGCACGGCCACCGCGGCGGGGGAGGAGCGGACTCATGGGTTGTGGGTTCCTTCCGGGCGCGTGGGGCGACGGTCGTCGCTTCGCGCTCGCACGAGGTTACCGGCGTTCGGAGCCGGATGACGGTTGTTGGACCTCGTGCAACAACCGGTGCCGTGCTCCCCATGCCCGGATCGCCGACGCCAGTTCGAGGGGGGCCTGGTTCTGCACCGCGTGCCGTGCCGTCACCGTCACGACCTCGGCGTCCGGGAGCCGCTCGGTGAAGCCGGCGTGCAGCTTCGGCGAGACGTACCCGCGGTCACCCCGGACGAGCAGCACCGGCACGGCGAGGGCCTCGAGGTCCGGCCACGCGTCGGCGAACCGCCCCACCGACGCCGTCCGACCCGAGGGCAGGTGCGGGAAGTGGTGCCGGCGGACGAGCCGGCCGTCCTCGCCGAGTCGGGTGGTGTGCCGGGCCTCGCGGAGGAGCACCGCGCGGTCGTCCCCGACGCGGGCCTCGACGGCGCGGTCGACGACCTCGTCGAGCGATGCGAAGGGCGTCTCGTCCTCCAGTGCCCGGGCGATGCGGTCGACGGCGCGCTGCGCGAAGTCCGGGGACATGTCGACGAGCACCAGGCCGGTGACGCGCTCGGGGGAGGTCGCGGCCAGGCGGGCGGCGAGGATGGCACCGAGCGAGTGGCCGACGACCACGCCCGGCGGGACCCCGAGGGCGTCGAGTGCGGCCAGCACCTGCGGCGCCGTCGCGCTCGCGCCGTAGTCGGCGTCGTCCCGCCAGGACGACCGGCCGTGCCCGGGCAGGTCGAGGGCGACCGCCGGTTGCCCGACCGCGATCGCGGTCTGGTCGAAGCTGTGCGCGTCGATGCCGAGCCCGTGCAGGTAGGTGATCCGTGCCTCCCGGACGTCCGCCGTGTCCCAGCGGATCGCCGCGGTCTCGCGTCCGTCGTCGGTCCGGACCACCTGCCGGGAGGCGCGGAGCGGCTCCGTCACGCCGCTCGCAGCCGCCAGCGCGGCCAGGTCCGAGAATTCGTCGTCGGGTTCGTGCACGGGTCCGATCCTCGCACCCCGTCGGGTACCCCGTTGCACCCTGGAAGCCTTAGGTAAGGCATGCCATACTCGTACCTCGTGGCAGCCCGGTACCGAGTCTTCTCCGTCCGCGTCGCGGCCGTGTCGGCGCTCACCCCGTCGTTCGTCCGGGTGACGCTCACCGGTGACGCGCTCGCGGACTTCTCCGCGGTCGGGCTCGACCAGCGGATCAAGGTCGTCCTGCCGATCCCCGGACACGGGTTCAGCGACCTGCCCGACAGTGACGACTGGTACGGCGCGTGGCGCGCACTGCCCGACGCCCAGCGGAACCCCCTCCGCACCTACACCGTCCGGTCATTCCGTCCGGACGCCCGCGAGCTCGACATCGACTTCGTGGCGCACGGGGACACCGGACCGGCCTCGCGGTGGGTGTCGTCGTGTCGGGTCGGGGACGAACTCCGCATCGTCGGTCCCGCCGTGCCGTCCTCGCCCGCCGAGCTGCCGAGCGGCGCCGCCGAGTTCGCGCCGGGGAGCGCGACCCGGATCCTGCTCGCCGGGGACGAGACCGCCGCTCCCGCGATCTGCGCCATCCTCGAGGCACTCGACGTGGCGACCGTCGGACACGTCTTCATCGAGGTCCCGACCGACGCCGACCGGCTGCCGGTCTCCGCACCCGCCGGTGTCGAGGTGCGGTGGATCGCCCGCAACGGTGCCTCGCACGGGGTCCGGATGACGGACCAGGTGCACGCCTGGGCCGCCGAGGTCACGACCGGGGCCGCCTCGGTGGCGGAGCCGGTGCGCGGCGCCGTGGACCTGGCCGACGTGGACGTCGACGAGCAGGTGCTCTGGGACGTGCCGGCCGCGCTCGACGAGCGACCGGTGTACGCCTGGATCGCGGGCGAGGCCGGTTGCGTGAAGGAGCTCCGCCGACACCTCGTGCGCGGCGTCGGACTCGACCGTCGGCAGGTCGCGTTCATGGGGTACTGGCGGCACGGCAAGGCCGAGCACTGAACACGGCAGCGTCCGCCCCGGCGCCGTCCGGGCGAGCCGGTGGTCCCGTCCCGACGACGGCCCTGGGGGCGCGCGGGCTGACCCTGGCGTACGACGACCGGACCGTGGTGTCGTCGCTCGACGTCGACGTGCCCGACGGGGAGCTCACCGTGATCGTCGGTCCGAACGCCTGCGGCAAGTCCACCCTGTTGAAGGCGTTCGCCCGCACCCTCCGGCCGAGCGCCGGCACGGTGTTCCTCGACGGCGCCCCGATCGACTCGCTCCGCCCGAAGGCCGTCGCCCGTCGGGTCGGCATGCTGCCCCAGACGCCCGTCGCACCCGAGGGCATCACCGTCCGGGACCTCGTGTCCCGCGGCCGCTTCCCGCACCAGGACCTGCTGCACCCGTCGTCCGGCTCCGACCGCACCGCCGTGCAGGCCGCGCTGGAGCAGACCGACACCGTGTCGCTCGCCGACCGGAGCGTCGGTGAGCTCTCGGGTGGGCAGCGGCAGCGCGTGTGGATCGCGATGGTGCTGGCGCAGGAGACCGACATCGTCCTGCTCGACGAGCCGACGACGTTCCTCGACATCGCGCACCAGTACGACGTGCTCGAGCTCGCCTCGGCACTGCACGCGGCGGGCCGCACCGTCGTGGCGGTGCTCCACGACCTGAACCAGGCCGCCCGGTACGCGACGCACCTCGTGGCGATGCGCGACGGGGCGATCGTGGCACAGGGCACGCCGGCCGCGGTGCTGACCTCGGAGCTGGTGGAGGACGTCTTCGGACTGCCCTGCGTGGTCGTGCCCGACCCGGAGACCGGGACACCCCTGGTGGTGCCGCGCCGGCGCGTCGCCTGACCGCCGACGGCTCGGCGCGGGTGCTGCCTGCACCGAGCGGGCAGGACGTGCCGCTCGCGTTCGTCGAGCGGGCGCGATCCGTCGGTCCGGAGTGGCGAGTGTGACGGATCCGGCCCGCTCGGTGGCTCGGAACGGGCCGCCTGACGGACGGGAGGCACGGGGCGGACCCGCCGTGCGCCTCCCGTCCGGTCGTGGGTCACCGGGTCAGCGGTAGCCGCCGTCCTCGAGACCGGCCTCCACCTCGAAGCGGTTGCGGGCGGCGTCGCGCCCCGCGAGGGCGTAGAGCAGCGGCATGAGCATGCCGTAGCGACGCCACTGCGTCACGTGCACCCGCTCGTGCCGCAGCACGCGCGGGCCGTCGTTGTCCCGCGTCAGGTACACCGACCCGACGCACGTACCGCCGCGCCGGAACGCCCAGCGCGGCAGCCCCGTGCACACGATCAACCCGTCCTCGACCCGGATCCGCCCGGTCGAGAAGGGCACCCCGACGGCCAGTCCGACCGCGGTGGCGAACACCCAACCGGCGCGCGAGATCGGGGAGTCGAGGAGCGGGTTGCGCACCCCTACTCCGGTCGGCCGTAGGTCTCGAGCAGGCGGAGCCATACCTCGTTCATCGTCGGGTACGCCGGGACCGCGTGCCAGAGCCGGTCGACGGGGACCTCGCCGACGACCGCGACCGTCGCCGCGTGGAGCATCTCGGCGACGTCCTGTCCGACGAAGGTCACGCCGACGACGACGCCGCGGGACTCGTCGACGACCATCTTCGCCCGGCCGGTGTAGCCGTCGGCCTGCAGCGCCGAGCCGGCGATCGCACCGAGGTCGTACTCGACCGCGCGGACGTCGATGCCCTGCTCGCGTGCCGCGGCCTCGGTCAGGCCGATGCTCGCCACCTCGGGGTCGGTGAACGTGACCTGCGGGACGGCTGCGTGGTCGGCGGTCGCGACGTGGGCGCCCCAGGGCTCGGCGTGCACTGGGCGGCCCTGCGCCCGTGCGGCGATGGCCTCGCCGGCGGCGCGTGCCTGGTACTTGCCCTGGTGGGTGAGGAGTGCGCGGTGGTTGACGTCGCCGACGGCGTAGAGCCAGTCGGTGCCCTGCACGAGCATCGTGTCGTCGACCTGCAGCCAGTCGCCCGGGGTGAGCCCCACGGACTCGAGGCCGAGGTCGGCGGTGTGCGCCTTCCGACCCGTCGCCGCGAGGACCTCGCTCGTCACGACCGTGGTGCCGTCGTCGAGCGTCGTGGTGACCAGGCCGTGCTCGTCGCGGTCGACCCGCGTCGGGCTGACACCGGTACGGACGTCGATGCCGAGTTCCCGCATCGCGTCGGCGACGAGCTCACCGGCGAACGGCTCCATGCCGCCGAGCAGCCCGTGCCGGGCGACCAGGGTGACCTTCGACCCGAGGGATGCCCACGCGGTCGCGAGCTCGGAGCCGGCGACTCCGCCACCGATGACGAGCAGGCTCTCCGGGACCTGCTGGGCGCTGGTGCCCTCGCGGGTTCCCCAAGGCTGCGCGTCCGCGAGACCGGGGACGTCCGGCAGCTGGTGCAGCGAACCGGTCACGACGGCGACGGCCGCGCGTGCGGCGTGCGTCTCGCCGCCGACCTCGATGGTCTTCTCGCCGGTGATGCGGGCGTGGCCGCGGATCAGGGCGATGTCGGCGGACTCGAGCCAGGCCACCTGGCTGTCGTCCTGGTAGTCGGAGGTGAAGGAGTTGCGGCGCGCGAGCACCTTCGCGGCGTCCACGTGCCCGGTGACCGCCTGCGCGGCACCGTCGACGCGCTTCGCAGCCGCGACCGCGTGGCCGCTGCGGAGGAGCGCCTTCGACGGCATGCACGCCCAGTAGGAGCACTCACCGCCGACCAGTTCGGCCTCGACCACGGCGACCGACAGGCCGCGCTTGTGGGCGTAGTCCGCCACGTTCTCGCCGACTGCGCCGGCGCCGATCACGATGAGGTCGTAGTCCGTCATGCTCCCGAACCTACGCGGAGCGGCGGGGCGTCGGCCGTGTGCGGCGCGGCGCGGATCCGGAGGACCGGTCAGCCTTGGTCAGGCGGTGCGGGACGCGGTCGTCAGGGCACCGACCGCACGCAGGATCACGCCCAGGTCGTCGACCGCTCGGTCGGGATCCACCGGTGCGAAGCCGGTCAGCGCGGCCCCGACGAGTCGCCGTCCCCGCGTCGCGGCCTGGATGCGCTCGACCAGACCGGAGGCGTCGAGCCCGAAGGGCACCGGCTCGAGCAGTCCGTCCACCTCGGCCGGGTCGAGCACGTCGAGGTCGACGTGGACGAAGACGCGCTCGGCACCGGTGGACCCGACCGCGGCCGCGATCGCGTCCGGCGTCGCCGCGTCCACGTCGAGGTGGGTGATCCCGACCCGGTCGAGGGCGGCGATCTCGGCGTCCTCGACTCCGCGGATCCCGGCGAGCACGACCCTGGCCGGGTCCAGGACCGGCAGGTCGGGGAAGAGGTCCTCCGGGCGGTCGACGAGCAGGCGCAGGACGGCGGTCTCGGCTGCGACGGGTTGTGCGCGGTTCAGCGACCGGTAGCCGCTCGATCCGGCGATGCGCACGAACGCGGTGTCCGGACGCACGAGCACGGAGGCGCCGAGCACGCTCGACCCGTCACCACCGATCACCAGGACGGGTTCGCTCGCGACGCCGGTCTCCTCGGCGACGCGGTCGGCCACGGCACGGACCGACGTGTAGCGGGCGACGGCGGTCTCGAGCCGGTCGCCCGCGCCGGCCGGCACGTCGACGACGGTCGTGGCGGCGCGGGGGAGATCGGCTGCGATGGCCTGTGCTCCGTCGCCGAGGCGCATCGCGCGCGACGACGCCGAACCCTGCCACTGACCGACGACGAGGAACTGCATCGTCTCAGTCTGGCAGCAGGGTCCGGCGCCGTCCGCAGTTCCGCGTCAGATACCCGCGGACCCGCCGTTCTTCAGCGCGGCGAGACGTGCCTCGACCTCGGCGTCGCGACCCACGTCCTCCAGGCTCTCGAACTGCGCGTCCAGGCTCGACGACTGCAGTTCCTGCTGCCCGAGGACCTTCGCCTCCTCGCGGCGGACCTTCTCCTCGAAGCGGTTGAGGTCGCTCGTCGGATCGGTGATGTCGATGTTGCCGATGGCGTCGTTGACCTTGGACTGCGCCTCGGCGGTCTTCTGACGGGCGACGAGCGAGTCGCGCTTGGCCTTGAGCTGTTCGAGCTTCTGCTCCATGCCGGCCAGCCCGGACTTGAGCTTCTCGACCTGCTCGTTCTGCGTGGCGAGCGGGCCCTCGTTGTCCTTGACCTCCTGCTCGGCCGCGATCTGCTTGCCGATCGCGATCTTCGCGAGGTTGTCGAACTTGTCCGCGTCCGCTGTCTTGCCCTCGGCGCGGTACTTGTCGGCGGCGGCCGAGGCGTTGGCGGCCTTCTGACCCCACTCGGTCGCCGCGCGCTTGTCCTCCTCGTGGTCCTGCTCGAGCAGGCGGAGGTTACCGATCGTCTGCGCGATCGCCGTCTTCGCGTCGGCGATGTTGTTCGTGTAGTCGCGGACGAGCTGGTCCAGCATCTTCTGCGGGTCCTCGGCGTCGTCGATGAGCTGGTTCACGTTCGCCCGGATGAGCGAGGAGATCCGGCCGAGAATCGTCTGCTTTGCCATTGTGTTCCCTTTCGTGGAAGGTCTCTCGTGGTGCTGCTGGTCCTGGTGGTCGTGTGTCCCGAGGGGGTGGTGTCGGCTGTCAGAAGCGGCCGCCGCCGGAGAAGCCCCCGCCGCCCCCGCCGCCGCCTCCGCCGAAGCCCCCGCCTCCGCCGAAGCCCCCGCCGCCGCTGAAGCCCCCGCCGCCGCCGAAGCCCCCACCGCCGAAGGAGCCGCCCCCGTAGCTGCCGCCGCGTCCGCCGAGGAGGCCGCCGAGCACGATCCCGGTCACGAGGCCCCCGAGCTGTGCGCCGTTGCCGCCGCCGCCCTGCCCGGGCCATCCGCCCATGTCGTCGTTCGCCGCGTCCATCGCCGCGGCGGCGTACTGCTCGGCGGCGCGTGCAGCCCCGAGGGCGCGGGCGGGGTCGCTCGTGGCGAGGTCGACCGCGTCGTCGAGCGCGCGCTCGGCCTCGGACAGGCGCGTCCGGGCCGTCGTGCCGACGGCTCCCCGGCGGAGCGAGATGAAGTCGCGCGCCTGGCTGATCCGGGCCCGGGCGTCGCGCAGGGCGTCGTCGAGGGCGCGGCGTGCGCGCTGCTGCTGTTCCTGTGCGCCGCGCGCGGCGGCCAGTGCGGCGTCGATCTCGGTGTTCGCCTTCGTCAGCGCGTCGACGGCGGCGATCGGGTCGCGCGGGTCGGAGCCCTGGCGGAGGACGGTGTCGGCACGGGTCACCGCGGCCGCGAGGGCCGGGTCGCCGGACCGCATCGAACGGGCTGCGGCGACGTCTCCCTCGATGTCCGCGCGCATCGCCTGGACCCGGGCGGTCGCCTCGGCGAAGGTGCGCTCGGCGCCGGTCGCACTCGCGGTCAGCTGCTGCACCTGTGCGAGCGCGTGCTGGGCGTCGCGCACGGCGATGACCGCCTCGCCCTTGTCCCCGGACGCTATGGCCGCGGTCGCCGCCTGCGACCGCTCCGTCGCGTAGCCGAGGACCTGCTCGGCCTGGTCGACATTGTCGGAGACCGTCGCCAGGGTCCGGCCGCCGTACGAGCCGCGCACCCGGTCGAGCGCGCGGCGGGCGGCGTCGAGCTCGACCGGGGCTGCCGCGACCGCGGAGGCGAGGGCGGTCGCGGCGTCCTCGACCCCGTCCTCGAGAGACCGCAGGTGGTCGAAGGCCTCGGTCTGCTCGTCGATGGACGCGTGGGCCTGCTCGCAGATGGCGACGATCTGGTTCGCCCACTGCGCGCGCTGCTGCGGGGAGTCCGGTACCTCGTCGTCGAGCTGCTGCTGGTAGGAGAACGCCTGCCGCACGTTCCGCTTCGCGGTCGCGACGGCCTCGGCGAAGGGCTTCGCCGCGTCCTCGCCGAACTGTGCCGTGGCGAAGCCGACCTCCTGCTCGGCCGTCCGGAGCTCGTCGTCGATGGTGACCAGCGCCGCGCCCGCCTTGCGCTCGAGCCCGGCGAGGGACGCCTCCTGCGCTCGTGCGGCCTCGGCGGTGCGTCGCTTGTTGCGGGTGCGGATCACCAGGACGGCGACGACCGCACCGACGACGACCACGAGCAGCAGGACCCACAGCCAGGTGAGGTCCGGCGGGGCCTGCGAGGAGACGAGTCCGTCCGCGAGGGCGACGGCGGCGCCCGCCCAGTCGCCGTCCCGCAGCTGCGGGACGGCGTCCTGCTGGTAGGCGGACTCGACGTCGCTGCTCGACAGTGCGGTCGCGTTCGTCTGCTGGATGTCGGCGATCCGGTCGTCGACCGCCACGGAGAGCACGATCGCGTCGGAGTCGATCTGGTTGCGCTCCATCAGGGCGTCACCCCAGGCGGCGTGGTCGGTCGGGTTCGTGAAGGTCGGCACGTAGACCACGTAGAGCTGCGTCTGCGTCCGGTCGTAGAGGTCCTGGACCGCCCGTTCGACCTGGGTCCGCTGACCGCTGCTGAGGGCACCGGCCTCGTCGACCACGTAGGCACCGCCGAGGTCGACCGGGTCCGTCGCGTGGGCTGCTGCGGCGGGCGTGATCACGAGTCCGGCGGCGAGGAGCACGGCGCCGATCCGACCCACGGAGCGTGTGATCGCCGAGCGGGCGCCGCGGACGGCCGCGTGGGGGCCTTCGCGATGCCGACCGAGCGCCCGAGGGGCCGATCCATCGTCGGTGCGCGATCCGTGGTGAGCCGCTCGCATCCGTCCTCCATCCGTCGTCCGGGAGCCCACGTTGCGCCCCCGACGGCCCCCGCACGGGCGCCGTCGCCCCGATGCTATCCAGGGCACGCACACAGCGGGTGGATCCTCGGACGACCCCCGGCGACGTCCGTCATCTGGAGGACTTGTACCCCGGACCGGGGTATGGTGGAGGCCATCGTTCGACGACGAGCGGAAGGGGAAAGCGATGGAGCGTACGACGAGCACCGAGGTCGTCCCACTGGAGGACGGCTACCACCGCGTCTCGACACCGGCGAGCGGTGTCATCGGCTTCGTCCGTGAGCAGGACGGCCGCTACGAGGTCCTCCGGGGCCGGGTCCGACAGGCCACGCGCTCCGAGGGCGCCTACAGCACCATGAACGTCGCGCTCATCGCGCTCACGCACGCCTGAGCCCGCGCCGGGTCCGCGGCGACCGCTCCAGCCTCGCGCTGACGTGGAGGCGCGGAGACGCTGACGTGGAGGCGCAGTGGCCGACCTCGACCGCGTCAGCTGCCGGGACGGGTGAGCACCTCGACGCCGTCCTCGGTGATCGCGACGGTGTGCTCGGTGTGCGCGGTCCTCGCCCCCGTCGCGCTCCGCAGCGTCCACCCGTCGGGATCGGTGACGAGCTCGTCCGTGTCCGCCATCACCCAGGGCTCGAGCGCGAGGAGCAGCCCCGGTCGCAGGGTGTAGCCGCGCCCCGGCCGACCCGTGTTCGCCACGTGCGGGTCCTGGTGCATCGTCGAGCCGATGCCGTGCCCGCCGAACTCGGTGTTCACGGGGTAGCCCGCGGCGGTGAGGACCTCGCCGATGGCGTGCGACACGTCCCCGGTCCGGACGCCGGGGCCCGCGGCGGCGATGCCGGCGGCCAGCGCCCGTTCGGTGGCGTCGATCAGGGCGGTGTCCGCCGGGTCGGCGCGCCCGACGACGAAGCTGATCGCCGCGTCGGCGGCGATCCCGTCCAGGGTCACCGCGAGGTCCAGGGTGAGCAGGTCGCCGTCGGCGAGCTCGCGGTCGTGCGGCAGGCCGTGCAGCACCGCGTCGTTCACCGCGGTGCAGACGTGGTGGCCGAAGGGGCCGCGACCGAACGAGGGGGCGTAGTCGACGTAGCAGGAGACCGCGCCGGCGTCCTCGATCATCGTCCGGGTCCACCCGTCCACCTCGAGCAGGTTCGTGCCGACCGTCGTCCGCTCCCGGAGGGTCTGCAGGATCGTGCCGACGAGGGCGCCGGTGCGACGGGCCCGGTCGACCTCGGCGGGGGAGAGGATCTCGATCATGCCGATGATCGTACCGGTATTGTCTGGCCGGTACTAGTATCGGCGCCATGGTCCGACTCCCGCTGAGCCCCGCCGAGCTGGAACGCGGTCGCCGGCTCGGCGCACTGCTCCGTCGCGCTCGGGGTGAGCGCTCGATCCTCGACGTCGCCCTCGATGCGGGCGTGTCGCCCGAGACCCTGCGGAAGATCGAGACCGGTCGCATCGCGACGCCGTCGTTCGCCACGATCGCCGCGGTCGCGAGCGTCGTCCGACTGTCGCTCGACGCGCTCTGGGACGAGGTGCACCCCGAGGCGGAACGGGTGGCCCCGGACCGGGCGACGCACCCCGTGCACGAGGAGAGCCCCCGGCGATGACGCCGGGGGCTCGATGTGCCCCCAGGAGGATTCGAACCTCCGCCCCTGCCTCCGGAGGGCAGTGCTCTATCCCCTGAGCTATGGGGGCTCGTGGGTGAGATCAACCGTAGCAGGTAACGCGAGCCGGTCCCGACAGCGCGTGTCGCGTCCGTGTCGCGACCGCCGTCGGACGGGAGGCGCGGCACGGGCCCGCACCGTGCCTCCCGTCCGACGGCGGTGCCGTCAGCCCGCCGGGCCGGCCGACGCGGACGGCAGCAGCACGGAGCGCACCGCGTCCACGACGGGCTGCGCCCCTCCGGGCTCGGTGTACAGCGTCGACTCGGTGGTGACCCAGTACGGATCCGGGAAGGCGTCCGCGCGTCCGACGCCGTCGTCCAGCGCGTAGTAGCCCTCGACGCGGTAGGTCGGGACGGACCCACCGCGCTCGTAGAGGGCGTCCTTGAGCGTCGTGAGCGACTTCTCAGGCAGGTGCGCCACGGCGAGCGTGATCGTCGTCGACGGGTCGTCGGTGGCGACGAGGTGGCAGACCCGGCCGCGCTGGCGGGCGATCGTCGCGGCCGGCGTGCCCTTCGCGGGCGTCCAGGTCGTGTCCTGCTCGAAGGTCTTGCCGTAGACGGCGAGGACGCTCGTGGGCAGCAGCTCGGCGCACGTCTGCCGCACGGCGGTGCCGATCGGGGTGGCGCTCGCGCTCGGGGCCGCGTCGTCGGACCCGGCCGTGCAGCCGGACAGGGCGACGGCGGCGGACACGGAGAGCAGGGCGACGGTGATCGCCCGGACACGGCTGCGGGAGGTCATCCAGCCATGATGCTGCACGCCGTCCGGCACCGGCCCGCGAGGCACCTGGGCGTCCCGGTAGACTCGACCCTCGTGACTCCTGCCGAACTCTCCGCCTCGTACCTGTCGATCCTGACCGGGATCGTCGAGCGACGAGGCGCGTCCGACACCGTGACGATCGGGGAGTCCCACGTGGCCCTCGAGCGGCCGAAGAACCGTGCGCACGGCGACTGGGCCTCGAACGCGGCGATGCAGCTCGCGAAGCGCCTCGGTACGAACCCGCGCGAGCTCGCGACCGAGATCGCCGGCGAGCTGACCGAGCTCGACGGTGTCGCGTCCGTCGACGTCGCCGGCCCCGGCTTCATCAACATCACGCTCGAGGCCGCCGCCGCCGGTGAGATCGCCCGCACGATCGTCGACCAGGCCGACGCGTTCGGACACGGCGACCTGTACGAGGGCGTGTCCATCGACCTCGAGTTCGTGTCCGCGAACCCGACCGGTCCGATCCACATGGGCGGTGTGCGCTGGGCCGCCGTCGGTGACTCGCTCGCCCGCGTGTTCGAGGCGCAGGGCGGCCTCGTCACCCGTGAGTACTACTTCAACGACCACGGCGCACAGATCGACCGCTTCGCCCGGTCGCTCGTCGCCTCGGCGCTGGGGGAGCCCACGCCGGAGGACGGCTACGGCGGTGCCTACATCGGCGAGATCGCCGCGCGGGTCATCGCGACGCTGCCCGCCGGCACCGACGTGCGCGACCTGCCGCGCGACGAGGCGCAGGAGCTGTTCCGCCGCGAGGGCGTCGAGTTCATGTTCGCCGACATCAAGTCCTCGCTGCACGACTTCGGCGTGGACTTCGACGTCTACTTCCACGAGAACTCGCTGCACGAGTCGAAGGCCGTCGAGCGGGCCATCGAGCGGCTGCAGTCCCTCGGCAAGATGTACGAGGCCGAGGGTGCGCTCTGGCTCCGCACGACCGACTTCGGCGACGACCGCGACCGCGTCGTGATCAAGTCCGACGGGCAGCCGGCGTACATCGCGGGCGACCTGGCGTACTACCTCGACAAGCGCGAGCGCGGGTTCGAGCGCAACCTCATCATGCTCGGCGCGGATCACCACGGCTACGTCGGTCGCATGATGGCGATGTGCGCGGCGTTCGGTGACGAGCCCGGCAAGAACCTCGAGATCCTCATCGGCCAGATGGTGAACCTGCTCAAGGACGGCCAGCCCTTCCGCATGTCGAAGCGCAACGGCACGATCGTGTCGATGGAGGACCTCGTCGACGCCGTGGGTGTCGACGCCGGTCGCTACGCCCTCGTGCGGTTCGCGAGCGACACGTCGATCGACATCGACCTCGACCTGCTCACCAAGCGCACCAACGACAACCCGGTCTTCTACGTGCAGTACGCCCACGCCCGCACGCAGTCGGTCGCCCGCAACGCTGCGGCCTCGGGCGTGGACCGCTCCGCGTTCGACGCGTCCCTGCTCACGCACGAGACGGAGAGCGCCCTCCTCGGAGCCCTCGCCGAGTACCCGCGCGTGGTGCGCCAGGCCGCGGAGCTCCGCGAGCCGCACCGCATCGCGCGGTACATCGAGCAGCTCGCCGGGCTGTACCACCGCTGGTACGACTCCTGCCGGGTGACGCCGCTCGGCGACGAGGCCGTGTCGGACCTGCACCGCACGCGCCTGTGGCTGAACGACGCGACCGGGCAGGTCGTCCGCAACGGCCTCGGCCTCCTCGGGGTGAGTGCGCCCGAGCGCATGTAGCGCGGCGCGCGGCGTCGCGTCGCGTCGCGCGCTTGCGCGGCGTCGCGTCGCGTCGCGTCGAACCACGTTCTCGACAACGAACCAGGCGATCCGCCTGGTTCGATGTCGTTTCAATGGTTCGTCGCCGGCGCGCCCTGCACGCGTCCGCACAACCGGAAGCACGTCGCGCCAGGTGATCTCGTGGCGCGACGTGCTTCCGCTCGTGCGCGAGCACGTCGCGCTGCGGCGCGCCCCGCCGCCGCAGCGCGCACACCGGGCGCACACCGCGCCTCCAGGCCGGCTGCGGGGAGCACCTGGCAGGGTGGGACGCATGTCCGTCGCCACCGAGCCCACCCGGAAGCGCCGTCGCTGGCCCGTCGTCCTCGTCGTCCTGGTGCTCGTGCTCGCCGCGCTCGTCGTCGTCGCGGAGTTCGTGCTCCGGGGCGTCGTCGACCGGATCATCGCCGACCAGGTCGAGCAGTCCCTCCCGGAGGGCGCCACCGGCGAGGTCACCGCGCACGCCGAGGGCATCGTCGTCCCGCAGCTGCTCGCCGGCACGCTCGACCGGGTCGACATCACCTCGGACCGGCTGACCTTCGACGGGGTCCCGCTGGCCGCCGACGTCACCGCTCGCGACGTCCCGGTGGACGGCAAGGGCGACGTGCACGACGTCGACGGCCACGTCACCCTCGCCGCGACGAGCGTGCAGGACCTGGCCAAGTACAGCCCGCTGTTCGAGCGGCTCCGGCTCGTCGACGGCGGCGTCGAGCTGTCCGGTTCGACCGCGGTGCTCGGGTACGACATCGGCTACGCGGCCACCGGCGACGTGGTGGCGCAGCAGGACGGCCGTGGCGTCACGATCACCCCGCAGAGCGTCCGCATCACGAACTCGGACCTCGGCCTGAAGGTCGACCGCATCCCCGGCGTCACGGGCGTCCCGGTGCAGGTCTGCACGGCGCAGTTCCTGCCCGAGCAGCTCCGGGTCCGGTCCGTCGACGTGACCTCCGCCGAGGCCACCGTCCGGGTCACCGCCGACTCGCTGCCGCTGACCGAGCAGGGCCTGCGCACGGTCGGCGCCTGCGGCTGACGCCGTCGATCCCGGCGCGTCACCACCGCGGTCGACGGGCGTAACACCGGCCTGGAGGCCCGTGGTGGCTCGGTAGGATCGGGTCCCGTGAGCGCCAACCCCCTTGCCCCGCCGCGGCTGCGGTTCCCCGCCGATGCCTCCGCGCTGACCGCGCGCATCTGGCCGGCCTCGGCCACGCGGACGGACGACGGTGAGCTCGCCGTCGGCGGCATCACGGCGTCGGACCTGGTCGCCCGGTTCGGTTCCCCGCTCTACGTCGTCGACGAGCGGGACGTCCAGGCACGCGCGGCGCGGGTCCGCACGGCCTTCACCGAGGCGTTCGCCCGCATCGGCACGCGGGCCCACGTGTACTACGCCGCCAAGGCGTTCTTCACGACCCAGGTCGCCGCGTGGATGACCGAGGCCGGACTGCGGTTGGACGTGTGCACCGCCGGTGAGCTCGCCGTCGCGCTGGCCGGGGGAGCGGACCCCGCGCTGCTCGGCTTCCACGGCAACGACAAGTCGGACGCCGAGATCGCCCGCGCGGTCGAGGTCGGCCTCGGCACGATCGTCCTCGACAGCCACGAGGAGATCGGCCGCGTCGCGCGTGCCGCCGCCGACGCCGGCACGGTCCAGCGCGTGCGCATCCGGATCAACAGCGGCGTGCACGCCTCGACGCACGAGTACCTCGCCACGGCGCGTGAGGACCAGAAGTTCGGCATCCCCCTGAGCGAGGCCGTCGCCGCCGCGGCGGCGGTCCGGGCAGAGCCGTCGCTCGCCTTCGTCGGGCTCCACTCGCACATCGGGTCCCAGATCTTCGACGAGTCCGGGTTCCGTGAGGCAGCTCGGCGACTGATGGACGTGCACGCCGAACTCGTGGCGACGGGTCCGGTCCCGGAGCTGAACCTCGGCGGCGGGTGGGGCATCGACTACACCGAGGCCGACGAGGCGTTCGCGCCCGAGGACGTCGCGGAGGCCCTCGCCACGATCGTCGCCGACGCCTGCACCGAGCGGGGCATCCCCGTCCCGGAGATCGCCGTCGAGCCCGGGCGCTACATCGTCGGCCCGGCCGGCACCACGCTGTACCGCGTCGGCACCGTCAAGCCCGTCTCGCTGGAGACCGAGGACGGCTCCTCGGCGACCCGCACCTACGTGTCGGTCGACGGCGGCATGAGCGACAACGCTCGTCCGGCGCTGTACGGCGCCGACTACACGGCGCGGCTCGCCCGCAGCTCGGACGCCCCGGCGGTGCTGACCCGGGTCGTCGGCAAGCACTGCGAGTCGGGCGACATCGTCGTGAACGACGAGTACCTGCCGGGCGACGTGCACCGCGGTGACCTGCTCGCCGTCGCGGCGACCGGTGCCTACTGCTGGTCCCTCGCCAGCAACTACAACCACGTGGGCCGTCCGCCGGTCGTCGCGGTCGCGGACGGCGCAGCCCGTATCCTCGTCCGTGGCGAGTCGATCGACGACCTGCTCGCCCGCGACACGGGGGTCGTCGCCGGCTGACGCCGCTGACCCCGACCCGACCGGGCTGCCGCCCGCCCCACAGGAATGCGCACCACATGATCGAATACCGCAACGTCCGCGTCGCGCTGCTCGGAGCCGGCTCCGTCGGTTCCCAGGTGGCGCGCCTGCTCCTCGAGCACGGCGACGAGCTGGCCTCGCGCGCGGGTGCCGGACTCGAGCTCGTCGGCATCGCGGTGCGGGACCTCGACGCTCCGCGCGACGTGGACCTGCCGAAGGAGCTCTTCACGACGGACGCGCAGTCGCTCATCCTCGGCGCGGACATCGTCGTCGAGCTGATCGGCGGCATCGAGCCCGCGCGCACGCTGGTGCTCCAGGCGCTGCAGTCCGGTGCGGACGTCGTCACCGGCAACAAGGCGCTCCTCGCCACGCACGGCCCCGAGCTCTTCGCCGCGGCGGAGCAGGTCGGCGCACAGCTCTACTACGAGGCCGCGGTCGCCGGCGCGATCCCGATCATCCGGCCGCTGCACGACTCGCTCGCGGGCGACCGCATCGAGCGGATCATGGGCATCGTCAACGGCACGACGAACTTCATCCTCGACCTGATGGACCGCGAGGGCTCGACCTTCGAGGCGGCCCTCGCGACCGCCACGGAGCTCGGGTACGCCGAGGCCGACCCGACCGCCGACGTCGAGGGCTACGACGCCGCGCAGAAGGCCGCCATCCTGGCCTCGCTCGCGTTCCACACCTCCGTGCCCCTGGCCGCCGTGCACCGCGAGGGCATCACCGCCGTCACGATCGAGCAGGTCCGCGCCGCGCGGAAGGCCGGCTACGTCGTGAAGATCCTGGCGACCGCCGAGCGCCTGACCGACGAGGACGGCGTCGAGGGCGTCAGCGCCCGTGTCTACCCGGCGCTCGTGCCGGAGTCGCACCCGCTCGCCAGTGTGCACGGGGCGAAGAACGCCGTGTTCGTCGAGGCCGAGGCCGCCGGCGACCTGATGTTCTACGGCGCCGGTGCCGGTGGCGTCGAGACCGCGTCGGCCGTGCTCGGCGACCTGGTGTCCGCCGCCCGTCGTCACGTCATCGGCGGCCCCGGCATCGCGGAGTCGACCCAGTCGGCGCTGCCGGTCTTCCCGATCGGGACGGTCCGCACCCGCTACCAGATCACGCTGCACGTGGCCGACGCCCCCGGCGTGCTGTCCACCGTCGCCGGCGTCCTGGCGAAGCACGGCGTGAGCGTCGAGACCGTCGAGCAGTCCGCCGCGACCGACCCGGGCGACGGCACGGCCGGCACCGCGAACCTCGTCATCGGCACGCACCTCGCCCGCGAGTCCGACCTGGCCGCCACGGTCGTCGCGCTCCGGGGCGAGGACGTCGTCGTCGAGATCACCAGCGTCCTGCGGGTGGTCGGGGCCTAGCCCCGCACCGTCAGCAACCCGACTGCACAACACCGAACAAGGAGAGCCTGATGGCCCACCAGTGGCAGGGAGTCCTGCGCGAGTACGCCGACCGTCTCGACGTCACCGAGGCGACGCCCGTCGTCACCCTCGGCGAGGGCGGCACGCCGCTCATCCCGGCCCGACGCCTGTCGGAGCGCACCGGCGCGGACGTGTACGTCAAGTTCGAGGGCATGAACCCGACCGGGTCGTTCAAGGACCGCGGCATGACGATGGCGATCTCGAAGGCCGTCGAGCACGGCGCGAAGGCCGTCATCTGCGCGTCGACCGGCAACACCAGTGCCTCGGCGGCCGCCTACGCGACGCACGCGGGCATCACCGCCGCGGTGCTCGTGCCCGAGGGCAAGATCGCGATGGGCAAGCTCAGCCAGGCCGTCGCGCACGACGCCCAGCTGCTGCAGGTGCAGGGCAACTTCGACGACTGCCTCGACATCGCGCGCGACCTCGCCGCCAACTACCCGGTGCACCTGGTCAACTCGGTGAACAACG
The DNA here is from genome assembly GCF_044755625.1 of Curtobacterium sp. NPDC092190. Taxonomy (NCBI): domain Bacteria; kingdom Bacillati; phylum Actinomycetota; class Actinomycetes; order Micrococcales; family Microbacteriaceae; genus Curtobacterium; species Curtobacterium sp. NPDC092190. The sequence goes on along the minus strand of NZ_JBIVRJ010000001.1, from coordinate 717,210 downwards.
ACCGCATCGAGGGGCAGAAGACCGCCGCGTTCGAGGTCGTCGACGTGCTGGGCGACGCCCCGGACTTCCACTTCCTGCCGGTCGGCAACGCGGGCAACTACACCGCGTACTCCCGCGGCTACCGCGAGGACGTCGCCGCGGGCCGCTCGACGCGGATGCCGCGCATGTTCGGCTTCCAGGCCGCCGGCTCCGCCCCGATCGTCTCCGGCGAGGTCGTCCGCCACCCGGACACCATCGCCTCCGCCATCCGCATCGGCAACCCGGCGTCGTGGCAGTACGCGCTCGAGGCGCGTGACGAGACCGACGGCTACTTCGGTGCCATCACCGACGAGGGCATCCTCGCCGCGCACCGCATCCTGTCCGCTGAGGTCGGGGTCTTCGTCGAGCCCGCGTCGGCCATCGGCGTCGCCGGGCTGCTCGAGCGTGCGGACGCCGGTGTCGTGCCGCAGGGCGCGAAGGTCGTCATCACGGTGACCGGCCACGGCCTGAAGGACCCGCAGTGGGCCCTCCGCACGGAGGACGGCGGCGAGGTCGCACCGACGAGCGTCCCGGTCGACACGAAGTCGGTCGCCGAGGTGCTCGGACTGGTCGGCTCCGCGTGAGCGTCGACCGCTCGTCCGGACCGGGGGAGGGCGTGACCGCCCGCAGCGCTGTACCGGCCGGACGGGCGGTCCGTGTGCGGGTCCCGGCGACCTCCGCGAACCTCGGCCCGGGCTTCGACTCGCTCGGGCTGGCGCTGTCGGTCTACGACGAGGTGGTCGTCCGCGTCCGCCCGGAGCCCGGCGCGACCGTGATCGTCGAGGGCGTCGGTGCCGGTGAGGTCGCCACCGACGAGTCGAACCTCGTGGTGCAGGCCGTCCGTCGTGGCCTCGAGCACGCCGGTGTGGAGCAGCCCGGACTCGAGCTGCACGCCGTGAACGCGATCGCGCACGGCCGCGGCATGGGCTCGTCGGCCGCCGCCATCGTCGCCGGGCTGATGGCGGCCCGCGGCCTGCTCGAAGGGGTCGTCGACCTCGACGCGTCGACCCTGCTCACCCTGGCCACCGAGATGGAGGGCCACCCCGACAACGTCGCTCCGGCGCTCTTCGGTGGTCTGACGATCGCGTGGATGACCGCCGAGGGTCCCGCGGTCAAGCGCCTACTGGTGCACCGAGGCGTCTCGCCGGTGGTCTTCGTGCCGACGTCGACGCTCTCGACGAAGCTCGCGCGGTCCCTGCAGCCCGCGAGCGTGCCGCACGAGGACGCCGCGTTCAACGTGTCGCGCTCGGCGCTGCTCGTCGCCGCCCTCATCCAGAGCCCGGAGCTGCTGCTCGCCGCGACCGAGGACCGGCTGCACCAGTCGTACCGTGCGAGCGCCATGCCGGAGACCGATGCACTGATCGGTCTGCTGCGGCAGCACGGGCTCGCCGCGGTGGTCTCCGGCGCCGGGCCGAGCCTGCTCGTGCTGGGCAGCGACCCGGCACAGCGCCTCACCGCGGCCGACCTGGTGGCGCGACACGCGCAGTCCGACTGGCGGGCGCTCATGCTGGCCGTGGACCTCGGTGGTGCTACAGTGGTGCCGCACTCGGCGCTCGAAGCCGATCCAGCGTAGGCGCACAGACCGATCCGAACGGGATCCGTCGGCGCTGGCGCAGGGTCCGGTGCGCGGGGGCACTCTCTTTCAGATCACCGAATCCCGGTCCGTCGTCTGAACGGCGGTCGCAGCGCACCCATGCGCCGGGACGGTGGAAACTCTCCGCGTTCTGCGGTTCGAAAGGAAACACCGACCTTGACGAACGTCAACGACTCCACCCCGGTGGAGATCCCCAGCGACCTGCGCGCGCTCCGTCTCCCGGAGCTCCAGCGCATCGCCTCCTCGCTCGGCATCACGGGGCTCTCGAAGCTCCGCAAGGGCGACCTCATCGCGTCGATCGAGGACAAGCGCCCCGCGACCGACGACGCCGCCCCCGCTGCCGAGACGCCGGCCGACGAGGCATCCGCCGCCGCGGAGGCCGCACCCGCGGCGCAGGAGACCCCCGCCGAGCAGCCGACGCTGGCCGCACCGGCGACCTCGCCGGCCGCCGACGACGCCGCAGCCGACCAGACGGAGTCGGCTCCGGAGCCCCGCGGTCGCCGCTCGCGCCGCGCCTCCTCGGCCGGCACGGTGAACACCGCGCAGACCTCGGCCGCGGAGCACACGAACCACGGGCACACCGGCACCGAGGACCTGCTCGCGGGGCTCGACCAGGTCCGTGCCGAGAAGGACGCGGAGGAGGCCGCGCAGTCCGGTCGCCGCCGCGGCCGCCGCGGGAACCAGGACGCCGGCCAGCAGGACGGCGGCCAGCAGCGGGACGGCGCCGAGCAGGCCGCTGCCCCCGAGACCGACGAGGCGACCGGCGCGCAGCCGACCTCGGCGACGGACCAGGGCGACCAGGCCGACCAGCAGGGCGAGGGCGGTTCGCGCCGCGGACGTCGCAGCCGTGGTCGCGGTCGTGGCCGCGGGCAGAACGCCGAGGGCACCGAACAGCAGAGCGGTGACCAGCAGGGCGGCCAGCAGAACGGTGGCCAGCAGAACGGTGGCCAGGCGAACGCCGGCCAGCAGAACGGTCAGCAGCAGAAGCAGAACGGCAAGCAGGACGAGCAGAAGTCCGGCGACGCGAAGCAGGACGACCGTCAGCCGAAGCAGAACGGCCAGCAGAAGCAGAACGGCCAGCAGCAGAACGCCCAGCAGCAGCAGCACGCCGACGAGGCCGAGGCCGGCCGCGGTCGTCGTCAGCGTGACCGCAAGCGCGGCCGCGGCGGTCAGAACGACGAGTTCGAGCCGGAGATCACCGAGGACGACGTCCTCATCCCGATCGCGGGCATCCTCGACGTCCTCGACAACTACGCGTTCGTCCGCACGACCGGCTACCTGCCGGGACCGAGCGACGTCTACGTGTCCCTCGGCCAGGTGAAGAAGTACCACCTGCGCAAGGGCGACGCGATCGTCGGTGCGATCAAGCAGCCGCGCGACAACGAGCAGCAGGCGCGCCAGAAGTACAACGCGCTCGTCAAGGTGGACTCGGTCAACGGCCAGACCGCGGACGAGGCAGCGGCCCGTGTCGAGTTCCACGACCTGACCCCGCTGTACCCGAACGAGCGTCTCCGCCTCGAGACCGAGCCGGCGAAGCTCAGCACGCGCATCATCGACCTGGTCGCACCGATCGGCAAGGGTCAGCGCGGCCTCATCGTCTCGCCGCCCAAGGCCGGCAAGACCGTCGTGCTGCAGGCCATCGCCAACGCGATCGCCAAGAACAACCCCGAGGCGCACCTCATGGTCGTGCTCGTGGACGAGCGGCCCGAAGAGGTCACCGACATGCAGCGCTCGGTGAAGGGCGAGGTCATCGCCTCGACCTTCGACCGTCCGGCGGAGGACCACACCACGGTCGCCGAGCTCGCCATCGAGCGTGCGAAGCGCCTGGTCGAGCTGGGCCACGACGTCGTCGTGCTCCTCGACTCGATCACCCGTCTCGGCCGCGCCTACAACCTGGCGACGCCGGCCTCCGGCCGCGTGCTCTCCGGTGGCGTGGACTCGGCGGCCCTGTACCCGCCGAAGCGCTTCTTCGGCGCTGCGCGCAACATCGAGGACGGCGGCTCGCTGACCATCCTCGCCACCGCGCTCGTCGAGACCGGCTCCAAGATGGACGAGGTCATCTTCGAGGAGTTCAAGGGCACCGGCAACATGGAGCTCCGCCTCAACCGGCACCTCGCCGACAAGCGGATCTTCCCGGCCGTCGACATCAACGCCTCCGGCACCCGGCGCGAGGAGCAGCTCCTCTCCGCCGACGAGGTCAAGATCACGTGGCGCCTGCGCCGTGCCCTCGCCGGGCTCGACCCGCAGCAGGCGCTCGACGTCGTCCTCCGCAACCTCAAGGAGACGCAGTCGAACGTCGAGTTCCTGGTCCAGGTGCAGAAGTCGGTCCCCACGACCGGCGGTCGCCACGACGGCCACCAGGAGTAACGCGTGTTCGAGTCGGTGGCCGGGCTGCTGGCGGAACACGAGGACCTGACGCAGCAGCTGTCGGACCCCGCGCTCCACGCCGATGCGGCCCGCGCGAAGAAGGTGAACCGGCGGTACGCCGAGCTCAACCAGATCAAGGCCGCGTACGAGGCCTGGCAGGCGGCGGGGGACGACCTCGCCGCCGCCCAGGAGCTCGCCCGCGAGGACGAGGCGTTCGCGGACGAGGTCCCGGCGCTCCAGGAGCAGCTGTCGGAGCGCCAGGAGCGACTCCGCCGGCTGCTCATCCCGCGGGACCCGGACGACGGCCGCGACGTCATCATGGAGATCAAGGGCGGTGAGGGCGGTGAGGAGTCGGCGCTCTTCGCGGCCGACCTCCTCCGCATGTACTCGCACTACGCCGAGACGAAGGGCTGGAAGGTCGAGCTCCTCGAGCGGACCGAGAGCGACCTCGGCGGCTACAAGGACGTGCAGGTCGCGATCAAGTCGAACGCGACCGACCCGTCCCAGGGCGTCTGGGCGCACCTGAAGTACGAGGGCGGTGTGCACCGGGTGCAGCGCGTGCCGGCGACCGAGTCGCAGGGCCGCATCCACACCTCGACCACCGGCGTGCTGGTGTTCCCCGAGGTGGACGAGCCCGAGGAGGTCCAGATCAACCAGAACGACCTCAAGATCGACGTCTACCGGTCGTCCGGCCCCGGCGGGCAGTCGGTCAACACGACCGACTCCGCAGTCCGCATCACCCACCTGCCCACGGGCATCACGGTGGCGATGCAGAACGAGAAGTCCCAGCTGCAGAACCGTGAGGCCGGCATGCGCGTCCTGCGCGCCCGCATCCTCGCGCGACAGCAGGAGGAGCTCGACGCCATCGCCTCGGACGCACGCAAGTCGCAGATCCGCGGCATGGACCGTTCGGAGCGCATCCGCACGTACAACTTCCCGGAGAACCGCATCGCGGACCACCGCACCGGGTACAAGGCGTACGACCTGGACCGCGTGATGAACGGTGCGCTCGAGCCCGTCGTCCGGTCCGCCATCCAGGCGGACGAAGAGGCACGCCTGGCCGCCATCGGCGACCAGGACGCCTAGGCCCGGTCTGGAGGCACGGATCACCTCCGACAGCCGACCCACGTCCGCAGCGGATCGCCTCCTCGACGAGGCGACCGCTGCGCTCGTCGCGCACGGTGTCCCGACCCCGCGCGTCGACGCCGAACTCCTGCTCGCCTGGGCGACCGACACGTCGCGGGGTGCCGTGCAGGCCCGTGCCCTGACGGGCGGCGCCATCGCGGCGGAGCACGTCGAGCGCTTCCGGCACGCCGTCGCACGTCGCACCACCCGCGAGCCGCTGCAGCACATCACGGGCGAGGCGCACTTCCGGGCGCTGACGCTGTCCGTCGGGCCGGGCGTCTTCGTCCCGCGCCCGGAGACCGAGGGCGTCGTGCAGTTCGGCATCGACGCACTGCGTGCGACCGCGGTGCCCGAGCCGGTGGCGGTCGACCTCGGCTCCGGCAGCGGAGCGATCGCCGTCGCGATGGACACCGAGGTGCCGAACGCCGTCGTCTACGCGGTCGAGCGGTCACCCGAGGCACTGCCCTGGACCCGGCGCAACATCGATCGGCACGGCGGCACCGTGCGACTGGTCGAGGGCGACCTCGCCGACGCGCTCCCGGAGCTCGACGGCACGGTCTCGGTCGTCGTCTCGAACCCGCCGTACGTCCCCGACGACATGGTGCCCGTCGACCCCGAGGTCCGCGACCACGACCCGGCGCTCGCGCTGTACGGGGGACCCGACGGGCTCGACGCCGTCCGGGCTCTCACCGACACCGCCTGGCGGCTCCTCGTCCCGGGAGGGCTCCTCGTCATCGAGCACGCCGAGCAGCAGGGCGCCGGCGTGCGCGACGTGCTCGCACGGCGGGGGTTCCGGTCGCCGGAGACGCACGTCGACCTGACGGGGCGCGACCGCACGACCACCGCCACCCGCTAGGCGGGGTCGCTCCGGGCCTCCCGGCCGTCGTCCCGGTGCGCGCACGACGCGACCTCGGCGGAGCTGCGCAGCGGTACAGCGCTGCGAGGAACCGCGCTCGTTGCGTGTCGCGGACGTGACGGGTCAGGCGGTGGCGACCCGCTGCTGCGCTGCGACGAAGGCGCGGACCGCTCTGCGCAGGTCGGTGTGCTCCTCGACCAGGACCGCGTGGATGCCGACGTCGCGGGCCGCCTCGACGTTGACCGGCATGTCGTCGGCGAAGAACGCGCGCTCGGCGGGTACGCCGTGGTGCGCGAGCGCCCGCTCGAAGACCTCGGGCTCGGGCTTGCGCGCGCCGAAGTTGCTCGTCGTGTCCAGGTGCTCGCCGAAGAGCGGCGGCAACGAGGGTGCCCACGTCCCGATCCACCGGCCCGCGAGCGGACCGTTGTTCGTGAGCAGGCCGACACGGCCGTGCTCGGACGCGATCCGGACGGCCTCGATGCGCTCGGGCAGCTCGGTCATCGCCGCGCCGCGGATGCGCGCCCAGTCCGCCTCGGGCACCGCACACCCCATCGCCTCGGCGAAGGCGGCGAGGTAGGCGTCCCCGTCGGGGAAGTGCCCGGCCTCGGCACGGGACTCGTGGCCGCAGTCCCACCAGCGTCGGCGGAGCTCCTCGAAGGAGTGTCCGGTGTACTCGCCGAGGGCCGCCATCCGGACCCGCCAGTCGTACCGGACGAGCACGTCGTCCATGTCGAAGAGGAACAGGAGTCGGGGCGCGGGCGTCTCGTTCACGATGCCGTCCATTGTGTCGCACTATCATCGTCGAGTCATGGCCTCCCGATACGACTGCACCGACCCCGACGGGCTCCTGACCGGGATGCGGCTCGCACGTGCCGCCCTCGGCCGGGGAGAACTCGTCGTCGTCCCGACCGACACCGTCTACGGCGTCGCGGCGGACGCCTTCAGCGCGACCGCCGTCCAGCGCCTGCTCGACGCCAAGGGCCGCACCCGCCAGTCGCCGCCCCCGGTGCTGATCCCCGGACCGCCGACGCTCGAGGCGTTGGCGACCGAGATCCCGCAGCAGGTCCGCGACCTCGTCGACGAGTTCTGGCCCGGCGGGCTCACCGTCATCCTGCGCGCGCAACCGTCGCTGGACTGGGACCTGGGGGAGACCCGGGGGACCGTCGCGCTCCGCATGCCGGACTCGCGCATCGCCCTCGAGCTGCTGCAGGAGGTCGGACCGCTCGCGGTCTCCTCCGCGAACTCGACCGGAGACCCTGCCGCGATGGACGTGGACCGGGCCGAGTCGATGCTCGGCGACAGCGTGTCGGTCTACCTCGACGGGGGACCGCTCGCGGTGCACGACGGCTTCGCCGCCTCGACCGGGTCGACCATCGTCGACGCGACCGGCCTCTCGACCGGCGGGAAGCTGACGATCGTCCGACACGGGGTGATCGCCGACGAGGACATCGTCCGGGTCGTCGGAGCCGACCTCGTCACGTGAAGTACTACCTGCTCGCCGGGGCCATCGCGGCCGTGGTGAGCTTCGTCTGCAGCTGGGCCGTGTGGAAGCTCGGCCTGCGCTACGGCTGGTACCCGAAGGTCCGCGAGCGCGACGTGCACCGCACGCCCACACCGCGGCTCGGCGGGATCGCGATGTACCTCGGCGTGATCGTGTCGCTGCTGGCGGCCTGGTTCCTCTTCCCCTCCATCGCGGGGACCGACTACTTCCGGCTCGTGTTCTCGGAACCCGGGCGCGTGATCGCGGTGCTCGCGGGTGCGACGATCATCGTGGTGCTCGGTGTCGCCGACGACATCTGGGACCTCGACTGGATGACGAAGCTCGCCGGGCAGATCATCGCCGCGGGGATCCTGGCCTGGCAGGGCGTGGCGATCGTGTCGCTGCCGATCGGCAACACGCTCGGGGTCGGGTCGTCCTACATGAGCCTGATCTTCACCGTGCTCGCCGTCGTGCTCGTGATGAACGCCGTCAACTTCATCGACGGTCTGGACGGCCTCGTCGCCGGGGTCGCGATCATCGCCGGCGGCGTGTTCTTCCTCTACACGTTCTTCATCAACCGCGTGGTCGTGCAGACGGAGTTCTTCTTCAACCTGCCCTCGTTGCTCACGGCGGTGCTCGTCGGTGCCTGCACGGGGTTCCTCGTCCTCAACTGGCACCCGGCAAAGCTCTTCATGGGCGACGCCGGCGCGCTGCTCGTCGGGTTCCTGATGGCCACGAGCGCCGTGTCCGTGACGGGCAACATCGACCCCGCGGTCATCTCGACACGCCAGGCCCTGCTGCCGGCGTTCATCCCGATCCTGCTGCCCTTCGCGATCCTGATCGTGCCGATCCTCGACTTCGGGCTCGCCGTCACCCGTCGGCTCAGCGCGGGCAAGTCGCCGTTCTCGGCCGACCGGAAGCACCTGCACCACCGTCTGCTCGACATGGGGCACTCCCACTTCCACGCCGTGCTGATCTTCTACGCGTGGACGGCCACCGTCGCCGTCGGGTGCCTGCTGTTCCTCTTCGTCGAGTGGTACTGGGTGGTCACCGTCGTCGCGATCGGCTTCACCGTGTGCGCGATCGCCACCTTCGCCCCGCTCGGCCGGAAGCGCGCGGAGTTCGCCGCGCAGGCCGCCACACGCTCGAACACCGTCGTCGACGCCAGCCTCGACCCGCTCGACCGCGCCGCCAACGACCGAACGATCCCTGGAGACCCCTCGTGACCGCACCGAACGCCCTCGACCACGTCCGGCCGGTGTTCCGCCGGATCCTCCTCTGGGCGGCCCTCCTCGCCGTCGGCCTGGCCGTCGTCGGGGGAGTCGTCGGGCTCGTCGTCGCCGGGACGCCGGGACTCGCCGGTGGCCTGCTCGGCGCGGTGCTGAGCGTGGTGTTCCTCGGGCTCACCGCGGTCTCGGTGCTCGTCGCCCTCCGGGTGTCGAAGGGGCAGATGATCTCGGGCGCCTTCTTCGGGATCGTGATGGGGACGTGGATCCTGAAGTTCGTGCTCTTCCTGGTGGTCCTGCTCGCACTGCGCGACCGCGCCTGGGTGGACTTCCCGGTGCTCGCCGTGGTGATCATCGCGGGCGTCGTCGGGTCGCTCGTGATCGACGTGGTGGCGGTCGCCAAGGCCCGCATCCCGATCGGGGTGCACCTGCCCGGCGACGCGGTCGATCCTGGGAACGACACCCCACGGCCCTGAGAGCCCGAGAAGCCTCTCGCACCTGATAGGCTTCTCGAAGTCCGCGTCCGGAGCCTCGCTCGGAGCGGACGAGCCTCCACAAAGTCCACCATCGCGTGCCGTGTGTGCGCGCGCCGACACAGGAGACAGCGCTGCTATCCCACGCTCTTCCCCTGTCCCTCACCGCCGCGGCCAACACCGTGGCGGCGGGGAGCAGCAAGGCCGCCGAATTCCATGGTCCGTCGATCAACGAGTTCTTCCCGGACCCGATCTTCTTCGCCGGGACCCCGATCGAGATGGACCGCATCGTCCTCATCCGCTTGTTCGCGGTGGCCGTGCTGCTCGTCTTCGCGTTCGTCGGGACCCGTGCCCTGAAGCTCGTCCCGAACCGCGGACAGGCCTTCATCGAGTACGCGTTCGACGTCGTCCGCCGCAACACCTTCGACAACCTCGGTGAGAAGGACGGCAAGCGCTTCCTGCCGCTCCTGGCCACGGTGTTCTTCGGTGTCCTGTTCATGAACCTGACGGGTCTCATCCCGTTCATGAACATCGCCGGTACGAGCCGCATCGCGATGCCGATGATCCTGGCGATCGTCGCGTACGTCGCGTTCATCTACGCGGGCCTCCGCAAGCACCCGGGCACGTTCCTCCGCAACGCGCTCTTCCCGCCCGGTGTCCCGTGGCCGCTCTACATCATCGTGACGCCGATCGAGCTCGTCTCGACCTTCGTGCTCCGTCCGGTGACGCTGACGCTGCGACTGCTCATGAACATGGTCGTGGGTCACCTCCTCCTGGTGCTCTTCTTCTCGGCCACCTGGTTCTTCTTCTTCGACGCCGAGAGCCTCTTCAAGCTCTTCGGCATCGGGACCCTGGCGTTCGGCATCGCGTTCAGCTTCTTCGAGATCCTCGTCGCGCTGCTGCAGGCGTACGTCTTCATGCTGCTGACCGCTGTGTACATCCAGCTCGCGCTGGCTGACGAGCACTGACCGACCCCTTCTGACCCCCATACGGCACGACATCCGTCGGGCCGCACTCGAAAGGAAAACACGTGGACGCAACGACCGTTCTCGCGGAGATCAACGGCAACATCGCGACGGTTGGCTACGGCCTCGCTGCGATCGGTCCGGCCATCGGCGTCGGCATCGTCGTCGGCAAGACGATCGAGTCCGTCGCTCGCCAGCCCGAGCTCCAGGGCCGTCTGACGACCCTCATGTACATCGGTATCGCCTTCACGGAGGCCCTGGCCTTCATCGGTATCGCGACGTACTTCATCTTCACCAACTAAGGCTTCTCGATGCAGACTGCACTCATCATCGCGGCGGAGGAGACCCACAATCCGCTGATCCCACCGGTGTACGACATCGTGTGGTCCGCGGTGGCCTTCGTCATCATCTTCCTCGTGATGTGGCGCGTCGTGACGCCGCGCATCACGAAGATGCTCGATGAGCGCACCGAGGCCATCGAGGGTGGCATCAAGAAGGCGGAGGCCGCTCAGGAGCAGGCCGCCGCTGCACTCGACGAGTACAACAAGCAGCTCGCCGACGCGCGTGCCGAGGCCTCGCGCATCCGTGAGCAGGCCCGTGCCGACGCGACCGCGATCGGCAACGAGGTCCGCGAGCAGGCGCAGGCAGATGCAGCACGCATCACCGCCAACGCCCAGGCGCAGATCGAGGCCGAGCGGCAGAGCGCGCTCCAGTCGCTGCGGAGCGAGGTGGGCACCCTCGCCCTCGACCTCGCCTCCGGTGTGATCGGTGAGTCCCTCCGGGACGACGCGAAGTCGGCTGCGGTCGTCGACCGCTTCATCGCCGACCTCGAGGCGTCCCAGGGCCAGCCGGCCGGGGAGCGCTGAGCATGCGGAGCGCCACGCGGTCCGCACTCTCGTCCACGCGGGCGGTCCTCGCTGACCTCGGCGGGTCGGTCGACCTCGCCACGGGCATCGAGATCCTCTCCACCGGGCGTGCGATCGCCGGTTCGTCCCAGCTGCTCGGACTGCTGGCGGACCCGACCGCGGACGTCGTCGGCAAGAAGGTCCTCATCGACCGCGTCTTCGCCGGTCAGTCCGAGGCGACGCGTGCGGTGCTGACCGCGGTGGCCGGCTCGCGCTGGTCCTCGCCGTCTGACCTGCTCGCGGGTGTCGAGGACGCGGGCATCCGCGCCGTCGCCGGAACCGCATCGTCGGAGACGTCGATCGAGGCCGAGCTGTTCTCCTTCGAGACCGCCGTCCGCTCGGACGCGGCGCTCGAGCTGGCACTGGGCACGAAGCTCGGCAGCCCGTCGGAGAAGGCTGCGCTCGTCCAGCGGCTCGTCGGTTCGAAGGTCTCGGCGCAGACCACCGCGATCCTGGAGCACCTCGTGCAGCAGCCGCGCGGCCGCCGCATCGGTGAGATCGTCCGCGATGCCTCGCGCATCGTGGCCGACCAGGCCGGCAAGCTCGTCGCCACGGTGACCACCGCGGCCCCGCTCTCGGACGGTCAGGCGGCTCGCGTCGCCCGCGGCATCAGCGAGCGGTACGGCAAGGACATCAGCGTCAACCAGGTCGTCGACCCCGCGGTCGTCGGCGGGATGCGCGTGCAGGTCGGTGGCGACGTCATCGACGGCACGGTGTCCACGCGCCTGTCGGAGCTCCGGCTCCAGCTGGCCGGCTGAGCGTACCGTCGAAGCCGACCCCTCCAAGTCCACAACGGGAACTGTCCCTCACCGGGCAGCATCACCCTCTCGGAGCCGCAGGGCCCCGGAAACCAACAAGGAAAATCCCATGGCAGACATCACCATCAGCCCCGATGAGATCCGTGATGCCCTGAAGGACTTCGTCTCGAACTACGAGCCGACGAAGGCCTCCACGGCCGAGGTCGGGCACGTCACCGACGCGGGCGACGGCATCGCGCACGTCGAGGGCCTGCCCGGCGTCATGGCGAACGAGCTCATCCGCTTCGAGGACGGGACCCTCGGTCTCGCGCAGAACCTCGACGAGGACGAGATCGGCGCCATCGTGCTCGGCGAGTTCGGCGGCATCGAGGAGGGCCAGGAGGTCACCCGCACCGGCGAGGTCCTCTCGGCTCCCGTCGGCGACGGCTTCCTCGGTCGCGTGGTCGACCCGCTCGGCAACCCGATCGACGGTCTCGGCGAGATCCAGGCCGAGGGTCGCCGTGCCCTCGAGCTCCAGGCCCCGGGCGTCATGTCCCGCAAGTCCGTCCACGAGCCGCTGCAGACCGGCATCAAGGCCATCGACGCGATGATCCCCGTCGGCCGCGGCCAGCGTCAGCTGATCATCGGCGACCGCCAGACCGGCAAGACGGCCATCGCGATCGACACGATCATCAACCAGAAGGCCAACTGGGAGTCGGGCGACGAGGACAAGCAGGTCCGCTGCATCTACGTCGCCATCGGCCAGAAGGGCTCCACGATCGCCTCCGTCAAGGGTGCGCTCGAGGACGCCGGTGCGATGGAGTACACCACCATCGTCGCCGCCCCGGCCTCCGACCCGGCCGGCTTCAAGTACCTCGCCCCCTACACCGGTTCGGCCATCGGCCAGCACTGGATGTACGGCGGCAAGCACGTCCTGATCATCTTCGACGACCTGTCGAAGCAGGCCGAGGCCTACCGTGCGGTGTCGCTCCTCCTGCGTCGTCCGCCGGGCCGTGAGGCCTACCCGGGTGACGTCTTCTACCTGCACTCCCGCCTGCTGGAGCGTTGCGCGAAGCTGTCCGACGACCTCGGTGCCGGTTCGATGACGGGTCTCCCGATCATCGAGACCAAGGCGAACGACGTCTCGGCCTACATCCCGACCAACGTGATCTCGATCACCGACGGCCAGATCTTCCTGCAGTCGGACCTGTTCAACGCGAACCAGCGTCCGGCCGTCGACGTGGGCATCTCGGTGTCCCGCGTGGGTGGTGACGCCCAGGTCAAGTCGATCAAGAAGGTCTCCGGCACGCTCAAGCTCGAGCTCGCGCAGTACCGCTCGCTCGAGGCTTTCGCGATGTTCGCGTCCGACCTCGACCAGGCGTCGCGTCGCCAGCTGGACCGTGGTGCGCGCCTGACGGAGCTCCTCAAGCAGCCGCAGTACTCGCCGTACCCGGTCGAGGAGCAGGTCGTCTCGATCTGGGCCGGCACGAACGGCAAGCTCGACGAGGTGCCCGTCCCCGACGTGCTCCGCTTCGAGGCCGAGCTGCTCGAGCACCTGCGTCGCAACTCCGACGTCCTGACCACCCTGCGTGAGACGAACCAGCTCAGCGACGAGACCGTCGCCGCGATGGACCGCGAGATCGACGCCTTCACGAAGGGCTTCCAGACGAGCGACGGCAAGACGCTCGGCTCGGAGTCGTTCGACGCGGCCCAGGCCGAGGACGTCGACCAGGAGCAGATCGTCAAGGGTCGTCGCTAGATGGCGGCACAGGTCCGGGTCTACCGCCAGCGCATCAAGTCGGCGAAGACCACGAAGAAGGTCACCCGCGCGATGGAGCTGATCTCGGCGTCGCGGATCCAGAAGGCACAGGCGCGCATGGCCGCGTCCGGTCCGTACTCGCGGGCCGTGACGCGGGCCGTGTCCGCCGTGGCGACGTTCTCGAACGTCGACCACGTGCTGACCACCGAGCCCGAGTCGTCGACCCGCGCAGCCGTGGTGCTGTTCACCTCGGACCGCGGCCTGAACGGCGCGTTCAGCTCGAACGTCCTCAAGCAGGGCGAGGAGCTCGCCTCCCTGCTCCGCAGCGAGGGCAAGGACGTGGTGTTCTACCTCGTCGGTCGCAAGTCGGTCGGGTACTTCGCGTTCCGCGAGCGCCCGTCCGAGCGGCAGTGGATCGGCGGGACGGACCAGCCGGAGTTCTCGACGGCGAAGGAGATCGGCGACGCGGTCGTGTCGAAGTTCCTCCAGGACACGGCGGAGGGCGGCGTGGACGAGATCCACATCGTCTTCAACCGGTTCATCAGCCTCGCGACCCAGGAGCCGCAGGTCGTGCGCCTGCTCCCGCTCGAGGTCGTCGATGGTGTGGAGGAGCCGTCGAACGGTGAGCCCCTGCCGCTCTACGAGTTCGAGCCCGATGCGGACGCCGTCCTCGACGCGCTGCTCCCGGTCTACATCGAGAGCCGCATCTTCAACGCCATGCTGCAGTCGGCCGCTTCCGAGCACGCCGCCCGGCAGAAGGCCATGAAGTCCGCCAGTGACAACGCCGACTCGCTCATCAGCGAGTTCACCCGTCTCGCGAACAACGCGCGTCAGGCCGAGATCACCCAGCAGATCTCCGAGATCGTCGGCGGCGCCGACGCCCTCTCGTCGAAGAAGAAGTAGTGGTCCGCGAAGCTCGCGGACAGAACCCCTCAGGAAGGCACCAGCCATGACCGACACCGCCACCACCGCGGTCGAGACGTCGTCGGCGCCCGGTGTCGGCCGGATCGCCCGTGTCACGGGTCCCGTCGTCGACATCGAGTTCCCGCACGACGCGATCCCGGAGATGTACAACCTCCTGTACACGACCATCACCATCGGTGACTCGTCGCAGGAGATCGGCCTCGAGGTCGCGCAGCACCTCGGCGACGACCTGATCCGCGCCATCTCGCTGAAGCCGACCGACGGCCTGGTCCGTGGTCAGGAGGTCCGTGACTCGGGCGCCCCGATCTCGGTCCCCGTCGGCGACGTCACCAAGGGCAAGGTCTTCGACGTGCTGGGCAACGTGCTCAACACCGACGAGAAGCTCGAGATCACCGAGCGCTGGCCGATCCACCGCAAGGCCCCGGCCTTCGACCAGCTCGAGTCGAAGACCACCATGTTCGAGACCGGTATCAAGTCGATCGACCTCCTCACGCCGTACGTGCAGGGTGGCAAGATCGGCCTCTTCGGTGGTGCGGGCGTCGGCAAGACGGTCCTCATCCAGGAGATGATCCAGCGCGTCGCGCAGGACCACGGTGGTGTGTCGGTGTTCGCCGGTGTCGGCGAGCGCACCCGTGAGGGCAACGACCTCATCGGCGAGATGGAAGAGGCGGGTGTCTTCGACAAGACCGCCCTCGTGTTCGGCCAGATGGACGAGCCGCCGGGAACGCGTCTGCGCGTGGCCCTGTCGGCGCTGACGATGGCGGAGTACTTCCGCGACGTCCAGAAGCAGGACGTGCTCCTCTTCATCGACAACATCTTCCGGTTCACGCAGGCCGGCTCCGAGGTCTCGACGCTGCTCGGTCGCATGCCGTCCGCGGTGGGCTACCAGCCGAACCTCGCCGACGAGATGGGTGTGCTCCAGGAGCGCATCACCTCGACGCGTGGTCACTCGATCACCTCGCTGCAGGCGATCTACGTGCCGGCCGACGACTACACCGACCCGGCTCCGGCGACCACGTTCGCGCACCTCGACGCCACGACCGAGCTCTCGCGTGAGATCGCGTCGCAGGGTCTGTACCCAGCCATCGACCCGCTGACCTCCACGTCGCGGATCATGGACCCCCGGTACCTGGGTGCCGACCACTACGAGACGGCGACGCGCGTCAAGCAGATCCTGCAGAAGAACAAGGAGCTGCAGGAGATCATCGCGATCCTCGGTGTCGACGAGCTCTCCGAAGAGGACAAGATCACGGTGGAGCGCGCTCGTCGCATCCAGCAGTTCCTCTCGCAGAACACCTACATGGCCAAGAAGTTCACGGGTGTCGAGGGTTCGACGGTCCCGCTCAAGGACACGATCGAGTCCTTCCGCGCGATCGCCGACGGCGAGTTCGACCACGTGGCGACGCAGGCCTTCTTCAACGTCGGTGGCATCAACGACGTCGAAGAGAAGTGGGCGCAGATCCAGAAGGAGAACCGCTGACATGGCGGCACTCACCGTGAGCGTCGTCTCGGCGGACCGTGAGGTCTGGACGGGCGACGCCACCATGGTCGTGGCACGCACGACGGAGGGCCAGATCGGCATCCTCGCGGGGCACGAGCCGCTGCTCGCCACCCTCGCGCAGGGCCAGGTCCGCATCACCCGGGCCGACGGCTCGACGGTGACGGCGGACGCCGAGGACGGCTTCCTGTCGGTCGAGCACGACACGGTCACGATCGTGGCGCGGCAGGCCGCGCTGGCGTCCTGACCGGACTGACCGTCCTCCTCCCGCCGTCCGAGACGAAGCGGGAGGGCGGGGACACGGCACGCACCCTCGACCTGGGTGCGCTGTCCTTCCCGGAACTGGCCGACGAGCGGGCCGCGGTGATCACCGCGGCCCGCTCCGTCAGTTCCGAGGAGTCCACGGCACGGACGGCCCTCAAGCTCGGACCGAAGTCGGTCGCCGAGCGCCTCCGCAACCTCGAGCTCGACACCGCGCCGACTCTGCCGGCGGTCGAGCGCTACACGGGCGTGCTCTACGACCCGCTCGACGCCACGGGCGCGGACGACGACACACGTCGCTGGTGGACGGACCACGTGCTGGTCCAGTCCGCGATGTTCGGACCGATCGGTGCGGGCGACCACATCCCGGCGTACCGGCTCTCGCACGACTCGAGGCTCGGTGCGCTCCGGCTCGCGAAGCACTGGCCGGGACCGTCCAGCGACGTGCTCGGCGCTCGGACCGGCGGTCTCGTGCTCGACCTGCGCTCCGAGGGCTACCGATCGCTCGGACCCCTGGACGACGCGGTCGTCCTGCGGGTGGTCAGTGTCGACGGCGGCGGACGACGTCGAGCGCTCAACCACTGGAACAAGACGGCGAAGGGTCGACTGACCGCGCTGCTCGCACGGACCGGTGCGGACGTCGGCGACCCGGCCTCGCTCCTGCGGTGGGCGGGCGAGCACGGCGTCGTGGTGGAGCGGACCGACGACGGCTGGGACCTGGTCGCGGAGAGCCTCGAGCCCGCGCGGGTCTGACGGCGGAGCAGCGCTCGCTCCTGCACAACCGCCCGGACAGCCGCGGCCGTCCACAGACGGGTCGGGGCTCACCGGTCTGGAGGCGCTCCTCCCGTCACGATCTCGTGCATGACCTCGACGAGACACGGACTCCCACCCACCCTGGTGCGCTACCCGCGCGAGATCGCCGCCGCGGTCACGCTGCGTGCCGCCTGCGTCGCCCTCGTGGCGCCGCCGGCGGCGACCGGTGGAGGCACCGGCGCGGAAGCGCTCGCCCGACCGCAGGCGGTCGCGGTCGCGACGGCGTGCGGCGCCCTCGCGACCCGCTTCGCGCTGGTCGGCTTCCTGGCCGCGCGTGACCGGCCGGACCCCCGGACGGTCGTGCCGTTCGACCCGTTCCGCGATCCGACGCCGCCCGCGCTCGGCGGGTCGGGTCCGGAGCCGGACCGCGCGCGACTCCGGCTGGCCGGCGACCGGTGTGCCTCGGCATGGCGGACCTGGCGTGCGGACGGAGCCCCGGGCGGCGACGTCGCGGTGGGGGCGGCCGGTGCGCTGGCGTTGGGCGCCTGGTGTGCCTGGGCGCTCGGGTCGTCCGCCCGTGCGGAGGTCCGTGCCCGGCACGCCCTCGACTCCCGACCGGACGACCCCTTCGGGTGGTTGGTCCTGCGCGCGGTCCGGTCCGGCCACGGACCGGCGTGGGGCACCCCCACGGGGTCGACCGGATCGTCTACGGTGGGATGACCATGGTGCGGGAACCGGTGCGCGAGGACGACGACACGGTCATCCGTGCGCGCCCCGGTGCCCGACCGTCGCCGACCGACGCAGGTCGTGACCCGTCCCGCACGGGGAGCGCCGGCCTCCGTGCCCTCGGCGCCGCCGCTGCGGCCGCCGACGGTGCCCTCGACGACGATCCGTACGGCGACCCCTACGGCGACACGGTCGTCCGGCCCGGGCGCGTTGCGCGACCGGGGGCCGGGCCGTCCGACGAGGACACGGTCCTGCGTGCTCGACCCGGTGATCCACTGCCGGTGGCGCCGCCCGGAGCGGCAGCACCACGTGCCGGGGACCGGCCGCTCGTCCGACGGACCCCGTCGGTCCGCGTCGGCGGCCGGGTGGTCCGCCTCGACCGGCCCCTGGTGGTGGGTCGTCGGCCCGCCGCGCCGCGCGTCGTCGTCGACGGCGGGCCGGTCCTGGTGACCGTCCCGTCGCCGAGCGGCCAGGTGTCGTCGTCGCACGTGCTCCTGCACGCCGAGGGCGAGGCCGCCGTCGTCGCGGACCTGCGGTCGACGAACGGGACCGTCGTCCGCCCTCCCGGCGCCGCGCCGTTCCGGATGACGGCGGGTGCATCGATCGTCGTCCTGACGGGTACGCTCGTCGAGATCGGTGACGGCAACGTCATCGAGGTCCTGTCGCCGCACCTCCGGGCCGGACCGGACGACGGCCTCCCACCGTTCCCGCCGACCCCGTGACGGACCCATCGTCCGGCACGCCCCTCCACTCCCAGAGAGCGACCCTGAAACCGTGACCGAACTCGGCCGAGCTGCCACCGAGCACGCCATCGACGTCCCCGGCGCTGCCGGCACACCCCTGACGCTCTCGTGGGGAGCGGCGACCGACGTCGGTCGCCGTCGCGACCACAACGAGGACAGCTACCTCGTCGGCGCACCCTTCTTCGTGGTCGCCGACGGCATGGGCGGACACCTCGCGGGTGACCGGGCGAGCGACGCGGTCGTCCGTCGTCTCGACCAGGTCACCACCGGTGCCTTCACCAGCCGTCAGGACATCCAGCGCGCGCTGCTGCTCGCGACCGCCGACATCGAGCGCGCTGCCGGTGGCAACGCCCTCGGCGCCGGCACGACCGTGACCGGGGTCGCACTCGTCGCGTCCCACGGGCAGCCGGCAGCGCTGGTCTTCAACGTCGGCGACTCCCGCACCTACCGGATCGAGTCCGGCGCGCTCCGTCGGGTGACGATCGACCACTCGGTCGTGCAGGAGATGGTCGACGCCGGGCTGCTCCGGGCCGAGGACGCCGAGCAGCACCCCGACAGCAACGTCATCACGCGGGCAGTCGGCTTCGGCGAGCCCCCGGAGCCCGACTGGTGGACGCTGCCGCTCCGCGCGGGGGACCGTTACATCGTCTGCTCCGACGGCCTCACCAAGGAGCTCGGCGACGTCGGCATCGCCCGGATCGCGGCCCGGGTGCCCGCGGCACAGGCACTGGCGGAACGTCTGGTCGGGGACGCGGTGGTCGCCGGCGGTCGTGACAACGTCACCGTGGTGGTCGTGCAGGTCGACACCGCACCGGAGGACTCCGACGTCGAGGACACCCTGCCGCGCCACTGAGCGTCGCACCCGTACGACCACCCCCGAAGTGGGGGATGGCCGTCCTCCACAGGGACGCCCGCGGCCGCCGGCCGTCGGATCGCCCTTCGTAGAATGGCCTGGCCGCGACGAACGGAAGGGCCGGCCGCGGGCCGGGGAAGGGAACGACGCTGATGGCTCGACGCCTGCCGTCCGACCCGCCGGTGATCGCCGGGTTCACCCCCGTCCACGTCCTGGGCTCCGGGGGCTTCGCCGACGTCTTCCTCTACGAGCAGGACATGCCACGCCGGCAGGTGGCGGTGAAGGTGCTCCTCGACGAGGTCGTGGACGAGCGCGTGCGGCAGATGTTCCAGGCCGAGGCGAACCTGATGGCGCGGCTCAGCACGCACCCCGCGATCCTCACGGTGTTCCAGGCGAGCATCGCGGCCGACGGCCGTCCCTACCTCGTCATGGAGCTGTGCTCGTCGTCGCTCAGCCAGCGCTACCGACGCGAGCCGCTCCCTGTGTCCGAGGTCCTGGCCGTCGGTGTCCGCATCGGCTCCGCGCTCGAGACGGCCCACCGCGAGGGCGTGCTGCACCGAGACGTGAAGCCCTCGAACATCCTGCGCACCGCGTACGGCAGCCCCGTCCTCTCCGACTTCGGCATCGCCGCGACCATCGGCAGCGCCGACCCCGACGAGCCGGTGGGCATGTCCATCCCGTGGTCCGCGCCCGAGGTGCTGGGGGACGAGTCCCGCGGCACCGTCCAGTCCGAGGTCTACTCGCTCGCAGCGACCGTGTACTCGCTGCTCGCGGGGCGCTCTCCGTTCGAGGTCCCGGGCGGCAGGAACTCGGCGGCAGACCTGATGGACCGGATCGACAAGGGCGGCGTGGGGTCGACCGGCCGGACCGACGTGCCCCCGTCGCTCGAACGGCTGCTCGCGACGGCGATGGCCCGTCGTGCGGCTGCTCGTCCCGCCACCGTGATGGAGTTCGTCCGCGGGCTCCAACAGGTCGAGGCGGAGCTCGGGATCCCGCAGACCCCGGCCGACGTGGCGGTCGAGTCGTGGGCGGTGGCCACCCCGTCGTCGGAGGGCGACCGGACCGTCGTGCGGGAACTGCAGGCACCCTCGCGTGTGGCGGCCCGCCGACGGACACGGCGGGCGGTGCAGGGCGGGACGTCGGTCGGCGTCCAGAGCGTCGGCACCGTGCACCGCACCGGGTCGGCGACGATCGCGCGTCGCCGGAAGCGCTCGACCCTCGTGGTCGCCGGCGCGGCCGGTGTCGTCGTGGTCGCGGCCCTCGCCGTGGTGAGCGTCCTGCTCGTGACGCGCGCCGGCACGGGGTCCGTCCCGACGGTGCGCGACGTGACCGCACGCGGGGGAGGCGACTCGGTGTCCTTCAGCTGGGACGATCCCGGGCTCCGTGCCGGGGACACCTACGTCATCACGTCGGCCGGCGCGACGAGCCAGCAGACCGGCACCACCTTCGTCGTGTCCGGGGACCCCGGTACCGAGCAGTGCATCACGGTCGCGGTGAACCGGGACGGCAGGACGGGGGCCGCGAGTCCCGAACAGTGCGGCACGATCGGGAGCGCCGGGTGATCCGGGCGTTCCTCGCCGAGCACCGTTCCGCGGCGGTGACGGCCTGCGCGTCGATCCTCGTCGGCGCCGTCGTCGCGACCGCCGCGGTGGTGTCCACGGGGTACCACACCCAACGGGTCGACCTGGGGGACGGCACCGTCTGGGTGCCGTCGGCGGAGTACGGCGCCGTCGGGCGCGCGAACACCGGCGTGCTCGAGCTCAACACCGCCGTCGACACCCCGAGCGACGACCTCTCGGTCGTGCAGCGCGACTCCGAGGTGTACAGCGTGGACGGCACGAAGGGCACCGTCGCGAAGGTCGACGTCGCCGACGCCACCGTGGGCGATGCCGTGACGCTGCCGGCGGGCTCGCCGCAGGTCTTCTTCGCGGGGGACACCGCGGTGGTCGGGAACGGCGACACGGGCGAGCTCTGGGCGACCCCGGCGGCCGAGCTGTCCGACTTCGACGCGTCCACGAAGGCCGACCTGAGCCTCGGCGCCGACGCCGTCCTCGACGCCTCCGACGAGCGGGTCGCGGTGTACTCGCCGCGCACCGGCCGCGCCTCCCTCGTCGACGTCGGCACCGAGCTGACCGTCGAGCGGCGGTGGGAGGTCCGGTTCGACCGCAGCCACGAGTTCCAGGTGGCGTCCTTCGGGGACCACGTCGCCGTGCTCGACCGCACCTCGGGGCAGCTCTCGGTCGACGGGGACAGCGTCGACCTCGGCGACCGCGTCGGTGGATCGCCCGCGCTGCAGCGGTCCTCGGACTCCTCGTCCACGGTCCTCGTCGCCGGTACGGCCGGGCTGGTGCGCGTCTCCGCCTCCGGTCAGGTGGACCGGACCGCGCTCCGGGTGTCGGGTCGAGCGGCACGACCGACCGTCGTCGGCTCCTGCACCTACGCCGCGTGGGCGGGCGGACAGGCGATGGACTCGTGTCGGGGCACCGGCCTCCAGCGGCTCGCGCAGACCGCCGACGCCGACGACCTGCAGATCGTGCACAACGGCGACACCGTCGTGGCGAACGACCCGCGCAGTGGGCGGTCGTGGGCCATCGGCCGCAGTGGACAGCTCATCGACAACTGGGCGGACCTGGTCGACCAGGACGACGAGCGGCAGCAGGAACGGGTGTCGGACGACGACCCGCAGGTGGACAAGGAGCAGAAGCCGCCCGTGGCGGTGGACGACGACCTCGGCGCACGACCGGGTCGCACGACCAGCCTGCCGGTGCTCCTCAACGACTACGACCCCAACGGCGACCCACTCGTCATCAGCGAGGTCGGCGACGTCCCCGACGGCCAGGGCAGCGTCGCCGTCGTCGGTGACGGCCAACGGCTCCAGGTCTCGCTCACGGCGGAGGCCAGCGGCACGCTCTCGTTCCCGTACACGATCACCGACGGCAACGGCGGGTCGGCCAGCGCAACCGTCCGGGTGACCGTCCGCCCCGAGTCCGAGAACGAGCCACCGCGGCAGGTCCGGAGCACCTCGGCGGACGTCGTGCAGAACGGGCACGTCGTCACCGACGTGCTGTCGGACTGGGTCGATCCCGACGGCGACCCGGTCTACCTGGAGTCCGCCTCGGCGGACGGCGACCGCGTCTCCACGACACCGGACGGGCTGCTCGACTTCCGCAACGCGAGCGGTCGCACCGGTGACCGCAGCGTCCAGCTCGTCGTGAGCGACGGCCGCGACCCCGGCCGCGGATCGATGACCGTGCGTGTCGCCGCCCAGGGGAGCGTGCCGCTGCGCGCCGACGCGTTCGCCGTGCAGGGCTACGCGGGCAAGGCGTTCACGGTGACGCCGCTCGACCACGTCCGCGGGGGCAACGGGGCCGTCACGCTCACCAGCGTCTCCTCGTCGAGCGGCCTGACGGTCACCCCGTCCTACGACGCGGGCACGTTCCGCGTCCAGGGGGCCGGAGCGGGGGACCACCAGCTCGAGTACACCGTCACGGACGGCACGAAGACCGCGAGCGGCGTCGTGCGCGTCTCCGTGCTCGCTCCGCCCGACGCCTCGACGCCACCGATCACGACGCCGAAGACGGTGTTCGTGACCACACTCTCGACGAAGGACACCGACGTCACCGCGACGGACACCGACCCGGCCGGCGGTGTGCTCATGGTCACGGCGCTCGACGGCCCCGGCCGCGGCAGCGGGGTCGAGGCGAGCATCCTCGACCAGCACGTCGTACGGGTCACCCTGACCGCGCCGCTCGACGCACCGGTGACCTTCGCGTACACGGAGTCGAACGGTCTGGCCAGCGCCACCGGGACGATCACCGTCGTCGAGATCCCGAAACCGGACCGCATCCAGCCGCCGGTCGCGCAGTCCGACTCCGCCACGGTGCGGGTCGGCGACGTCGCCGAGATCGACGTGCTGGCGAACGACACCCAGCCGGAGGGCGAGCCGCTGACGCTCGACCCGCAGCTCGTGCAGAACGTGCCCGGTGACGGCGGGCTGCTCTTCGTGTCCGGCGACCGGCTCCGGTACCTCGCCCCGGACACACCCGGCAACCACACCGCGGTCTACCGCGTCCACGGTCCGGACGGGCAGTACGCGGACGCGTCCGTCTCGATCTCGGTGCGCGAGCGTGACGCCGCGACGAACAACCCGCCAGTGCCGAAGACCGTGACGGCGCGCGCGGTCGCGGGGCAGGCGGTGCGCATCACCGTGCCGTTGAACGGCACCGATCCGGACGGCGACTCGGTGCAGCTCGTCGGGGTCGGCGACAACCCCGAGAAGGGCTCGGTCAGCGACGTCGCCGCCGATGCGCTGACCTACGACGCCGGGGACTACTCCGCCGGGACCGACGAGTTCACCTACACGGTGGTCGACGCGCTGGGTGCCCGCGCGACCGGCACGGTCCGGGTCGGCATCAGCCCCCGTGCGGAGCAGGCATCGAACCCGGTCGCCCAGGCCGACCACGTCACCATCCGCCCCGGTGGGTCCGTGACCGTGCGCGTGCTGCAGAACGACTCCGACCCGGAGGGCGGGCAGCTGTCCGTCACCGCGGCCGAGCCGACCGCCCCGGGGGTCACCGCCGAGGTGCTCCACCGCAGCCAGGTCCGGGTCACGCCACCGCGTTCGGTGACCGAGGGCGACTTCGCGGTGCTCTACACCGTCACGAACGAGAGCGGCGGTTCCAGCACCGCGTTCCTGACGGTGACGGTCGACCGCGACGCCCCGCCGCTCCGTCCCGAGGTCGAGGACACCACGCTCGACCTGCAGGACATCCTGCGTCGCGAGAGCGTCACCGTCGACGTCCTGCAGAACGTCTTCTTCGCCGAGGGGTCGACCTCCCGCCTCGAGGTCGGGGTGGTCGACGGGTACGGCGACACCGCCCGGGTCACGAGCGACCGTCGGATCGAGATCCGGTTGACGGACGCGTCACAGGTCGTGCCGTTCTCCGTCACCCGGAGCGACCACCCCGACGTCGTCGCCTACGGGTTCGTCCACGTGCCCGGGTTCGACGACGCCCTGCCGCAGGTGGACCGCAGCGTGGGCGCGGTGACCGTGAAGAGCGAGGCCACCGTGCGCATCCCGCTCGACCGCTACGTGGTCACGGCCAACGGACGGACCGCGCAGATCACCGATCGCGGGACCGTCAAGGCGACGCACGCGAACGGGCAGGACCTCGTCGTCGACCGGTCCACGTTGCAGTTCACGTCCTCGAAGCTGTACTACGGCAACGCGTCGATCTCGTTCGAGGTCACCGACGGGTCGAGCGCGAACGGCGGCAAGGGCCGCGTCGCGACGCTCGTGCTCCCGATCAAGGTGACACCCCGGTCGAACCAGCCGCCGGCGTTCACCGGGTCGTCGATCGACCTGCAGCCCGGTGACTCCCGCACCCTCGACCTGACGAAGCTGACGGACTACCCGTACCCGGACGACCTCCGGGAGCTCCGGTACTCGGTGGTCAGCCGCCCGGGCGCCGGCACCACCGCGACCGTGCAGGGCCAGCAGCTCCGGATCTCGGTGGCGGAGGACGCCCGGAAGGACACGACCGCCTCGATCGGCATCGGGGTGTCGGACGACGCGAACGCCGGTCGCGCCGGGGTGGTTCGGGTCGGCATCGTCGGTTCGACCAGGCCGCTCGTGCAGCCCGGGGCGGACCGGGCGGTCGTCGAGCGTGGCACGACCGCGACCATCGACGTCCTGTCGAACGACCAGGCGACGAACCCGTTCCCCGACCAGCGGCTGCGGGTCGTCGCCATCCGCGGACTCTCGGGCGGTCTCCCCGCCGGCGTGAGCGTGACGCCCAGCGCCGACCGGTCGCGGCTCCAGGTCACCGTCGGCGACCGTGCCCAACCCGTCGACGCGCACCTGCAGTACCAGGTCGCCGACGCGACGGACGACCCGTCCCGGTACGTCTGGGGCGACGTGACCATCGCCGTCCAGGACGCTCCCGACGCGCCGGGCGCGCCCACCCGGACCGGCACGTTCCAGGGTGGCCAGCTGACGCTGACGTGGGCAACCCCGCAGGCGAACAACGCACCGATCACCGGCTACCGGGTCCAGGGGACGAACGGCGTCGCGAAGGACTGCGGCACCGCGACGGTCTGCACCCTGACGGGCATCGACCCGTCCGCGTCGTACCGCTTCTCCGTCGTCGCTCGGAACGCCGTCGGCGACTCGGAGCCCTCGCCGCAGTCCGCGCCGATGAGCGCCGACTTCGTCCCGGCAGCGCCGAAGGGCGTGCGCGTCACGCCGAGCAGCGCGACGCCGGACCAGCTCGACGTCGCGTGGGACCGTGTCGCGACGCCGAACGGCGGGTCGTCCGTCTCGAACTACGTCGTGTCCGTCCAGGGGCCGGGACTGTCCGCGACGAAGAACGTCGGGACCGCGACGAGCACCTCCTTCCCGGGCGCGCAGAGCGGCGCCGAGTACACGGTGCGGGTCTCCGCCCGGAACGCCGCCGACCGCGACGGCAGCCCGGTGCAGTGGAACGACGCGTCGGCCACCGGCTCGGCCGTCGGTGCCCCCGGCACGCCGGAGCTGTCGGCCACGGGACAGCCGGACGGATCGACGACCGCGGTCGCCCTCAGCGCGTCCGAGGCCGACTGGGCCGGCGGGACCCCCGGTTGGCGCATCGCGAAGTACGCGGCGTCCACCCCGATCCCGTCCGGGTGCTCGACCGCCGGAGCCGAGAAGGTCTGGAACGGTTCGTCCGCGAACGACCGCATCACGAGTCAGTACCGCTACGTCGCCCTCGCCGACAACGGGCTCTTCTGCACGGCGTCGCAGCCGGCCAGCGTGCAGGGCTACCAGACGCCCGACGCCCCGACGGGCACGGTCGAACCGGCCGGTGGGGCCGACGCCGACGGGGCGGTCGGCCTCCGCGCCACCGCGCAGGCGTCCACGCCCTACCTCTACTACTCGGTGGGCGGCGGTCCCCGCGTGCGCTTCAGCGGGTCGGCGTCGCTCGGGGCGGGGGCAGGCTACGGGCTCGAGACGAGCGTGGTGTTCACCGCGTGCGCGACCGACGGACAGTACTGCGCGTCGAGCGCCCCGGCGACCGCCACCGCGTTCACCACGCGGGCGACCGTGGTCAGCGCGGTCGTCGGGCAGGCGCCGGTGATCAACCCGCCGGACAACAACGGGCGCATCGCACCGGACGGCTACCGGATCTCGTACTGCCGACCCGGGCTGCTCGGGAGCGAGAGCTGCTCCGACACGAACCCGGAGACCGGCAAGGCGTGGACCACGGGAGATGCCGTCCCGGCAGGCTCCAGCGCGATCGTGGTGCAGGCAACCGTGAACGGGCAGCAGGACCCGACCGGTGCTCGCGGCGCCGTCACCACCCCGGACGCCGGCACGGCCGACCCGCCGTCCGGCACCGACCCGAGTACCTCCTCCGCAGGCTAGGGTCACGACCCGGCAGCGATCCCACCACCAGAACGAGGACCCCACCGCATGAGCATGACCCCCGAGCAGGCCGCCTGGTTCGCCGACGTCGCCGGACGGATCGTGACCAACGTCGAGCAGGTGCTCCTCGGGAAGACGTTCGTCATCCGCCTCGCCGTGACGACCATGCTCAGCGAGGGACACCTGCTCCTCGAGGACGTCCCCGGCACCGGCAAGACGAGCCTCGCCCGTGCGATGGCACAGAGCGTGCAGGGGTCGACCAACCGGATCCAGTTCACCCCCGACCTGCTGCCCGGCGACATCACCGGCATCAGCGTCTACGACCAGCGCACGCAGGAGTTCGACTTCCACCGCGGGCCGGTGTTCGCCAACGTCGTCCTCGCCGACGAGATCAACCGGGCCAGCCCGAAGACGCAGTCCGCGCTGCTCGAGGCGATGGAGGAGTCGACGGTGACCGTCGACGGTGTGAACCACCGCCTGGCTGCCCCGTTCATGGTCATCGCCACGCAGAACCCGATCGAGCAGGCCGGCACGTACCGCCTGCCCGAGGCCCAGCTGGACCGGTTCCTCGTGCGCACCTCGATCGGCTACCCGGACCACGCCGCCACCGTGCGGATCCTCGAGACGTCCTCGGCGCCGTCCGCCTCGGTGCCGCTGCCGAGCGTCGTCCCCGCCGCGACCGTGACCGAGATGGCCGCCCTCGCCCGCACGGTCCACGTCGACCCGACGATCGCCGACTACGTGGCACGCCTGGTCGACGCGACCCGCGCCGCGAGCGAGGTCCGACTCGGCGTCAGCGTCCGCGGTGCCATGGGGCTGATCCGTGCCGCACGCGTGTACGCCGCCGTGCAGGGCCGCCACTACGTCACGCCGGACGACGTCAAGGCCCTGGCCGTCCCGGTGCTGGCACACCGCCTGGTGCTCGACGCCGAGGCGGAGTTCGACGGGGTCAGCGCCACCAGCGTCGTGGCGCAGCTCCTCGTCGAGACCCCGCCGCCCGCCGACCGAGCGGCGTCGTGACCGACCGCCGTCCCGGCAGCACCAGGACGCGACGCGGCAGCACGAGGTCCCGTCGCGGCTCCGTCGCCGCCGAGCGGACGACGACGGTCGCCGGGCTCACGAACGTGCGCACCCGACTCGTCGGTGACCGCGAGGGCGTCGTCGCCGACGCCGTCGTCGGGATCGCGAAGGCGTGGGCGACGGCCTGGAGGACCGTGCGGCGTCTGTGGGGCGAGGTCGCCGCGGTGGTCACCGGCCTGGGCTGGACGGTCGCCGTCGTCACGGTCGTCGCCTTCGCCGTGGGGTACCGCTTCGGTCTGCGCGAGGTCGTCGTGGTGGGCTTCGCCGGGGCGGTGCTCGCCGTCGTGGCCGCGGTCGCCCTCGTCGGGCGGACCCGGCTCGTGGTCCGGATGCGCCTGCCGCAGCACCGTGTGGCGGTCGGCGACGACGCCGGCGTCGTGGTCACCGCGGAGAACCCGGCCCGGTTGCCGTCGGTCCCGGCCACGGTGGAGCTGCCGGTCGGGGACGGACTCGTGGACGTCGCCGTGCCGACCGTCGCCCCGGGAGGCGTGTTCGAGGAACAGGTACCCGTGCCGACGGTCCGACGCGGGGTGCTCGACGTCGGACCGGTCACCGGCGTCCGGGCCGACCCGGTGGGGCTGGTGCGGCGCGAGGTCGTGTGGACCGCCCGCGAACAGGTCATCGTGCACCCGCGGACGATCGCGATCCCGTCGACGAGCACGGGACTCGTCCGCGACCTCGAGGGGCAGGCCACGACCGACCTCTCCCCGGCGGACATCGCCTTCCACGCCGTCCGCGAGTACGTCCCGGGCGACGACCCGCGCACCGTCCACTGGAAGTCGACCGCGAAGTCCGGCGCGCTCATGGTCCGGCAGTTCGAGGACACCCGACGCTCGCACCTGGTCGTCGCCCTCGCGAGCCGTCGGGCCGAGTTCGCGGACGACGACGAGTTCGAGCTGGCGGTGAGCGCTGCCGCGTCACTCGGGGCTCGTGCGGTCCGCGACGGACGGGACGTCTCGGTCGTGGTGTCCGAGCGCACGTCGGAGTACGCGAAGCGGCCGTCCTACGCGGTGCACCGGCTCGCCACCGTCACGCCGACCCGTCTGCTCGACGAGTTCGCGACCGTCGGGCTGTCCGACGCGTGCCTGCCCGTCGCGGAGGTCGCCCGGATCGTCGGGAACGACACGGCCGGCATCTCCGTCGCGTTCCTGGTCGTCGGGTCGACGGTCGGGCTCCCCGCGCTCCGGCTCGCCGCCACGCGCCTCCCCGTCGGGGTCGAGGTCGTCGCCGTCACCTGCGAACCGGAGGCCCAGCCCCGGGTGCTCCGGGTGGCAGGGCTCACCGTCCTGACCATCGGCTACCTCGAGGACCTCCGCCAGGCGTTGCACCGGACGGCGGCCGCCGCGTGAGTGCCGCACCCCCGCTCGACCGCCCGACCAGGGGCCGCCGCGCCACGCGCCGAGCGGCTCGCCGGCGCGCCCCGGTCCGCTCGGTCGGCGGCACCCTGGTCGTCTGGCTCCTGCTCGCCGTGGCGAGCACCGCCTGGTGGCCGGTCCACCGGGACGGGTCGATGGTGACCGCCGGCGTCACCGCCGTGGTCGCGGGCACCGCGGTCGCGCTGACCGGTGCACTGGGTCGGCTGCCGGCAGCGGTCGTCGGCGTCCTCACCGTGGCCGTCTTCACCGTGACCGGGGTGCCCGCCGCGGTCCCGGGGGAGTCAGCGGGGCTGCTGCCGACCGGACCCGGACTCGTCGACCTCTTCGCCGGCGTCGCGCTCGACTGGAAGCGGCTGGTCACCGTCAGCCTGCCGGTCGGGTCCTACGAGTCGCTGCTCGTCCCGTACTTCGTGACGACCCTCGTCGCCACGGTGACGGCCGTGACCGTGGCGGTCCGTGCCTCCCGGCCGGAGACCGCGAGCATCCCGGCGCTCGTCCTCTTCGCGGCGGGCGTCGTGGTCGGTCCGAGCCGTCTCGACCTGTCGGTCGCGACCGCCGTCGGCCTCGGCGGGATCGCGCTCGTGTGGGCGCTCACGGTCCGGCACGCGCGCCGGGCCGTCGCCGTGGCGACGACCGTCGGCGCCCGTGTGCCGGTGTGGCGGTCCGTCGCGCGTCCGGCGCTCGTCGGCACCGGGACGGTCCTGGCCGCTGCGGTCGTCGCGACCGGTCTCGGATCGGTCGCCCCGCCGACGGTCGGCCGGAGCGTCGCGCGCACCGACGTCGTGCGACCGTTCGACCCGCGGGACGAGGTGAGCCCGCTCAGCGCGTTCCGGTCGTACGAGGAACCAGGTGCTGCCGACGCACCGCAGCTGCGCGTCACCGGGCTGCCGCAGGGCGGGTTCGTGCGCATCGCGACCCTCGACACGTACGACGGTGTCGTCTTCCGTGTGGGTGGCGACGACGGGTCCTCGGCCTCCGGCACCTTCGAACGGGTCCCCACGACCGTGGACGTGAGCAACGTGCGCGGCAGCGACGTGCGCGTCGGGGTGGACGTCGCCGCCTACCGTGGCGTGTGGTTGCCCACCGTCGGCGACCTGGAGTCGGTGACGTTCCGCGGGGCCGACGCCGAGCAGGATCGCCGGTCCTTCTTCTACGACCGCGCGACGTCGACCGGTGCGGTGGTCGGCGGGGTGGGGACGGACACGCGCTACGACCTCGAGGCCGTGCTGCCCGACCAGCCGGACGACGAGCAGCTCGCGTCGGCGCGTCCCGGGACCGCCGACGTGCCGTCGCCGACCGGGGTGCCGGACGCGGTGCGGGAGCGGGTCGAGTCGACGACCGCGGACGCACGGACGCCCGGCGAGGAGCTCGTCGCGGCCGTCCGGTGGCTCACCAGCACCGGGTACGTCAGCCACGGCGTCGGCGACGACCGGGCCAGCCGGTCCGGGCACGGCGCTGACCGGATCCAGGAGCTCCTCACCGCGCCGGTCATGATCGGGGACCAGGAGCAGTACGCGGTCGCCGCCGCGCTGATGGCCCGGCAGATCGGGTTCCCGTCGCGGGTGGTGATGGGGTTCACCCCGGGCGGGGACGTCCGGAGGTCCTCGTCGGAACCGGGTTCGGCGGCAGCCGGTCCGTCGGGCGGGGCCACGACCCTGCGCGGGTCGGACGTGACCGCGCGGGTCGAGGTGGACACCGCGCAGTGGGGGTGGGTCACCCTCGACCCGAACCCCGTCCTCCGCGAGATCCCGGACGAGCAGGACCAGACGCCGCAACCCGTCACGCGCCCGGAGACCGTCGTCCCACCGCCGCCCGTCGAGCAGCAGGACCAGGACCAGCAGGCCCCGCCGCAGAGCGACCGCGAGACACCGCCCGTCCCGCCGCTGTGGCTGCAGGTGCTGCTCGCAGCCCTGCCGTGGGTGCTCGCGACCCTCGGGTTCCTCGCGCTCGTCCTCCTGCCCTTCGCGGTGGTGCTGCTGCGCAAACGGCTGCGCCGACGTCGACGACGCCGCGCCCCGACACCGCGTGCCCGGGTCACCGGAGCCTGGGAGGAGTACCGGGACGCGCTGGTCGACCGCGGGCACGAGGTGCCGGGCGCAGCGACGCGGCGCGAGGTGGTCGCCGGCGCGCCCGGGCGCGGCGGGAGCGGACTCGCCGCGCTGGCGGACCGCAGTGTGTTCGGACCCGGGGCGGTCGACGCGGCGACCGCGGACCGGATGTGGTCAGCGACGGACGAGGCCATCGCGAGCCTGGCCGATGACCGCACGCGGCGCCAGCGCTGGCGGGCGGCCGTGTCGCTGCGGTCCCTCCGCTCCGCCGGGTGGGGTCGACGCCGTCCGGCGACCCGGCGGAGGCCGAGCGGTGCTGTGCGTCCGTCCGGCACCGATCGCCACGACCAGGGGCGTCCCGGGGCCGGTGACTACGATGGGCCGGAGGCCGGCGAGCGTCGTGGACGGCCGAGTGAGGACAGAGGCGAACCGTGATCAGATGCGAACACTGCGGCTCGATGCTGCCCGACGGGGCGATCTTCTGCGGTGAGTGCGGGCGGTCGGTGAACGTCTCGGCGAACCGTCGGCCCGCGCCGGCTGCGCCCGTCGACGACACCCCGCCGCCACCGCTCCGGCAACCCGACCAGCACGGCCGCCGACCCGATCCCGCCGCCGAGGCCTGGCTGCCCGAGGCGACGCTCGACCCCGCGACCCGTGCGTGGCTCATCGGCGAGGACCGGCAGCGCTCCGGCGCGACCGGGGACGCTCGCCCCACCGCACCGTCCGCTCCTGTGGTCCCGGCCGTTCCCGCAGCTCCGGCTGACGATCCGTCGTGGCTGCGCCCCGAAGGCGTCGACCCGGGTCGGTCGGACCGCGTCGGGGACGACCGGTGGACGCACGAGCAGCACCGCACGGACGAGCGGTCCGGGGCGTCGGAGCCGGAGCCGGAGCCGCCCCTCGATCCCGACGCGTACCCGTCGTCCCCGACCGGGTCCGCTGCCGACGACGAGGCCGACACCGAACGAACCCGTCTCGCGCCGGCCCCGGGGGACCTGTCCGGCTCCGGGACGCCGTCCCCCGTGCCAGAGGCACCGTCCGCTGCGCCCGAGGCGCCGCCGACGGCCCCGGTGTGGGCGCCGCCCGTCGCACAGCAGCCGACGGCAGCTCCGTCGCGACCGTCGTGGTGGGTGGGCCGCGGAGGCGCGGCAGCCGAGCCGCCGGTCGAGGACCAGGTCGAGGACCCGTCCGCCGACGAACGTCCCCGTGCCGGCGACACCGCCGTCGTGGAGCCACTGGTCGACCGTCGTCCGGCACCGACGCCCCTGATCGCTCCGGGGAACGGTCCGGCCACCTGCCCGGTGTGCGGCCACGCCCTCGAACCCGATGACATCTTCTGCGCGGAGTGCGGCGCCGTCCGTCCGACCGTGACGGCTGCCTTCACCGGGCCCGTCGTGCCGCTGCCCCTGGCGCGGCCGGACTGGGCGGCCGACGACGAGATCCGTGTGGACGACGAGCCTTCGGACCCCGGTTCCGCCGACGGCGGCGCCGAGCGGGGCTCCACGGACCACGCGTCGCAAGCGGATGTCCCCGAGGACGCCGGGTCCGGCACCGAGCACCTCGGCGGTGCGGCGTCCGACGCCGGACAGCACGATGCCGGACAGTCCGACACCCGACAGCCCGACGCCGGACAGCCCGACGCCGGACAGCCCGACGCTGGACAGCCCGACGCCGGACAGCCCGACGCGGACCAGGTGCACGAGGACCGGTCGGACGAGCCCGCTGCGGGGCCGGGCCGCCACCTCGCCGACGACGAGGGTGCCGCGCCCGGCGGGCACCGGAGCGCACACGACGGAGGACCGGTCCCGCCTGCTCCCGCTTCGCCGACCCTGCCGTCCTCGGCGCAGGGCGCCGGCGGTCCCGACCTGCCGCCGGTCCCGCGCGCCGCGCCGCTGCCCCCGATCCCGGGGGCGACCGGCCCGGTCCTCCCGCCCGTCGGGTCCACGACGGTGCCGTCGAGCGGCGACCTCGACCCCGACGAGGACGTCGAGGAGACGCGGATCGTCGTCAAGACCACCTCGGACGCGCCGTTCGTGCTGCACTTCAGCACCGGGGAGCGCACGGCGGTGCACGGTACGGGCCTGCTGGGCCGGCTGCCCCGACCGCAGCCGGGCGAGCGGTTCGACGACCTGCTCACGGTGCACGACCCCGGCAAGTCGGTGTCCAAGACGCACCTCGAGCTCGGGCGTGACGGCGACGACCTCTGGGTGTCCGACCGGCACTCGGGCAACGGCACGGTGATCCGGCACATCGACGGGAGCATCCGCCGCTGTGAAGCCGGGCGTCGCTACCGCGTGGAGCGCGGTGCACGGGTCGACATCGGGGAGCAGTTCTTCCTCGTGCAGTAGCCCTGACCGCCAGCCGGCCGTTCCTCCACAGGGCAGCGACCGCGACCCGGTCTCCACCAGCAGCCCCGTGCGCCCGAACCCGGACGCGCGGGGCTGTCAGTCTCGGTCCGTGTCCCCGCTCGTCGCCCGCTGCTGCCTGGTCGGTCCGGCCGTGGTGCTGCTGCTCGTCGGGGTCGTCGGCGACCTCCCGGTGGTCGCCAGGACGGTGCTGCTCGTCGCCGCAGCGAGCTGCGCGGTGCTCGACGCCCTGACGGTCAGGGGCACCGGTGCCGATCCACCGCCCGCGGTCGTCGTGACCATGCCGACGGATGCCGTCTCCGGACCAGCAGTCTCCGGATCAGCAGTCGCCGGACCAGCAGTCGCCGCACCAGAAGTGTGCGGAGACGACGCGCTGAGCGACGCCGTCGGGGCGTCGTCGTGGACCCCGGACCCGCACGCTTCCGGCGTCGGCGTCGGCGTCGGCGTCGGCGGCGCCGTCGTCGAGGGGCTGGTGCTCGGACGAGGACCCGACGGTCGAGCCGAGCGGATCCGCGCCGACCCCGGGTCGCCGTCCCACGTCGTCGTCCTCGGCACCGGGGCGTTCGCGCGGGCGGTGTTCGATGCGCTCGGCGCCCAGCTCGCCGCGTCCGCCATCGACGGGACAGCCGGTGCGGCGGGGAGCGCGGACGCCGGCGTGCGGATCGTCTCCGATGCGGGTCCGCAGTCCGGAGCGCCGCCCGGCGTGCGTCCGACACCGACGGGGACCGCGGTCGCCGTGCGCCACGACGGTCTCGGCAGGGTGCAGGCGACCGTGGTGCTCGTCCCCGGCGTCCACCTCCTCCCGCGTCGACGGGACCGCGTCATCGAGGTCACGCGGCACGGGTGCCGGCTGTGGAACGACGGCGACGGCGACGGGGACGGCGTGGCGCCGTCCTTCGAGCCCGTGCTCCCGCTGCTGGCCGGGGATCCCGTCGACGAGCTCGTCGCAGGGTGACCGTGCCGTGTCGGGCAGCCGGCGGTCAGCGCAGTCCGGCCCCCGCGCGCACGGCACCGACCGGCACGCCGCCACCGAGCACCTGCTCGCCGGTGGCGGCCAGCACGTCGGCGACGCCCGCGGCGTCCACCATGCCGTTCCGCTCGAGCAACGTGAGCGCCGCGAGCGTCCCGGCACGCTGCGACCCGTCGAGCGTCTTGACCGCGACCGCCGCTCCACCGGGGAGCCCCATCACCATCACGCCCTCGGCACCGAACTTCGCGAGCACCCGGAGTCGTTCGATCGTCACCGTGTTCGCCCGACCCACACCGTCGATCGCCCACGGGTGGTCGAGCACGGCGTCCACGAGTGCCGCGGTGTCCGAGTCCGAACGGGCGACGACACCCGCGAACCCACGGGCGAGCCCGTGCAGGGTGAGCGGGAACACGGGCGCGCCGCAGCCGTCCGTGCCGACGACGTCGACGGTCTCGCCGGTGTACGCCTCCACGGTCTCCCGGACCCGCTGCTGCAGCGGGTGCGCCACGTCGAGGTAGGTCGCCTCGTCCCAGCCGTTCACCCGGCACGCGGCGAGCATCCCGGCGTGCTTGCCCGAGCAGTTCATCGCCAGGCGCCGCGGGCCGTCCATGGTGCGGGCGGTGGCCCGGTCGAACGGCAGGTCGGGCGGGCAGCCCAGGTCGGACTCGACGTGGTCGAAGGACTCGAGCATGTGCAGCGCGAGGGCCTGGTGCGCAGCGGTGCCGGCGTGACTCGCCGTCGTGAGCACGAGCTCGTCGTCGCTGAAGACCGCGCCGGCGCGACGGATGGCCAGGGCCTGGAAGGGCTTCATCGTGGAGCGGGGGTACACGCTCGCCGTCACGTCGCCGACGGCGTCGAGCACGGTCCCGTCGGCCGCGACGACGACGCCGGCACCGACGTGCCGGCTCTCGTCGAAGCCGTTCCGGTCCAGCACCGCGAGCTCGACGGAGCCCTCGGCGGTGAGAGGATGGCGGTCTGTGCGGACGTCGTGGCTCACCGTCATGCCGTCATCGTAGCGAGGGGCCGGCAGGCGCCACGTCCAGCACCCAGCAGCACGCACGAAGGAGCGCACCGTGACCGACCACACGTACGAGGTCTCCGTCCGCTGGACGGGTGACCGCGGCACCGGGACGAGCGGCTACCGCGACTACGGCCGCGACCACGAGGTCACGGCGCCCGGCAAGCACGCCATCGCCGGTTCGGCGGACCCCGCGTTCCGCGGCGACCGCGACCGGTGGAACCCCGAGGAGATGCTGCTCGGCGCCCTCGCCCAGTGCCACATGATGAGCTACCTCTACGTCGCCGTGCAGCGGGGCTTCACCGTGGTCGACTACGAGGACACGGCGACGGCCTCGCTCGACGTGCACCGCGACGGCACCGGCGAGGTCACCGAGGTCACCCTCCGCCCCGTCGTCACCGTGCTCGAGGCCGACCGCGTCGCGGACGCCGAGGCCGCCCACGCCGAGGCGAACCGCCTGTGCTTCATCGCCCGCTCGGTGGCGTTCCCCGTCCACCACACGCCCGCCACCAAGGTGCGTGCGGCAGGATAGGGTCCCGTGAAGCGTCTCCGCCTGCTCCCGATCGCCATCGTCCCAGCCGTCGTGCTCGGACTCGCCGCCTGCTCCGGGAACGGCTCGGGTGACGCCTCGGCCTCGCCCAGCGCGTCCGCCAGCGCCACGGCGACGCCCATCTCGTCGTGCCCGGAGTCGGGCTCGGCGTCGAAGAGCATCGCGGTCACCGGCGCGGTCGCCGGGTCGGAGGCGCCGAAGGTCACCTTCGACAAGGGCCTCAGCGCGGAGACCCCGCAGGCCACGACGGTGGTGCAGGGCTCGGGCAAGGCGCTCAAGAGCGGCGAGTTCGCCCAGGTGTCGTACGCCGTCTACAAGGCCTCGGACGCCTCGAAGCTCGGCGCGGTCGGGTTCGACCAGGGGAACCCGCAGGTGCTCTCCGTCGGCGGGACCGGCTTCGGCGCGCTGCTCGCCTGCACGAAGGTCGGGGACCGGGTCGCGGTGGTCGGCGAGTCGTCGGCGCTCGGCTTCAACACCGGCGGGGAGATCGTCGTCGTGGCGGACGTCGTCGCGCAGACCCCGACGAAGGCGACCGGCACGCCGCAGACGCAGGACCCGTCGCTGCCCACGGTCGAGGACAAGGCGAGCGGCGAGCCGGAGATCACGATCCCGTCCGGTGCGACGGCCCCGTCGAAGACCGAGGTCGAGGTCCTCAAGCAGGGCGACGGCGCGACGATCGAGAACGGTGACACCGCCCTCGTGCAGTACAAGGGCGTGACCCTGGCGGACGGCAAGGAGTTCGACTCCTCGTGGTCGAAGGGTGCTCCGACCACCTTCACCGTCTCCGAGGGCTCGCTCATCAAGGGCTTCGTCACCGGGCTCGTCGGGCAGAAGGTCGGGTCCCAGGTCCTCATCGTGACCACGCCCGAGGACGCCTACGGCTCGAACCCGCCCGAGGGCTCGGGCATCCCGAAGGACGCTTCCCTCGTCTTCGTCGTCGACGTCCTCGCCAAGGGCTGACCCGTGCCGACCAGGCGTCGCATCGTCGTCCTCGGCAGCACGGGCTCGATCGGCACCCAGGCCCTCGACGTCGTCGCCCGGAACCCCGACCGCTTCGAGGTCGTCGGCCTGACCGCCGGCACGAACCGTGCCCTCGTCGCCGAACAGGCCGAACGGTTCCACGTCCGTGACACCGCCTTCGGCGCGGCCGACGCCGAACGCCTCGTCCGGAGCGTCGAGGCGGACGTCGTGCTCAACGGCATCACGGGTTCCGTCGGCCTGGGTCCGACGCTCGCCGCGCTGGAGTCCGGTGCGACGCTCGCCCTGGCGAACAAGGAGAGCCTGATCGTCGGCGGTGCGCTCGTGCAGGCCGCCGCCCGTGCCGGGCAGATCGTGCCCGTCGACAGCGAGCACTCCGCGATCGCGCAGGCGCTGCGCTCCGGTTCCGACGCGGAGGTCCGCCGCCTGGTGCTCACGGCCAGCGGCGGACCGTTCCGCGGACGCTCACGGGAGAGCCTGCGCGACGTCACCCCGGCCGAGGCCCTCGCGCATCCGACGTGGGACATGGGCCTGGTGGTGACGACGAACTCCGCCACGCTGGTGAACAAGGGGCTCGAGGTCATCGAGGCGCACCTGCTGTTCGGCGTGCCCTACGACCGCATCGACGTCACCGTGCACGCCCAGTCGATCGTGCACTCGATGGTCGAGTTCGTCGACGGGTCGACGATCGCCCAGGCCTCACCGCCGGACATGCGGCTGCCCATCGCGCTCGGCCTCGCCTGGCCGGACCGGGTGCCCGGCGTCGGGGTCCCGCTGGACTGGACGACCGCGAGCACCTGGACGTTCGAACCGCTCGACGCCGAGGCGTTCGGCGCCGTCGACCTGGCCAAGCACGTGGGCGTGCTGGGTGGGACCTTCCCGGCGGTCTTCAACGCGGCGAACGAGCAGGCGGTCGCCGCGTTCCACGCGGGTGCGATCGGCTTCCTCGACATCGTCGACACCGTCCGTCGCGTCGTCGACGAGCACACCGCGGGGGAGTCCTCCCTCGACGGCGTCCTGGCGGCGGAGCGCTGGGCGCGCGTGACGGCGGACCGCCTGCTGGCCCGCTGACGCACCGGGGCGTCGCGAGCCCGCCGCGCGGTCGCGCGACGCGTGCGCCCACGGTGATCCGTGCCTCCAGGCCGGCCGGGAGGCACGGCAGACCTCTCAGGGCGCGTTCGGCTCCGTCATGGGAAGGGTCCCGTACCCTCTGACGGTGACCGTCGAATCCGTGCTCCTCTTCGTCCTCGGCGTGGTCGTCTTCATCGTCGGCCTGCTGGTCTCGATCGGACTCCACGAACTCGGACACCTGTCGTTCGCGAAGCTCTTCGGGGTGAAGGTCACGCAGTACTCCCTCGGCTTCGGCAAGGCGATCTGGTCCTTCCGACGGGGGGAGACCGAGTACGGCATCCGACCGATCCTGCTCGGCGGGTACATCTCCATGGTCGGCATGCTCAAGCCGCGTGCATCGGGCCGGCCGAACGCGATCACGAACACCGGCATGTACGGCGCGTTCGTGCAGGACGCCCGCCAGGCCAGCGCGGAGCAGATCGCCGACTCCGGCGGCGACGACTCCCGCGCGTTCTACCGGCTGACGCCGTGGAAGCGGATCATCGTCATGGTCGCGGGGCCCGCCATGAACCTGGTGATCGGCATCGTGCTGTTCGGCGTGCTGCTGTGCGGGTTCGGCGCGCCGACCACCACCTTCACGTCGAGCGTCGACTGCGTGCTGCCGACGAGCAGCGCGACGACCTGCACCGCCGGGGATGCCGAATCGCCCGCGAAGCAGGCGGGCATCCGCGACGGCGACGTCGTGCTCGCGGTGGACGGGCAGCAGGACCCGACGATCGCCGAGGTGTCCCGTGTGTTCCAGCGGTCGGCAGGGGAGAGCGTCAGCGTCGTCGTGGAGCGTGACGGCCAGCGGCGGACGCTCGAGGTCACGCCGCAGCTCGCGACCCGTGACGTCGTCACCGAGCAGGGCACGGTCGCGAAGAACGCGGACGGCTCGACGAAGACCCAGCGCGTGGGCGTGGTCGGTGTCAGCATCGGGCAGTCGCTGGTCCGGCAGTCGCCGGCGGCGGTGCTGCCCGCGACCGGGGCGCAGATCGCCGCGTCGGCGCACCTCATCATCGACCTCCCGCAGCGTCTGATCGCCGTCTGGAACGCGGCCTTCGGCGCGCAGGAGCGGTCGCAGGACAGCCCGGTGTCGGTCGTCGGCGTCGGTCGGGCGATCGGCGAGGTCTCGTCGATGAGCGGCGTGCCGGTGGTCGACAAGGCGTACACGATCCTCGGGCTGCTCGCCTCGCTCAACATCGGCCTGTTCGTGCTGAACATGGTGCCGCTCCTGCCGCTCGACGGCGGGCACATCGCCGGTGCGCTGTGGGAGGCCGTGAAGCGCCGTGCGTACGTGCTCGTCGGCAAGCCGGACCCGGGCGCGATCGACCTGGCGAAGTCGATGCCGCTGACGATGGTCGTCGTGGTGCTGCTGGCCGGGATGAGCGCGCTGCTCATCTACGCCGACATCGTGCGTCCCGTGAACCTGTTCGGGTAGCGCGACCGCTCGCGCACGCGGGTCGCGCTGCCCACTACGCTCGGCGCATGAGCACCGCGCCAGAGGTCCGCGCCGTCGAGCGCCAGGGCATCGACGTCATCGCCGAGTCCGACCGGAAGGGGCGCCCGCGCGGGCTGTTCTGGCCGTGGTTCGCCGCCAACGTGTCGGTGCTCGGGCTGAGCTACGGCTCGTTCGTCCTCGGCTTCGGCATCTCCCTGGCGCAGGCCACGATCGTGTCCGTCGTCGGGGTGGCCTTCTCGTTCCTGCTGTGCGGCATCGTGGCGATCGCGGGCAAGCGCGGGTCGGCTCCGACGATGGTGCTGAGCCGCGCGGCCTTCGGCGTGCGGGGGAACCGGCTGCCGTCGTTCCTCAGCTGGGTCCTGACGGTCGGGTGGGAGACCGCACTGGCGTCGCTCGCGGTGCTCGCCACCTCGACGGTGTTCCGCGAGCTCGGCTGGGACGACGGTGTGGTGACGAAGCTCGTCGCCCTCGTCGTCGTGGCGGCCCTGGTGGTCGGGGCCGGGATCGCGGGCTTCGACGTGATCATGCGCCTGCAGACCGTCATCACCGTCGTGACCGCCGTGCTCACCGTCGTGTACGTCGTCCTCGCGGTGCCCTCGATCGACCTCGGCACCCTCGGCGCCCTGCCGGCGGGCAGCGCGCAGAACGTCATCGGCGCGCTGGTGCTCGTGATGACGGGCTTCGGCCTCGGCTGGGTCAACGCGGCGGCGGACTACTCGCGGTACCTCCCGCGGACGTCCTCGACGGGCGGCGTGGTCTGGTGGACGACGTTCGGCGGCGCCCTGGCGCCCGCGGTCCTCGTCGTCGTCGGCGTCCTGCTCGCCGGCTCGTCGAAGGACCTGAACGCCGCGATCGGCGCGGACCCGATCGGCGCGCTGACGACGATCCTGCCGGTCTGGTTCCTCGTGCCGTTCGCCCTCGTGGCGATCCTCGGACTCGTCGGCGGTGCCGTGCTCGACATCTACTCGTCGGGCCTGGCGCTGCTCAGCGCCGGCGTGCGGATCCCGCGGCCGGTCGCGGCGGGCGTCGACGGCGTGTTCATGGTCGCCGGCGCCGTGTACGTCGTCTTCTTCGCGAAGGACTTCATCTCGCCGTTCCAGGCGTTCCTCGTCACGCTCGGCGTCCCGATCGCCGCGTGGGCCGGGGTGTTCGTCGCCGACGTGGTGTTGCGGCGTCGGGCCTACGCCGACGGCGAGCTCGACGACGTGCGCGGTCGCTACGGGGACGTGCGCTGGGCCGCGATCGGGCTCGTCCTGCTCGGGACGGTGCTCGGCTGGGGACTCGTCACGAACACGTACGGTGTGCCCGCGTGGCTCAACTGGCAGGGGTACCTGCTGGGACCGTTCGGCCTCGGCGGCCGCGAGGGCGCCTGGGCGTACGCGAACCTCGGGGTCCTCGTCGCCCTGGTCGTCGGCTTCGCCGGCACGCTGCTCACGGCGCGCGGGACGATCCGCCGCCAGGAGCACGACGCATGAGCGTCACGGTCCCGACCGATGCCTGGCTCGTCGCGATCGACCTGCAGGAGGTCTTCACCGGCGACAGCCCGTGGGCGACACCGCGGTACGACGACGCCGCTGCCGGGACGCGACGGCTGCTCCCGCGGTTCGCCGGGCGCACCGTGTTCACCCGGTTCGTCGCGCCCGAGCGCCCGCAGGGCGCGTGGGTGCCCTACTACCGCGAGTGGTCGTTCGCGCTCGTGCCCGACACCGACCCCCTGTACGACCTGACCGCCCCCTTCTCGGCTGCGGCGACGGCCCACGGTGACCCCGTCGTCACCGAGCCGACGTTCGGCAAGTGGGGAGCGGGCCTCCGGGCCGTCGTCGGCGAGCACCCGCACCTCGTGCTCACCGGGGTGTCCACCGACTGCTGCGTCGTGTCCACCGCGCTGGCTGCGGCGGACGCGGGAGCGACCGTCACGGTCGTCGCCGACGCGTGCGCCGGCGCGAGCGACGAGGACCACGAGCGTGCCCTCGCGCTCATGCGGCTGTACGGGCCGCTCATCACGGTCGTGGACCGCGGGGCGGACCTGGTCACCGACCAGGTGTGACGTCACCGGGAGCGCGTAGAGTCACACCCGTGCCAGCAGTGAACCTCGGTCTGCCGAAAGTCCCCGAAACCCTGAGCCCGCGTCGGAAGTCGCGGCAGATCCGGGTGGGGAAGGTCCTCGTGGGCGGTGACGCCCCGGTCTCCGTGCAGTCGATGACGACGACGCCGACGACGAACATCAACGCGACGCTGCAGCAGATCGCCGAGCTCACGGCGTCCGGCTGCGACATCGTCCGCGTCGCGGTCCCGAGCCAGGACGACGCCGACGCACTGCCGATCATCGCCAAGAAGTCGCAGATCCCGGTCATCGCCGACATCCACTTCCAGCCGAAGTACGTCTTCCAGGCCATCGACGCCGGGTGCGCCGCCGTCCGCGT
Source organism: Curtobacterium sp. NPDC092190 (assembly GCF_044755625.1). Taxonomy (NCBI): domain Bacteria; kingdom Bacillati; phylum Actinomycetota; class Actinomycetes; order Micrococcales; family Microbacteriaceae; genus Curtobacterium; species Curtobacterium sp. NPDC092190. The sequence continues at coordinate 675,167 of NZ_JBIVRJ010000001.1, read as the reverse complement.
GAACCCGGGCAACATCCGGAAGTTCGACGACCAGGTCGGTGCGATCGCCCGGGCCGCGAAGGACGCCGGGGTGTCGCTGCGCATCGGTGTCAACGCCGGGTCGCTCGAACCGAGCCTGCTGCAGAAGTACGGCAAGGCCACGCCCGAGGCGCTCGTCGAGTCCGCCGTGTGGGAGGCATCGCTCTTCGAGGAGCACGACTTCCACGACTTCAAGATCTCGGTCAAGCACAACGACCCGATCGTCATGGTGAAGGCCTACCGCCAGCTCGCCGCCGCGGGGGACTGGCCGCTGCACCTGGGTGTCACCGAGGCCGGGCCGGAGTTCCAGGGCACGATCAAGAGCGCCACCGCGTTCGGCATCCTGCTCGCCGAGGGCATCGGCGACACCATCCGCGTCTCGCTGTCCGCGCCCCCTGCACAGGAGGTCAAGGTCGGCCTGCAGATCCTGCAGTCGCTCAACCTGCGTGAGCGCAAGCTCGAGATCGTCTCCTGCCCGAGCTGCGGCCGTGCACAGGTCGACGTCTACCAGCTGGCCAACGACGTGACGAAGGGCCTCGAGGGCATGACCGTGCCCCTGCGCGTCGCCGTCATGGGCTGCGTCGTGAACGGCCCGGGCGAGGCGCGCGAGGCGGACCTCGGCGTGGCCTCCGGCAACGGCAAGGGACAGATCTTCGTGAAGGGGCAGGTCGTCAGGACCGTCCCGGAGCGGGAGATCGTGCAGACGCTGATCGCGGAGGCGAACCGCATCGCCGACGAGATGGGTCCGGACGCCGCCACCGGGACCCCGCAGGTCGTCACGACGACCTGAGCCGCCGTCGTCGGACGCGCGCCGCTAGGCTTGCGTCCGTGGTCACACGGCTCTCCCATCTCTTCCTCCGCACGCTCCGCGACGACCCCTCCGACGCCGAGGTGACGAGCCACAAGCTGCTCGTCCGCGCCGGGTACGTCCGTCGTCAGTCCCCGGGCATCTTCGCGTGGCTCCCGCTCGGCCTGCGGGTGCGGCGCAAGATCGAGGACATCATCCGCGAGGAGATGGTGGCCGCCGGTGCGCAGGAGGTCCTGCTGCCGGCGCTGCTGCCCCGCGAGCCCTACGAGGCGACGGACCGCTGGACCGAGTACGGCGACGGCATGTTCCGCCTGCAGGACCGCAAGGGCTCCGACTACCTGCTCGCGCCGACGCACGAGGAGATGTTCGCGCTCCTCGTGAAGGACCTGTACGGCTCGTACAAGGACCTGCCCGTCACGCTGTTCCAGATCCAGGACAAGTACCGCGACGAGGCCCGCCCGCGCGCCGGTCTGCTCCGCGGCCGCGAGTTCACGATGAAGGACGCGTACTCGTTCGACCTCACCGACGAGGGGCTCGACCGCAGCTACCAGGTGATGCGCGACGCCTACGAGAAGATCTTCGCCCGCCTGGGCCTCGAGTACGTCATCGTCGCGGCCGATGCCGGCGCGATGGGCGGCTCGAAGTCCGAGGAGTTCCTGCACCCGATCGGCGTCGGCGAGGACACCTTCGTCCGCAGCGCCGGCGGCTACGCGGCGAACGTCGAGGCGTACAACACGCCCGTCCCCGACGCCCTGCCGATCGCGGGGCAGCCCGAGCCCGTGCTCCTGCCCGCTGCCGACACGCCGACGATCGACACGCTCGTCGCCCACGCGAACGAGGTCGCCCCGCGTGACGGCGCACCGTGGACCGCTGCTGACACGCTGAAGAACGTCGTGCTGGCGCTGACCCACCTCGACGGCACCCGCGAGGTCGTCGTGGTCGGACTGCCCGGTGACCGCGAGGTCGACCTGAAGCGCGCCGAGGTCGCCTTCGCACCGGCCGAGGTCGAGGCCGCCGGCGACGACGACTTCCGGAAGCACCCGGGCGTCTTCGTGAAGGGCTACATCGGCCCGCAGGTGCTCGGCTCCGCGAGCCCGTCGGGCATCCGCTACCTCGTCGACCCGCGCGTGGTCGAGGGGACGAGCTGGATCACCGGCGCGAACGAGCGCGGCGTCCACGTCTCCGGCCTCGTGATGGGTCGCGACTTCGCCGCGGACGGCGTCGCCGAGGTGTCCGACGTCCGTGCGGGCGACCCCGCTCCGGACGGCTCCGGCCCGCTCGAGACCGCCCGCGGCATGGAGATCGGTCACGTCTTCCAGCTCGGCCGCAAGTACGCCGAGGCGCTCGACCTCAAGGTGCAGGACGAGAACGGCAAGCTCGCGACGGTCACCATGGGGTCGTACGGCATCGGCGTGACGCGCATCATGGCGATCCTGGCCGAGGCGCACAACGACGAGAAGGGCCTGGCCTGGCCGAGGGAGGTCGCGCCGTTCGACGTCCACGTCGTGGCGACGGGCAAGGACCAGGTCGCGTACGACCTCGCTGCGTCGCTCATCTACAGCCTCGAGGGCGAGCGGTACGACGTCGTGTACGACGACCGTCCGAAGGTGTCCCCGGGCGTGAAGCTCCGCGACGCCGAGCTGCTCGGCGTCCCCGTCGTCGTCGTCGCCGGGCGGAACGCCGCCGACGGTGTGGTCGAGCTCTGGGACCGCCGCTCGGGCGAGCGTCGGGACGTCCCGGTGGCCGAGCTGCTCGAGGCGGTCCGCGCGATCTGATCGCAACCCCTCCACGGACCGGAGGCGCGGTGTCGACCGGCACCGCGCCTCCGGTCCGTCTCGTGGTTCTGGGGTACGCTTGTAGCCGACTTCTGCGCAGTTCCACCCGCAGGAGCGACTCAGCTGAACACGGAGGCACCTCGGTGAAGATCGACCTCGCAGTCCTGCGACTCATGGAGCGCGAGCGGGAGATCCCGTTCGACGAACTCGTCCGCATCATCGAATCCGCCATCCTGACGGCGTACCAGAAGCACCGCGCGGAGAACGACGAGCCCGTCGACGCCCAGACCCGTGTCGAGCTCGACCGCAAGTCCGGCGAGGTCTCCGTCTACGTGCCGGAGCGCGACGAGGACGGCACCGTCGTCGGCGAGGCCGTCGACCAGCCGAGTGACTTCGGCCGCATCGCCGCCTTCGCCGCGAAGCAGGTCATCAACCAGCGTCTGCGCGACATCGGCGACGACAAGATCCTCGGCCAGTTCCGTGGCAAGGAGGGCGACATCGTCGCGGGCGTGATCCAGCAGGGTCCGAACCCGAAGATGGTGCACGTCGACCTCGGCACGGTCGAGGCGATCCTGCCGCCCGAGGAGCAGGTGCCGGGCGAGGAGTACAAGCACGGCAACCGCATCCGCGTCTACGTCACGAGCGTCGGGCGCGGTGCCAAGGGCCCGCAGATCACGGTCTCGCGCACCCACCCGGGCCTGGTCCGGAAGCTCTTCGCGCTCGAGGTCCCCGAGATCGCGTCGGGCGTGGTCGAGATCACGTCGATCGCGCGTGAGTCCGGGCACCGCACCAAGCTCGCGGTGAAGGCGAACGAGCCGGGCGTCAACGCGAAGGGCGCCTGCATCGGCGAGCTCGGTGCGCGCGTCCGCGCCGTGACGACCGAGCTCGGTGCGGAGAAGATCGACATCGTCGACTACTCGTCCGACCTGGCCTCGTTCGTCGCGAGCGCACTGTCGCCCGCGAAGGTCACGAGCGCGTTCGTGCTCGATGCGTCGACGAAGGCGGTCCGTGCCCTGGTGCCGGACTACCAGCTGTCGCTCGCGATCGGGAAGGAAGGGCAGAACGCCCGTCTCGCCGCGAAGCTGACCGGTGCGCGCATCGACATCCAGCCGGACTCCATACTGGACGGCGACGAGTAGGACACGACCGTGTCGGGCGACGCTCGTCGCCCGGCACCGTTTCGCTGGTGGCGTGGCCCGTCCGGGCGCGCCGGATCGCGGTGGTCGGAGGCAAGGAGTATGGTGGTTCCCGTCAGAACATGCATCGGCAGTCGTCGTCGTGCTCCCCGGTCCTCCCTCCTCCGTGTCGTCGCCCTGAGCGACGGTCGCGTCGTGGCGGACCCGAAGGCAGTCATGCCGGGGCGGGGAGCCTGGCTCACCCCGACCGTCGAAGCACACGATCAGGCCGTCAAGCGCAGGGCCTACCGCCGCGCGCTCCGGCTCGACCGTGAACCGGACACGTCAGCGGTACGTGACTACCTCGAGGCGCTCAGCGCCGAAGAGCAGGCGCGTCACCGGGACACGACAGAACAGGCTGAACGGCTTATGGACAACTGATGAGCGGCTCGAAGTGAGACCCGTCATCCAGTGAGTCCTGCCCCCTTCGCGGGGTGGGACCCGTGAAGGAGAACAGTGGCAAAACCACGCGTACACGAGATCGCATCCGAACTCGGTGTCGACAGCAAGACCGCAATGGAGAAGCTCAAGGAACTCGGCGAGTTCGTCAAGGGCCCGAGCTCCAGTGTGGAACCCCCCGTCGCGCGCAAGCTCCGTGCTGCGCTGCAGGCGGACGGCGCCTCGACGGCGTCGAAGCCCGCGGCCTCGGCGAGCCCGAGCGCTCCCGCGAAGGCCGCTGCCCCGCGGTCCGGCGCCCCGAAGCCCGGCGGTCCCCGTCCGGGTCCGGCGCGTCCGGCTCCCGCGCCGAAGGCCGAGCCCGAGGTCGAGGCGCCCGTCGCCGAGACCCCGACGCCCGCCGTGCCGAAGTCGGTCGCGCAGCGCCAGGCCGAGGCCGAGGCTGCACAGAAGGCCGCGGCTGCCGAGAAGGCCGCCGCTGCCGAGCAGGCAGCGTCGGGTGAGCAGTCCGGCGACGACGCGAGCGCTCCGAAGAGCGACGCCGTCAAGCCGGGCGGCGCGCCGAAGCCCGGCTCCGCAGCCGGCCCCAAGCCCGGCGGTCCGAAGCCCGGCGCACGCCCTGGCAACAACCCCTACGCGTCCAGCCAGGGCATGGGCTCGCGCCCGCCGCGTCCCGGCAACAACCCGTACTCGTCCAACCAGGGCATGGGTCAGCGTCCTGCCGGCGGTGCCGGTGGCGGCAACGGCATCCCGCGTCCGGCCCCGCCGCGTCCCGGCGTGCCCCGTCCGGGCGCACCGCGACCGGGTGGCCCCGGTCAGGCGAACCGTGCCCCCGGCTTCGGGCAGCGCCCGGGCCAGGGCGGCGGTCGTGGCGGCCCCGGTGGTCGTCCGGGTGGTGCCGGTGGTGCCGGTGGCGGCTTCCCGCGCCCGGCGTTCAGCGGTCCGCGTCCCGCCGGTGGCGGTGGCCGCGGTCGTGGCCCCGGTGGTGGTACCGCCGGTGCGTTCGGTCGCGGTGGCGGCAAGAGCCGTGCCCGCAAGTCGAAGCGGACGAAGCGCGCCGAGTACGAGATGCGGCAGGCGCCGTCGCTCGGCGGTGTGCAGGTCCCTCGTGGCGACGGCAACACGGTCGTGCGACTCCGTCGCGGTGCGAGCATCTCGGACTTCGCGGACAAGATCGACGCCATGCCCGGCAACCTGGTGACCGTGCTGTTCCACCTCGGTGAGATGGCCACGGCGACCGAGTCGCTGGACGAGGCCACGTTCGAGGTCCTCGGCGAGGAGCTCGGCTACAAGATCCAGATCGTGTCGCCGGAGGACGAGGACCGCGAGCTCCTCGAGGGCTTCGACATCGACATCGACGCCGAGTACGCCGACGAGGACGACTCCGTCCTGCAGCAGCGTCCCCCGGTCGTCACCGTCATGGGTCACGTCGACCACGGCAAGACCCGACTCCTCGACGCCATCCGCAACTCGAAGGTGGTCGAGGGCGAGGCCGGCGGCATCACGCAGCACATCGGTGCGTACCAGATCGTCACCGAGCACGAGGGCATCGAGCGTCCGATCACGTTCATCGACACCCCGGGTCACGAGGCCTTCACCGCCATGCGTGCCCGTGGTGCGCAGGTGACGGACATCGCGATCCTCGTGGTCGCGGCGGACGACGGCATCATGCCCCAGACGATCGAGGCGCTGAACCACGCGCAGTCGGCCAACGTGCCGATCGTGGTCGCGGTGAACAAGATCGACAAGGAGGGCGCGAACCCGGCGAAGGTCCGGCAGCAGCTCACCGAGTACAACCTGGTGGCCGAGGAGTACGGCGGCGACGTCATGTTCGTCGACGTGTCGGCGCGCAACAACGTCGGCATCCAGGACCTGCTCGACGCGGTGCTGCTCACGGCGGACGCCGGTCTCGACCTGCGTGCGAACCCCGACAAGGACGCCCGCGGTGTCGCGATCGAGGCCCGCCTCGACAAGGGTCGCGGTTCCGTCGCGACGGTGCTCATCCAGTCCGGCACGCTGCACGTCGGCGACGCCATCGTGGCGGGCACGGCCTACGGTCGCGTCCGTGCCATGACGGACGAGAACGGTGTGGCGGTCAAGGCCGCGACGCCGAGCCGTCCGGTCCAGGTGCAGGGTCTGTCGTCGGTGCCGCGCGCCGGTGACACCTTCCTGGTCACGGAGGAGGACCGCACGGCCCGCCAGATCGCCGAGAAGCGTGAAGCGGCCGAGCGCAACGCCCAGCTGGCCAAGGCCCGCAAGCGCATCTCGCTCGAGGACTTCACCCGTGCTCTCGAGGAGGGCAAGGTCGACTCGCTCAACCTCATCATCAAGGGTGACGTCTCCGGTGCCGTCGAGGCACTCGAGCAGTCGCTCCTGGACATCGAGGTCGACGACAGCGTCCAGCTCCGCATCCTGCACCGCGGTGTGGGTGCGATCACGGAGTCGGACATCGACCTGGCCACGATCGACAACGCGATCGTCGTCGGCTTCAACGTCCGCCCGGACGTCAAGGCCCGCGAGCGTGCGGCGCGCGAAGGCATCGACGTGCGCTTCTACTCGGTCATCTACAACGCACTCGAGGACATCGAGCAGTCCCTCAAGGGCATGCTCAAGCCCGAGTACGAAGAGGTCCAGTCGGGTGTCGCCGAGATCCGCGAGGTGTTCCGCTCCTCGAAGTTCGGCAACATCGCCGGTGTCATCGTCCGCTCCGGCACGATCACGCGCAACGCCAAGGCGCGCGTCATCCGTGACGGTGTGGTGCTCGCCGACGGCCTGGCCATCGAGTCGCTGCGTCGCTTCAAGGACGACGTCACCGAGGTCCGCACGGACTTCGAGGCCGGTATCGGTCTGGGCAAGTACAACGACATCCAGATCGGCGACGAGATCGAGACCACCGAGCTCGTCGAGAAGCCGCGCGACTGACGCCTGGCTATCCTGGACCCCGCTCCTCCCTCGGGAGGGGCGGGGTCCGTCCCGTTCCACCAGTAGATTCCCTGCCCCAGGAGGCACCCATGGCCGATCCGCAGCGCGCTCGCAAGATGGCGGACCGCATCAAGGAAGTCGTCGCACGGCGGCTCGACAAGGGGCTGCGCGACCCGCGCCTCGGCTTCGTCACGATCACCGACGTCCGCGTGACGGGCGACCTGCAGCACGCGTCGGTGTTCTACACGGTCTACGGCACCGACGAGGAGCGTGCCGACTCGGCCGCCGCGCTCAAGGCCGCGACCGGGATGCTCCGCAGCGAGGTCGGCAAGAACATCACGGCGCGGCTCACCCCGTCGCTGGAGTTCATCGCGGACGCCCTGCCCGAGACGTCGGCCCACATGGAGGACCTGCTCGTCCAGGCGCAGCAGCGTGACGCGCAGGTGCGCGCCGCGTCGGCCGGAGCACAGTACGCCGGTGATGCCGACCCGTACAAGCACGACGAGGACGAGGACGAGGAGCGCGACGAGCGCGCCTGACCTGCCGCAGCACCACGACGGCCGCCGGACACCCCGTCCGGCGGCCGTCGTCGTGCGACGGGCGGCCGATCGGCCACGGGGCAGGCGGGGCCGTCAGGCGGCGGGCCCGACGGCCGTCAAGCGTCGGGCAGGCGGTACCCGGACGCGTCGTCGCCGACCACGAGTCCGTCGCGCAGCAGGGACGCGAGCGCCCGGGCTCGCTGCTCGGCGTCCGGCCACACCAGGTCGACCTCGTCGCGCGTGACGGGCACGTCGCTGGCCCGCAGCTCGGCCATCACCAGACCGCGCACCTGGCGGTCGCTGCCGGCGAAGCGCGCCTGCTTCGGCGCCCGTGGCCCGTCGTGCTCCGGGTACCCGGCAGCCCGCCAGGCACACCGGTCGGCGATCGGGCACGCGTCGCACGCGGGGGAACGGGCGGTGCAGACGAGCGCGCCGAGCTCCATCACCGCGGCGTTCGTGGCCGCTGCGGTGTCGCGGTCCTCGGGGAGCACCGAGTCCATGAGCGGCAGGTCCCGCTTCGCGTTCGCCGGTCCGGGCTCGCCCTCGCCGAGGACCGCACGCGCGAGCACACGGCGGACGTTCACGTCGACCACGGGGTGCCGGTCGCCGTACGCGAACACCGCCACGGCGCGGGCGGTGTAGTCACCGATGCCGGGCAGGGCGAGGAGCGCGTCGACGTCGCGCGGGACCACGTTGTCGTGCTGCTCGGCGATCACGGTCGCCGCCGCGTGCAGTGCGAGCGCCCGTCTCGGGTAGCCGAGCCGGTCCCACGCGCGGACCGCGTCGCCGGGGGGTGACGCCGCGAGGTCCGCAGGCGTCGGCCACCGGGTGAGCCACGCCTCCAGACGGGGGACGACCCGCGCGACCTGCGTCTGCTGCAGCATGATCTCGCTGACCAGCGTGCCCCAGGCGGGGAACCCTGGCCGCCGCCACGGCAGGTCGCGGGCCTCGGCGCGGAACCAGGCCACCAGCGGGGACGCGATGTCGGGACGGCTCCGGTCCGTCGGGTTCTCCACAGCCGGTCGGGAGGCTCCGCTCGCGTTCACCACGACAGCCTACGGTGGGTGCATGGCACGCTGGGCACCGCAGGAGACCGACACGATGGCCGCGATCGCGAGCGAGGTGATCGCGCAGGTCGGGACGAACCGGACCGTCGTCGGCATCGACGGGCAGGACGGCACCGACCTCGAACGGGTCGCCGCGGCGCTCGTCGGGGCCTTCCAGCAGCAGGGGGTGTCCGCGATGGCTGCCGCTGCGCCGTCCGCCGACCTCGACGTCCTCCGCGCCGACGTCGTGACGCCGTTCCGCACGACCGGGGCGGGGGAGGGCGTGCTCGTCGTGCACGGGCAGGGACTGCTCGCACCGGGTCCGCGGGGGCTCTGGCGCTGGTCGCTGTGGGTGGAGCAGGAGGACGGCCGCCTCGAGCGTCGCGCGGACGTGAAGATCGCCGCCTCGGCCGTGCTCGACGTGACGGACCCGGACCACCCCCGTCGCGAGTGGAACGACGCCTGCTGACCACACCGGGCAGGTCGGGCTGACGCACGTCGCTGGTACCCTCGTCCGGTGCTCGCTACCCCGCCTGACGGCATCCTCCTCGTCGACAAGCCGCAGGGCATCTCCAGTCACCGGGTGGTGTCGATCGCACGCCGGCGCCTCGGCCTGAAAAAGATCGGCCACGCGGGCACCCTCGACCCGATGGCGACCGGTCTGCTGCTGCTCGGCGCCGGACCGTCCACCCGGCTCCTCACGCACCTGGTCGGACTCGGGAAGACCTACACGGCGACGATCCGACTGGGCGTCGGGACGGACTCGGACGACGCGGACGGCACGCCGACGTCAGCCGTCGGGGTCGCGGACGTCGACGTGTCCGACGATGCCATCGAGCGTGCGATCGCCGCGCAGCGCGGGGTGATCGACCAGGTGCCCTCGACGGTCAGTGCGATCAAGGTCGACGGGCGACGGGCCTACGACCTCGCCCGGAAGGGCGAGGAGGTCGTGCTGCGCTCCCGCACCGTCACGGTGTCCCGCTTCGAGGTCACCGGCCGCGACGACCACACCGTCACCGTCGACGGTGCAGCGGTCCCCGTCGTGGACCTCGACGTCGTGGTCGACTGCTCCTCGGGCACCTACGTCCGGGCGCTCGCGCGTGACGTCGGGGCGGCCCTCGGCACCGGCGCCCACCTCACGGCGCTCCGCCGCACCGCCGTCGGCCCCTTCGCCGTCGCGGACGCGGTGGACCTCGAGGACGAATCGGTCGACGTCGCGGCGGCCCTGGCACGCCCGGCGGACGTCGCGCGTCGACTGTTCGACGTCGTCACGCTCGACGCGGTCGCGGCGAAGGACCTCACGGACGGCAAGCGGGTCGCGGTCGAGCACCCCGACCACGACGGGCCGGTCGCTGCGGTCGCGCAGGACGACGACCGGCTGGTCGGCCTCGTCTCGGTGCGGCGCGGTCGGTTGCGGGTCATCACCAACTTCCCGGCCCCGGCGACCGTCGGGACGACGACGGACGGAGCGCGCGCGTGATCGAGTGGTTCATGTGGGTGCAGCTGGCGGTGGCCGTGGTCGCCGGGCTGTTCGCCGTGGTCGTCGGGTTCCTCGGCTGGAAGCCCAACGACTACACCGTCGGCTCCCTCGCCCTCATCGAGCTGCTGCTCCTGGCGCAGGGCGTGGTCTCGCTCGTCCTCCCCGCCGTCGGCAGTCCGCCGCAGGGCAACGCGCTCGAGTTCGGGGTGTACGCCGTGTCGGTGCTGCTCGTGCCGCCGGCAGCGATCCTGTGGGCCCTGATCGACCGGACGAAGTGGAGCACGGTCGTGCTCGGAGCCGGGGCGTTCACCGTCGCGGTGATGGTCTACCGCATGTACCAGATCTGGTTCGCGCTGAACTGAGCCCGCCGTCGTCGCCGGTGCCCGCTCGTCCGCGCGCGTCACCCGTCGTCGGTAGACTCGTCGCCGTGGCGAACAGATCCTCCCTCGCGACCGGCATCGGCCGCGTCCTCATCGCCGTGTACGGCATCCTCGCCCTCGCGGCGACCGGGCGCAGCGTCGTCCAGATCATAGAGAAGTTCTCCTTCGCGCCGTTCGCCTACACGCTGAGCGCCGTCGCCGCCGTCGTCTACATCGTGGCGATGATCGCGCTCATCGCCCCCGGCCGTGCCTGGTACCGCGTCGCCTGCGTGACCATCGGGTTCGAGATGGCCGGCGTGCTGGTCGTCGGCACCCTGTCGCTCCTCGACCGTCAGCTCTTCCCGGACGACACCGTGTGGTCGTACTACGGCCTCGGCTACCTCTTCGCACCGCTCGTGCTCCCGATCGCCGGGCTCTGGTGGCTCCGCAAGCACCACCGCACCGCCGTCGCCGGACCCGCTGCCGCGTCGGCGACGGTCGGCGAGTAGGGATCGACGTGCAGTACTACGACGACGTCGCCGACGTGGCGCAGGGCTTCGGACCGAGTGCGGTCACCATCGGCAAGTTCGACGGCGTCCACGTCGGACACCGGGCGGTGATCGCGCACCTCGAGCGCGCCGCCCGTGAGCGCGGGCTGGTGTCCACCGTGGTGACCTTCGACCGCCACCCGCTCAGCGTCATCGACCCCGACCGGGTTCCGCCGGCGCTGACGAGCACCCCGCAGCGCCGCGAGCTCCTCGAGGGCATCGGGGTCGACGCCATGCTCCTGCTGCGCTTCGACCAGGACCTGCAGTCGCAGGCACCCGAGGCGTTCGTCTCCGAGATCCTCGTCGGCACCCTGCACGCCGAGCTCGTGTTCGTCGGCAGCGACTTCCGGTTCGGCGCCCGCGGTGCCGGCGACGTCGCGCTCCTGCGTCGACTGGGGGAGCAGCACGGCTTCCGCGTCGAGCTCATCGACGACGTCGACCTGCGCGACGACGTGCGCCCCGCTGACGAGCGACGCGTCTCGTCCACCTGGATCCGCGAGCTGCTCGGTGACGGACGTGTGGCCGAGGCTGCCCGTCTGCTCGGGCGGGAGCACGCGGTCCGGAGCACGGTGGTGCACGGGAACCAGCGTGGTCGGGCCATGGGGTACCCGACGGCGAACCTCGATCCTGCGTGCGAGGGCTTCGTCCCGGCCGACGGCGTCTACGCGGCCCGCGTGCTGCACGAGGGCACGGTGTACCCGGCGGCGGTGTCCGTCGGCAACAACCCGACGTTCCAGGGCGTCCCGGCGAAGCAGATCGAGGCGCACCTGCTCGACGTCGACATCGACCTGTACGGGGACACCATCTCGGTGCTGTTCGTGTCGTTCGTCCGCGGCATGGTCGCGTTCTCGTCGATGGACGAGCTCGCGGCCCAGATGCGGCAGGACGACCTCGACATCCGGCTGTTGCTCGGACTGCCCGCGCCGGTCTGACGCCGGGCTCGGCGCGCCCGCGCGGGTCTCGGCCTGCCCCGCGCGAGTCTCGGCCGGCCAGGGGCGAGTCTCGGCCAACCGAGGGCGAGTCTCGGCCTGAGCGACACGTCTCGCGCGTCCGAGCACGAGCACCGTCGCTCAGCCCGAGACTCGGCTCGCAGCTCGCAGCTCGCAGCTCGCAGCGACGCCCCGCGACCGATCAACGGTCACGGGGCGTCCTGCGCGGTGCTGATCAGCTCCCGAGGGCGTCGAGCCAGATCTTGCGGGCGTCGAGGGCCTCTTGCGCCGCCGTGATCTTGCGTGCGTCCCCGGAGGCCTGTGCGGCCTCGAGCTCGGCCTGGAGCTTGCCGATGGCGTCCTCGAGCTGACTGGCGAGGCCGGACTGTCGCGCCTTGCGCTCCGGGTCCGAGGCCTTCCAGTGCTCGTCCTCGAGGCTCCGGACGTGGTCCTCGACCGCGCGCAGGCGGTCCTCGATCCGGCGGACGTCGCCGCGGGGGACCTTGCCGATCTCGTCCCACCGGCGCTGGATGTCCGTCAGGGTCCGGCGTGCGGCGACGCGGTCGGTCTGCTGCAGCAGCGGCTCGGCCTCGGTCAGCAGGGCCTGCTTCGCGACGAGGTTCGCGCTGAACTCCTCGTTCTCGACGGCGGCCTCGGCGTGGCGCTGCTCGAACAGCACGTCGCCGGCTGCCTTGAACCGTGCCCAGAGTGCGTCGTCGTGGCGCTTGCCGGCGCGCCCGGCCCGCTTCCAGTCGTCGAGCAGCTCGCGGTAGGCCGGGATGCCGTCCGTCCCGCGGGTCGCGAGCGCCTCGGCCTGCTGCACGAGCTCCTGCTTGCGGTTCCGCGCGTCGCGGTGCTGCGCGTCGAGCTCCGAGTAGAAGGCACGGCGGTGCTGGTCGACCGTCGAGCGGGCGGCACGGAAGCGCTTCCAGAGGTCGTTCGCGTCGTTCTTCGGCAGGCGCGGACCGTCGTGCTGGTGCTGCTGCCAGCGGGCGAACACGTCGTCGAGCTGCGCGGTGATCTGCTTCCACTGCGCGCGGGCCGGGTCGACGGCGGCGAGCGACTCGGCCTCCTCGACCAGGGACGCGCGGTACGCGAGCGCGTCCGTGAGCGCCTGCTGCGCCTGTGCCTGCTGCTCCTTGGTGAGCGACCCCACCTGCTCCGACAGGCTCGCGACACGGTTCTCGAGCGACTTCAGGTCGCCGACGACCCTGGCCTCGGCGACCTGCGTGCGCAGGTGCTCGACGGTCCGGGCGACGTCGTTCGCCGAGGCGCCACGCTGGACGCGCTGCTCGGCGATCTTCACCTGCCCCTCGAGGTCGGCGTACTTGCGCGCGAAGTACGCGAGGGCCTCGTCCGGGGTGGCGTCCGGGTACTCGCCGACAGCCTTCTCGCTGTCGTCGTACCGGACGTACACCGTCCCGTTCTCGTCGACCCGGCCCCAGGTCGTTGCTTCGTCAGGTCCCACAGGTCTCGCCTCGATCGTGGTCGTGCATCACCGACGTCCCCGTCGGCACGGTCAGGTCGTCAGCCTATTGCACCGGAGGGGCGCGGGGGCCAGTGGGACGTGCGGGCTGTGGACGACCGCGGACCCGGGTCCGTGGCGACCCGGTCCGGTCAGCCGTCCTTCCGGATGGTCGCGCCGGTGATCGTCGTGGCGACCTCCGGCTCGCCGGTGCCGTCGGACCCCGTCGACGCGATGCCCTTCGAGGTGATCTCGCGCTCCAGGTCGCCGAGCCCGCTCGTGACCTCGCCCACCACGGTGTAGCCGCCCGTCGAGCCGTCGAGCGTCGTGTCGCCGTAGACGATGAAGAACTGCGTGGACTGCGAGTACGGCGACGCGCCGCGCGCGATCGCCAGCGTGCCCTCGGCGTAGCGGCCGTCGCTCGGGACGTTCTCGAGCGGGCCGTACTGGAACCCGGCGTCACCCGTGCCGTCGCCGTTCGCCGAGCCGCACTGCAGGAACCGGAAGTCGGCGCTGTCGGCCAAGCGGTGGCAGGTGGTGCCCTCGTAGAACTGCTTCCGGATGAGGTCGATCTCCACGCTCGCCGCCTGCGGAGCGGCCGCGCCGTCGAGCTCGATGCCGAGCTCGACGTCCTTGTTCAGCGTCAGCGTGCCGGTCCAGGTCGCCCCGTCAGCGATGCCCTTGCTCGGCACCTTCCCGGTGTTGCCGGCCGTCGCACTCGCCGACGGGGTCGGGGTGGACGTGGCACTCGCGCTCGCGTCCGGTGCATCGCCGGCCCGCGATCCCGCGAAGGCGAGCTGCGACCCGGTGGCGAGCGCCGCCACGAGCACGAGCACACCCGCGCCGACGACGTTGTCCCGCACCCTCCGGCGTCGCTGCCGGTCGTGCAGGCCCTGTCGGGCCTGGTACAGACGGAGCCGCTCACGCGCCTCGCGGTTGTCGCGCGCCTGGTTCTTCGGTGCCACGGTGCTGATCGGACCTCTCGTCGACTGTGCCGACGAGCGTAGCGGACCGAGGGGGACGCCCGGCCTGGAGGCACGCAGCACGTCGGCGGTCCGGCCTACCATCGGAGCATGGCAGCGGATCGATCGGGCATGCGCGCGCCCACGACGGGTGGTCGCGCCGGGTTGGCTCAGGGGTCCGTCCCGCTGGCGGTGCGGATGCGTCCGACGAGCCTGGACGAGGTCGCGGGGCAGCAGCACCTGCTCGGGCGGGGCAGTCCGCTGGTGCAGCTCGCCACCGGGACGCGTGAGAACCCCGGCGGGGTGTCGGTGATCCTCTGGGGTCCGCCCGGCACCGGCAAGACGACCCTGGCACAGGCGATCGCGCGGCAGTCCGGTCGCGAGTTCGTGGAGCTCTCGGCCGTGACGGCCGGCGTGAAGGACGTGCGCGAGGTCATGGAGAAGGCCCTCACGCACCGCGACCTGTACGGCTCGACCACCGTGCTGTTCCTCGACGAGATCCACCGCTTCAGCAAGGCCCAGCAGGACGCGCTGCTGCCCGGTGTCGAGAACGGGTGGGTCATCCTCATCGCCGCGACGACCGAGAACCCCTCGTTCTCCGTGATCTCCCCGCTGCTCTCCCGTTCCCTGTTGCTCACCCTCAAGCCGCTCACGGACGAGGACCTCGGCATGCTCGTGGACCGGGCGGTCGAGGACCCGAGGGGCCTGGGCGGCTCGGTCGTCCTCGGGGACGACGCTCGTTCGGCGATCGTCCGGCTGTCCTCCGGCGACGCGCGTCGGGCCCTCACCGCGCTCGAGGCCGCCGCGTCCTCCGCGATCGCGGCGCGCACCGGCGATGCGGACGACGACGAGGACGAACCGCGCGACGACGTCGCCCTCGACGTCGCCCTCGACGACGTCGAGACGGTGCCGCTGGTCGACGCCGACACGGTGGCCGCCGCGGTGGACCGTGCCCTGCTGCGGTACGACCGACAGGGCGACGAGCACTACGACGTCATCAGCGCCTTCATCAAGTCGGTACGGGGGAGCGACGTCGACGCCGCGCTGCACTACCTCGCACGGATGATCGAGGCCGGCGAGGATCCGCGGTTCATCGCACGGCGCATCATCATCTCGGCGTCCGAGGACATCGGCATGGCGGACCCGCAGGCCCTGCCGATCGCCGTCGCGGCCGCGCAGGCGGTGCAGCTCATCGGGATGCCCGAGGGGCGCATCCCGCTGGCCGAGGCCGTGGTCTACCTGGCGACGGCCCCGAAGTCGAACGCGTCCTACAACGGCGTGAACGCGGCGGTGGCGGACGTCAAGGCCGGGCGGATGGGCGTCGTCCCGGCGCACCTGCGCGACGCGCACTACCCCGGCGCGAAGCGGCTCGGGCACGGCAAGGGCTACGTCTACTCGCACGACGCCGAGCACGGGGTCGCCCGGCAGCAGTACCTGCCCGACGCCCTCGAGGGCACGGAGTACTACACGCCGACCGGCAACGGGTACGAGCGTGAGGTCGGGCCCCGGCTCGAGCGACTCCGGAAGATCACCCGCGGCGAGTGACGCCCGGTGCTTCTCCGGGCCTCTCGATGCTGCTATCGTTGACGGGCCTACGTCCTGGTCCTCGCGTGCGGCTGCGCCGAGGACAGAGTCCCGCTCCGGCGGGACGGGGACAGAGGTTCGGACTGTAGCCGTCCGATCCCACAGGCTCATCCCTCTGGATCCCGTCGCCGGGACCGCGCGCACGAGTGCGTGCCGTGTCCGGCGAGTCATTCAGTTCAGACAGAGAAAAGGACCCTGTGTCTACCAAGTCACGCACCCGCAGCAAGACCCGCCTCTCGCGCGCGCTCGGCATCCCGCTGACGCCGAAGGCGGCCCGCTACCTCGAGAAGCGCCCCTACGGCCCCGGTGAGCACGGCCGTACCCGCCGTCGTGCGGACAGCGACTACGCCGTCCGCCTCCGTGAGAAGCAGCGTCTGCGCGCCCAGTACGGCATCCGCGAGAAGCAGCTCCGCATCGTCTTCGAAGAGGCCCGCAAGACGAAGGGCCTGACCGGTGAGAACCTGGTCGAGCTCCTCGAGCAGCGCCTCGACGCCCTCGTGCTGCGTGCCGGCTTCGCCCGCACCACCGCGCAGGCGCGCCAGCTGATCGTGCACCGTCACATCCTGGTCGACGGCAAGCTCGTCGACCGTCCCTCCTTCCGCGTGAAGGAGGGCCAGATGATCCACGTCAAGCAGCGCTCCGAGTCCCTCGAGCCCCTCCAGGTCGCCGCTGCCGGTGGTCACCTCGAGGTCCTGCCGAAGGTCCCGGGCTACCTCGAGGTCGAGATCGAGAAGCTCCAGGCCCGCCTGGTCCGTCGCCCGAAGCGCGCCGAGGTCCCCGTGACCTGTGAAGTGCAGCTCGTCGTCGAGTACTACGCAGCTCGCTGATCCACGGATCACGCCCGAACGGCGGGTCGTCCTCTCAGGAGGACGGCCCGCCGTTCGGCGTCCCGGCCGTCCCACGCCACTACACTCGTTCGGGCACGCACCGCTCGCGTGCGCGAGAGGGAGAAGGAGAGGCACCGTGAAGCAGCTGTTCTTCGTCGCCGTCGGCGTCGTCATCGGCTTCGCCGCCGCGCACCGGATCGCGAACACACCCGGCGGCGCCCGCCTCTTCGCGGACGTGAACGCCAGGACGAAGGCGTTCACCGACGCCGTCGCCGACGGGTACCGCTCCCGCGAGGCCGAACTCCGCACCGACGCCTGAGCGTCACCGCGCCTCAGCTCCCACGCACCCTCCGCCGACCTGAATCAGGAAGCACCATGCAGACCGCAGAGATCCGCCGCCGTTGGCTCCAGTTCTTCGGCGACCGCGGACACACCGTCGTCCCGTCCGCGTCGCTCGTCTCGGACGACCCGTCGCTGCTCTTCACGGTCGCCGGCATGGTCCCGTTCATCCCGTACCTGACCGGGTTGGTCCCCGCACCGTACCCGCGCGCGACGAGCGTGCAGAAGTGCATCCGGACCAACGACATCGAGGAGGTCGGCAAGACCCCTCGGCACGGCACGTTCTTCCAGATGAACGGCAACTTCTCCTTCGGGGACTACTTCAAGGAGCAGGCGATCCAGTACGCCTGGCAGTTCCTGACGACGCCGGAGTCGGACGGCGGCCTCGGGTTCTCGGCCGACGACCTGTGGGTCACGGTCTACGAGGACGACGACGAGGCGATCGCCTTCTGGAAGCAGCACTCGTCGCTGCCGGACGACCGGATCCAGCGCCTCGGCAAGGACACCAACTACTGGTCGACCGGGCAGCCCGGACCCGCCGGCCCGTGCTCCGAGATCTTCTTCGACCGCGGCCCGGAGTACGGCATCGACGGAGGCCCGGCGACCGACGACGACCGCTACGTCGAGATCTGGAACCTGGTGTTCATGCAGTACCAGATCGCCGACGTCCGGTCGAAGTACGACTTCACGATCACCGGCGAACTGCCGAACAAGAACATCGACACGGGCATGGGGCTCGAGCGCGTCGCCTTCATCAAGCAGGGCGTCGACAACATGTACGAGATCGACCAGGTGCGTCCGGTGCTGGACCGCGCCGCAGCGATCTCGGGCCGTCAGTACGGCGCCGTGCACGAGGACGACGTCCGGATGCGGGTCATCGCCGACCACGTCCGATCGTCGCTCATGCTCATCGCGGACGGCGTCACCCCGTCGAACGAGGGCCGCGGGTACATCCTCCGCCGTCTGCTCCGCCGCACGGTGCGCGCCATGCGCCTGCTCGGCGTCGAGGGTGCGACCTTCCCGCAGCTCTTCCCGGCGTCGCGCGACGCCATGCGCGAGGCCTACCCGGAGGTCGCCGGTGACTACGACCGGATCGCTCGGATCGCCTACGCGGAGGAGGAGACGTTCCTCCGCACGCTGGCGCAGGGCACCACGATCCTCGACGTCGCGGTCGAGCGCGCGAAGCAGGACGGTGCCCCCTCGATCGGCGGCGACACCGCATTCCTCCTCCACGACACGTTCGGCTTCCCGATCGACCTGACGATGGAGATGGCGGACGAGGCCGGCGTCCGGGTCGACCGCGGGGCGTTCGAGACCCTGATGTCGGAGCAGCGTGCCCGCGCCAAGGCCGACGCGAAGAGCAAGAAGACCGCCCTCGCCGACCTCAGTGTCTACAGCGCCTTCCGCGCGAAGGGCGAGACGGTCTTCCTGGGCTACGACGCGCTCGAGGCCGAGTCCGCCGTGCTCGGCATCATCGTGGGCGGCGTCAGCGTCGACCGCGCCGTCGCCGGTGACATCGCCGAGGTGATCCTCGGTGAGACGTCCCTGTACGCCGAGTCCGGCGGTCAGGACGCCGACCAGGGGTCGATCGTCGGCAACGGCTTCGACCTCGAGGTGCTCGACGTGCAGCGCCCGGTCGCCGGGCTCTGGAGCCACACCGTGCAGGTCCGCTCCGGCGAGGTCGGCGTCGGTGACGCCGCCACGACGGTCGTCGACGGCGAGTACCGCCGCGGCGCGACCCAGGCGCACTCGGCGACGCACCTGGTCAACGCGGCGCTGCGCGACGTGCTCGGACCGGAGGCCCTGCAGGCCGGCTCGTACAACAAGTCGGGCTACATGCGCCTCGACTTCTCCTGGTCGCAGCCGGTCTCCGGTGCCACCCGCTCGGAGATCGAGGAGGTCGTGAACGCGGCGATCCGCTCGGACCTCGCGGTGCAGACGCGCGTGCTGCCGCTCGACGAGGCCAAGGCGCTCGGTGCGCAGGCGCTGTTCGGCGAGAAGTACGGCGCCGAGGTCCGCATGGTCGACATCGGTGGTCCGTGGTCGCGCGAGCTCTGCGGTGGCACCCACGTCGCCTCCAGCGCGCAGGTCGGCCTCGTCAACCTGGTCGGCGAGTCGAGCGTCGGCTCGACCAACCGTCGCGTCGAGGCCCTCGTCGGACTCGAGGGCTTCCGCGACCTGGCCGTCGAGCGGACGATCGTGTCGCAGCTCTCGAGTGCGCTGAAGGCTCCCCGTGAGGACCTGCCGACCCGCGTGCAGGGCCTGATGGAGGACCTGCGCACCGCCCAGAAGCGGATCGCCGAGTTCGAGTCCGCCAACCTGCAGCAGCGGGTGCCGTCGATCGCACGCCGGGCCGAGACGGTCGGCGCGGTCACCGTGGTCGCCGAGACGGTCGACGGCCTGCAGTCCGGGGACGACCTGCGTGCCCTCGCGACGGGCGTGCGCGGTCAGCTCGGGGACGGTGCCGCGGTCGTGGTGCTCGGTGCCGTGATCAGCGGCAAGCCCGTGGTGATCGTCGCGACGAACGACGCGGCGCGGTCGGCCGGCATGCAGGCGGGTCCCCTCGCCAAGGAGGCAGCCGGTGTCCTCGGCGGCGGTGGCGGCGGCAAGCCCGACCTCGCCCAGGGCGGTGGCACCGATGCGGCGGCGCTGCCCGCGGCGCTGCGCGCCGTGACCGCACGACTGGCGGGCTGATCGTGCCGGTGCGTCCGGGCCGCCGGCTCGGCGTCGACGTCGGCAAGGCCCGCATCGGCGTCGCGGTCTGCGACCGCGACGGCCTGCTGGCCACCCCGGTCGAGACGGTGCCCCGGGCCCAGGCGACCGACGTGCGCCGGATCGTCGAACTGGCCGACGAGTACGACGTGCTCGAGATCGTCGTGGGGCTGCCGCTCTCGATGTCGGGTGACGACACCCCGTCGACCGCCGATGCCAGGGGCTTCGCGGAGCGGCTGGCCGAGCACCGGACCGTACGGCTGGTCGACGAACGGCTCTCGACGGTGACGGCGCAGCGCGGTCTGCACCAGGCCGGGAAGAACACCAAGAAGTCCCGCGCCGTGATCGACCAAGCGGCCGCTGTTATCATCCTGCAACACGCGCTCGACCACGAGCGTGCGTCCAGCGCCGCTCCCGGCGCAACGCTCCCCTGACCGACCGGCCCCGGGACGGGTCGGGAGACCGTCGTTCCCGGACCGACGGGGCCCAGGTGGAGCCCCCGACCCGAGAGACCGAGGATCCCTTGGCAGACGACCTGGACTGGGACGCGATCATCGCGCCCGGTGACGACGCAGGGCGGCGACGTCGCCCCACCGACCCCGACGCCGAGCCCGACCGACCGATGTCCCGTCGTGAGGCGCGTGCTGCCGAGGCAGCCGAGTCCGAGCGGGCGCGGCGGGCGCCGGCGGAGGACACCGACGGTCGTCGTCCGGCGGACCAGGACCCGGCGTCGCAGCCCTCGACGGCGGCGACGCGACCGGCATCGCCGGCGGACGCCCCGGTCGCGCGGTCGGACGACGAGCTCCACCCGGACGTCCGGGCACTCCTGACGGGGGAGCTCCGGGCGCCCGATGCGCAGGCGGTGCGTGCGGCGCGGGCCGAGGCCGGGCCGGACCGGGCCGGGCGTGACGCGGGCGTCGTCGACGGTTCCGCTGCCGCCGCGGGCGGGCCTGCCGGAGCCGACCGGGGAACCGGCGGTACCGGAGGCGGACGTGGGCGTGGTGCCGGAGGCGGGGGAGCCTCCCGGCCGCCACGCGAACCGCGGCCGAAGCGGCGACGTGGCCCGCTCGTGGCGGGCATCGTGATCGTCGCCCTCGTCCTGGGCGGCGGCGTCGGCGCGTACGCCTTCGCCGCACCCAAGGTGCAGCAGGTGCTCAGTGCGATCGGCGGGTCCAGCGAGCCTGACGACTACACCGGCGACGGGACGAGCAAGGTCACCGTGACCATCAAGCAGGGCGACATCGGCGAGGACGTCGCGAAGACCCTGCAGCGCAGCGGTGTCGTGAAGAGCTCGAAGGTGTTCTACAAGCTGCTGTTGACCTCACCGGACGTCTCGTTCCAGCCGGGCTCGTACGAGCTCAAGAAGGAGATGAGCTCGAAGGCCGCGCTCGACGCACTCAAGGACTCCGACAACCGCGTCCAGGCCTCGATCGTGATCCCCGAGGGGACCGCGCTGCAGGACATAGAGGCGGGGATGGTCTCGAAGGCGGGGCTGACCGAGGCCGAGGTCAGTGCAGCGGCGAAGGACGTGCAGGCGTACGGGCTCCCGTCCGGCGTGACGACGCTCGAGGGATGGCTCTTCCCGGCGACGTACCCGATCAACCCCGGGTGGACCGCGAAGCAGTACTTCCAGTCGATGGTCGATACGATGAAGGAGCACCTGGCCGCCGCCGGCGTGGCCGAGGGTGACCAGGAGCGGGTCGTCGTCTTCGCCTCGCTCGTGCAGAAGGAGGCCGGCCTGGCTGCCGACTACCCGAAGGTCGCGCGGGTGTTCCAGAACCGGCTCGACATCGACATGGCGCTGCAGTCGGACGCGACCGTCGCCTACGGGACGGGCAACACGCACAAGGTGACCACGACCGACGAGGAGCGAGCGGACGCGGGCAACGCGTACAACACCTACGTGCACAAGGGTCTGCCCCCGGCACCGATCTCGAACCCCGGCGACCTGGCCATCAAGGCCGTCACGAACATGGCCGACGGGAAGTGGCTCTACTTCGTGACGGTCGACCTCGACACGGGTGAGACCGTCTTCTCGGACACGTACGCGGAGCACCAGGTGGCCGTGAAGCAGTTCCAGGCCTGGCTCCGCGCACACCCCGAGTACCAGTAGGCCCGCGGCGGTCCGGTCGCGTCGCACGACCGGACCCTGTGGGAGGATGGTCGACATGCTTCGTTGGTTGACCGCTGGTGAGTCCCACGGACCCGAACTCATCGCGATGCTCGAGGGCCTGCCCGCGGGCGTCCCGGTGTCGTTCGAGTCCATCCGCGCCGACCTCGCGCGTCGGAAGCTCGGCTACGGGCGCGGGTCGCGGATGAAGTTCGAGCAGGACGAGCTCCACGTCTCGGGCGGGGTCCGCCACGGGTACTCGCTCGGCAGCCCGATCGCCATCCGCATCGGCAACACCGAGTGGCCCAAGTGGGTCGAGGTCATGAGCCCCGAGCCGGCCGAGTCGACCGAGATGTCCCGTGGTCGCAGCGCGCCCCTGACCCGACCGCGTCCCGGACACGCCGACCTGGTCGGCATGCAGAAGTACGGGTTCGACGAGGCCCGACCGATCCTCGAACGCGCGTCCGCTCGCGAGACGGCGGCGCGGGTCGCCCTCGGCGCGGTCGCGAAGTCCTTCCTGGCCGAGCTCGGCATCCGCTCGATCGCGCACACCCTGCAGGTCGGCACCGTCCGCGTGCCCGACGGCACGCCGCTGCCCCTGCCCGACGACGTCGACCGCCTGGACGAGGACCAGCTCCGCTGTGCCGACCCGGAGACCTCCGCGCGGATGGTCACCGAGGTCGAGGCGGCGAAGAAGGACGGCGACACCCTCGGCGGGGTCGTCGAGGTCCTGTTCTACGGCGTCCCGCCGGGGCTCGGCTCCCACGTGCACTGGGACCGTCGTCTCGACGCACGACTCGCCGCGGCGATCATGGGCATCCAGGCGATCAAGGGCGTCGAGGTCGGCGACGGGTTCGCCACCGCGGGACGCCGTGGGTCCGAGGCGCACGACGAGCTGTACCGCGAGGACGGCGAGATCGTCCGGACGAGCGACCGCGCCGGCGGGACCGAGGGTGGCATGTCCACCGGGACGGTGCTCCGCGTCCGCGCGGGCATGAAGCCCATCGCGACCGTGCCGCACGCCCTGCACACCATCGACGTCGCCACCGGCGAGGACGCGGCCGCCCACCACCAGCGCAGCGACGTCTGCGCGGTGCCGGCCTCGGGCGTCGTCGCCGAGGCCATGGTCGCGCTCGTGCTCGCCGATGCCGTGCTCGAGAAGTTCGGCGGCGACAGCCTGACCGAGACGAAGCGCAACCTCGACGCGTACCTGGCGGCCCTGCCGGAGACCCTGCGCACCCGCCGGACGGACGGGGCCGAGTCGCGCGCGGCCGAGCCCACGACCGTCCGGTGAGCGGCGCCGACGCGTCGACCACCGGCGGTCCCGCGGGCACCGGTGCGCCGGTCGTCGTGATCGGGCCGATGGGGGCCGGCAAGTCGAGCGTCGGCAAGCGCGTCGCCAAGGCCCTGGGCGTGCCGTTCACGGACACCGATCGCGTGATCGCGCGGGAGCACGGCCCGATCCCGGGGATCTTCGCCGACCGCGGTGAGCCGGCGTTCCGCGCGCT
The DNA here is from genome assembly GCF_044755625.1 of Curtobacterium sp. NPDC092190. Lineage (NCBI taxonomy): Bacteria > Bacillati > Actinomycetota > Actinomycetes > Micrococcales > Microbacteriaceae > Curtobacterium > Curtobacterium sp. NPDC092190. The sequence goes on along the minus strand of NZ_JBIVRJ010000001.1, from coordinate 651,665 downwards.
CGAGGCCGAGGCCGTGCGCGCAGCCGTCGCGACCGGCGGTGTGGTCTCCGTCGGTGGGGGAGCCGTGACGCACCCGGACACCCGTGCTGCGTTGCGTGGCGCTCGGGTCGTGCTGCTCACCGTGTCACCCGAGGCCGTCGCAGCCCGGATCGCGGGGACCGACCGGCCGCTCCTCGCGCAGGGCGGGATCGACGCGTGGCAGACCATCGCCGACGAGCGGGCGGCGACCTACGCCGAGCTCGCACACGCGACGTTCGACACGTCGCGCCGCCCGATGTCGCACGTCGTCGGGGACGTCGTCGCGTGGGTGACCGAGCAGCAGACCGGCTCCGGCGAGGAGCGCACCGGCTCCGCCGAGGAGCGCACCGACTCCGCTGAGGAGCACATCGGCTCCGACCAGGAGCACACCACCGGAGGGACACCGTGACCGCGTCGAACCTGCCCGAGGGCACCACCGAGATCCGGGTCGGCGGCGAGGGCGGGTCCCTCGTCGTGGTCGGCAACGACCTGTCCGGCTCGGTCCCGTCGCTGCTCGGACCCCGCGTGGCGAAGGTGCTCATCGTGCACGCACCGACCCTGGGAGCGCGGGCGAACGAGCTGCGTGCCGTCCTCGTCGAGGCCGGTCTCGACGCACTGATCGCCGAGGTCCCGGACGCCGAGGCCGCCAAGCGCGTCGAGGTCGCCGCGTTCTGCTGGCAGGTCATGGGACAGGCGGACTTCACCCGGACCGACGCCGTCATCGGGCTCGGCGGGGGAGCCGTCACCGACCTCGCCGGGTTCGTCGCGGCGACGTGGCTCCGCGGGGTGCCGTTCCTGGCGATGCCGACGAGCGTGCTCGGGCTGGTCGACGCGAGCGTCGGCGGCAAGACCGGCATCAACACCAACGAGGGCAAGAACCTGGTCGGGGCGTTCCACCACCCGCGCGCGGTGGTCGCCGACCTCGACCTCGTCCGGACGCTGCCGAGGAACGACGTGCTCACCGGGTTCGCCGAGATCGTGAAGGCCGGCTTCATCGCCGTCCCCGAGATCCTGGACGTCATCGAGGCCGACGTCGCCCGCGTCACCGACCCGACGACGCCCGAGTTCCGCCGCGTGGTCGAGCTCGCGATCGCGCTGAAGGCCGAGGTGGTGTCGGAGGACTTCACCGAGCAGGGTCGACGGGAGATCCTCAACTACGGGCACACCCTCGGGCACGCGATCGAGCACGCCGAGCGCTACCAGTGGCGACACGGGGCGGCGGTGTCCGTCGGCATGGTGTTCGCCGCGGAGCTCGCCCGGTTGACGGGCCACCTGGACGACGCCACCGTCGACCGGCACCGCTCGATCCTCGAGTCGCTGGAGCTGCCGACGACCTACGGCCTCGGTCGCTGGGAGGGCCTGCTCGCGACGATGCGGCGCGACAAGAAGGCACGAGCGGGCATGCTGCGCTTCATCATCCTCGACGGGGTCGGCAAGCCCGCCACCCTCGAGGGTCCGGAGGACCACCTGCTGTTCACCGCGTACCAGGAGGTCGGCGTCTAGCCCACCGGCGACCGGTCCGGTCAGCGGAGCTTGCGGCGTGTGCGACGCCACCACCACTTGACGCGGAGCGACACAGTGAGGACGTCGGTCCGCTTCCATTCGCGGAACTCGTCGACGGTGGCTCCGTTCACCCACGCGTAGTACTGCTCGCGCCCGTCGACGTCGAGATCCGGTGCGTCAGGGAGTGGTCTCCGGAGGGGCATCTGATCCGGTCCTTCCGTCGGTGGTCGTCGTGGTGGGGTCGGGCTGGGCTTCGGCGGCGATGATGCGACGCAGCGCCTGGGTGGCGAGCCGCCGGTCCGGTTCGGACCACCACGCTACGTCTTCGAGTGCCACGAGCACACGTTTCGAGATGTCGTACTCCGGGCTGTCCCGTCGACGAGCGAGCGCCCAGACGAACCGTGTCCAGGCATGGTCGCGGTCTGCGGACCGTCGCGCCTGGAACGCGCCGAACCAGCTGACGACGGCAGCGGCGATCGACGCCGTCGCAGCGATCGCGGCGGTGGTGCGTGCAGTGTCCATGCCACGAGGGTCGTGCAGTAGACCTGACCTGACGCGTCCGGTCAGCCGACCTGTGGGCGGTGAACCGTGCCTCCCGGCTGTGCAGGAACGGGGCAGGCCCGCAGGCCCGGGGAGCAGACTGGTGCGGTGCCCACCCCGCCCCGCCTGAGCGACCTCGGCCAGCAGGACGCCGCCGTCGGCAGCATGCGTACCCGTGCCCGACGCTTCGCCGAACTCCTGTCGATCGCCCGGCGCCACGAACTGGTGCCGTTCCGACGGCTCGACTTCTCACGCGACCCGGGGACGTCGGACCTGCGGCGGCGGCAGGCCGAGCACCTGCGTCGCGCCCTCGAGGAGGCGGGCGGCGGGTTCGTGAAGATGGGACAGCTCCTGTCGACGCGCGACGACCTGCTGCCGGACGAGTGGACCGAGGGGCTCGCGCACCTGCAGCGCAGCGTCCGCCCCGCCGACGCGGTCGAGGTCGCGGCGCTCCTCGCGGAGGAGCTGGGCGCGCCCGTCGACGAGGTGTTCGCGTCCTTCGACACCGAACCGGTCGCCGCTGCGTCCATCGCGCAGGTGCACCGGGCCACCCTCCGTGACGGCAGCGTCGTCGCCGTGAAGGTCCAGCGACCCGGGATCGACGCCGCGGTCCGGCGCGACGTCGACATCGCGCTGCGGGTCGTCAGGTTCCTGGCCCGGACGAGCACCGAGGCCCGACAGGTCGGCGTCGCGGACGTCGCGCAGCAGTACGCCGACGACCTCGTGCGGCAGGTGGACTTCACGTCGGAGATGCGGAACCTCACCGCACTGCGTGCGGCGCAGGCGCGGAGCGCCCGACCGGACGCGGTCGCCTACCCCGAGCCGTACCGCGACCTCTCCGGGCGTCGGGTGATGGTGATGGAGTTCCTCGAGGGCGAGACGCTCAGCGCGGTCCGGGCCGCCGGGGGTGGTCAGGACCTCGACGCCCCGATGCGGGCCGTCCTCGACGCCTTCCTCCGGCAGATCGTCTTCGACGGGATCTACCACGCTGACCTGCACCCGGGCAACGTCGTGCTGCTGCCCGACGGCCGCCCGGCCCTGATCGACTTCGGGTCCGTCGGCCGGCTCGACCCGGGCCTGCGGAGCACCGTGCAGGACCTGCTCGCCGGGTACATCCAGGACGACACCGAGCGGATCGCGGACGCGGTGATGCGCATGGCCCCGGTGCGTGACGTCGAGGACGAGCCGGACTTCCGCCGGGACATCGCCGCGTTCGTCGCGGACGAGCTCGGGCCCGGTGCGCGGATCGGCGTCGAGACGGTGGACGACGCCGTCGCCGTGTTCGGGCGCTACCGGCTCAAGCCGCCGCCGGACTTCGTCGCCGCGGCCCGCGCGCTGGCGATCTTCGAGGGGACCCTGCGCAGCCTCGCGCCGTCGTTCGACCTGCTCGAGGAGTCCCGCGACCTGGCGAGGCGGCAGATCCGCGACCAGCTCCGACCGCGAGCGGTCCGGGACCTCGCGGTCCGTGAGCTCTTCGGCGTGGTGTCGGCCGCGCGCAAGCTGCCCCGACGGGTCGACCGGATCACCGAGGCGCTCGAGACCGGCAGGTTCGCGGTGAACATCCGGCTGTTCTCGGACCGGCGGGACCGCGAGGTGGTCTCCGGTCTGGTCCGGCGCGTCCTGCTCGTCCTGCTCGGAGCGGGTGCCGGCGTGCTGGCGATCGTGTACCTCGCCTCGCCGGCGCGGCCGACGGCGGTGCTCTCCACCGGTGCCGCGGGCGGGATCCTGGGCGGTACCGCCGTGGTGCTGCTGGTGTGGGCCGCGATCGACGCGTGGCGGGCTCGACGCCGGCGGTGACCCACGGGTGGTCGGCCGGGCAGCCGCGCCGCCGCCCGCACTGCGCCCCGCCCCGGCCGGTCCGTGCCCGTCCGCTACACTCGACGGGGCGTCGGCGCGGGCACACCCCGCCGTCGCCGGGACCGGACGCACGTCCGGGAGACCTTCACAACACCATCGAACGGAAGACCCATGGCGAGTACCACTGACATCAAGAACGGCGCCGTTCTCATCATCGACGGGCAGCTCTGGTCGGTCGTCGAGTTCCAGCACGTGAAGCCGGGCAAGGGCGGCGCCTTCGTCCGCACCAAGCTCAAGAACGTCGTCTCGGGCAAGGTCGTCGACCGCACGTTCAACGCCGGCGCGAAGATCGACACCGCGACCGTGGACCGCCGCGACTACCAGTACCTGTACCAGGACGGCGAGTCCTACGTCTTCATGGACACCGACACGTACGACCAGGTCCCCGTGTCGGAGACCGTCGTCGGCGACGCCAAGAACTACCTGCTCGAGTCCGCCATGGTCACCATCGCGATGAACGAGGGCAACCCGCTGTACATCGAGCTCCCGACGTCGATCGTCACCGAGGTCGAGACCGAGCCGGGCCTGCAGGGCGACCGTTCCTCCGGTGGCACGAAGGACGCGACCATCATCGCGACCGGTCACCGCATCCAGGTGCCGCTGTACCTCGAGAACGGCACCACCGTGAAGATCGACACGCGCGACGGCAGCTTCCTCGGCCGCGTCAACAACTAGGCGCCGACCACATGAGTGCTCGTTCGAAGGCCCGCAAGCGCGCCCTCGACATGCTCTACGTCGCCGAGGTGCGTGAGCTCCCGATCGCGGACGTCCTGGCGACCGAGACGGTCCGGCACCTCGACCAGCCCGAGCGCGCCTCGAGCTGGGACTACGCCCGGCAGATCGTCACCGGCATCGACGACGACCGCGCTGCGATCGACAAGGTGATCGTCGAGCACGCGCAGGGGTGGTCCGTCGCCCGCATGCCCGTCCTCGACCGCTGCATCCTCCGGATGGGCGTCTGGGAGCTCCGGTACAACCCGGAGGTCCCGGACGCGGTCGCGATCGCCGAGGCGGTCGAGCTCGCGCAGTCGCTCTCGACGGAGGACTCGGCCGGCTTCGTGAACGGCGTCCTCGGCGCCGTCGCGGGCGGCCGTGCACCGTCCGGTCGGAGCGCCGACGAGGCCGCCGTACCGTCCGGTCGGACTGTCGCGGGGGACCAGGAGTCCGAGTAGGGTTGTCCACGTCAGCATCCTTTAAGTCCGTCCGGTGAGGCGGGGAAGGAGGTCGGCGTGGGCACCAGAACGGTCCTGCAACACCCCGACATCACGCGTGCTCTGACACGCATCGCGCACGAGATCCTCGAGGCCAACCACGGCGCCTCGGACCTCGTGCTCCTGGGCATCCCGACACGGGGTGCCGTCCTGGCCGAGCGGCTCGACCGCGTCCTTGCCGACATCGAACCCGAGTGGGCAGCGGACCGCGACCAGCGGCTCGGCACGCTCGACGTCACGATGCACCGGGACGACCTCGGCCACGGCATCGGTCGTGCGCCGCACCGCACGACGATCCCGACGAGCGGCATCGACGGCAAGGTCGTCGTGCTGGTCGACGACGTGCTCTACTCGGGTCGCACCGTGCGGGCAGCGCTCGACGCCCTGCAGGGCATCGGCCGGCCCCGGGCGGTGCGGCTCGCGGTGCTCGTCGACCGCGGCCACCGCGAACTGCCCATCCGGGCGGACCACGTCGGCAAGAACCTGCCGACGGCCGCCGACGAGCGGGTCACGCTGCGCCTGACCGAGACGGACGGCACCGACGAGGTCGTCATCGAGCAGCACGAGCCGACGCAGCACGAGACGACGCGGCACGAGCAGGGGGTCGCCCCGTGAAGCACCTCCTCTCCACCGCCGACCTGTCGCGCGCCGAGGCCGTCCGGATCCTCGACGTCGCCGAGGAGATGGCCGAGGTCAACACCCGCGAGGTCCGGAAGCTCCCAGCCCTCCGCGGCAAGACCGTCGTGAACCTGTTCTTCGAGGACTCGACCCGGACCCGCATCTCGTTCGAGGCAGCCGCCAAGCGGCTCTCCGCCGACGTCATCAACTTCGCGGCGAAGGGCTCCAGCGTCTCGAAGGGCGAGTCGTTGAAGGACACCGTGCAGACCCTCGGTGCGATGGGCATCGACGGCATCGTCATGCGCCACCCGGCGTCGGGAGCCCCGCGGGTCCTCGCCGAGGCCGACTGGATCGACGTCCCGGTCGTGAACGCCGGTGACGGGACGCACGAGCACCCGACGCAGGCCCTGCTCGACGCCTTCACGATGCGCCGACGGATCCACGGCACCGACAGCCGCGGCCGGGCGCTCGACGGCGTCCGCGTGGCGATCGTCGGCGACGTCCTGCACAGCCGTGTCGCCCGGAGCAACGCCTGGCTGCTGCGCACGCTCGGTGCCGAGGTGACCTTCGCCGCGCCGCCCACGCTGCTGCCCGCGGTCGACCGTCCGTTCGGCGCCGCCGTGCACCACGACCTCGACGCCGCCCTCGGGGAGGACCCGGACGTCGTGATGCTGCTCCGCATCCAGCAGGAGCGGATGAACGACGCGTTCTTCCCGAACCCGCGGGAGTACACGCGGCACTTCGGTCTGACGGCGGCACGGGCGGCGGCCCTCTCGGAGCGCACGCTGATCATGCACCCGGGCCCGATGAACCGCGGCCTGGAGATCGCCGGCGTCGCCGCCGACGACCCGCGCTCGACCGTCGTCGAGCAGGTCGCCAACGGCGTCTCCGTCCGCATGGCCGTCCTGTACCTCGCCCTGACCGGCGAGCACGAACCGAAGGAGCCCGTCGCATGACCGCCCACCTCATCCGCGGCGCGCAGCTGGTCGACGGCTCGCGTGCCGACATCCGCCTGGAGGGACGACGCATCACCGCGGTCGGCTCCGGTCTCGACACGGTCGGCGCGACGGTGGTCGACGCGGACGGTCTGCTCGCCCTCCCCGGGCTCGTCGACCTCCACACGCACCTCCGTGAGCCCGGCTCCGAGGAGTCGGAGACCGTCCTCACCGGCTCGCGGGCCGCGGCAGCCGGCGGTTTCACCGCGGTGAACGCGATGGCGAACTCGTCGCCGGTCGCCGACACCGCTGGAGTGGTCGAGCAGGTGCAGGCGCTCGGCGACGACGCCGGGTACGTGACGGTCCGCCCGATCGGCGCGGTGTCCCAGGGGCTGCAGGGCACGCACCTGTCCGAGATCGGCGCGATGGCGACCTCGCGCGCCCGGGTCCGGGTGTTCTCGGACGACGGCTCCTGCGTGTCGGACCCGCTCCTCATGCGCCGGGCGCTCGAGTACGTCAAGGGCTTCGGCGGTGTGCTCGCGCAGCACGCGCAGGAGCCCCGGCTGACCATCGGTGCGCAGATGAACGAGGGTCGGCTGTCCTCGGAGCTCGGGCTCGCCGGGTGGCCGGCCGTCGCCGAGGAGGCGATCATCGCCCGCGACGTCCTGCTCGCCGACCACGTCGGCGCACGGCTGCACGTCTGCCACGTCTCGACCGCCGGCAGCGTCGAGGTGATCCGCTGGGCGAAGTCCCGCGGCATCGACGTCACCGCCGAGGTCACACCGCACCACCTGATCCTGACCGAGGACCTCATCGCGGGGATCGACGGCGCACCCGGGTACGACGCCCGGTACAAGGTGAACCCACCGTTGCGCTCCCGCGAGGACGTCGACGCGCTGCGCGGAGCACTGGCCGACGGCACGATCGACATCGTCGCGACCGACCACGCACCGCACACCGCCGAGGCGAAGTGCTGCGAGTGGCCGGCCGCGGCGAACGGCATGGTCGGGCTCGAGTCGGCGCTGAGCGTCGTGCACGCCGCCGTGGTCGAGGACGGCCGGCTCGACTGGGCCGACGTCGCCCGCGTGCTGTCCGAGGCACCGGCGCGCATCGGCCAGGTCGAGGGGCACGGTCAGCGCATCGCCGAGGGTGCCCCCGCCGAGCTGACGCTGTACGACCCCGCGGCGGTGCGGGAGTTCTCGGTCGACGACCTGCACGGCCAGTCGCAGAACTCGCCGTACCTCGGCATGCGGCTGCCCGGCCGGGTGGTCGCGACCTTCCACCACGGCTACCCGACGCTGCTCGACGGCGTGCTCGTCGACGCCGAGACCGTCGCCGCGGCCGCAGCCGCGACCCCGTCGGCGCGGTCGACGAAGGCGGCGTCCGCGTGAGCCGGGCGGTGACACGATGAGCGGCGACGCACTGCGCTGGCTGACCGGAGCGGCGATCCTGCTCCTGGTGGCCGCGCTGTTCGTCGCGATGGCGCGCACCTGGCGGACCCGGACCCGCGCGCAGACGGCAGCCGTGCCTCCCGTCCCGGTCCCGACCGGGCTGGGACCGGCGGTCGGGTCGTGGGACGGGTTCACGGTCGCGACGACCCGCGCTGACGAGCCGCTCGAGCGGATCACGGCAGGCGGTCTCGGGTTCCGGGGCCGCGGCGGCGTGACCGTGCACGACACCGGCGTGGTCCTGCACCACGCCGGAGCCGAGGACCGGTGGATCGCCGCGACCGCCGTCCGCGGCGCCGACCGGGCCACCGCGGCCATCGACCGGGTGGTCGAACCCGGAGGACTGGTCCGTCTGCGATGGACGGCGACCGGCGCCGCAGCAGCGACGGACCTCGACACCTACTTCCGGTTCCCGGAGGGCGGCGCAGCAGCACTCGCCGCCCTGCAGGGACTGACGACGACGCACGAACACCCGCACACCGCGGGCGAAGGGACGAACTGATGACACGCGAACGGGCCGTACTGGTCCTCGAGGACGGCACCCGCTACGACGGACGGGCGTACGGCGCCCGAGGCCGATCCCTGGGAGAGGTCGTCTTCGCCACCGGCATGACCGGCTACCAGGAGACGCTGACCGACCCGTCCTACGCCGGACAGATCGTGGTGCAGACCGCGCCGCACATCGGCAACACCGGTGTCAACGACGAGGACCCCGAGTCCCGTCGCATCTGGGTCGCCGGGTACGTGGTGCGCGACCCCAGCCGCGTCGTGTCGAACCACCGCGCGAACGCGACGCTGGACGACCACCTGGTGCGCGACGGCATCGTCGGCATCTCCGGGATCGACACGCGCGCGCTCACCCGCCGGATCCGCGACGCCGGCGCCATGAAGGGCGGCGTGTTCAGCGGCGCCGACGCGGACCTGTCCGCCGAGGAGCAGCTCCGGGCCGTGCGCGAGCAGGCCGCGATGACCGGCGCGAGCTTCTCGTCGATCGTGTCGACCCCGGAGACCTACGTGGTCCCCGCCGTCGGCGAGCAGATCGGCCGGCTCGCCGTGCTCGACCTCGGCGTGAAGGCCTCGACCACCCGCTACCTCGCCGAGCGCGGGTTCGAGGTGCACGTCGTGCCGCAGGACATCACGTCCGAGGCGCTGCAGGAGCTCGACCCGGACGCGCTGTTCTACTCGAACGGCCCGGGTGACCCCGCCGCGAGCGACGCGCAGGTGTCCCTGCTGCAGGAGTCCCTGCGGACCGGCCGCCCGTTCTTCGGCATCTGCTTCGGCAACCAGCTCCTCGGTCGCGCGCTCGGCTTCGGCACGTACAAGCTGCCGTTCGGCCACCGCGGCATCAACCAGCCCGTGCTCGACACCGCCACCGGCAAGGTCGAGATCACGAGCCAGAACCACGGCTTCGCGGTCGACGCGCCCCTGGGCGAGGTCCTCGAGTCGCCGGCCGGGTTCGGGCGGGTCGAGGTCTCGCACTACTCCCTGAACGACGACGTGGTCGAGGGCCTCCGCGCGCTCGACGTGCCCGCGTTCAGCGTGCAGTACCACCCCGAGGCGGCGGCCGGCCCGCACGACTCCATGTACCTGTTCGACCGGTTCGCGGACCTGGTCCGTGCGCGACGCGACGGGGAGCCGCTCGACGCGGCGACCGCCACCGCCACGACCCCCGCAGCCGACCCGACGACCGACGCCGGCGCGTCGGCCGCGCAGAACGAAAGCAGCAACTGATGCCGAAGCGCGCAGACATCAACTCCGTCCTCGTCATCGGCTCGGGCCCGATCGTCATCGGTCAGGCCGCCGAGTTCGACTACTCCGGCACCCAGGCGTGCCGCGTGCTCCGCGCCGAGGGCGTCCGGGTCATCCTCGTCAACCCGAACCCGGCGACGATCATGACCGACCCGGACTTCGCCGACGCGACGTACATCGAGCCGATCACCAGCGCCTCGCTCGAGGAGATCATCAAGATCGAGCGTCCGGACGCGGTCCTGCCGACGCTCGGCGGCCAGACGGCGCTCAACGCCGCGATCAAGCTCGACGCCGAGGGCATCCTCGCGAAGTACGACGTCGAGCTCATCGGTGCCAAGGTCGACGCGATCCAGCGCGGTGAGGACCGGCAGCTCTTCAAGGAGCTCGTGCTCGAGTCCGGTGCCGACGTGGCCCGCAGCCACATCGCGCACACCCTGGACGAGGCGAAGGCGTTCGCGCAGGACCTCGGCTACCCGCTCGTCGTCCGGCCGTCCTTCACCATGGGCGGTCTCGGCTCCGGCTTCGCGTACAACGAGGAGGAGCTCGTCCGCTTCGTCGGCGACGGCCTGCAGTCCAGCCCGACCACCGAGGTGCTCCTCGAGGAGTCCATCCTCGGTTGGAAGGAGTACGAGCTCGAGCTCATGCGGGACAACTTCGACAACACGGTCGTGATCTGCTCGATCGAGAACGTCGACCCGGTGGGCGTGCACACGGGCGACTCGATCACCGTCGCCCCCGCGCTGACGCTGACCGACCGCGAGTACCAGAACATGCGGAACATCGGCATCGACATCATCCGTCGCGTCGGTGTCGACACCGGTGGCTGCAACATCCAGTTCGCGGTCGACCCGTCGAACGGGCGCCTGATCGTCATCGAGATGAACCCGCGTGTCTCCCGCTCGTCCGCGCTCGCGTCGAAGGCGACCGGCTTCCCGATCGCGAAGATCGCCGCGAAGCTCGCGATCGGGTACCGTCTCGACGAGATCGAGAACGACATCACCCGTGTGACGCCGGCGAGCTTCGAGCCGACGCTCGACTACGTCGTCGTGAAGACCCCGCGGTTCGCGTTCGAGAAGTTCCCGGCGGCCGACGCCACGCTCACCACGACCATGAAGAGCGTCGGCGAGGCGATGGCCATCGGCCGCAACTACGCAACGGCGCTGCAGAAGTCCCTGCGGAGCCTCGAGAAGCGCGGGTCGAGCTTCCACTGGGACACCCCGGCGGCCGAGCTCGACAAGGACGCGCTGCTGTCGAAGGCCCAGGTGCCGACCGACGGTCGCATCGTCACGGTGCAGCAGGCCCTGGTCGCCGGCGCCACCGCGGACGAGGTGTTCGAGGCCACGAAGATCGACCCGTGGTTCATCGACCAGATCGTCCTCATCAACGAGGTCGCCGACGAGGTGCGTGCGGCGGAGACGCTCGACGCGGACACCCTGCGCTGGGCGAAGGAGCACGGCTTCAGCGACGCCCAGATCGCGTCCCTGCGCGGCATCTCCGAGCAGGAGGCACGCGACGCCCGTCACGCGCTCGGAATCCGCCCGGTCTTCAAGACGGTGGACACCTGCGCCGGTGAGTTCCCGGCCCTCACGCCGTACCACTACTCGTCGTACGACGCGGAGACCGAGGTCGCCCCGAGCGACCGGAAGAAGGTCGTCATCCTCGGCTCCGGCCCGAACCGCATCGGTCAGGGCGTCGAGTTCGACTACTCGTGCGTGCACGCCTCGTTCGCACTGAGCGACGCCGGCTACGAGACGATCATGATCAACTGCAACCCCGAGACGGTCTCCACCGACTACGACACCTCGGACCGGCTCTACTTCGAGCCGCTCACCACCGAGGACGTCCTCGAGGTCATCGAGGCCGAGGCGGCCTCCGGTGAGCTCGTCGGCGTCGTCGTCCAGCTCGGCGGGCAGACCGCCCTCGGCCTGGCGAAGCCCCTCGAGGCCGCCGGCATCCCGATCCTCGGCACGACCCCGAGCGCGATCGACTCCGCCGAGGAGCGTGGCCAGTTCGCCGCGATCCTCGAGCAGGCCGGGCTGCTCGCACCGCGGAACGGCACGGCCCACGACCTCGCGAGCGCGACCGCGGTCGCCGAGGAGATCGGGTACCCGGTCCTCGTCCGCCCGTCCTTCGTGCTCGGCGGACGCGGCATGGAGATCGTCTACGACCCGGCTGCCCTGGCGGACTACTTCGACCGGATGGCCGACCAGGCGATCATCGGTCCGGACCTGCCGCTGCTGGTCGACCGGTTCCTCGACGACGCGGTGGAGATCGACGTCGACGCGCTCTTCGACGGCGAGCGGCTCTACGTCGGCGGCATCATGGAGCACATCGAGGAGGCCGGCATCCACTCCGGCGACTCGGCCTGCACCCTGCCGCCGGTCGGACTCGGCAAGGCGGAGATCCGCGGCGTGGTCGAGGCCACCGAGAAGATCGCCCGCGGCATCGGCGTGCAGGGCCTGCTCAACGTGCAGTTCGCGATCGGTGCGGGCGTGCTCTACGTCCTCGAGGCGAACCCGCGCGCCAGCCGCACGGTCCCGTTCGTGTCGAAGGCACTCGGCATCCCGCTCGCCAAGGCGGCCTCCCGCGTGATGACCGGCACCTCGATCGACGCGCTCGTCGCCGAGGGGATGCTGCCGGAGCGGGACGGCTCCTCGGTGCCGCCGCAGGCACCGGTCGCCGTCAAGGAGGCCGTGCTGCCCTTCCGCCGCTTCCGCACTCACGACGGCCAGGTCGTCGACTCGGTGCTCAGCCCCGAGATGCGCTCCACGGGCGAGGTGATGGGCATCGACCGCGACTTCCCGCGGGCGTTCCTCAAGTCGCAGGACGCCGCGTACGGCGGCCTGCCGACGAGCGGCACGGTCTTCGTGAGCGTCGCGGACACCGACAAGCGCCAGGTCGTCCTGCCCGTGCACCGCCTGCAGCAGCTCGGCTTCACGATCACCGCGACCGAGGGGACCGCCGAGGTCCTGCGCCGCAACGGCATCGAGGTCACCCTGGTCGGCAAGTACAGCGAGGGCGGTGAGAGCGTGGTCGACCTGCTCGCCCGCGACGCGGTCGACATCGTCATCAACACGCCCTCCGGCGCCGCCGGTCGTGCGGACGGCTACGAGATCCGTGCGGCCACGGTCGCCGCGGACAAGCCGCTCTTCACGACGATCGCGCAGCTCGGTGCGGCCGTCGCCGCGATCGAGACGATCGGCACCCCGCTCAGCGCCCGCAGCCTGCAGGACTACGCGCTCGAGCGCGCGACCTGGTGAGCGACGGACGGACGGGAGGCCCGGCCTCCTTCGGTGTCCGCCTCGCCGCCGCCGTGGGGGAGCGTTCCCCCCTGTGCGTCGGCATCGACCCCCACGCCGCCACCCTGGCGGCGTGGGGGCTCGGCCGCGACGAGCAGGGCCTCACCGCCTTCGGCGCGACCCTGGTCGACGCGGCCGCCGGCCGCGCCGCGATCGTGAAGCCGCAGATCGCCTTCTTCGAGGCGGCCGGGGTCCCCGGCTACCGCGCGCTCGACGCGACCCTGCGTCGGGCACGCGATGCGGGCCTCCTGGTCGTCGCCGACGTGAAGCGGGGCGACATCGGCTCGACCGGCGACGACTACGCGCTCGCGTGGCTCGACCGCGACGGGCCGTTCCGGGCGGACGCGATGACGGTCTCGCCGTACCTCGGGTACGGGTCCCTCGCCGGCACGGTCGACGTCGCCCGACGGAACGGTGCGGGCGTCTTCGTGCTCGCGGCGACGAGCAACCCGGAGGCGCGCGTGCTCCAGACGGCCGTGCTCACCGAGGGGCCGCGTGCCGGACGGTCCGTCGCTGCCGGTATCGTCCTTGCTGTGGCAGACGACAACCGGACCGGCGGCGAGCAGCCGCTCGGGGACGTCGGGCTCGTGCTCGGCGCCACCCTCGACCTCGACGACTTCGGCATCGACGCGGGCGCCATCGGCAACGCGCCGGTGCTCGCCCCGGGCTTCGGTGCCCAGGGTGCCCGGATCGAGGACCTGCGCGCCCGGTACGGTGCGCGGGCCGAGCAGGTCCTGGTGAACGAGTCGCGCGGGTTGCTGACCGACGGCCCGGACGGGGTCGCCGCGCTGGTGCAGGACCGCGTGGACCGCATCCACGCCGCACTCGGGGCCGCCGCGTGACGGACCAGACGCCCACGGACCAGACGCCCGGCTCCGGGACCCCGGACCGCAGCGACCTGCCCGCGCACCGCAACCCGCCGGAGGTCGACCGCGTCGCCGCCGCCCGCGCGGCAGTCGCCGCTCGGCGCGCCCGTGCTGCCGTCAAGGCGCAGGTGGCGTCGGGGGAGCGCAGCGCCCTCGAGGTCGCTCGCGCCGCGTGGTCCGACGCGGACCTGCCCGCCGAGAAGTCGCTGCGCGTGCGCGACCTGCTCACGAGCATGTCCGGGATCGGCCCGGCGCGTGCCGAGGCCGTGATGGGGGAGCTCCGCATCGCCCCGTCGAAGCGGCTCGGCGGGCTCGGCACCCGGCAGCGCACGGCCCTGGCCGACTGGCTCGCCGCCCGCGGCCGGAAGCGCGGTGCGTCGAAGCTCGTCGTGCTGGCCGGACCGACCGCCGTCGGCAAGGGCACCGTGAGCGCGCACATCCGCGAGCACTTCCCCGACGTGGACCTCAGCGTGTCGGCGACGACCCGGAAGCCCCGCCCGGGCGAGGTCGACGGCGTGCACTACTACTTCGTGGACGACGCCGAGTTCGACCGGATGATCCGGGACCGCGAGCTGCTCGAGTGGGCCGTGGTGCACAACTCCTACCGGTACGGCACGCCACGGCCGCCGATCGACCGCGCGCTCGACGCCGGCGACAAGGTGCTGCTCGAGATCGACCTGCAGGGTGCTCGGCAGGTCCGCGACGCCATGCCCGAGGCCGTGCTCGTGTTCCTGCTGCCGCCGACGTGGGAGGAACTCGTCCGGCGGCTCATCGGTCGCGGGACCGAGTCCGCCGAGGAACAGGCACGCCGACTCGAGACCGCGAAGGTCGAACTGGCCGCGCAGGACGAGTTCGACGTGCGCATCGTGAACTCGGATGTCGGCACCGCGGCACGCGAGGTCGTAGACTTGTTCTCTGCGCCCTGACACGGCGCACCCGCGCGCGCCTCCTCGGCGTCGCGCCCGCGCAGCCCGACCGCGGTCGGGCGGTCCGATCCGGTCGGACCCGCGCCCCACGCACCCGCAGCCGACAGGAGACACCATGGCCAACCCCCAGGGCATCATCGACCCGCCCATCGACGACCTGCTCGCCAAGGTGGAGTCGAAGTACGCGCTCGTCATCTTCGCCTCGAAGCGCGCCCGTCAGATCAACGACTACTACGCCGACCTGCACGAGGGGTCGCTGTTCGACAACGTCGGTCCGCTCGTCGACTCCACGATCGACGACAAGCCGCTGTCCGTTGCTCTGCACGAGATCAACGAGGACAAGCTGACCGTCACCAAGCAGCAGCAGCCCACCGACTGACCCCGGTGAGCGGCACCAACCTGCGCCTCTTCACGTCCGAGTCGGTGACGGAGGGGCACCCCGACAAGATCTGCGACCAGATCTCGGACACGATCCTCGACGCGCTGCTCGCGGTCGACCCGCACGCGCGCGTCGCCGTGGAGACGATGGTCACCACCGGGCTCGTGCACGTCGCGGGCGAGGTCACCACGTCCGGCTACGTCGAGATCCCGAAGCTGGTCCGCGACGTCATCACGGGCATCGGGTACAACTCGTCCGAGGTCTCCTTCGACGGCCGCACCTGCGGTGTCGAGGTGTCGATCGGTGCGCAGTCGCCGGACATCGCCCAGGGCGTCGACGAGTCGCTCGACAGCCGGTCCGGTGCGGGCATCGACGAGCTCGACCGCCAGGGCGCCGGCGACCAGGGCATCATGTTCGGCTTCGCGACGAACGAGACGCCCGAGTACATGCCCGTCGCGATCTGGCTCGCGCACCGCCTGGCGGAGCGGCTGGCCGAGGTCCGCAAGAGCGGGCAGCTCGACTACCTCCGCCCGGACGGCAAGACCCAGGTCACCGTCGGCTACGACGGCGTCGTGCCGAAGACCGTCGAGACGGTGGTGCTCTCCACGCAGCACTCGCCCGCGGTCACGCTCGACGAGCTCACCGCGCAGATCACGGAGCACGTCATCCGTCCGGTGCTCGACCTGGTCGACCTCGACTCGTCGCACGTCGACGTGATCGTGAACCCGACCGGTCGCTTCGAGATCGGCGGCCCGCAGGGCGACGCCGGACTCACCGGACGCAAGGTCATCGTCGACACGTACGGCGGGGCCTCCCGCCACGGTGGCGGCGCGTTCAGCGGCAAGGACCCGTCGAAGGTCGACCGCTCGGCCGCCTACGCGCTCCGCTGGGTCGCGAAGAACGCCGTCGCCGCGGGGCTCGCGGACCGGCTCGAGGTCCAGGTCGCCTACGCGATCGGCCGCGCGAAGCCCGTCGGTCTGTACGTCGAGTCGTTCGGCACCGGACACGTCGACGACGCCACGATCGAGGCCGCCATCACCGAGGTGTTCGACCTGCGTCCCGCCGCGATCATCCGCGACCTCGACCTGCTCAAGCCCCGGTACGCCCAGACCGCGGCGTACGGCCACTTCGGCCGCGAGCTGCCGGGCTTCACCTGGGAGCAGCTCGACCGCGTCGAGGAGCTCCGCGCCGCAGCAGGACTCGTCACCGCCGCCGTCTAGGCGCCGTGTGACCACCGTCGCGCGCGTCGTCCTCGACTCGCCGCTCCCGCAGTTGGACCGTCTGTTCGACTACCGGGTGCCGGCCGAGCTCGAGGACGACTGCGTGCCGGGGGTCCGGGTCAAGGTGCCGCTGCGCACCGGCGCCCGGATGTCCGACGCGTACGTCGTCGAGGTCGTCTCCGAGGGAGACTGGCCGGGGGCGCTCAGTCCCGTCGAACAGGTCGTGTCACCGGTGCCCGTGCTGGCCCCGGAGATCTGGACGCTCGCGCGTGCCGTCGCCGACCGCGCCGCCGGTGTCGCCTCCGACGTGCTCCGGCTCGCCGTGCCGACCCGTCAGGTCCGTGCCGAGAAGGCCTGGCTCGCCCGCGACACCTCGTGGTCACCGCCGACAGTCGAGCCGACCCCGGTGACGGGCTACGCCGAGGGCGTCCTGGAGGCCCTGCTCGCCGACCACGGACGGGCTGCGGTCGACGCCGTGCCCCACCCCGTCGACCTCGGGACCGCCGATGACCCCGTGTGGGTGCCCGGCTGGGCCGCGACGCTCGCACAGGCGGCGTCGCACGTCGTCGCCCGCGAGCAGTCGGCCGTGCTCGCGGTCCCGGACTTCCGCGACGTCACGGACCTCGAACGCGCGCTCCTCGCGGTGCTCCCGCCGGAGCGCGTCGTCCGGTTCGACGCCAAGCAGACGAACGGGCAGCGTGCGAAGGCGCTGCTGCAGGCGCGGACGCACGCCGTCGTGGCGATCGGCAACCGGACCGCGGCGTTCGCACCGGCGTCCGAGCTCGGGCTCGTGGCGATGTGGGACGACGGCGACGCGTCCTTCGTCGAGCCCCGGGCCCCGTACGTGCACACGCGCGACGTCGCCCTCGTGCGGACCGCGCAGTCCGGCGCCGCACTCCTCTTCGTCGCGCACGCCAGGTCGACCGACGTCCAGCGGCTCGTCGAGCTGCACTGGCTCCAGGAGCTCGCGCCGTACCGGGTACCGACGCCGAAGGTGATCCCGACCGCGCAGCAGGCGGGTGCCGAGGGCTTCGCGGCCCAGGCCCGCATCCCCAGCACGGCGTGGCGCGCCGCGCGGGAGGCCAGCCAGCACGGGCCCGTCCTCGTGCAGGTCGCCAACCCGGGCTTCGGCACCGGGCTGGTCTGCGCCGACTGCGGGGAACGCGCGCACTGCCGGGTGTGCGGCGGCCCCCTGGGGAGCCCGCACCGGAACGCGACCCCGCAGTGCCGGTTCTGCGGTGCCCTCGCCGTGGGGTTCCGGTGCCCGACGTGCGGCGGCGGGCGGCTCAAGCCCGTCGGGCAGGGGGCCCAGCGGACCGCCGACGAGCTCGGCCGGGCGTTCCCCGGCACCCGGATCGTGGTGGCGGACGGTTCCCGACCGCTCGACGAGGTCCCCGCCCGCCCCGCGGTCGTCGTCGCCACACGCGGCGCGGAGCCGAGCGCGCCGGGCGGGTACGCGTGCGTACTGCTGCTCGACGGCGAACGGCTCCTGGCCCGCGAGGGCCTCCGGGTGCAGGAGGACGTGCTCCGCTTCTGGACGAACGCCGCTGCCAAGGGCGCACCCGGCGCCGAGGTGTACCTCGTCGGCATCGGCGGCAAGCTCGCCACGGCGATGGCCCTCTGGCGGCTCGACGGGCCGGCGCACGACGAGCTCGTCGACCGACGGGCCCTGCACTTCCCGCCGGCCGTCCGGGTGGCGACGCTCACCGGTACGGACGAGGCGGTGACCGAGGCGGTCGAGGCCCTCGGTGACGCGGTGGTCGGGGCGGTGCTCGGGCCGGTTCCGGTACCCGACGACCCGGTGCCCGGGACGGTCCGTGCGATCGTGCGCTTCGCCTACGCGCACGGGGCCGAGGTCGCGGCGACGCTCAAGGCCGAGGTCATCCGCCGTTCGTCGACGCGCCGGGTGCTCCCGGGCGGCAACCGACGTCGCGCGGCGCCGACCCTGCGCGTGCGACTCGACGACGCCGAGCCGTTCACCGAGGTCTGACCCGCCGCGGACGCGCTCACGCGGACGAGGTGCCACGACGCGCCGGGCGCGCACCGAGCCTCCCGTCCGTCCGGACGGTGTGCCAGGCTGGTCGGTGGTGGCCACGAGCCGCCGACGACCACACCACACGCACGACGGAGTGACGAGGTGACGCCGATGCGGGCGCTCTGGAAGCCGGACGCCGGTCCGGGACTGATCATGACCGACCGGCCGGTGCCGGTCCCGACCGAGGACGAGGTCCTCGTCCGCGTGCTGCGGACCGGGATCTGCGGGACCGACCTGCACATCGAGCGGTGGGACGACTGGGCCGCATCGGCCGTGACCGCGCCGCTCGTGCCCGGCCACGAGTTCTCCGGCGAGGTCGTCGAGGTCGGCGCCGCCGTGCGCGACGTCGCCGTCGGCGACCTCGTGTCCGGCGAGGGGCACGTCGTCTGCGGCACCTGCCGGAACTGTCGCGCCGGGCGTCGGCAGATGTGCATCCGCACGAAGGGCCTCGGCGTGCAGCGCGACGGCGCGTTCGCGGAGTACCTGACGCTGCCGGGCACGAACGTGTGGGTCCACCACGGTCCCGTCGAACCCGAGGTGGGCGCACTCTTCGACCCGCTCGGCAACGCGGTGCACACCGCGCTCGCGTTCCCCCTGGTCGGCGAGGACGTGCTGGTCACCGGGTGCGGACCGATCGGCCTCATGGCGATCGCGGTGGCCCGACACGCCGGTGCGCGGTTCGTCGTCGGGACGGACGTCAGCACGGAGCGGCTGCGCCTCGCGGAGGGCATGGGCGCCGACCTCGGGGTGGACGTGCGTCACGACGGGGCGGCCACGGTCCGTGCGGCTCAGGAGCGGCTCGGCATGCGCGAGGGCTTCGACGTCGGCTTCGAGATGTCCGGCGCCCCGACCGCACTGCCCGCGATGGTCGAGAACATGAACCACGGGGGGCGGATCGCGATGCTCGGGCTGCCGAGCGGCCCGATCGCGGTGGACTGGGCCAAGGTCGTCACGCACATGCTCACGGTGAAGGGCATCTACGGCCGTGAGATGTACGAGACGTGGCAGGCGATGAGCTCGATGCTCGCCACGAGTGCGCTCCTGCGCGAGCGCATCGGCTCGATCGTGTCGGCGTGCCACCCGGCGCGCGACTGGGAGGCAGCGTTCGCCGCGGCGGCGAGCGCGGACGGCGGCAAGGTCGTCATCGACTGGACGGAGACCTGATGTACGGCGCGATCAAGGACCACCTGGCGACGGAGCTCGCCGGGATCGAGGCCGCGGGGCTGACGAAGCGCGAGCGTGGCATCGCCGGTCCGCAGCGGGCGGCGATCGCGGCGGACGGCACCGACCTGCTCAACTTCTGTGCGAACAACTACCTCGGGCTCGCGGACTCGACCGACCTCGTCGACGCGGCGAAGGACGCCCTCGACCGCTGGGGCTACGGGGTGGCGAGCGTGCGGTTCATCTGTGGCACGCAGGACCTGCACCTCGACCTCGAGCGTCGGGTCGCCGGCTTCCTCGGCACCGAGGCCGCGATCCTGTACTCGTCGTGCTTCGACGCGAACGGTGGGCTGTTCGAGGTGCTGCTCGGCCCGGAGGACGCGATCATCTCCGACGAGCTCAACCACGCGTCGATCATCGACGGCATCCGGCTCTCGAAGGCGCAGCGGTTCCGGTACCGCAACCGCGACACGGCCGACCTGGAGGCGCAGCTCGCCGCCGCATCGTCGGCCCGGTTCCGCGCGGTGGTCACCGACGGCGTCTTCTCCATGGACGGCTCGATCGCGCCGCTCGCCGAGATCTGCGACCTCGCCGAGCGGTACGACGCACTCGTCATCGTCGACGACTCGCACGCCGTCGGGTTCGTCGGCGAGCACGGGCGGGGCACCCCCGAGCTGTGCGGCGTCGCGGACCGCGTCGACGTCTACACCGGCACGTTCGGCAAGGCGCTCGGCGGGGCGTCCGGCGGGTACGTGGCCTCGCGCCGGGAGATCGTCGACCTGCTGCGGCAGCGCTCACGCCCGTACCTGTTCTCGAACTCGCTCGCGCCGGTGATCGCGGCGGGGACCGTCGCGGCGCTCGACCTCGTCGAACGGTCGGACGACGCCCGCGCCCGGCTCGCAGCCAACGCCAGGACGTTCCGGACGCTCATGTCGGACGCGGGCTTCGAGCTGCTGCCGGGGGAGCACCCGATCGTGCCCGTGATGTTCCACGAGGCCGGCCGCACCGCGCGGATCGCGGACGAGATGCAGGCGCGGGGCGTCTACGTGACGGCGTTCAGCTACCCGGTGGTGCCGCAGGGGAGAGCCCGGATCCGGGTGCAGCTCTCCGCGGCGCACACCGAGGAGCAGGTGCGCCGCTGCGTGGACGCCTTCGTCGGGGCCCGCGCCGCCGTCGACGCCTGACGACCTCCCGCGGAACGCAACGACGGCGGCCGCTCGCAGGGGAGTACCGCTGCGCGGAGCCGCCGACGTTGCGTGTTGCGGGTGCGAGCCCGGGTCAGGCGCCGACCGGACGGCGGCGCTCCCGCGGGAAGACGACGCCGAGCGCGACCATGCCGATCGCGAGCACCAGGTGCAGCCAGTTGTCCGCCCAGTTGAGCGGGACGAAGTTCGCGCCGGACATCGTGCCCGCCGTGAACAGGCCGTAGACCCACAGCACGAAGTAGACGACGCCGCCGATCACGAGGTACATCCGCGACCCCGTCGCCCGGTTCGCCGCGAGGAGGCCGACGACGCCGAACAGCAGGTGCACGATGTTGTGCAGGACCGACACCTGGAAGATCCCGAGCAGCATCGCCATCGAGTGGTGCCCGGCACCGCCGAGGTCGCCGGAGGTCAGCCCCGGCACGAACCCGGCGATCCCGACGAGCAGGAACACGATGCCGACGACGAGCGCGACCTTCTGGATCGACGAGCCGGCGTAGCGGTTGGTGGAGGTGGTGACGTCACTCATGGTCCGGACGTTACCCAGCCCGCTCGCAGTCCGTTCCCGGCCGGCAGCGTCCCGCGCGCGTCGGACACCGTCGGCCGTGGGACGATGGACCCCATGCGTCTCGTCGTCGCCGGCAGCCCCGCTGCGGCCGTCCCCACCCTCCGACGTCTCGCCGCCTCCGACCACGAGATCGCGGCCGTCCTCACCCGACCCCCGACACCCCAGGGTCGGAAGCGTGTCCTCACGCCGACCCCGGTGGCGCAGGTCGCCGAGGAGCTCGGACTGCCCGTCATCGAGGCCACCCGGGTGGACGACGCCGTCACCGCGCAGCTGGTCGAACTGCAGGCCGACCTCGGCGTCATCGTCGCGTACGGTGCGCTCCTCCGTCGTCCCGCCCTGGACGCTCCACGTCTCGGCTGGGTCAACCTGCACTTCTCCGAGCTGCCGGCGTACCGCGGCGCCGCACCCGTCCAGCGTGCCGTGATGGCGGGCGACACCCGGACCGCCGCGACCGTCTTCCAGCTCGTCGAGGCGCTCGACGCCGGTCCCGTGTACGCCGCCGACCCGTTCACGATCGACCCGGACGCCACCAGCGGCGAGGTCCTCGCCGCGATGGCCGAGACCGGAGCGGACACCGTCCTGCGGGTCGTCGACGCCCTGGCCGACGGCAGCGCGGTCGCCAGCGAGCAGTCCGGGACGGTGACCCTCGCCCCGAAGCCGACCGCCGACGACGCGCACGTCGCCTTCACGGAGCCGGCCGTGGCCGTCCGTGCCCGCGTCCGCGGTGTGACGCCCGAGCCCGGCGCGTTCGCCCACCTCGGCGAGACGCGGGTGAAGCTGCTCCGCAGCGCGCTCCTGCCGGGAGGCGCGGCCTCCTCCGCCCCGCACCTCGCGCCCGGTGCGCTCGCACTGGTCGACGGACGACTCCTCGTCGGCACGGCCGACGTCCCGCTCGTGCTCACCGAGGTCCAGCCCGCCGGCAAGAAGGCGATGGACGGCGCCGCGTGGGCACGCGGCCTCGGCTCGCTCGAGGGCGTGGTGCTCTCGTGAGCGCGGCGCAGCAGTCCTCCCGGCAGTCGCGCGGCGACCGACGCCCCCGTCCGACCAGCGCCAGGCGGGTCGCGTTCGACGTGCTCCGCGCGGTGCAGGTCGACGACGCCTACGCCAACCTGCTCCTGCCCACGCGCATCCGTCGCGCCGGTCTGTCCGCCCGCGACGCCGCCTTCGCCACCGAGCTCACCTACGGGTCGATCCGCATGCTCGGCCGCTACGACGCGATCGTCGGGGTCGCATCCGGTCGCCGGGTCGACAACATCGAGTCCGACGTGCTCGACGTGATGCGCCTCGGCGTGCACCAGCTGCTCGGCATGCGCACACCAACGCACGCGGCGGTCTCGGCGACCGTGGAGCTCGCACGCGAGGTCGGCGCCCGCCGGGCCACCGGCTTCGTCAACGCGGTCCTGCGCAAGGTCGCCGCGAAGACCGACGACGAGTGGGACGCCCTGGTCACCGAGGGTCGGAGCGGCGACGCGCTGCTGGCCACCCGCTGGTCGCACCCGTCGTGGGTGGTCGCCGCACTCCGTGACGCCCTGGCGGCCGAGCGGTCGCGGGACGAGCTCGCTGCCCTGCTCGCGGCCGACAACGTCGCGCCCCGCGTGCAGCTCGTCGCGCTGCCCGGGCTCGCCACCGACGAGGACGTCCGCACCGCGACGGCGACCGCTGCCGAGGACGGATCCGGAGCGGACGGCGGGCCCGAAGCCGACGGCGGGGACGGAGCCGACGGCGGGGCCGGAGCCGACGAGCAGCCCCGCACCGACGACGGAGCCGGAGCCGACGACGAGACCGGCACCGCGCCTCCCGGCCGGGTCGCCGGGGCCGACGCCGGCCCGGTGTCCCCGGTCGGCATCCGCGGGACGACCGGCGACCCCGCACGGGTCCCCGGTGTCGCCGCCGGTCGGCTCCGGGTGCAGGACGAGGGGTCGCAGCTCGCGGCCCTCGCCCTCACGCGGTCGTCCGCCGTCCGTCCGGGGGAGCGGTGGCTCGACATGTGCGCCGGGCCCGGGGGCAAGGCCGCGCTCCTCGCCGCCGAGGCCGCCCAGGGCGGAGCGTCCCTGGTCGCCAACGAGCTCGTGCCCGCCCGCGCCGGACTCGTGCGCAAGGCCCTGTCCACCGTGGCGGGTGACGACACCGTCACGGTCGTCGAGGGCGACGGACGGCGCTTCGGCAAGCCGGGCGACGAGCTGTTCGACCGGATCCTGCTCGATGCTCCGTGCACGGGCCTCGGCGCGCTCCGTCGGCGTCCCGAGGCGCGGTGGCGCAAGCAGCCCGAGGACGTCCCCGAGCTCGCGGCGCTGCAGGCCGAGCTGCTCGATGCGGCGGTCCGTGCACTCGCACCGGGTGGCACGCTCGCGTACGTCACGTGCTCGCCGCACCTGGCCGAGACGCGCGGGCAGGTCGACGCACTGCTCGAGCGGCACGGCGCCGTGCTCGAGCAGCTCGACACCGCCGGCGTGGTCCGGTCGGTGGCGGCTCGGGACCCGCAGGTCGCCGACGGTCCGACGGCGCAGCTCTGGCCGCACCGGACCGGAACCGACGCGATGTTCGTCGCGCTCTTCCGCCGTCGCCCCTGACCCCTTCCGCAACACGCAACCTCGGCGTCTGCTCGCGGGTTGTCGGCCCAGGAACGATCTGATATGTTGGAGGAACACGACCGGTTCCGCCTGCGAGAGCAGGTCCAGGGCCGGTCCTCTTCGTTCTCGGCCCGGGGGAGGCCTGCTGTGGAACCCAAGCCGTTCCGGCCGTACCGAGAGCAGGTGGCACTCCTGCGAGGACGTGGGATGCACGTGCCCGACGAGGACGCCGCCGTCCGCGAACTGCGCCTCGTCAACTACTACCGGCTGAGTGGCTACTGGTACGCGTTCCGCGAGACCACGGGCGGTGCGCGGGGTGATCGCTTCCGCCCGGGGACCCACCTCGAGGACGTCCTCGCGCTCCACCGTTTCGACGAGCGTCTGCGGACGACGGTGTTCGACGCCCTCGCTCCGGTCGAGCTCGCACTGAGAGCCGCGCTGGGGCACGCACTCGGGCGGCTCCACCCGAGCGCCCATCTGCGTCCCGATCTGCTCGGTCCGCTGGCACGCGCCGGCGACGGCCACCGCAACTGGCTGGAGCGGCACCGCGGTGAGGTCGCCAGGAGCCGGGAGGAGTTCGTCGAGCACCACCGGTCCGGGTACGGGGGAGTCCTGCCGGTGTGGGCCGCGGTCGAGGTGATGGACTGGGGGACGGTCTCGAGGCTGCTCGGCTTCGCGCCGCCGAGCGTCCAGACCGAGGTGAGCGGACGGTTCGGTCTCCGAGCACCGCAGCTGACCTCGTGGTTGCGCGCGCTCAACGTGGTGCGCAACGCATGTGCCCACCACGGACGCCTGTTCAACCGCGCGTACGCCATCCGACCGAAGCTGCCCCCGGTCGGCGCCGACCCTTCGTTGGACACCGCACGCGCATCGATGAACCGCACGTACGGGCAGCTCACCCTGGTGCAGTACCTCCGTGTCCGGAGCGGACTGGGGACCGCGACGCAGCTCACCGGTGTCCTGCGCGAGTTCCCGACCGTGCCGCTCGTCCCGTTCTCCGACACGGGAGCCCCGCTGGAGTGGGAGACTGCCGTCTGGACGGGCAGCGGCGCTCGGTAGGGTTGCCGGGTGACGATCCGCATCTCGCCGAGCATCCTGTCCGCCGACTTCGCCAACCTCGAGCGGGAGCTGCACCGCATCGGGAGCGCCGACATGGTGCACGTCGACGTGATGGACAACCACTTCGTGCCGAACCTCACCCTGGGCCTGCCGATCGTGCAGCGCCTGCAGGACGTCTCGCCGGTGCCGCTCGACGTGCACCTCATGATCACCGACGCCGACACCCAGGCGCCGAAGTACGCCGAGACCGGCGCCTCGAGCGTCACGTTCCACCTCGAGGCCGCCGACGACCCGGTGGCGACCGCCGCGGCGATCCGGTCGAACGGTGCCCGCGCCGCCGTCGCCGTGAAGCCCGGCACCCCGATCACGCAGGTGCTCCACCACCTCGACGCGTACGACATGATCCTGCTCATGACCGTCGAGCCCGGGTTCGGCGGGCAGTCGTTCATGCCCTCGGTCATGCCGAAGCTCGCCGACGCCCGTGCCGCGGTCGACGCCTCGGGGCTCGACGTCTGGCTCGAGGTCGACGGCGGCATCGCGGTCGACACCGTGCCCGAGGCGGTCCGCAGCGGCGCCGACACGCTCGTCGCCGGATCCGCCGTCTACGGCGGTGAGCCCGCGCAGCGCATCGCCGACCTGCGCGAGGCGGCTGCGGCGGCACGCGCGTGACCGCCCAGGTGGGCGGCGCGTCGGGGGTGACCGGCGCCTCCCGTCCGGACGGTGCGTCCGGCGCAGCCGTGCATGACGGTAGCCTGGTCCCCGTGAAGACGTTCGACGACCTGTTCGCGGAGCTGACCGAGAAGGCGCGCACGCGCCCCGAGGGCTCCGGCACCGTCGCCGAACTGGACGCCGGCGTGCACCAGATCGGCAAGAAGATCGTGGAAGAGGCCGCCGAGGTCTGGATGGCGGCCGAGTACGAGGGCGACGAGCGCACCTCGGAGGAGATCTCGCAGCTGATCTACCACCTCCAGGTGCTCATGGTCGCGAAGGGGCTCACCCCGGCGGACGTCTGGCGACATCTGTAGGAACGCGTGTCGCGCTCACCGAGCGCCACCGCGACCCGCAGCCGTCCCGACCTCCAGCAGAAAGCAGACCACCTGATGCTCCGCATCGCCGTGCCCAACAAGGGTTCGCTGTCCGAGACCGCCTCCGAGATGCTCAAGGAGGCCGGGTACGCCGGTCGCCGCGACCCGAAGGCGCTCCACCTGCTCGACGAGCGCAACGGCGTCGAGTTCTTCTTCCTCCGCCCGCGCGACATCGCCACGTACGTCGGCTCCGGCGCACTCGACGTCGGCATCACCGGCCGCGACCTGTTGCTCGACTCCGGGTCGGCGGCGCACGAGGTCGACGCGCTCGGGTTCGCCGACTCGACCTTCCGGTTCGCCGGGACGCCCGGCCGGTTCACCGAACTGCAGGACCTCGACGGCGTCCGCGTCGCGACGAGCTACCCGGGACTCGTGGGCGAGTTCCTCGCCCGGCACGGGGTGACCGCGACCCTCGTGAAGCTCGACGGCGCCGTCGAGAGCGCCGTGCGCCTCGGTGTCGCGGACGCCGTGGCCGACGTCGTCTCGACCGGCAGCACGCTCCGTGCCGCCGGGCTCGAGATCTTCGGTCCGGTGATCCTCGAGTCGACCGCGCTGCTCATCTCGACCGACGAGCGCATCCCGGGCATCGACGTCCTGCGTCGCCGCCTGCAGGGCGTGCTCGTCGCCCGCGGCTACGTCATGCTCGACTACGACATCCCGACCGACCTGCTGGAGCAGGCCACCGCGGTGGCGTCGGGCATCGAGTCGCCGACGGTCTCCCCGCTGCACGACCGCGACTGGTCGGCCGTCCGCGTGATGATCCCGCGCGAGGACGCGAACCTCATCATGGACGCGCTGTACGACCTCGGTGCGCGCGCCATCCTGGTCAGCCCGATCCACGCCGCACGCCTGTGAACGACGCGGTGCGAGCCGACGTGACCGGACCCGACAGCGGCGCGGCCGGTGTCGCCGGTGGCGTCTCGGTCCGGGTCATCCCGTGCCTCGACGTGTCCGGCGGTCGCGTCGTCAAGGGCGTCAACTTCCTCGACCTGCAGGACGCCGGCGACCCGGTCGAGCTCGCGGCCCGCTACTACGAGCAGGGTGCCGACGAGCTGACCTTCCTCGACGTCGGTGCCACGGTCGAGAACCGCGCGACCATGTACGAGACGGTGACGCGCACGGCGGAGCAGGTCTTCATCCCGCTCACCGTCGGCGGTGGCGTCCGGAGCGTCGACGACGTCTCCCGCCTGCAGCAGTGCGGCGCGGACAAGATCGGCGTCAACAGCGCGGCGATCGCGCGGCCGGAGCTCGTGAGCGAGATCGCCGACCGCTTCGGCGCGCAGGCGGTGGTGCTGTCGCTCGACGTCAAGCGCTCGGACCGGATGCCCTCCGGTTTCGTCGTCACGACCCACGGCGGACGGACCGAGTCCGACCTCGACGCGATCGCGTGGGCACGCGAGGGCGTCGAGCGCGGCGCGGGCGAGCTGCTCGTCAACTCGATCGACGCGGACGGCACGAAGCACGGCTTCGACCTCGAGCTCATCGCCGCGGTGCGTGCGGTGTCGTCGGTCCCGGTCATCGGCTCGGGAGGCGCCGGTCGCCTCGAGCACTTCGCCCCGGCCGTCGAGGCGGGCGCGGACGCCGTGCTCGCTGCCAGCGTCTTCCACCGGGGCGAGATGACCATCGGGGACGTCAAGGCGGCGCTGCGCGCCGCCGGCCAGCCCGTCCGCTGACACCCCGTCCGCCGACACCCCGCCGTAGGCTAGGAGTCTCATGACCGACAGCACCAGCACCAGCACGGAAGCGGTCCTCGACCGCGCACGGTTCGGTGCGGACGGCCTGCTCCCCGCAGTCGTGCAGGAGGAGTCCTCGAAGGACGTCCTCATGCTCGGCTGGATGGACCGCGAAGCCCTCCGCCGCACCCTGACCGAGGGGCGCGTGACCTTCTGGTCGCGCTCCCGACAGGAGTACTGGCGCAAGGGCGACACGTCCGGGCACGCGCAGTACGTCCGGGCTGCCGCACTCGACTGCGACGACGACACGCTGCTCGTCACCGTGCAGCAGGTCGGGGCCGCCTGCCACACCGGTGCGCACAGCTGCTTCGAGGTCGACCCGCTCGAGCCCGTGACCGCGACCGCGCCGGTGCAGGCCGAGACGGACGCGACTGGCAAGACGTCGGCGACCACGACCGCGGAGGCGATCCGATGACCGGCGCGAGCCGCGCGGAGGAGCCGCGCACGACCTCCCGGCAGGCCTTCGACGACCTGCTCGACGGCCACCGCGTCGTCCCCGTCGTCCGCGCGCTCTACGCCGACAGCGAGACGCCGGTCGGTGTGTACCGCAAGCTGGCGGACGGTCGCCCCGGTTCGTTCCTGCTCGAGTCCGCCGGCCAGGGCGGCCTGTGGTCGCGCTGGTCCTTCGTCGGCGTCCGGAGCTTCGGCGTCCTGACCCAGGACGGCGACCGGGCGTCCTGGATCGACACCGGCATCCCGGCGTCGCGGGCCGTCGGCTCGCTCGACGGCGCCCCCCTCGACGTCCTCGCCCGCCTGCACGACCGGTGGGCGACGCCCCGCGTTCCCGGCACCCCGCCCCTGGTCGGCGGCACGGTCGGGTTCATCGGGTGGGAGGCCGTGCGGCAGCTCGAGCACCTGCCGAACGTGCCCGCGGCCGACTTCGAGGTGCCCGGGCAGGCCCTCGCCTTCGTGTCCGAGCTCGCGGCGCTCGACCACCGCACCGGCCTCGTGCTCCTCGTCGCGAGCGTCCTCAACGACGGCACCGACGACCCGGACACGATGTGGTCCGACGCGCAGTCCCGGCTCGACCGGATGCAGGCGGACCTGGTGCAGCCGAGCGCGGCGACGGTCGCCGAGGCGTTCGAGATCGCCGAGCCGACCCCGCGCCACCGGACGTCGCCGGAGGACTACATGGCCGCGGTCGAGCGGTCCAAGGACTTCATCCGCGACGGTGACGTCTTCCAGGTCGTCGTCTCGCAGCGGTTCGACCACGACGTCACCGCCGACCCGCTCGACGTCTACCGGGTGCTCCGGACACTGAACCCGAGCCCGTACATGTACTTCCTCGCGCTGGCGGACAGCGCCGACGAGCGCTTCTGGATCGTCGGCGCCTCGCCCGAGGCCCTGGTCAAGGTGCAGGACGGGCGGGCGATCACCCACCCGATCGCCGGCTCGCGCCCACGCGGCGCGAGCCCGGTCGAGGACGTCCGCCTGGGTGACGAGCTGCTCGCCGACCCGAAGGAGCGCGCCGAGCACCTCATGCTGGTCGACCTCGCCCGGAACGACCTGCAGAAGGTGTGCGAGCCGGGGACCGTCGCGGTGACCGAGTTCATGACCGTCGAGCGCTTCAGCCACATCATGCACCTGGTGTCGAGCGTCGAGGGATCGGTCCGACCGGGAGCCTCGGCGATCGACGTCTTCCGTGCGACCTTCCCGGCCGGCACCCTGTCGGGGGCACCGAAGCCGCGTGCGCTCGAGATCATCGACGAGCTGGAACCGGCGAAGCGCGGGGCGTACGCGGGCGTGGTCGGCTACTTCGACTTCGCCGGTGACGCCGACCTGGCGATCGCCATCCGTACGGCGCTCATCAAGGACGGGGTCGCACGCGTGCAGGCCGGTGCCGGCCTGGTCGCCGACTCCGACCCGCGCACCGAGCACGAGGAGGCCGTGAACAAGGCGGCCGCCCCGCTGCGCGCGGTCGCGACCGCGAACCGGATGCGCGAGGTGCGCGCGTGACGGCCCGGCGCTCCCGCCCGCTCGTCGTCGTCGCCGGCCTCGCGGTCGCCGGCATCGTGATGCTGTCGTGGACCCAGACGTGGTTCACGGTGCACCTGCACGCCGGCACCGCGGTGGTGCCGCGCGTGGTGGCGGACGGTGCCGCGGTCGTCCCGCAGTACACGGCGCTCGCGATCGCGAGCCTGGCGCTGTTCCTCGCGCTGACGATCGCCGGCCGTGTGCTGCGCGTCGTGCTCGCGGCCGTCGAGGTGCTGCTCGGCATCGCCGTCGTGGCGACCGGGATCGGCGCCCTGGCGGACCCCGTCGCGGCGTCGAAGGGCGCGGTGGGCGAGGTCGCGGGCGTCAGCGACACCGGCGCGGTGCGCCAGGTCGTCGACCGGGTCGACGTCACCGCGTGGCCCGCCGTCGGCATCGCGGGTGGCGTGCTCGCCGTGGTGCTCGGGATCGTCGTGTTCGTGGTGCAGCGGCAGTGGCCCGGGCCGACCCGGAAGTACGCCGCGGCGACCGCCGGGGCCGCCGCCGACGCCCGTGCGGCCGCCCCGACCCAGCGCGACGCGATCAGCGACTGGGACGACCTCAGCGCGGGTGACGACCCGACCGCCGGGGACGGTGCGGTGGGGGAACCGCCCACGACCGACACGGTAGGATCGGATCGGCGCCGATCGGACGACGGCGCCGGAGCAGAACGAGGAGCACCGTGAGCAACACTGAGCCCGCAGAACTCGGCGAAGGCCACTCGCCCGCCGCCTGGACCGCCGTCGTGATCATGCTGATCGGCTTCGCGGCAGGCACGCTGTTCTTCTGGTTCGACCTGGCGTGGGGCGTCTGGGCGTCCGCCGTCGTCGTGGTGATCGGCCTCGTCGTCGGCGCCGTGATGGCGAAGGCCGGCTACGGCGTCAACGGTCCGAAGTACGTCGCCAAGCACCACGCGGAGTAGTCCCGTGCCGAACGTGCTCGAGACCCTCGTCGCGGGCGCGCTCGAGGACGCCGCCGCCCGTCGTGTCGACCGTCCGCTCTCGGACGTCGAGCGCGACCTGGACCGGGTGGCGTCGCCGCTCGACGCCCTCGACTTCCTGTCGCCCGGCGACCGCGTGAAGATCCTCGCCGAGGTCAAGCGCGCGAGCCCGTCGCGCGGCTCCATGGCGCCCATCGAGGACCCGGCCGCCCTCGCCGCCGACTACGAGCGTGGCGGAGCGTCGACGATCAGCGTGCTCACCGAGGGGCGGAAGTTCCTCGGCAGCCTCGCCGACCTCGAGGCGGTGAAGGCGCGCGTGTCGCTGCCGGTGCTCCGCAAGGACTTCATCGCCGACCCGTACCAGGTGTTCGAGGCCCGTGCGGCCGGTGCCGACCTGGTGCTGCTGATCGTGGCGGCGCTGGAGCAGCGACAGCTCGTGGAGCTGCACGAGCTCGCCGAGCAGCTCGGCATGCGCGTGCTCGTCGAGGCGCACTCCGGTGACGAGGTCTCCCGTGGCCTCGACGCCGGCGCGCGGATCCTCGGCGTCAACGCCCGCGACCTCACCGACTTCTCGCTGGACCGCGACCTCTTCGGCTCCCTCGCCGACCGCATCCCCGACGGGGTCGTGCGCGTCGCCGAGTCGGCCGTCGCCGGGCCCGCCGACGTCGCCCACTACCGCGCAGCGGGTGCCGACGTCGTCCTGGTGGGGGAGGCGCTCGTCACGGGCGCGGACCCCGCCACCACCCTCGCGTCGTTCATCGCCGCCGCGGACGGCTCCGGCCGCCCGCGCGCCTGACCGACACCGTCCCACCGGTCGCCCCGCACACCGGGGCGTCCGAACACCCCGGGAGACCCACCGTGACCTCACTCCGTGACCTGCAGGGCCCGTACTTCGGCGACTTCGGCGGACGCTTCGTCCCCGAGTCGCTCGTGCTCGCGCTCGACGAGCTCGAGACCGCCTTCCGCGCGGCCTGGGCGGACCCGGCGTTCCGCGAGGAGCTCGACACGCTCCAGCGCGAGTACACCGGCCGCCCGTCGATCATCACCGAGGCGCCGCGGTTCGCGAAGCACGCCGGTGGTGCCCGGATCATCCTCAAGCGCGAGGACCTCAACCACACCGGTTCGCACAAGATCAACAACGTGCTCGGTCAGGCCCTCGTCGCGAAGCGGCTCGGCAAGACCCGGCTCATCGCCGAGACGGGAGCCGGGCAGCACGGTGTCGCGACGGCCACCGCCGCTGCGCTCTTCGGGATGGACTGCGTCGTGTACATGGGCGCCGTCGACACCGAGCGCCAGGCACTGAACGTGGCGCGGATGCGGCTGCTCGGCGCCGAGGTGATCCCGGTCGAGACGGGTTCGCGCACGCTGAAGGACGCCATCAACGACGCGCTGCGCGACTGGGTGGCGAACGTCGACTCGACGCACTACCTGCTCGGCACCGTCGCGGGGCCGCACCCGTTCCCGGAGATGGTCCGCGAGTTCCACAAGGTGATCGGCGAAGAGGCCCGACAGCAGGTCCTCGACCGCATCGGTCGCCTGCCGGACGCCGTCGCCGCGTGCGTCGGCGGCGGCTCGAACGCGATGGGCATCTTCGAGGCCTTCCTCGACGACGAGTCGGTCCGGTTGCACGGCTTCGAGGCCGGCGGCGACGGCATCGAGACGGGGCGGCACGCCGCGAGCATCTCGCTCGGGCGCACCGGTGTCCTCCAGGGCACGATGTCGTACCTCATGCAGGACGAGGACGGCCAGACCATCGAGAGCCACAGCATCTCGGCGGGCCTCGACTACCCGAGCGTCGGTCCCGAGCACGCCTACCTGGCCTCGATCGGCCGCGCGCAGTACTCGCCGATCACCGACGCCGAGGCGATGGAGGCCTTCCGCCTGCTCGGCCGGACCGAGGGCATCCTGCCGGCCATCGAGTCGGCGCACGCGCTCGCAGGGGCGATCAAGCTGGGCAAGGAGCTCGGCCCCGACGGCGTCGTGCTGGTGTCCCTGTCCGGACGTGGTGACAAGGACGTCGCGTCCGCCAGTCGCTACTTCGGCATCCTCGACGAGAACGCGGTGCAGCTGTGACGAACCCCGGTCCCTCCACCTCGGTCGCGACGACGATCGACACCGCCAACGCCGAGCGCGCCGGAGCCGTCGTCGGGTACCTGCCCGCCGGCTTCCCCGACCTGCAGACGAGCGTGGACGCGGCGGTCGCCCTCGCCGAGAACGGCGTCGACGTCATCGAGCTCGGCCTGCCGTACTCCGACCCGGTGATGGACGGTCCGGTGATCCAGCGCGCCGCGGAGGAGAGCCTGGCGAACGGCTTCCGTGTCGCGCAGGTCTTCGACGCCGTCGACCAGATCACGAGCCGTGTCGACGTGCCCGTGCTCGTCATGACCTACTGGAACCCGGTGCTCCGGTACGGGGTCGACCGGTTCGCCGACGACCTCGTCGCGGCCGGGGCGTCCGGGCTCATCACCCCGGACCTCATCCCGGACGAGGGTCGCGCCTGGATCGACGCCTCCGAGCGCACCGGGCTCGACCGGGTCTTCCTCGCGGCGCCGTCCTCGACGGACACCCGCATGGAGCAGGCGGTCCGCTCCAGCCGCGGCTTCGTCTACGCCGTGTCGACGATGGGCGTCACCGGCGCCCGCGTCGGCGTCGACACCGCCGCCCGCACCGTCGTGTCGCGACTGCGCGACGCCGGTGTGGAGCGCACGTGCGTCGGCCTCGGCATCTCGACGGCAGACCAGGTGCGCGAGGTCCTCGAGTACGCCGACGGGGCGATCGTCGGGTCCGCCTTCGTGCGCGCCCTCGCCGACCTCGGCGTGCAGGGGGTCGCGGACCGCGCGGCCGACCTGACCAGCGGCGCCGCGCGCAGCTGAGGCGAGCACCGGTCCGGACGGGAGGCGCGGTGTCGGTGGGCCGACCGGCCCACCGGCACCGCGCCTCCCGTGCGCCGTGCTCCCAGTTCCCACAGGTCGACCCACCCCGTTCCTGGTCGGCGCGGTTCCCGCGCTACAGTGAGCGGGGCCGACCCTCCAGCGGCACCGCGGCCGTCCAGCACCGAAAGGCGACAGCACCTCCATGCCCCTCCTGAGCATCCCGAGCCCGAGCACCGCGTGGCAGTACTTCGACCTGACCGCCTGGCTGCGCGACGTCTTCGGGTGGTCGCTCCCGCTCGACTTCCGCATCCACGCGTACGCGATCTGCATCCTGCTGGGCATCGTCGCGGCCGTCGTGCTCGCGAACCGGCGGCTCAACGCCCGCGGGGTCGAGCGCTGGATCATCATCGACATCGCGATCTGGGCGGTGCCCGCCGGCATCATCGGCGGTCGGTTGTTCCACGTGTTCAGCCACGTCAGCGACTACTTCGGGCCGGGGCGTGACCCGCTCTCATTCCTCTACATCTGGGAGGGCGGGCTGGCCATCTTCGGCGCGCTCATCCTCGGGTCGGTCGGTGCGTACATCGGGTGCCGTCAGGTGGGCCTGCGCTTCTCGACCCTGATCGACGCGATCGCTCCCGGCGTCCTGCTCGCCCAGGCGTTCGGTCGCCTCGGCAACTACTTCAACCACGAGCTCTTCGGCATGCCGACGAGCCTGCCGTGGGGGCTCGAGATCGAGTCGTCGAACGCGGCGTTCCCGAAGGGGCTGCCCGAGGGCACCCTGTTCCACCCGACCTTCCTCTACGAGATCATCTGGAACGTCGTGGGCGTCGTCGTGATCCTGCTGCTCGACAAGCGGTTCCGGCTGCAGTGGGGCAAGGTCATGGCGCTCTACCTGATCTGGTACGGCACCGGTCGCTCGGTCCTCGAGTCCATCCGCGTCGACACGAGCGAGACCTTCGCCGGGATCCGCACGAACGTCTGGATGTCCTTCGCCGCGATCCTGCTCGGCATCGTGATCTTCCTCGTGCAGACCCGTCGGCACACCGGCAACGAGCCCAGCCCGTACCTGCCGGGTCGCGAGCCGCGTCGGTCCTCCGATGTAGACTCGGACGACACCTGGTCGGAACACGACGTCGACGCTCCGGCGGTCGCCGACGACGCCGATCCGGTCCCAGCAGCAGGCCGCACGCGGTAACTCCGCGATCGGCAGCACCGGCTCCTCGGACGGCACCCGCCGGCCGCGGGGCACCATCCGATCGGTCGGGTCGCCACGAGCGGCCCCGCCACCTCGCGCGTCGTCTGCGCACCCTCCACGGCGACGCGCACGGGCACCAGGTCCGCCCGCTCGGGCGGAACGCACCACCGGGCCACCGACGTCCCTGTTCCACTCCCTCGTGAGGACGGTTCCCCATGGCGCTCCAGCCAGACCCTGCCCCCCGTTCGACGCGCTCCCTGCAGCCGGCGCACCGACGATTCTCGGCCGTGCCCGAGGCGACCGGTGCGTACGACCCGGCGAACGAGAAGGACGCCTGCGGCCTCGCGATGGTCGCGACGCTCCGCGGTACCGCGGGGCACGACATCGTCGACGCCGCGCTGGGTGCACTCCGGAACCTCGAGCACCGCGGTGCCGTCGGTTCCGACGCGGGCACCGGTGACGGCGCGGGCATCCTGTGCCAGGTGCCGGACGCGTTCCTGCGCGACGAGGTGCCGTTCGACCTGCCCGCCGCGGGGGAGTACGCCGTCGGGACGGCCTACCTGCCCGTCGACGAGGACGAGCGCCACGCGGTGAAGGGTGCGGTCGAGCGCCTGGCCCGCGAGGAGGGCCTGAAGGTCCTCGGGTGGCGTGCGGTCCCGGTTCGGCCGGAGGTCCTCGGGACGCTCGCGCGCGCCGCGATGCCGGCGTTCGAGCAGCTGTTCGTCGCCTCCACCCGACACGACGTGCACGGCGCCGCCTGGAGCGGTATCGCCCTCGACCGGCAGGCCTTCCGACTGCGCAAGCGCGCGGAGCACGGCGTCGAGGTCTACTTCATGTCGCTGTCGAGCCGCACCACGGTCTACAAGGGCATGGTCACGACGCTCCAGCTCGAGCCGTTCTACCCGGACCTCAGCGACGAGCGCTTCGCCTCGAAGCTCGCGATCGTGCACTCGCGGTACTCGACGAACACCTTCCCGTCGTGGCCGCTGGCGCAACCGTTCCGAACGCTCGCCCACAACGGCGAGATCAACACCGTCCGCGGCAACCGGAACTGGATGCGGGCGCGCCAGTCGCAGCTCGAGAGCGAGCTGCTCGGCGACCTCGCACCGCTGCTGCCGATCGTCAGCCCGGGCGCGAGCGACTCGGCGTCGTTCGACGAGACCCTCGAGCTGCTCACGCTGACCGGCCGCAGCCTGCCGCACGCGGTGTCGATGATGGTGCCGGAGGCCTGGGAGAACCAGGTCGGGATGGACCCAGACCTGCGGGCGTTCTACGAGTACCACTCGATGCTCATGGAGCCGTGGGACGGCCCGGCGGCCATCACGTTCACCGACGGCGCGGTCGTCGGCGCGACGCTCGACCGCAACGGCCTGCGTCCCGGGCGATTCCTGGTGACCGACGACGGCCTCATCGTGATGGGCTCGGAGACGGGCGTCATCGACGTGCCGCCGGGCAAGGTCGTCCGCAAGGGCCGCCTGCGTCCCGGTCGGATGTTCGTCGTCGACACCGAGGCCGGGCGGATCATCGAGGACGACGAGGTCAAGCGCGAGCTGGCGACCTCGGGCCCGTGGGCGCAGTGGCTCGACGAGGGCCGGATCAACCTGAGCGACCTGCCGGAGCGCGAGCACATCGTCCACACCCCGGCGTCGGTGACCCGGCGACAGCGCGCGTTCGGCTACACGGAGGAAGAGGTCCGCATCCTCCTCCGCCCGATGGCGCAGACGGGTGCGGAGCCCCTCGGCGCGATGGGCTCGGACACGCCGATCGCCGTGCTCTCCGAGCGCCCGCGCCTGCTGTTCGACTACTTCACGCAGCAGTTCGCGCAGGTGACGAACCCGCCGCTGGACTCGATCCGCGAGCAGGTCATCACCTCGATGGGCATGGGCCTCGGGCCGGAGCGCAACCTGCTGAGCGCCGGCCCCGAGCACGCGAAGCAGATCGTGCTCGACTTCCCGGTGATCGACAACGACGAGCTCGCGAAGATCCAGCACTTCGAGACGGAGTCCGGTCGGCACCTGACGGTGACGATCAAGGGCCTGTACCGCGTCGACGCGGGCAAGAAGGCGATGCAGAAGCGCATCGCCGCGGTCTGCGACGAGGTCGACCAGGCGATCGAGTCGGGCAAGCAGTTCATCGTGCTGTCCGACCGTGACGGCAACGCCGAGCAGGCACCCGTGCCGAGCCTGCTGCTGCTCGCTGCGGTGCACCACCACCTCATCCGCACCGAGCAGCGCATGAAGGTCGGACTCATCGTCGAGGCCGGCGACGTGCGCGAGGTCCACCACGTCGCGACCCTGATCGGCTACGGCGCCTCGGCGATCAACCCGTACCTGGCCATGGAGACCTGCGAGAACCTCGTGCGCTCGGGGATGATCACCGGGATCACCCCGGAGCAGGCCGTCCGGAACGTCATCAAGGCGCTCGGCAAGGGCGTGCTCAAGATCATGTCGAAGATGGGCATCTCGACGGTGTCCAGCTACGCCGGCGCCCAGGCGTTCGAGGCGGTCGGGCTCAGCCAGGAGTTCGTCGACCGGTACTTCACCGGGACGTCGTCCATCCTCGGTGGCGTCGGGATCGAGGTCATCGCCAAGGAGAACGCCGAGCGGCACGCCCAGGCGTACCCGCAGGACGGCGCCGTGCTGTCGCACGAGCGGCTGCAGACCGGCGGCGAGTACCAGTGGCGCCGTGAGGGTCCGCCGCACCTGTTCAACCCGGACACGGTGTTCCGGCTCCAGCACGCCACCCGTGCCCGCCGGTACGACATCTTCCGCGAGTACTCGCAGGCGGTCGACGACCAGTCCGAGGAGCTCATGACGCTCCGCGGTCTGTTCCGGTTCCGTCACGGCGTCCGGAAGCCGATCGCGTTGGACGAGGTCGAGCCGATCGAGTCGATCGTGCAGCGGTTCAACACCGGCGCGATGTCCTACGGGTCGATCTCACAAGAGGCCCACGAGACCCTCGCGATCGCGATGAACCGCCTCGGTGCGCGCTCGAACACGGGCGAGGGCGGCGAGGACGTCGAGCGTCTGCTCGACCCCGAGCGTCGCAGTGCGATCAAGCAGGTCGCCTCCGGTCGGTTCGGCGTCACGAGCATGTACCTGACGCACGCGACCGACATCCAGCTGAAGATGGCGCAGGGCGCGAAGCCGGGCGAGGGCGGGCAGCTGCCCCCGACGAAGGTGTACCCGTGGGTCGCCCGCACGCGGCACGCGACCGCCGGCGTCGGACTCATCTCGCCGCCGCCGCACCACGACATCTACTCGATCGAGGACCTCAAGCAGCTGATCTTCGACGTCAAGCGGGCGAACCCGGCCGCGCGCGTCCACGTGAAGCTCGTGAGCCAGTCCGGCATCGGCGCGGTCGCAGCGGGCGTGACGAAGGCGCTGGCCGACGTCGTGCTCGTGTCGGGCCACGACGGTGGCACCGGCGCGTCCCCGCTCAACTCGCTGAAGCACGCGGGCACCCCGTGGGAGATCGGTCTCGCCGAGACCCAGCAGACCCTGATGCTGAACGGCATGCGCGACCGGGTGGTCGTCCAGGTGGACGGGCAGATGAAGACCGGCCGTGACGTCGTCGTGGCGGCGCTGCTCGGCGCCGAGGAGTACGGCTTCGCGACGGCTCCGCTCGTCGTCGAGGGCTGCATCCTCATGCGCGTCTGCCACCTGGACACGTGCCCGGTCGGCGTCGCGACGCAGAACCCGGAGCTCCGGAAGCGCTTCACGGGCAAGCCGGAGTTCGTCGTCAACTTCTTCGAGTTCATCGCGCAGGAGGTCCGGGAGCTCCTCGCCGAGCTCGGCTTCCGCACGCTGGACGAGGCGATCGGGCAGGTCGACGCGCTCGACACCGACCGTGCCGTCGAGCACTGGAAGGCCTCCGGTCTCGACCTCGCGCCGGTGCTGCACGGACCGGAGTTCGGCCGCGACGAGCCCCGACGCCACCTGCGTGAGCAGGACCACGAGCTCGACGAGCACTTCGACGTGCAGCTCGTCCAGCAGACGGCGGACGTGCTGGAGCACGGTGGTTCCGTCGCGCTCGACCTGCCGATCCGCAACACGGAGCGCGCGGTCGGCACCATGCTCGGCCACGAGGTCACGCTGCGGCACGGCGAGCACGGCCTGCCCGCCGGGTCGATCGACATCACGCTGCGCGGCTCGGCCGGGCAGTCCCTCGGTGCGTTCCTGCCGGCCGGCATCACGCTCCGCCTGGTCGGGGACAGCAACGACTACGTCGGCAAGGGCCTGTCCGGCGGCGCCATCGTCGTCCGTCCGGACACCGAGTCGGCGTTCGAACCGTCGGAGAACGTCATCGCCGGCAACGTCATCGGCTACGGCGCGACCCAGGGCAGCATGTTCATCCGCGGCATCGTGGGCGAGCGCTTCCTCGTCCGCAACTCCGGCGCGACCGCGGTCGTCGAGGGCGTCGGCGACCACGCACTCGAGTACATGACCGGCGGGCTCGCACTGATCCTGGGCGAGACCGGACGCAACCTCGGCGCCGGCATGTCCGGCGGCACCGCGTACGTGCGCGGCCTCCGTCGGGAACACGTGAACGCCGACGCGCTGGCGACCGGTGAGCTGCGGCTCGAGGAACTGGACAGCGCCGACGTCGAGATCGTCACCGACCTGCTCCGGCAGCACCTCGCCGAGACCGGGTCGACCGTGGCCGGCGACCTGCTCGACTCCGGCGACCTCGGCGACTTCGTCAAGGTGCTCCCGCGGGACTACGCCGCCGTGCTCGCGACCCGCCAGCAGGCGGTCGACGAGGGCCTCGACCCCGACGGCACCATCGTCTGGAACCGCATCCTGGAGGTCACCGGTGGCTGACACGACCCGGGCCGCCGTGCGGACGCGGATCCCGACCGACGCGGACACGCAGACCCACACCCCCGTCCAGACCCAGACCGAGCAGGAGGCGAACCATGGCTGACCCGAAGGGCTTCCTCAAGGTGCAGGAGCGCGAGCTCCCGCCCCGCCGTCCCGTGCCCGTGCGCCTCATGGACTGGAAGGAGGTCTACGAGCAGCAGGAGTCCGGTGCCCTGAAGCGACAGGCCGGTCGCTGCATGGACTGCGGCGTGCCCTTCTGCCACCAGGGCTGCCCGCTCGGGAACCTCATCCCGGAGTGGAACGACCTGACCTGGCGCGGTGAGGGTCGACAGGCGATCGAGCGTCTGCACGCGACCAACAACTTCCCGGAGTTCACCGGGAAGCTCTGCCCGGCCCCGTGCGAGGCGTCCTGCGTGCTCGGCATCAACCAGCCGCCGGTCACGATCAAGCAGGTCGAGGTCTCGATCATCGACGAGGCGTACAAGAACGGCTGGGTCACCCCGCACCCGCCGGAGCGCCTGACCGGCAAGACCGTCGCGGTGGTCGGGTCCGGCCCCGCCGGTCTCGCGGCCGCCCAGCAGCTCACGCGCGCCGGGCACACGGTCGCCGTGTACGAGCGCGACGACCGCATCGGCGGCCTGCTGCGCTACGGCATCCCGGACTTCAAGATGGAGAAGCGCCAGATCGACGCGCGCCTCGCCCAGATGCAGGCCGAGGGCACCCGCTTCCGCGCCGGTGTGGAGATCGGCGTCGACATCACCTGGGACGACCTGAAGTCCCGCTACGACGCGGTCGTCGTCGCGACGGGCGCCACGGTGCCGCGCGACCTGCCGATCCCGGGGCGCGAC
The DNA here is from genome assembly GCF_044755625.1 of Curtobacterium sp. NPDC092190. Classification (NCBI taxonomy): domain Bacteria; kingdom Bacillati; phylum Actinomycetota; class Actinomycetes; order Micrococcales; family Microbacteriaceae; genus Curtobacterium; species Curtobacterium sp. NPDC092190. The sequence goes on along the minus strand of NZ_JBIVRJ010000001.1, from coordinate 611,027 downwards.
CTCGAGGGCGTCCACTACGCGATGGACTACCTCGTCCAGCAGAACAAGGCGAACGCGGGGACCACCGTCGACAACCAGCTCACCGCCGAGGGCAAGCACGTCGTCGTCATCGGCGGTGGCGACACCGGCGCCGACTGCATCGGCACGGCCCACCGTCAGGGCGCCCTGAGCGTGACGAACCTGGCGATCGGCAAGCAGCCGCCGCTCGAACGTCCGTCCGAGCAGCCGTGGCCGATGTTCCCGACGGTGTTCGAGGTGACGAGCGCCCACGAGGAGGGCGGCGAGCGGCACTTCCTGGCGTCGACCGTCGAGTTCCTCGGCAACGCCGCCGGCGAGGTCCGCGCGCTCCGGGTCGCGGAGACCGAGTACCTCGACGGCCGGCGCGTGCCGAAGGCGGGCACGGAGCGCGAGATACCCGCCGACCTGGTGCTCATCGCGATGGGCTTCACCGGTCCGGAGACCGACACGATCGAGCCGCAGCTCGGGCTCCCCGCCACGGTGTCGGGCGCGGTCGCCCGCCAGGCCGACTACTCGACGAACGAGCCGGGCGTGTTCGTGGCGGGCGACGCCGGCCGTGGCCAGTCGCTCATCGTCTGGGCCATCGCCGAGGGACGCGCGGCTGCGTCCAAGGTCGACGAGTACCTCGAGGGCTCGACGATCCTGCCGGCGCCCGTCAAGGCCACCGACCGCGCGCTCACGGTCTGACGCCGTGAACGCCCCCGGAACACCGGTCCACCGATGAGCAGCAGGCCACCGGCACTCGATAGGGTGCTGGTGGCCTGCTCTCGTTCCGCGCGGCCCCACAGCGCGGAAACCGGCACCACCCACCACACGAAGGAATCCATTGAGACGCGCAAAGATCGTTTCGACGCTCGGTCCGGCTACGTCGGACTACGAGACCGTCAAGGAGATCATCGAAGCGGGCGTCGACGTCGCCCGCCTCAACCTCAGCCACGGTGACTACAGCGTCCACGAGGCCAACTACGAGAACGTCCGTCGCGCCGCGGAGGACCTCGGCAAGCCGGTCGCGATCCTCGTCGACCTGCAGGGTCCGAAGATCCGTCTGGCGAAGTTCGCCGACGGTCCGCACGAGCTCGCGGTCGGTGACGTCTTCACGATCACGACCGAGGACGTCCCCGGCTCGAAGGAGATCTGCGGCACGACGTTCAAGGGCCTGCCGCAGGACGTCAAGCCCGGTGACCCGCTGCTCATCGACGACGGCCGTGTGCGCCTGCGCGTGCTCGACACCGACGGCGTGCGTGTCCGCACCGAGGTCGTCGTCGCCGGTACGGTCTCGAACAACAAGGGCATCAACCTGCCCGGCGTCGCCGTCAACGTCCCCGCGCTGAGCGAGAAGGACGAGGCGGACCTCCGCTGGGCGATCCGTCAGGGCGCCGACCTCATCGCGCTGTCGTTCGTCCGCAACGCCTCGGACGTCGTCCGCGCCCACGAGATCATGGACGAGGAGGGCAAGCGCCTCCCGATCATCGCCAAGGTCGAGAAGCCGCAGGCCGTCGACGCCCTCGAGGAGATCATCGACGCCTTCGACAGCATCATGGTCGCCCGTGGTGACCTCGGCGTGGAGCTCCCGCTCGAGGCCGTCCCGATCGTGCAGAAGCGCGCCGTCGAGCTGTCCCGCCGCATGGCGAAGCCGGTCATCGTCGCGACGCAGATGCTCGAGTCGATGATCTCGTCGCCGATCCCGACCCGCGCCGAGACCTCCGACGTCGCGAACGCCGTCCTCGACGGCGCGGACGCCGTCATGCTCTCGGGCGAGACCAGCGTCGGCGAGTACCCGGTGCAGACGGTCCGCACCATGGCCCGCATCGTCGAGTCGACCGAGGACCACGGCCTCGAGCGCATCGCGCCGCTCGGCACGAAGCCGCGCACGCTCGGTGGCGCGATCACGCTCGCCGCGGTCGAGATCGCCGAGTTCACCGAGGCGTCGTACCTCTGCGTCTTCACCGAGTCCGGCGACTCGGCCCGCCGCATGTCCCGACTGCGCCACGGCCTGCCCATCATCGCCTTCACCCCGAACGAGGCCACGCGTCGCCGCATGGCGCTCACCTGGGGCGTCCGCTCGTTCCTCGTGGAGCGCAAGACGCACACCGACGAGCTGTTCTCGCAGGTCGACGACGTGCTGCTCGCGAACGGCCTCGCCGCCCCCGGCGACCGGGTCATCGTGACGGCCGGCTCGCCCCCCGGACTCGAGGGTTCGACGAACGACCTGCGCGTGCACCGCGTCGGCGACGCGCACGCCGAGGCGGCTCCCGCCTACGTGCGGGACTGACCCCGGTCACCGCACCCGGTCACCACGCCGACAGGGCGCGGACGGGAGGCACGGCGCGACACCGCGCACGGCCTCCGGTCCGCGCCCTGTCGCGTGTCCGCCCGTGCGTCGCGTCGAGTCACCGGCGTGCCGACACGCCGGCGTCGCTGTGAGACGGACCGGAGCGAGCGAGACGCCGTCGGATCCGGCGGCGTCTCGTGGGGACGGCGGCGTCTCGCCCGGTCCTCGGTGGTCTCGACACGCAGGAACCGGCCACCCGCGGTGCGGCGCGACCACGTGTCGGGCCGAGCGGGCAGGATCGGTGCTGTGAGCCTCCAGGACGACCGCCCCACCGCACCCACCGCAGCGGACGTCCGCCGCTGGCGCCGCTACCTGGCGGACGAGCGGGCGGAGGCCGCGGTCTACCGGAACCTGTCGACCCGCAGGACCGGTGAGGAACGCGAGATCCTCGCCGCACTCGCCGACGCCGAGGGCCGGCACGAGCAGCACTGGCTCGACCTGCTCGGTGACGACGTCGGGCGCCCGCTCCGCGGCAGCCTCCGCACCCGGGTCCTCGCCGCGCTCGCGAAGCGGTTCGGTTCCGTGTTCGTCCTGGCGCTCATGCAGCGCGCCGAGGACCGTTCGCCCTACGCCGACGACGACGACGCGACCGCGCGCATGGCGGCCGACGAGCGGATCCACGGCGAGGTCGTCCGCGGCCTCGCGAACCGCGGGCGCATGCGGTTGTCCGGCACCTTCCGCGCAGCGGTGTTCGGCGCCAACGACGGACTCGTCTCGAACCTCGCGCTGATCATCGGCATCAGTGCCTCGGGCGCCGATCGGCACTTCGTGCTGCTCAGCGGCATCGCCGGGCTGCTCGCCGGCGCGCTGTCCATGGGGGCGGGGGAGTACGTCTCGGTGCGGTCCCAACGCGAGCTGCTCGACGCCTCCGCACCCCACCCCGAGGCCGGGCGCGCGGTGGCCGACCTCGACGTCGACGCGAACGAGCTCGCGTTGGTCTACCGGGCCCGGGGCATGGACGAGGCCGCGGCGCAGGAGCACGCGGCCGAGGTCCTCGGCGGTCGAACGGTCACGGCAGCCGCCGCGACCGACGACCACGAGGCGGTGGGGAGCGGCACGAGTGCGGCGGTGTCGAGCTTCTGCTTCTTCGCCTCGGGCGCGATCATCCCCGTGCTGCCGTACCTGTTCGGGCTCGAGGGCTGGCCGGCGATCGTGCTCGCGGCCGTGCTGGTCGGCATCGCGCTCCTCGGCACCGGCGCGGTCGTCGGCGTGCTCAGCGGCGCGTCGCCGCTGCGGCGGGCGCTGCGCCAGCTCGCGATCGGCTTCGGCGCCGCCGTCGTGACGTACGGCCTCGGCCTGCTGTTCGGGACGGGCAGCGCGTAGCCGTCACCCGGCCAGGCCTGCTGTTCGGGACCGGCAGCGCGGAGTCTGCACCCGGTCGGCGGTCACCGGTCGTCGGGGCTGGCGACCCTCACCGCCGGTCGGTGCGACCGGTGCCGACCGCCTCACGGCGGACCGCAGCGCGCGGCGGCAGCAGGAGGAGCGCGGCCGCGCCGACGCCGATCAGCGCGATGCCGGAGAACACCGTGAAGACCGACAGCGCGAGCGCCGGCGCGACGAGCACGACCACGCCGCCGATGCACGACAGCAGGCCGCTCACCACGGTCGGCGATCGCGAGGAACCGGGGTGGCCCACGACGGCACCGACGAGCGCGGCGACGCCCTCCACGAGGAACCCCACCCCGGCCAGCACCGCGTAGACGAGGAGCGGGACGGCGGGAGCGAGGAGCGCGACGAGTCCCGCCACCCCGACGAGCCCGCCGACGGCACCCGCCGTCCACCGCCACACCGCGGACGTCCCGTGCCCGCGGACCGCGGCGACCACGCGCATCGTGCCGGCGACCACGAGGTAGACGCCGAAGACGAGGGCGACGAGCACGATCGACGGCGCGGGCCAGACGACGGCCACGATGCCGAGCACGATCGCGACGACGGCCGTGGCGACGACGAACGCACGGAAGGACCGCACGGCGCGAGAGTCCACGGGTGCCCCTTCCGCTCGGTCCGCGAGGACACCGACGGTACCCGGGGGCGGTCGCCGGTGTCCGGGGGAGGCCGCGGGCGCTCTGGGGAGGTCACGGGCGCCCGGGGCGGTCGCCGGCGCCCGGGGTCGCCACCCGGCGCAACCGCTTGCAACCCCCGGCGTCGTACCGTCGCCGCAGGTGCTGGACCAGCGCCACCGACAGCGTCGTCGAAAGGTGTCCACCATGACCATCGCAGCATCGCCATCGACCTACGCCGCACCCGGCGAGGACGGGGCGCTCGTCTCCTACCGTTCCCGGTACGACCACTTCATCGGCGGCGAGTACGTCCCGCCCGCCGGCGGCCGGTACTTCGAGAACCCCACGCCGGTGACGGGCAGGGTCTTCGCCGAGGTCGCCCGGGGGGACTCGACCGACGTCGACCGGGCGGTGGAGGCCGCCTGGAGGGCCTTCCCCGTCTGGTCGCGCACGAGCGTCGCCGAGCGCGCCGGCATCCTCAACCGGATCGCCGACCGGATGGAGGCGCACCTCGAGGAGCTCGCGGTCGCCGAGACCTGGGAGAACGGCAAGCCGATCCGCGAGACCCTCGGCGCGGACATCCCGCTCGCCGTCGACCACTTCCGCTACTTCGCCGGGGCGATCCGCGCGCAGGAGGGCTCGACGGGGGAGATCGACCACGACACCGTCGCCTACCACTTCCACGAACCGCTCGGCGTCGTCGGGCAGATCATCCCGTGGAACTTCCCGATCCTCATGGCGGTGTGGAAGCTCGCGCCCGCCCTCGCCGCCGGCAACTGCGTCGTGCTCAAGCCCGCGGAGCAGACGCCGGCATCGATCCACGTGCTGGTGGAACTGATCCGCGACCTCGTGCCCGCCGGGGTCCTCAACGTCGTGAACGGGTTCGGCATCGAGGTCGGCGCGCCGCTCGCCCAGCACCCGGACATCCGCAAGGTCGCCTTCACGGGGGAGACCACCACCGGCCGGCTCATCATGCAGTACGCCTCGCAGAACCTGATCCCGGTGACGCTCGAGCTCGGCGGGAAGAGCCCGAACGTGTTCTTCGCCGACGTCGCGCAGGAGCGGGACTCCTTCTACGACAAGGCCCTCGAGGGGTTCGCGTTCTTCAACCTCAACCAGGGCGAGGTCTGCACGTGCCCGTCCCGGGCGTTGGTGGCGCGCGAGATCTACGACGGGTTCGTCGCGGACGGGCTCGACCGGGTGCGCGCGGTCAAGCAGGGACACCCGCTGGACCCGGCGACGATGATCGGTGCGCAGGCGTCGAACGACCAGCTCGAGAAGATCCTGAGCTACATCGACATCGGGAAGCAGGAGGGGGCGAAGCTGCTGACGGGCGGCGAGCGGGCGGACCTCGGCGGTGACCTGTCCGGCGGCTACTACGTGCAGCCCACCGTCTTCGAGGGCGACAACGCCATGCGCATCTTCCAGGAGGAGATCTTCGGCCCCGTGCTCGCGCTCACCAGCTTCGACGGCTACGACGACGCCATCCGGATCGCCAACGACTCCCTCTACGGACTGGGTGCCGGGGTCTGGAGCCGCGAGGCGACGACGCTCTACCGCGCCGGGCGTGACATCCAGGCCGGTCGCGTGTGGTCGAACACCTACCACCAGTACCCGGCCGGAGCGGCCTTCGGCGGGTACAAGCAGTCCGGCATCGGGCGCGAGAACCACAAGATGATGCTCGAGCACTACCAGCAGACGAAGAACCTGCTCGTGTCGTACGCCGACGGTCCGATGGGCTTCTTCTGATGCCCGACCCGGACCGCCCGGCCGCGGCGCGCGTCGCGGTGACGCCGGCGGCGGGGGAGCTCCTGCGCTCCCTCGCCGCCCGGCACGGGCCGCTCATGTTCCACCAGTCCGGCGGCTGCTGCGACGGGTCGAGCCCGATGTGCTACCCGGTCGGGATGTTCCGGACGGGGCCGGCCGACGTGCTCCTCGGCGCGCTCGACGTCGACGGCACCGGCCCCGTCGAGGTCTGGATGTCACGCGCGCAGTTCGGGTACTGGAAGTACACGCACCTGACGATCGACGTGGTCGACGGTCGGGGCGCGGGCTTCTCGCTCGAGGTGCCGGAGGGCAAGCGGTTCCTCACGCGGTCGCGCATGCTCACCGACGACGAGCTCGACGACCTCGGTCTGGTCCCCGCGGACCACCGGACGTAGGCTGACCCCGTCGACCGCGACGACGCGGCGGACGTCTCGTCACGAGGAGGCCCGATGCGCGCACCCGCGGGGCTCCGTCCGCTCGTCGCCGCGTCCTGGCGTCGTTGTGCCCGGGTCGACCCGGACGACCGGCCGTCGCTGGCGCTGGGGCCCGACGAGCTCGACGCGCTCCGCCGCCACGGGCCGCTCGGGACGGCACTGCCCGTGGTGCGGCGGCTGCTGCTCGACGACGTGCGGTCCGCGGGGTGCGTCGTCGCCGTCACCGACGCCGCCGGGCGTCTCGTCTGGGTCGACGGCGCGCGTCCCGCCCGCAGCGCAGCCGAGGACATGGGCTTCCTGCCGGGTGCGGACTGGGCGGAGGAGCGCGCGGGCACGAGCGCGCCCGGTACGGCCCTGCGGCTCGACCGGGCGGTGCAGATCCACGCGGACGAGCACTGGGCGACCGCCGTCAAGGCCTTCTCGTGCACGGCGGTGCCGCTCCACGACCCGACCGGCGCCGTCGTCGGGGCGCTCGACATCACCGGCGACGCGCGCGCGGTCGAACGCCACACCCTGCCGCTCCTCGTCGCCACGGCCGCGGTGGCCGAGGCGGAACTGGCACTCCGGGCGGTGCAGGGCCTCCGCACCCCCGGACCGACCGGGGACGTGCCCCGTGGACGCGGCCGCGGTGCGCCGTGTCCGGCCGTCGGACTGGCCCTCCTCGGCTCGGACACCGCGACACTGACCTCCGACGGGCGCACGGTCCGGCTGTCGGAACGGCACTCGGAGATCCTCGCGGTGCTCGCATCGACGCCCGGCGGCCTCGCGGCGGCGGACCTGGCGGTCGCCGTGTACGGCGACCGCGGTGCCGTCACCACGCTCCGTGCCGAGGTGGTGCGCCTGCGTCGCGTGCTCGCGGCGCACGCCCCCGGTGCGACGGTGACCTCGCGACCGTACCGACTCCAGGGGCTGCGGACGGACGTCGACTCCGTCCTGTCCGCGCTCGACCGCGGGGCGCGCCTCCAGGCCGTCGACCGGTACGTCGGCCCGGTCCTGCCCGGTTCCGTCTCGCCGGGCGTCGACGACCTGCGCGACCGGGTCAGGACGCGGTTCCGTGAGGCGCTCGTCGCCGACGGCGGCGTCGAGGCGCTCCAGGCGTGGGCGCGGACGGCGGACGGCGCCGCCGACGCGCAGGTGCTGCGCGCGCTGCTCGCGGTCCTGCCGCCGCGGTCGCCGCGTCGGTCGGCCCTGGTGGCGGCGATCGAGGCGCTCGACGGATCGTGACGGGCGACCCGGCCCGGCCGGGAGGCGCGCCACGCGTCGACCGTCCGGCCGACGACGCGCGCCTCCCGCACCGGGTCGTCCCGCTCAGGACCCGGAGGCCGGTGCCGGGGTGGCAGAGCCGTCCGTGCCGCCGTCCCGGTCCGGCTGCGGCGGCTCCGGGGCGTCCGTGCCCTTCGGCGGCGTGGGTGCGTCGCTCTCCTCCGGCTTCGGCGCGTTCCCGTCCTTCGGCTTCGGCGCGTCGGAGCCCGTGGGCGGCTTCGGGGCGTCCGCGCCCTCCGGCGGGGCGGGGACGGCGCCGTCCTTCGGCTTCGGGGCGTCGCCGGCCGCGGGCGGAGCTGCCACGCAGCCCGGAGCCGGAGCGGCGCGCTCCGCGCCCTTCGCGCCGGGACCGGGGGCACCCTTCGTGCCCGGAGTGGGAGCACCGGAGGGTGCACCACTCGGTGCGCCGCTCGGCGCTCCCGTCGGTGCGCTCGTGGCACTCGGTGCGCCGGAGCCGTCCGCGACGGCAGCGGTGACGCCGAGCCCGCCGAGGAGCAGCGCCGCGGCGGCCGCGGAACCGATCCCCACGCGACGCAGGGTGCGCCGACGGCGGTCGGGCGCGGTGACGGGCTGGTCGTGTCGTTCGTCCTGCATGGTGTGCCTTCCGTGTCGGTGTCGGCGGACCGGGGCGGTCCGGCGACGAGGACGACGGTCGAGCTCGAACCTGAAGCAGGACTGAAGCACAGGCTTCGTCCAGCGTCCTCCATGCTGCTTGCGGGCAGTGCCCACCTACCGTGTCCGCCGTGAACGCACCCGCACGTGTCCTGGTGGTCGAGGACGACGACTCCCTCCGCACCGCCGTGGCCGCGACCCTGCGCGCCGAGGGGTTCGTCGTGACCGAGGCCACCGACGGCCGGGCGATCGCCGAGGACCTCGACCGCGCCGCTCCCGACCTCGTCCTGCTGGACTGGATGCTGCCCGGACCGAGCGGCATCCTGCTCGCGGCTCGGATCCGGACGCGGTCGGACGCCGCCGTCGTGATGATGACCGCCCGCGACGAGCTCGACGACCGGCTGCGCGGCTTCGCCGAGGGGGCCGACGACTACGTGGTGAAGCCGTTTGCGATGGCCGAGCTCGTGGCACGCGTCACGGCCGTGCTCCGCCGCCGCGGTCGGGTCCCGTCGGTGATCGAGGTCGGCGACCTCGTGCTCGACCCGGAGGGCGCGACCGTGCGACGCGCCGGCGTCCTGCTCGACCTGACGGCCACCGAGTTCCGGCTGCTGCGGTTCCTCGCCGAGAGCCGTGGCCGGACCGTCTCCAAGGGGCAGATCACGACGCAGGTGTGGGGCTACGAGGACATCGCGCCGAACCTGGTCGAGGTCCACCTCAGCGCACTCCGCCGCAAGATGGAGGTGCACGGTCCCCGGCTCGTGCACACGGTCCGCGGGCTCGGGTACCGGCTCTCCGTCGACCGGGGCGCGGCGTGACCGCGGTCGACCGACGGCTGCGCACGTCCTCGCTGCGACTGCGGACCGTGGTCGCGGTGCTCGTGCTGCTCGCGGTGCTGCTGGCCGGGCTCGTCGTCGCGGTCGAGGCGGTGCTCGGCGCGCGACTGCGTGCACAGGTCGAGGACCGACTGCGGGACCGGGCTGCCGCCGCTGCCGCACTCGTGGGGGTGCTCGACGCGGACGACCTCGCCGACCGCTTGTCGGCGCAGGGCCTCTCGGTGCGGATCGTGCAGCCCGACGGCGCCGCGGTCGAGGCCGGGCCGACACCCGACCAGCTGCGCTCCGGACCGCCCGACCCCGGGCAGCTCCCGGGTCCGGCGCCTCGCGACCGGTCGTCCTCCAGCGGCTCGACCGGGGCTGCCGACGCCGGTGCACCGGCGTCGTCCGGTGCGACGGCGTCGTCGGGTGCGTCGGCGTCCTCCGGTGCGTCGGCGTCCTCCGGTGTGACGGTGGTGTCGTCGCGTGCCAGTGAGGACGACGGCGTGCTCACACTCCGGTCCGTCCTCGACGACGGCACACGCATCACGCTGACCGCCGGCACCCGCGACGTGCAGGAGACCCTGACGCAGCTCGGCTGGGTGATGGGCGGTGCGTCCGCGGTGTTCCTGGGTGTCGCCGTCGTCGGAGTGGTCCTGGTCGTGCGTCGCGCGCTGCGTCCGCTCGACGAGGTCACCGCGACGGCCCGATCGATCGCCGACGGTGACCGTGGTCGGCGGTTGCGCCCTGCCAGGACGGACACCGAGATCGGCCGCGTCGCCGCCGCGTTCGACGAGATGCTCGACGCCGTCGAGGGTGCCGAGGCGCAGGCCGTGGCCGCTGAGGAACGGGTCCGGGGCTTCCTGTCGGACGCCGCACACGAGCTCCGCACGCCCGTCGCCGGCGTCCGCGCGGCGGCGGACACGCTGGTCCGGAGCGGTGGCGACGACCCGGCGACGACCGAGGTGCTCGCGGTGCACGTCGTCCGCCAGGCCGACCGCGCGGCGCGCCTCGTCGACGACATGCTCACGATGGCGCGACTCGACCGGGGGATCGCGCTCGACCGGCGGCCGACCGACCTCGTCCCGTGGCTGCGCGCCGAGGTCGACCGGCTCGAGCTCCGGCTGCCGGGGATCACCCTGCACCCCGGACTCCCGACCGAGCCTGTCCCGGTCGAGGTCGACGCCGACCGACTCGCGCAGGTGCTCGGCAACCTCGTCGACAACGCGGCGCGGGCCACGGGCGGGACGGGGACGGTGCGGCTGACCCTCGGCACGGACGCCGACGAGGCGACGCTCGTGGTCGAGGACGACGGGCCCGGCATCCCCGTCGGCGACCGCGAGCGCGTGTTCGACCGGCTCGTCCGACTGGGGGAGTCGCGGGACGTCCGGTCGGGTGGTGCCGGACTCGGCCTGCCGATCGCCCGCGGCATCGCGGTCGCCCACGGTGGCACGCTCGTCCACGACGACGACGGGACGCTCGGCGGCGCGCGGTTCGTGCTCCGCCTGCCCCGCGCGACCCGCGCCGTCGACCCCGGGTCGGGCGCGGACCGGGGTGTCGCTCCGGCCCCGGTGTCTGCCACGATGGGGACGTGAGCGCTCATCAGGAGAACGGACGGATCGTCGCGGTGAGCCGCGACGCCGAGCACCGCTTCAGCAAGCCCGTCGTCGAGGAGATCACCCTCGTCGCGGGGTGGGGCGTCGACGGCGACGCGCACGCCGGGACGACCGTGCAGCACCGCTCCCGCGTCGCCAGGGACCCGTCACAGCCGAACCTGCGGCAGGTCCACCTGCTCCACGCCGAGGTGTTCGACGAGGTCGCCGCCTCCGGGCACACCGTCGTGCCGGGGGACATGGGGGAGAACGTCACGACCCGCGGCGTCGACCTGCTCGGACTGCCGACCGGGGCCCTGCTCCACCTCGGTGACGCGGCCTGTGTGCGCGTGACCGGGCTCCGGAACCCGTGCCAGCAGATCAACGACTTCGACCCGGGGCTGCTGCGCGCGGTCCTCGGCCGAGCGGAGGACGGCACCGTGGAGCGCAAGGGCGGCGTGATGGGCGTCGTCGTGACGGGGGGCATCGTCCGCGCGGGCGACGCCGTCCGGGTCGAGCTGCCCGAGGGAGCGCTGCAACCGCTCGCCCCGGTGTGAGGACCGGGGGCGGGGCCGGCCCTGCTAGCCTGGAGCCCTCGCGAGTGTGGTGGAACGGTAGACACGGGGCACTCAAAATGCTCTGCCTCACGGCGTGCGGGTTCGAGTCCCGCCACTCGTACAAGGTCGCTCACGGCGTGCGGGGCCGGGCGCACCGAGCGTCCCGCCACTCGTACGAGGTCGCTCACGGCGTGCGGGGCCGGGCGCACCGAGCGTCCCGCCACTCGTACGAGGTCGCTCACGGCGTGCGGGGCTGGGCGCACCGAGCGTCCCGCCACTCGTACAAGGTCGCTCACGGCGTGCGGGGCTGGGCGCACCGAGCGTCCCGCCACTCGTACAGAAGTTCGTCGAACCGCGCATCCACAGCTGACGGAAGCCACGCGCTCCGTCTAGTAGGCTCTCGGTCGTGAGTGACACAGAAGCAACCCCCGCAGCACCGCGTCGCGTCGTCGTCGCCGAGGACGAGTCGCTCATCCGTCTCGACATCGTCGAGATCCTCCGCGACAACGGGTTCGACGTGGTCGGGGAAGCCGGCGACGGTGAGACCGCCGTCCAGCTCGCGACCGACCTGCGCCCGGACCTCGTCGTCATGGACGTCAAGATGCCCCAGCTCGACGGCATCTCCGCTGCCGAGAAGCTCTCCAAGAACCACATCGCTCCGGTGGTCCTCCTCACGGCGTTCAGCCAGAAGGACCTCGTCGAGCGCGCGACCGAAGCCGGTGCCCTGGCCTACGTCGTGAAGCCCTTCACCCCGAACGACCTGCTCCCCGCGATCGAGATCGCCCTCTCGCGGCACCAGCAGATCATCACGCTCGAGGCCGAGGTCGCCGACCTCGTCGAGCGGTTCGAGACCCGCAAGCTCGTCGACCGCGCCAAGGGCCTGCTCAACGAGAAGATGGGCCTCACCGAGCCCGAGGCGTTCCGCTGGATCCAGAAGGCGTCGATGGATCGTCGTCTGACGATGCACGACGTCGCGAAGGCGATCATCGAGCAGCTCAGCGCCAAGAAGTAACGAGCACCCGCTCGCTCACGCGGAGAGCGCCGCCGGACACCGTCCGGCGGCGCTCTCCGCGTTCCGGATCCCGCGGACGTCGGTGCACGGGTACGGGCTGACATCGCGCCGGTCGATCGTCACGTGCAACGTCGGACGATGCGCCTGCACCGGGTGCGCGCGCATCGTGCGACACCGCACCTGTCGAACGACGCGTTTCGTGTCGGAGACCGCGTGCAGCGGCAGGGCCGCGGCAGAGCGCCGGACGGGAGGCGCGGGTCGGACCCGCCGCAGCCGCGCCACGTGGCAGGGTGGGGGCATGGACGACGTGGTGATCCGTGCCTCCCGGCCGGAGGACATGCCGACGGTGGCCGATCTGCGTTGGCGGTGGAGCGTCGAGGAGGACGGCGCCGTGCCCACGGTGACGCCCGACGAGTACCGCGAGGCAATGTCGGCCTTCGCCGCCGAGCACGCCGACTCGCACCGGTGCGTGGTCGCGGAGCGCGTCGGGGAGGTGCTGGGGATGGCGTGGCTCGCCGTGCACCCGCGGCCGCCGGCGCCGCACCGGCCGCGCGGACGCGTGACCGCCGAGTTGCAGACCGTGTACGTGCACCCCGACCTGCGCGGCGGGGGCGTCGCCGCACGCCTGGTCACGGCCCTGCTCGACATCGCCGACGAACTCGGCGCGGAGCGCACCGCGGTGCACTCCAGCGTCGCCGGTGAGACGCTCTACCGTCGGCTCGGGTTCGGCGATGCCCGCCTGCTGCTGCAGCGACCGCCCGAGGACTGAACCGCTAGCGCCGCTCGCGGATCATGTTCGTGATCCGCACGGTGGAGCAGCGTCGGCCCTCGTCGTCGGTGAGCACGATCTCGTGCGTGGTGAGCGTGCCGCCGAGGTGGATCGCCGTGCAGGTCCCCGTGACCCGGCCGCTCGTCGCACTGCGGGAGTGCGACGCACTGAGCTCGATGCCGACCGCGTAGCGGCCGGGCCCGGCGTGCACGTTCGCAGCCATCGACCCGAGGCTCTCGGCGAGCACGACGTACGCTCCGCCGTGCAGCAGCCCGACCGGCTGGCGGTTGCCCTCGACCGGGATCGACCCGACGGCACGCTCCGCGCTCAGCTCGGTGATCTCCATGCCCATCTTCGTGGCGAGCTCGCCCGTGCCGCGGTCGGAGAGTCGCTCGTCGACGGCTCCGGAGGCGGTCGGTTCGTGGGTCACGTCGTCGGTCACGCTCGCGGACTCCCGTGTCGGATGGCGTCGGTAGGCTGTCCGGGTGTCGGACTCCGCAAAGCCTACCCTCATGGTCATCGACGGCCACTCGCTCGCCTTCCGGGCCTTCTACGCACTGCCGGTCGACAGCTTCGTGAACCGCGAGGGGCAGCACACGAACGCCATCCACGGCTTCATCTCGATGCTGCTCATGCTCCTGCAGCGCGAGAAGCCGACCCACCTGGCGGTCGCGTTCGACATCTCCCGCTTCTCCTTCCGCACCCGCGAGTACGAGGACTACAAGGGCACCCGCTCGGAGACCCCGCCCGAGTTCAAGGGCCAGATCCCGCTCCTGCAGCAGGCGCTCGAGGCGATGGGCATCACGACGGTGACGAAGGAGGACTACGAGGCCGACGACATCCTCGCCACCTTCGCGCGACAGGGTGCCGAGCAGGGGTACCAGGTGTACGTGGTCTCGGGTGACCGCGACTCGATCCAGCTCGTCAACGACGACGTCACGCTGCTGTACCCGTCGGTCCGCGGCGTCTCCGAGCTCACGCGCTACGACCGCGACAAGGTGTACGAGCGGTACGGCATCGAGCCGCACCAGTACCCGGACATCGCGGCGCTCGTGGGGGAGACCAGCGACAACCTGATCGGCATCGACAAGGTCGGCGAGAAGACCGCGGTCAAGTGGGTGACCGCGTACGGCTCCCTCGACGGTGTCCTCGAGCACGCCGACGAGATCAAGGGCGTCGTCGGGAACAACCTCCGCGAGCAGAAGGACCGGGCGATCCGGAACCGCAGGCTGAACCGGCTCGTGAACGACGTCGAGCTGCCCGTCGGACCGGCCGACGTCGCCCTCCGCCCGCTGGACGAGCAGGCCGTCCGCGACCTCTTCGCGAAGCTGCAGTTCCGCACGCTGCTCGACCGGGTCTTCAAGGTCGCCGGTACCGGTGAGCCGAGCGAGGCGAGCGAGGCTCCCGGCTCGGTCGACAGCGGCGCGCCGACCCCGCCGAAGGTCACCACGGTCATCGACGAAGAGCTCGGGTACTGGCTCGAGCGCAAGGGTGCGAACGACGCCGAGAACGGGTTCGGCGTCGCGGTCGAGGTCATCGACGGCCGGCTCAGCGCGATCGGCATCGCGACCCACGACGACGCCGTCCTGGTGCCCGGCGGCAGCGGCGCGAAGGACTACGAGCAGCTCGCCGCGTGGTTCGCCTCCGACGCCCCGAAGCACTTCCACGACGCCAAGGCCGCCATCAAGGCGCTCGGCACGGTCGGCATCACGGTGCGGGGCATCGCCGGGGACGCCCGCATCACCGGGTGGCTCGCGCAGCCGGGCAAGCAGGGGCAGCCCCTCGCCGACCTCGTGTACCAGGAACTCGGCGAGGAGCTGCCGACCGCCGACCCGAACCAGCTCGTGCCCGAGACCGAACCGGTCAACGTCGGCGTGCACGCCTGGTACGTCCTGCGGGTCGACACCGCGCTGCGCTCCCGCGTGGACGAGTCCTCGCTGCGGGTGCTCGACACGATCGAGCTGCCGCTCGTGCCGGTGCTGGCGGGCATGGAGACCATCGGTGTCGGCATCGACCGCCCGGTCCTGACCGGGCTGTCGCACGACCTGGGGGAGCGTGCCGCCGAGCTCGCGCAGCAGGCCTTCGCCGAGATCGGCCACGAGGTGAACCTCGGCTCGCCGAAGCAGCTGCAGGAGGTCCTGTTCACCGAGCTCGCGATGCCGAAGACCCGCAAGACGAAGACCGGCTTCTCGACCGACGCGGCGAGCCTCGCCGACCTGCAGGAGCAGCACCCGCACCCGTTCCTCGGACTGCTGCTGCAGCACCGCGACGCCACGAAGCTCCGGCAGATCGTCGACACGCTCGACGCCGCGGTCGTCGACGGACGCATCCACACCCGCTACGAGCAGACCGGCACGAGCACCGGCCGGGTCTCGTCGACGGACCCCAACCTGCAGAACATCCCGGTCAAGACCGCCGTGGGTCGCCGCATCCGGTCGGCCTTCGCGGTCGCCGAGCCGTACACGACGCTCGTGACCGCCGACTACTCGCAGATCGAGATGCGCATCATGGCGCACCTGTCCGGCGACCCGGGGCTCATCCAGGCGTTCAACGAGGGCGAGGACCTGCACCGCTTCGTCGGTGCCCGGGTGTTCTCGGTCGAGCCGGCGGACGTCACCCCCGAGATGCGCACGAAGGTGAAGGCGATGTCGTACGGCCTGGCCTACGGCCTCAGCCCGTTCGGCCTGTCGAAGCAGCTCCGCATCGAGCAGTCCGAGGCGCGTACGCTCATGAACGAGTACTTCGCCCGCTTCGGTGCGGTGCGCGACTACCTCCGGGGCGTCGTCGAGCAGGCCCGTGAGGACGGCTACACCGAGACGATCTTCGGTCGCCGGCGTCCGTTCCCGGACCTGAAGAGCCCGAACCGCGTCCTCCGCGAGAACGCCGAGCGCGCCGCGCTGAACGCGCCGATCCAGGGGTCGGCCGCCGACATCATGAAGATCGCGATGCTCGGCGTCGACGAGGACCTCCGCGAGGGATCGCTCGAGTCGCACCTGCTGCTCCAGGTGCACGACGAGCTCATCCTCGAGGTCGCTCCCGGCGAGCAGGAGCGCGTCGAGGAGATCCTGCGCACCCGGATGGGCGCGGCTGCCGAGCTGAGCGTCCCGCTCGACGTGTCGGTCGGCGTCGGCCCGAACTGGGAGTCCGCGGCGCACTGACGCGCGCGGGTCGCGTTGCGACGCGGCCACGTCACGGACGGGAGGCGCGGTGCCAGCTGGCACCGTGCCTCCCGTCCGTTCGTGGTGCCGTGCAGCCAGCGTGGTGAGCGTTCCTGCCCATCACACGTGACCTGGGATGCCGAACCGCGCGTCGGAGGCCGGAAGGAACGGCGTCCCACGCGCGGATCGACCTCCCGTGCGCGGATCGGCACCCGGCGCGCGCCGAGCCGCTCGGTAGGGTCGGGGCATGAGCGAAGACCGACCCGTCCGCCAGCCGTCCGCCGTCGACCGCGTCGCCGAGGACTGGGTGTCCACCCTCGTCGACCTCGACCCGACCGTCGCCACGTACATCGGGGTCGCCGGGCGCACCGACGGCTACGGCGACACCTCGCCCGCCGGCGCCGACGCCCTCGCCGACGCCGCACGTTCCGCGCGCCGGGCCCTCGACGCCGCCGAGTCGACGGACGACGTCGACCGGGTGACGAAGACCGACCTCGGAGCGGAGCTCGACCTGGTCGTGGAGTCGCACGAGCGGAAGCTGCACCTGCGGGACCTCAACGTGATCGCGAGCCCCGCGCAGGAGTTCCGCGACGTCCTCGACCTGATGCCGACCGCGACCACCGACGACTGGCAGGACGTCGCGGGGCGCCTGCACGCGCTGCCGGACGCCCTGGAGGGCTACCGCGAGACCCTGCTGCAGGGCACGCGCGAGCAGGTCACGCCCGCCGCGCGCCAGGTCGCACTCATCGCCGAGCAGGCCGCGCGCAACGGTGCCGAGGACGGGTTCTTCCGCCAGCTCGTCGACGGCGCCGCGCTCGAGGGCGGCGCACCGCTGCCCGAGTCGCTCCGCGGCGAGCTGGTGCGCGGCGCCGAGGTCGCGGCGGCCGCGTACCGGTCGTTCGGCGGCTTCCTCGAGCACGAGCTGCTGCCCCTGGCGACCCCGGTCGACGCGGTCGGTCGCGAGGACTACGAGCTGCACTCCCGACGCTTCCTGGGTGCCGTCGTCGACCTCGACGAGACGTACGAGTGGGGCATCGAGGAGCTCGCCCGGATGCGCGACGAGCAGGAGCGCATCGCGGACCGCATCGAGTCCGGCGCCTCGGTGGCGCGCGCGATCGAGGTCCTCGACGCCGACCCCGCCCGCATCCTGCACGGCACCGACGCCCTGCAGCGGTGGATGCAGGAGACCAGTGACGCGTCGATCCGCGCGATGGACGGGGAGTACTTCGACATCGCCGACCCGATCAAGCGCCTGGAGTGCCGGATCGCCCCGACGCAGGAGGGTGGGATCTACTACACCGGCCCCTCCGACGACTTCTCGCGTGCGGGCAGGATGTGGTGGTCGGTGCCGCAGGGCGTCACGGAGTTCGGCACGTGGCGTGAGAAGACGACGGTCTACCACGAGGGCGTGCCCGGTCACCACCTGCAGATCAGCCAGGCGGTCTACAACCGCGGGGAGCTCAACACGTGGCGTCGGCAGCTGGCCGGACCGTCCGGGCACGTCGAGGGCTGGGCCCTCTACGCCGAGCGGCTCATGGAGCAGCTCGGGTTCCTCGACGACGACGGGGACCGCCTCGGCATGCTCGACGGCCAGCGGATGCGGGCGGCCCGCGTGGTGCTCGACATCGGTGTGCACCTGCAGAAGACCAACCCCGACGGCGGTGGCTGGACGTGGGAGTACGCGCTCGACTTCATGGGCCGGAACGTCAACATGGCGCCGGAGTTCGTGCAGTTCGAGGTCGCCCGGTACTTCGGGTGGCCGGGGCAGGCGCCGTCCTACAAGGTCGGGCAGCGCGTCTGGGAGTCGATCCGCGACGAGCTCGCCGCACGCGAGGGCGCTGCGTTCGACCTGAAGGCCTTCCACCACCGGGCGCTCGCACTCGGCGGGGTCGGCCTGGACACGCTCCGGAGCGCGCTGCTCGACTGACGGCGTGACGGGTCGACGGACGGGAGGCGCGTGGCGGGGTCGCCGCGTGCCTCCCGTCCGTCCTCCGGTCACCCCGCGACACGCGACACGCCCGGTTGTGGGGCCCGCGGCCCTGCGGCTAGACTCAATCGGCGCAATCAGCGCCAACCAACCACTGCCATGACGGCTCGCACCGACGTTCGGTGCGGACCAGGGGGTCGCTCCCTCGCCGTCACGGCCCGACTCATGTCCGTTCGGAGCAATCTCTACATGACAACCACCACGACCAAGGCTCCCAAGCAGGTCGCCATCAACGACATCGGCTCGGCTGATGACTTCCTGGCCGAGGTCGAGAAGACCCTCAAGTTCTTCAACGACGGCGATCTGATCTCCGGAACCGTCGTGAAGATCGACCGCGACGAGGTCCTCCTCGACGTCGGCTACAAGACCGAGGGTGTCATCCCCTCGCGCGAGCTCTCGATCAAGCACGACGTCGACCCCAACGAGGTCGTCGAGGTCGGCGACGAGGTCGAGGCCCTGGTCCTCCAGAAGGAGGACAAGGAAGGCCGCCTCATCCTGTCGAAGAAGCGTGCGCAGTACGAGCGTGCTTGGGGCGACGTCGAGAAGATCAAGGAGTCCGACGGCGTCGTGACCGGCACGGTCATCGAGGTCGTCAAGGGCGGTCTCATCGTCGACATCGGCCTCCGTGGCTTCCTCCCGGCCTCGCTCATCGAGCTGCGTCGCGTCCGCGACCTGACCCCGTACCTGGGCCAGGAGCTCGAGGCGAAGATCCTGGAGCTCGACAAGAACCGCAACAACGTGGTCCTCTCGCGCCGCGCCCTGCTCGAGCAGACGCAGTCCGAGTCGCGCACCACCTTCCTCAACAACCTCCACAAGGGCCAGGTCCGCAAGGGCATCGTGTCGTCGATCGTCAACTTCGGTGCGTTCGTCGACCTGGGCGGCGTCGACGGTCTCGTCCACGTCTCCGAGCTCTCCTGGAAGCACATCGAGCACGCCAGCGAGGTCGTCGAGGTCGGTCAGGAAGTCACCGTCGAGATCCTCGAGGTGGACCTGGACCGCGAGCGCGTGTCGCTCTCGCTCAAGGCCACGCAGGAGGACCCGTGGCAGGTCTTCGCCCGCACCCACGCGATCGGTCAGATCGCACCGGGCAAGGTCACGAAGCTCGTGCCGTTCGGTGCCTTCGTCCGCGTCGCCGACGGCATCGAGGGTCTCGTCCACATCTCGGAGCTCTCGAACAAGCACGTCGAGCTCGCCGAGCAGGTCGTCTCCGTCGGTGACGAGGTCTTCGTCAAGATCATCGACATCGACCTCGACCGTCGTCGCATCTCGCTCAGCCTCAAGCAGGCGAACGAGGGCGTGGACCCGGAGGGCACCGAGTTCGACCCGGCGCTCTACGGCATGCCGACCGAGTACGACGACCAGGGCAACTACAAGTACCCCGAGGGCTTCGACCCGGAGACCAACGAGTGGCTCGAGGGCTACGACACCCAGCGCACCGAGTGGGAGGGCCAGTACGCGGCCGCCCAGTCGCGCTGGGAGGCCCACAAGGCGCAGGTCGCGAAGACCATCGCGGACGAGGAGAAGGGTGGCTTCGACCTCCCCGCCTCGGCCTCGAGCTCGTCCTCGTCCTCGTCGACCTTCTCGAGCGAGTCGAACGGTCAGGGCACCCTGGCCGACGACGCCTCGCTCGCGGCGCTCCGCGAGAAGCTCAGCTCGAACAACTGATCGAGCGGGTCGCACGTCCCGGAAGCCCGGTACCCCTGAGGGGGTGCCGGGCTTCCGGCGTTCCACGACGTCCTCGGTAGCCTGGACCGGTGCGCATCATCGGTCTGACAGGCGGCATCGCCGCGGGCAAGTCCACCGTCTCCCGTCGCTGGGCGGAGCACGGCGCGGTCGTCGTCGACGCCGACCGGCTCGCGCGGCAGGCGGTCGCTCCGGGCAGCCCCGGGCTCGCCCGTGTCGTGGAACGGTTCGGGACGGGCGTGCTCGCCCCCGACGGCGCGCTCGACCGGGCCGCCCTGGGCAGCATCGTCTTCTCCGACGCCTCGGCGCGGAAGGACCTCGAGGGGATCACCCACCCGGAGGTGTGGCGGCTCGCACGGGGAGCGTTCGACGCTGCCGAGGCCGCTGATCCGGAAGCCGTCGTCGTCTACGACGTCCCGCTCCTCGCCGAGGCCCGGGGGAGTCGGCCGATCCGGTTCCACGCGGTCGTCGTCGTGGACGCCCCTGCGGCGCAGCGGGTCGGACGACTCGTCGAGCACCGGGGCATGCCGCGTGACGAGGCCGAGCGACGTGTGGCGGCCCAGGCGTCGGACGCCGAGCGGCTCGCCCTCGCCGACCACGTCGTCGACGCGACCGGATCGCTCGAGGACACCCTGCGGTCCGCCGACGCGGTGTGGGACCGCATCGCGTCCTGAACGGGCCCCGCAGGCCCTGGTACCCGCTCAGCTGTGGGCGATCAGGGCCGTCGGGTGTCAGGGGGCGCGACTACCGTTGTCCCCATGGCAGTGTCGATCCAGCCCACCCGGGCGATCCGTCCCTTCGAGGTGATCAGCGAGTACTCGCCGAGCGGTGACCAGCCGGCGGCGATCGCCGAGCTCGCCGGTCGGATCAACGCGGGTGAGACCGACGTCGTGCTGCTCGGCGCGACCGGTACCGGCAAGTCGGCGACCACCGCCTGGCTGATCGAGCAGGTCCAGCGGCCGACGCTCGTGCTCGCGCACAACAAGACCCTGGCCGCGCAGCTGGCGAACGAGTTCCGCGGGCTCCTGCCGAACAACGCGGTCGAGTACTTCGTCTCGTACTACGACTACTACCAGCCCGAGGCGTACGTCCCGCAGACGGACACCTTCATCGAGAAGGACTCGTCGGTCAACGCGGAGGTCGAGCGGCTCCGGCACTCGACGACGAACTCGCTGCTCAGCCGGCGCGACGTCGTGGTCGTGTCCACCGTGTCCTGCATCTACGGCCTCGGCACGCCCGAGCAGTACATGAACGCGTCGATCGCGCTCCACGTCGGCCAGACGATCTCCCGCGACCAGCTCGTGCGCAAGTTCGTCGGCATGCAGTACCAGCGCAACGACGTCGACTTCGCCCGCGGCACCTTCCGCGTCCGCGGCGACACCATCGAGATCATCCCGATGTACGAAGAGCACGCGATCCGCATCGAGATGTTCGGTGACGAGATCGAGGCGCTCACCTCGCTGCACCCGCTGACCGGCAACGTCATCGCGGACCTGCCCGGTGTCTCGATCTTCCCGGCGTCGCACTACGTCGCCGACACCGACGTCATGCACCGGGCGATCGAGCGGATCAAGGACGAGCTGGCCGACCGACTCGCCGAGCTCGAGGGCCAGGGCAAGCTGCTCGAGGCCCAGCGGCTCCGCATGCGCACGACCTTCGACATCGAGATGATGGAGCAGATCGGCTTCTGCTCCGGCATCGAGAACTACTCGCGCCACATGGACGGGCGCGATGCGGGCGAGGCGCCGCACTGCCTCATCGACTACTTCCCGGACGACTTCCTCATCGTGATCGACGAGTCGCACGTGACCGTGCCGCAGATCGGTGCGATGTACGAGGGTGACGCCTCCCGCAAGCGCACGCTCGTCGAGCACGGCTTCCGTCTGCCGAGCGCGCTCGACAACCGACCGTTGACGTGGGAGGAGTTCCTCGAGCGCGTCGGGCAGAAGGTCTACCTGTCGGCGACCCCGGGCAAGTACGAACTCGGCGTCACCGACAGCGTCGTCGAGCAGATCATCCGTCCGACGGGTCTGGTCGACCCCGAGATCGTCGTGAAGCCGAGCGACGGCCAGATCGACGACCTGCTCGAGGAGATCAAGCTGCGCGTCGAGCGTGACGAGCGCGTGCTCGTCACGACCCTGACCAAGCGGATGGCCGAGGAACTCACGGACTTCCTCGGCAACGCCGGCGTCCGCGTGCGGTACCTGCACTCCGACGTCGACACCCTGAAGCGTGTCGAACTGCTGACGGAGCTGCGCCAGGGCGTGTACGACGTGCTCGTCGGCATCAACCTGCTGCGCGAGGGCCTCGACCTGCCCGAGGTGTCCCTCGTGGCGATCCTCGACGCCGACAAGGAAGGGTTCCTGCGGTCGTCGACATCCCTCATCCAGACGATCGGCCGTGCCGCCCGCAACGTGTCGGGCCAGGTGCTCATGTACGCCGACAAGATCACCGACTCCATGCGCCAGGCGATCGACGAGACCGATCGGCGCCGCGAGAAGCAGGTCGCCTACAACCTCGAGCACGGCATCGACCCGCAGCCCCTCCGCAAGAAGATCGCCGACATCACCGAGGTGCTGCAGCGCGAGAGCGACGACACCAAGGCGCTGCTCGAGGGTCGCCCGGGTTCCGACGGCCGCCGGTCGCCCACGCCGAACCTGCGTCGCGAGGGCATCGCGGGAGAGGGCGCGACCCAGCTCGAGGCGACGATCGCCGACCTCAACGACCAGATGCTGCAGGCCGCGGCCGAGCTGAAGTTCGAGCTGGCGGCACGGCTCCGCGACGAGGTGCAGGACCTGAAGAAGGCGCTGCGACAGATGGAGTCCGCCGGGCATGTCCGCTGACACCTCCGGGACCGCGCGGCGGACAGTCGTCGTCACGGGTGCCAGCGCCGGCCTGGGCTACCACGCAGCCGAGCAGCTCGCGGCACAGGGCCACCGGGTGGTGCTCGCCACGCGGAACCCCGAGCGTGCCGCCGCCGCCGAGCGGAGCATCCGGAAGCACGTCGACGACGCCGCACTCGTGCACCTGCACGTCGACCTGGCCGACCTCGACAGCGTGCGTGCCGCGGCCGTGCGGCTCCGGGAGCTCGGCCCCGTGCACGCCCTGCTCAACAACGCCGGCGTGGTCGGATCGGCTCGCCCGCAGCGCACCGCGCAGGGCTTCGAACTGCAGGTCGGCACGAACCACCTCGGACACTTCGCCTGGACGGCGCTGGCGCTGCCGGCCCTCGACCAGGAAGCGGGGCGTGTGGTGCACCTCGGCTCCATCGCGCATCGCTTCACGACGCTCGACCGGGCGGATCCGCTCGCGGTCGGCCGCTACGAGGGCCACCGCCAGTACGCCAGGAGCAAGCTCGCGGTGATGCTGTTCGGCTTCGAGCTCGCGCAGCGGCTCGGCGACGCCGGCTCGCGGGTGCGCAGCGTCGTCGCGCACCCCGGGCTGGCACTCGACGCCGCCGCCCCGCCCCGACCGGACGTCGCACCGACGCGGTCCGAACCGGCGTGGATGCGAGCGGGCTCGGGCTGGGTGGCGCAGGGCAAGGATGCCGGGGCGTGGCCGCTCGTGCACGCCGCCGTCGGTGAGGACGTCCGCTCGGGGGAGTACTGGGGGCCGGCCGGCCCGCTCCAGTTCGCCGGTCGTCCGGCCCTCGTCCCGGCGCGCCCGCGTGCCCACGACCGCACCGTCGCTGCGCGCCTCTGGACGGCGAGCGAACAGGCGACCGGCGTCGCGTTCGCTCTCGACGCACTCGGCTAGACCGCCACGCCCGGACGGATGTCGGTCCTGCTTCGTAGAATCGTCTGCGATGACCATCACCTCTGACCGCGGAACCGCGACCCCGGGCCGGAACGCCTTCGGCGAGCCTGCAGACCTCCACATCCCCGGCGGGACGGCGCCGCACAGCACCTCGACGCTCAGCGTCCGGGGCGCTCGCGTGCACAACCTCCGCGACGTCGACCTCGAGATCCCTCGGGACTCGCTCGTCGTGTTCACCGGGCTGTCCGGGTCGGGCAAGTCCTCGCTCGCGTTCGACACGATCTTCGCCGAGGGCCAACGGCGCTACGTGGAGTCGCTGTCGGCCTACGCCCGGCAGTTCCTCGGCCAGGTGGACCGGCCCGACGTCGACTTCATCGAGGGCCTGTCGCCGGCGGTCTCGATCGACCAGAAGTCGACGAACCGGAACCCGCGGTCGACCGTGGGCACCATCACCGAGGTCTACGACTACATGCGTCTGCTCTGGGCGCGCATCGGTGTCCCGCACTGCCCCGTCTGCGGCGAGGTGATCAGCAAGCAGAGCGTGCAGCAGATCGCGGACCAGCTCATGGAGTTCGAGACCGGCACGCGCTTCCAGGTCCTCGCGCCGGTCGTCTCCAAGAAGAAGGGCGAGTTCGTCGACCTCTTCCAGGAGCTCGCGGCCTCGGGGTACGCCCGTGCGATCGTCGACGGTGAGCGCATCCAGCTGAGCGACCCGCCCAAGCTCAAGAAGCAGGTCAAGCACGACATCTCGGTGATCGTCGACCGTCTCGTGGCGAGCGACGACATCCTCGGCCGCCTCACCGACTCGCTCGAGACCGCCCTGCGGTTGACGAACGGCACCGTGGCGATCGACCTCGTCGACCACGAGGGGCCCGGCGCGGTCCGGACCTACTCCGAGAACCTGTCCTGCCCGAACAACCACCCGCTCGCGCTCACCGAGATCGAGCCGCGGACCTTCTCGTTCAACGCACCGTTCGGTGCCTGCCCCGAGTGCTCGGGCCTCGGTACCCGCATGTCGGTCGACCCCGACCTGGTGCTCGGCGACCCCGAGGCCTCGCTGCGTGACGGCGTCCTGCTGCCCTGGACGGGCACGAGCGGGCTGTACTCGTACTTCGAGAAGCTCCTCGCGGGTCTCGGCAAGGACCTCGGGTTCGGCCTCGACACCCCGTGGAACCAGCTCGACCCGTCGGTGCAGGCCGCGATCCTGACCGGCAAGGACTTCCAGGTCTCCGTGTCGTGGAAGAACCGCTTCGGCCGCGAGATGCGGTACACGAGCGGGTTCGAGGGCGTCATGCCCTACATCGAGCGCAAGTTCGCCGAGGCCGAGTCGGACTCGCAGCGGCAGCGCTTCCAGGGCTACCTGCGCGAGGTCCCCTGCCCGGTCTGCGACGGCACGCGCCTGAAGCCCGAGGTCCTCGCCGTGACGGTCGACGGTCGCAGCATCGCCGACGTGACCGACATGTCGCTCGACCAGGCGTACGGCTTCATGGAGGAGCTGACGCTCACCGAGCGTGAGGCGCACATCGCGGCCGCCGTCCTCCGCGAGATCCGCGCGCGGCTCGAGTTCCTGCTCGAGGTCGGCCTGAACTACCTGACCCTCGCACGCGGAGCCGGCGGGCTCTCCGGCGGCGAGGCACAGCGCATCCGGCTCGCGACGCAGATCGGATCGGGCCTGACGGGCGTGCTCTACGTGCTCGACGAGCCGAGCATCGGCCTGCACCAGCGCGACAACCGTCGGCTCATCGACACGCTCGTCAAGCTCAAGGACCTCGGCAACACCCTCATCGTCGTCGAGCACGACGAGGACACCATCCGCACGGCGGACTGGGTCGTCGACATCGGACCGGGCGCGGGCGTGAACGGCGGCAAGGTCGTGCACTCCGGCTCCTACGAGGGCATCATCGCGAACCGCGAGTCGGTGACCGGTGACTACCTGGCAGGTCGGCGCGCGATCGAGGTGCCCGCCGAGCGACGGAAGATCAACCCGAAGCGCGTCATCAGCGTGCAGGGCGCCCGGGCGAACAACCTCAAGCAGGTCGACGTCGACTTCCCGCTCGGTGTCTTCACCGCGGTGACCGGCGTCAGCGGCTCCGGCAAGTCGACCCTGGTCAACGACATCCTGTACAAGGTGCTCGCGAACCAGCTCAACGGCGCACGGCACATCGCCGGCAAGCACACCCGCGTGAAGGGCCTCGACCAGCTCGACAAGGTCGTGCACGTCGACCAGGCGCCGATCGGCCGCACCCCGCGGTCCAACCCGGCGACCTACACCGGCGTGTTCGACCGCATCCGGCAGCTCTTCGCCGAGACGCCCGAGGCGAAGGCGCGCGGCTACCAGCCCGGTCGCTTCAGCTTCAACGTCAAGGGCGGCCGCTGCGAGAACTGCTCGGGTGACGGCACGATCAAGATCGAGATGAACTTCCTGCCCGACGTCTACGTGGCGTGCGAGGTCTGCGGCGGTGCGCGGTACAACCGCGAGACGCTGCAGGTGCACTACAAGGGCAAGGACATCTCCGAGGTCCTCGACATGCCGATCAGCGAGGCGGCCGAGTTCTTCGAGCCGATCTCGGCGATCCACCGCTACATGGCGACGCTCGTCGACGTGGGCCTGGGCTACGTGCGCCTCGGGCAGAGCGCGACGACCCTCTCCGGTGGCGAGGCCCAGCGCGTCAAGCTCGCGACGGAGCTCCAGCGCCGCTCGAACGGCCGCACGGTCTACGTGCTCGACGAGCCGACGACCGGCCTGCACTTCGAGGACGTCCGGAAGCTGCTGCTCGTGCTGCAGAGCCTGGTCGACAAGGGCAACACCGTGATCACGATCGAGCACAACCTCGACGTGATCAAGTCCGCCGACTGGCTGGTCGACATGGGACCGGAGGGCGGTGCTGGTGGCGGTACGGTCCTGGCCGTCGGCACCCCGGAACACGTGGCCGACGTCCCCGAGAGCCACACCGGTGTCTTCCTGCGCGAGATCTTCGATGCGCAGGACGCCCGTGTCGGCAAGGAGCAGGCGGTCGGTGCGCGTCAGGCCACCCAGAAGCACCAGGGCGGGCAGCAGAGCAAGCAGAAGGCGGGTGCTCGGTAGGTGGCGGACACCGTCTCCTGGCGACCGAAGGCGGGGGAGATCCCGACCGACCCAGGCGTCTACCGGTGGCGTGACGAGGCCGGTCGGGTGCTCTACGTCGGCAAGGCGAAGAACCTCCGTGCCCGCCTGAGCAACTACTTCGCACCGCTGCCGACCCTCCACGAGCGCACCCGACGCATGGTGCTCACGGCCCGGAGCGTCGAGTGGACCACCGTCGGCTCCGAGATCGAGGCACTGCAGCTCGAGTACACCTGGATCAAGGAGTTCGACCCGCCGTTCAACGTCAAGTTCCGGGACGACAAGTCGTACCCGTACATGGCGATCACCCTGGGCGAGGAGTCGCCGCGGGTGATGGTGACGCGGAACCGGAAGATCAAGGGCGCGAAGTACTTCGGGCCCTACCCGAAGATCTGGGCGGTGCACGACACCATCGACCTGATGATCAAGGTGTTCCCGATCCGCACCTGCTCGGACTCGTCCTACAAGAAGGCGATGCAGACGGGCAAGCCGTGCTTCCCGGGCCAGATCGGCAAGTGCGGTGGACCCTGCTCGCAGAAGGTCACCATCGCCGAGCACCGGGCGGTCGTCGAGGAGTTCGTCCGGTTCATGGGCAGCTACGACCGCAGGGTGATCACGACCCTGCGGCAGCGCATGGCCGCGGCCGCCGATGCCATGGACTACGAGCAGGCGGCGCGGTACCGCGACCAGGTCGGTGCCCTCGAAGCGGTGCTCGAGAAGTCGGCGGTGGTCCTCCGGGACTCGGTCGACCTCGACCTGTTCGGTGTGGCCGAGGACGAGCTCGCCGCCGCCGTGCAGCTGTTCTCCGTGCGCGGCGGGCGCATCCGCGGTGTCCGGGGGTGGGTGGTCGACAAGGAGCTCGACATCAGCACCGGTGACCTGGTCGAACAGATCGTCCAGGGCCAGTACGCGACGAGCGACGACGTCCCGCGCGAGGTCGTCGTGCCGGAACTCCCCGAGGACGCCGAGGCCCTGCAGCAGTGGCTCAGCGAGCGACGCGGCGGGCGCGGCACGAAGCTCAGCACGGCCCAGCGGGGCGACCGGGCGGGCCTCGCGCGCACGGCCGCCCAGAACGCCGCGCAGGCGCTCATGCTCTACAAGACGAAGCGCAGCGCCGACTACACGACCCGGTCGGCTGCCCTCGCCGACATCCAGGACGCCCTGGGGATGACCGAGGCCCCCCTGCGGATGGAGTGCTACGACATCTCCCACCTGCAGGGCACGAACGTGGTGGCGTCGATGGTGGTGTTCGAGGACGGGCTCCCGCGCAAGGACCAGTACCGCCGCTACACGATCGCCGAGACGACCGACGACACCGACAGCATGTACCAGGTGCTGTCGCGACGGCTGGCGCGCCTCGACGAGGACGCCGCGGTGCCGGACGTCCCGGACGCCACGAGCGAGGACGTCGTCGAGGGCACGAAGCCGACGAAGCGGTTCGCGTACCGTCCGCAGCTGCTCATCGTCGACGGCGGCCAGCCCCAGGTCCAGGCGGCCAAGCGGGCGATGGACGAGGCCGGCGTGCACGACATCGCCCTGGTGGGCATCGCGAAGCGCCTCGAGGAACTGTGGTTGCCCGACGACGACTTCCCGGTGATCATGCCGCGCAACTCCGAGGCGCTCTTCCTGATCCAGCGGATCCGTGACGAGGCGCACCGGTTCGCGATCACGCACCAGCGGACCCGCCGGAAGCGCGACGTCCGGTCGCAGCTGTCGGAGATCCCCGGGCTCGGCCCGACCCGGGTGAACGCCCTGCTGAAGCACTTCGGGTCGGTCGCGCGCCTGCGTGAGGCGACGGAGGATCAGATCGCCGAGGTGAACGGCGTCGGGCCGGCGACCGCGGCGGCGGTCGTCACGAAGCTCGCGCAGACGCCCCGCAGCGCGCCGGAGGGGAGCCCGCCCGGAGCGAGCGCCCCGGAGGCGGGCCCGTCCGGTGCGAGCGCCCCGGACGCGGGCTCGCCCGGAGGAAGCGTGCCGGAGGCGAGCGACGCCGACCCTGCCGGGCGCGCAGCCAGCACCCCCGGTCCGGAGCGGACGACGGACCCGGACGCGCCCGCAGCCGCCGCGGAGGAGCCGAGCCGCGCCTCCCTGCCGGTCGGCCCCGTCCGCGTCCCGGACGTCTCCGCCGACGGCCCGTCGCGTCCACGGTGACCGGCCCCGCTCCGAGCGCGGGACGGTAGCCTGGACGCGCAGCCGAGACCCGAAGCCGAGACCTCCCCGGGCCGTGGCCCGGGCCGCCACGACGGAGCCCTCCCACACATGAGCGACACGAGCGACGACCGAACAACCCCGACGTCCGCGTCGCAGCAACACGACATCCTCATCGTCACCGGCATGTCCGGCGCCGGCCGTTCCACGGTCGGCAAGGCGCTCGAGGACCTCGGCTGGTACGTGGTCGACAACCTCCCGACGCAGATGCTCGGCCCGCTCACCGAGCTCGCGGACCGTGCCGGGGAGAAGATCCCGAAGATCGCGACCGTCGTCGACGTCCGCGGCGGACGGTTCTTCACCGACCCGGAGCAGGCGGTCGAGCAGGTCCGTGCCAGCACCTCCGCCCGGGTCCGGGTGCTCTTCCTCGAGGCGACGGACGCCGTGCTCGTGCGCCGCTTCGAGCAGGTCCGCCGGCCGCACCCGTTGCAGGGCGACGGGACGCTGCTCGACGGCATCGGCCTCGAGCGTTCGCGGCTGTCCGGGCTGCGCGAGGCCTCCGACGTCGTCATCGACACCTCGGACCTGAACATCCACCAGCTCGCCAACGCCGTCACGGAGCGCTTCGCCGACGACCACTTCGTCGGGGTCCAGGTCACGCTCATGAGCTTCGGGTTCAAGTACGGGCTGCCCGCCGACGCCGACATGGTCGCGGACGTGCGGTTCATCCCGAACCCCTACTGGGTGCCGGAACTCCGCCCGCACACCGGCCTCGACGCCCCCGTCTCGGAGTACGTCCTGTCGCAGCCGGGCGCCCGCTCGTTCGTCGAGCGGTACGCTGCCGTGCTCGAGCCCGTGCTGGCGGGATACCAACGCGAGAACAAAAGACACGCTACGATCGCCATCGGCTGTACCGGCGGCAAGCACCGCTCGGTCGCCGTCGTCGCCGAGTTGGCGAACCTCCTCCGCGGGATGTCCGACGTCGCCGTGCGTGTGAAGAACCGAGATCTCGGCCGGGAGTGACCGTTCCTCCGGCCGCTCCACACCCACGTGCGCCGGACCCGCGGACCCCACCAGAGAAAACGTTAGGAATGATGCTGTGCCGTTGACTGCCGAGGTCAAGGACGAACTGGCCAGGGTCGTCGTGAACCGCAACACGGTCCGCGCCGCCGAACTCGCGACCATCCTGCGGTTCGCGGGCGGCCTGCACGTCATCTCGGGCAGGATCGCGGTCGAGGTCGAGCTCGACACCCGGATCATCGTCCACCGCGTGCGTAAGGACCTGGCGGAGCTGTACGGCGTGCGGAGCGAGGCGTCGGTGGGGTCGTCCGCGTCCTCCCGCCGCGGCACCCGCTACCTGGTCCGCGTGCTCGAGGCGGGGGAGACGCTCGCCCGCCAGACCGGGCTCATGGACGCGCGCCGTCGCCCGGTGCGTGGCCTGCCCAACCGTCTGACGACCGGCAACCGCGAGGACCTCGCGGCCATCTGGCGCGGTGCGTTCCTCGCCTCCGGCACGCTGACCGACCCCGGTCGCGCCGCCGCGCTCGAGGTCACCTGCCCGGGCAACGAGGCGGCGATGGCACTGGTCGGTGCCGCCTCGCGCCTCGGGATCGCCGCGAAGGGCCGCGAGGTCCGCGGCGTCCACCGCGTCGTCATCCGCGACGGCGAGGCGATCGGCCAGATGCTCACCGTCATGGGCGCCGCCCGCACCACCGCCGAGTGGGAGGAGATGCGCCAGCGCCGCGAGGTCCGCGCCACCGCCAACCGTCTGGTGAACTTCGACGACGCCAACCTCCGCCGCTCGGCGCAGGCCGCCGTCGCCGCGTGCGCCCGCGTCGAGCGCGCGCTCGAGATCCTCGGTGACGACGTCCCGGACCACCTCAAGTACGCCGGGTCGCTCCGGCTGCAGCACCGTGACGCCTCGCTCGACGAGCTCGGTCAGCACGCCGAGCCGCCGATGACCAAGGACGCGATCGCCGGCCGGATCCGCCGCCTGCTCGCGATGGCCGACAAGAAGGCCGTCGACACCGGCGTGCCGGGGACCGAGGCCAGCGTGCCGGAGGAGCTCGAGGGGGCGTAGCCCCGACCGGCCCCACGACGGACGGGAGGCGCGGTGCCGGCTGGCACCGCGCCTCCCGTCCGTCCGGGGGAGCGTCCACCACTGTCGGCGGGACCGTCCGGACGGACCGTCATCCGGCGCGGGCGCGCAGTGTCCGACTGCTAGGGTCGTTACGGCGACGTTACGGGGCGTATCGTCCACCACACGTGGGTCCGCAGGGCCGCACGACTCCGAAAAGCAGCGCCCCCGGGGCGCTCCACACCCACCAGGAGATCCATTGACCGTCAAGATCGGCATCAACGGCTTCGGCCGCATCGGCCGTAACTTCTTCCGGGCCGCCCTCGCCAAGGGCTCCGACCTCGAGATCGTGGCGGTGAACGACCTCACCGACAACGCGGCCCTCGCGAACCTGCTGAAGTTCGACTCCATCACGGGTCGTCTCGGCGTCTCCGTCGAGCTCGACGGCGACAGCATCGTCGTCGACGGCAAGCCGATCAAGGTCCTCGCGGAGCGCGACCCCGCGAACCTCCCCTGGGGCGAGCTGGGCGTCGACATCGTCATCGAGTCGACCGGCTTCTTCACCAAGGCAGCCGACGCGCAGAAGCACATCGACGCGGGCGCCAAGAAGGTCATCATCTCGGCCCCGGCGACCGGCGACGACGTCACCATCGTCCTCGGCGTCAACGAGGACCAGTACGACCCCGAGAACCACAACATCATCTCGAACGCGTCGTGCACCACGAACAGCCTCGCGCCGCTCGCCAAGGTCTTCCACGACAAGTTCGGCATCGAGCGTGGCCTCATGACGACGGTGCACGCGTACACCGCCGACCAGAACCTGCAGGACGGCCCGCACAAGGACCCGCGTCGTGCCCGCGCCGCGGCGCTCAACATCGTCCCGACCTCGACCGGTGCGGCGAAGGCCATCGGCCTCGTCATGCCCGAGCTCGCCGGCAAGCTCGACGGCTACGCCCTCCGCGTGCCGGTGCCGACCGGTTCGATCACCGACCTCACCCTCGAGACGTCGTCCGAGGTCACCGTCGACGAGATCAACGCCGCCTACAAGGAGGCCGCCGAGGGCCCGCTCAAGGGCATCCTGCTCTACAGCGAGGACCCGCTGGTGTCGACCGACATCACGACGGACCCGCACTCGTCGATCTACGACTCCGGCCTGACCAAGGTCATCGGCAAGCTCGTCAAGATCACCTCGTGGTACGACAACGAGTGGGGCTACTCGAACCGCCTCGTCGACCTGACCGAGTACGTGGGCGAGCGACTCTCGGCATGAGCCTCCGCACCCTCGAGGACCTCGGCGACCTCGCCGGCAAGCGCGTCGTCGTCCGGTGTGACCTGAACGTCCCGCTCAAGGACGGCACGATCACCGACGACGGCCGCGTGCGCGCGTCGCTGGGCACGCTCAACACGCTCGTCAACGCCGGTGCGCGGGTCATCGTGATCTCGCACCTCGGTCGTCCCGACGGCACGCCTGCGCAGGAGTACTCGCTCGCCCCCGTGGCGCAGCGGCTCTCCGAACTGCTCGGCAAGGAGGTCACCTTCGTCGGCGAGACCGTCGGCGACGAGGCGACCGCGGCCGCCGAGGCCCTCGGGGACGGCGACGTCCTGCTGCTCGAGAACCTCCGCTTCAACCCGGAGGAGACCTCGAAGGACGCGTCGGCGCGCACGGCGTTCGCCGAGCGGATCGCCGCCCTCGGTGACGCGTTCGTGTCGGACGGCTTCGGCGTCGTGCACCGCAAGCAGGCCTCCGTGTACGAGCTCGCGGCAGCGCTGCCCAGCGCGGCCGGCTCGCTCATCGAGTCCGAGCTGACGGTGCTCGAGCGGTTGACCAAGGACCCGCAGCGGCCGTACACGGTCGTGCTCGGCGGATCGAAGGTCAGCGACAAGCTCGGTGTCATCGAGCACCTGCTCCCGCAGGTCGACACGCTGTGCATCGGCGGCGGCATGCTCTTCACGTTCCTCGCGGCCCAGGGTCACGGGGTCGCGAAGTCGCTCCTCGAGCAGGATCAGCTCGACACCGTCCGGGCGTACCTCGCCAAGGCGGACGAGCTCGGCGTGACGATCGACCTGCCGACCGACGTCGTGGTGGCCTCCGGGTTCGCTGCGGACGCCGACCACGAGACCGTCGCGGCCGACGCGATCGAGTCCTCGTCGTTCGGCACGGACGGCATCGGCCTCGACATCGGCCCGGAGACCGCGGCGCGCTTCGCGTCGGCGGTGTCCGGCTCGAAGACCGTGTTCTGGAACGGCCCGATGGGCGTGTTCGAGTTCCCGGCGTTCGCAGCAGGCACGAAGACCGTCGCGCAGGCGTTGACCGAGGTCGACGGCCTCGGTGTCGTCGGCGGTGGCGACTCCGCGGCGGCCGTCCGGTCGCTCGGGTTCTCGGACGACCGGTTCGGGCACATCTCGACCGGTGGTGGTGCGAGCCTCGAGTTCCTCGAGGGCAAGTCACTGCCCGGTCTCGAAGCACTGGGGTGGTCCCGATGACCCGCACGCCGTTCATCGCCGGTAACTGGAAGATGAACCTGGACCACCTCCAGGCCATCGCCACCGTGCAGAAGCTCGCGTGGACCCTGAAGGATGCCCGCCACGACCACGACGACGTCGAGGTCGCGGTGTTCCCGCCCTTCACGGACCTCCGCAGCGTGCAGACGCTCATCTCGGCCGACAAGCTCGAGATCCGGTTCGGCGCCCAGGACCTGTCCCAGTACGACTCCGGTGCCCACACCGGTGACGTGTCCGGGGCGTTCCTCGCAGCGCTCGATGCGCAGTACGTCATCGTCGGACACTCCGAGCGGCGCACGCTGCACGGGGAGACCGACGAGGTCGTCGCCGCGAAGACCGCCGCTGCAGTCAAGCACGGCCTCGTGCCGGTGGTCTGTGTCGGTGAGACCGGCGAGGAGCGCGAGCAGCGCGGCGCCGGTGTCGTCCCGGTCGAACAGCTCAAGGTCGTCCTCGAGGCCGTGAAGCCGTCCGAGATCGTCGTCGCGTACGAACCGGTCTGGGCGATCGGTTCCGGTCAGGCCGCGACTGCGGAACAGGCCCAGGAGGACTGCGCCGCGCTGCGTCGCGGGATCGCCGAGGCCTGGGGCGACGACCTCGCCGCCAGCACGCGCGTGCTCTACGGCGGTTCGGTGAAGTCGGGCAACATCGCCGGCTTCCTGCGCGAGCCCGACATCGACGGCGCGCTCGTCGGTGGGGCCTCGCTCGACGTGCAGGAGTTCGCGGCGATCGCGCGCTTCCGGCAGCACGTCGGACTCTGATCCATCCTGCTCAGGCCGGCCACGTCCGCGTGGCCGGCCTGAGCCACGCCCGTGCCGGTGTCGGGGCTGCTCACGCGGCCCGCTACACTTGCAGGGCTGACTTCACACGAAAGGTACGTCGTGGCGATACTCTCCGTCGTGCTGCAGGTCCTGCTCGCGATCACGAGCCTCCTGCTCACGCTCCTCATCCTCCTGCACAAGGGCCGCGGTGGCGGTCTCTCCGACATGTTCGGCGGCGGCGTGACGAGCAACCTCGGGGCGTCCGGCGTCGCCGAGCGCAACCTCAACCGCATCACGGTGATCCTCGGTCTGGTCTGGATCGTCTCGATCATCGTGCTCGGTCTCATCAACAAGTTCACGGCAGGGAGCTGAGCCATGGCAACCGGAGGCAGTGCAATCCGAGGGTCCCGCGTCGGCGCGGGTCCGATGGGGGAGCAGGACCGCGGCGTCCAGGCCGAGCGCGTGGCCGTCTCGTACTGGGACGCCCTCGGCAACGAGGTCGTGCGGTACTTCTCGGCGACCCTGCCGGACGACGAGATCCCGGAGACGGTGGACTCGCCGTCGACGGGTCTGCCGGCCGGCCGCGACAAGGAGAACCCTCCCGTCGTCGCGAAGACCGAGCCCTACAAGACGCACCTCGCGTACGTGAAGGAGCGCCGCACCGAGGAAGAGGCAGCGCAGCTCCTCGAGGACGCGCTGCAGCAGCTCCGGCAGCGCCGCGGTACCGCGAAGTAGCACCCGACGTCAGAAGGCCCCCGCACCGCTCCGGTGCGGGGGCCTTGGTCGTCCGCCGGACGTGTCGTCGGTGCCCCTCGGTCCTCCGGTCCTGGCTGTTCCGGTCGCAGGACGTGCCGCGCGCGGTCGTTCGGGTCGCACGACATGCCGTCGGGGTCGGAGGTGAGTGGCAAGTCGTGCGACCGGAAGCGGGCCGGCGACGTCCGCACGGCAGTCGCGCGGGCCGGCACCGACGACGGACGGGAGGCGCGGTGCCAGCCGGCACCGCGCCTCCCGTCCGTCAGGGGGTCGCGTCTAGTAGGTCGACGCGATGAGGTTCTCGGGGACCTCGCGCGCGGCGTCCTGGTCCACGAAGAACACGGTGCGCTTGCGGCCCTGGACGCCGCCGACGGGGACCTCGTCCACCGCGGCACCGGCCAGCGCGAGGCCGAGCACCGACGCCTTCTCGGCGCCGGACAGGATGACCCACACGCGCTGCGAGGCGTTGATCACCGGGAAGGACAGCGTCAGGCGCTGCGCCGGCGGCTTGGGGGAGTCGTCGACCGTCAGCACGGCACGGTCGGTCACCGCGAGCTGCGGGAACTCGGGGAAGAGCGACGCCGTGTGGCCGTCGGGGCCGACCCCGAGCAGCGTGATGTCGAAGCGGGGCGCGACCGCGCCCTCGGGTGCTGCCTCCTGGAGCTCGCGCTCGTACTGAGCGGCGGCCTCGTCGATGGACAGCCCGGCGTCGGACGGTGCCATCGGGTGGATGTTCGCCTGCGGGATGTCCACGTGCTCGAAGAAGTCCGTCTGCGTGCCGGTGACGTTGCGGTCCGCATCG
Organism: Curtobacterium sp. NPDC092190; assembly: GCF_044755625.1. Classification (NCBI taxonomy): domain Bacteria; kingdom Bacillati; phylum Actinomycetota; class Actinomycetes; order Micrococcales; family Microbacteriaceae; genus Curtobacterium; species Curtobacterium sp. NPDC092190. The sequence continues at coordinate 575,132 of NZ_JBIVRJ010000001.1, read as the reverse complement.
CCCTCGGCGACCCAGCGCTCGTCGACCCACCACACGTGCACCTTCGACCAGTCCACGCTCTCACGCGCGGGCGACTGCCCGATCGCCGCGAGGACCAGGGTCGACACCGAGCCGCCGCTGATCGCGATGTCCGCGCGCTCCTGCTCGTCCAGCACGTCGATGATCTTCGTGAGGAAGCGAGCGGCGACCGACGCGCCGAGGGACTGCTTGTCCGGGTGCACCAGCACCCGTCGTTCGTTGGTCACGTGTCTCCCGTGTTCGTGGCGGCCGACCGGTGCGACCGCCTTCGGTCCGACCGGGGCGGGCGGCGGTCGTGTCGACCGCCGCCCGGACCCCGGCCGTGTGCGGTGCTCAGCCGGCGATGGACTCGCGCAGCTGGGGCACCCCGTGCTTGACGACGTCTCCGAAGAGGACGTCCGCGTCGAGTCTACGGAGTTCCTCTGCGAGGCAGTCGCGCAGGTTCCGTCGGGGCAGCGACAGGTCGTGCGTCGGCTGCCCGGGCATCGACAGGGTCGCGACGTCGACGAGCGAGCGCTCGAGGTCGATCGTGCCCGAGGCACGCTCGAGCTTGACCCCGTGGATGCCGCTCGACCCGGTGGCCCGCGGCGAGGTGACGACGGACACCGGCACCTGCAGCTGCAGCTGGAGCCACGCGGCGAGCAGGATCGTGGACGGGCTGTCGCTCGCACCGGACACCTCGACGCCGGTGACGGGCTCGTACGGCGGCTGGTCGAGCGCCGCGGCGAGCTGGTTCCGCCAGAGCGTCAGGCGGGTCCACGCGAAGTCGGTGTCACCCGGCACGTAGGACTTCCCGAGCGCCTCGATCGCGCTGTTCGGGTCCTTCTGCGCGGCGGCATCGGTGATGCGACGCTGCGCGATCCGGCCCAGCGCGGACGCTGCCGGCTGCTCCGGAGCGGCCTGCGGCCACCATGCGACGACGGGGGCGTCGGACAGGAGGAGGCCGGTGACCAGGCTCTCCTCGTCCGTCGCGGTCTCGCCGTACGCACGGAGGACGATGACCTCGCTCGCGCCCGCATCGCTGCCGACGCGGATCTGGGCGTCGAGCCGACCGGGGGACTTCGTGTCGCCGTCGTTCTTCGACACGATGATCACCCGCATCGGGTGCTCGCGCGACGCCTGGTTCGCGGCCGAGATCGCCTCCTCCTCGTGCCCGAGGGCGGTCGAGATGATGAGCGTCAGCACGCGGCCGAGGGCGACGGCGCCACCCTCCTCGCGGATGTGGACGAGCTTCTTCTGGATCTTCGAGACCGTGGTGTTCGGCAGGTCGATCTTCATGGACGCCTCCAGGTCCGGCCGTCACGGGCGAGCAGGGCATCGGCGGACGCCGGACCCCACGTGCCGGGACGGTACTGCTCGGGCTGGCCCTGCGTGGCCCAGAACGCCTCGATCGGGTCGAGGATCTTCCACGACAGTTCCACCTCTTGGTGACGGGGGAACAGGGGCGGGTCGCCGAGGAGCACGTCGAGGATGAGTCGCTCGTACGCCTCCGGCGATGCCTCGGTGAACGCGTGTCCGTAGCCGAAGTCCATCGTCACGTCGCGCACCTGCGTGCCGACGCCCGGGACCTTCGAGCCGAAGCGGAGCGTGACGCCCTCGTCCGGCTGGACACGGATGACGAGCGCGTTCTGCCCGAGGGGTGCCTGCGTGTTGCCGTAGACGTCCTCGGGGACGCGCTTGAAGACGATCGCGATCTCGGTCACGCGACGGCCGAGGCGCTTGCCTGCCCGCAGGTAGAACGGGACGCCCTGCCAGCGGCGGGTCGCGATGTCGAGCTTGATCGCCGCGTAGGTCTCGGTCGTGGACTCGGGGTCCATCCCCGCTTCCTCGAGGAAGCCCAGGACCTTCTCGCCGCCCTGCCAGCCACCGTCGTACTGCCCGCGGGCCGTCGCCGTGGCGAGGTCCTCGGGCAGGCGCACGGCGGAGAGCACCTTCTCCTTCTCGGCGCGCAGGTCAGCGGCCTTGAACGAGACGGGTTCCTCCATCGCGGTGAGCGCGAGGAGCTGCAGCAGGTGGTTCTGGATGACGTCGCGCGCTGCGCCGATGCCGTCGTAGTACGCGGCCCGACCGGCGACGCCGATGTCCTCGGCCATCGTGATCTGCACGTGGTCGACGTAGTTCGAGTTCCAGATGGGTTCGTACATCTGGTTCGCGAACCGGAGCGTCAGCAGGTTCTGGACGGTCTCCTTGCCGAGGTAGTGGTCGATGCGGAACACGTCGTCGGGCGCGAAGACGCTCTCGACGATCGCGTTCAGCTCGCGCGCGGTGCGGAGGTCGGAGCCGAACGGCTTCTCGACGACCACGCGGCTCCAGGAGCCCTCGCGCTTCTCGGTCAGTCCGGAGACCTTGAGCTGCTCGGTCACCACCGGGAACATCTTCGGCGGGATGGAGAGGTAGAAGGCGTGGTTGCCGAGCGTGCCGCGCTCCGCGTCGAGCTCGTCGACGGTGCGCTTCAGCTCGAGGAAGGCCTCGGGGTCGTCGAACGAGCCCTGCACGAAGCGGATGCCCTGCTCGAGCTGCTTCCAGACGGCCTCGTCGAAGGGGGTGCGGGAGTGGTCCCGGACCGCGTCGTGCACGAGCTGGGAGAAGTCCTGGTCCTCCCAGTCGCGCCGGGCGAACCCGACGAGTGCGAATCCCGGGGGCAGGAGCCCTCGGTTCGCCAGGTCGTAGACCGCGGGCATCAGCTTCTTGCGGGACAGGTCGCCCGTCACGCCGAAGATGATGAGGGTGCTGGGCCCCGCGATCCGGTTCAGACGTCGGTCGGTCGGCAACCGGAGCGGGTTGTGCTCCGGGGTGATCGCCACCGGTGACATGAGTGTGGACTCCTTGTGGGTCGAACGGAGACGGCGGAGCGCTGCGCTGCGGGGGCAGCGGCGACTCCGCCGTCGTGGTGGTCAGGTCCGGCCGGGAGGCGCGTCGCGGCGCCGGCGGTCGGGTCCTGACCGGGGGTGCCTGCGTCCGGGGGACGGCGGTCCCGTCCTCCGGACGCAGGCTCCGGTCGTGCTTACTTGCTGTTCTCGAGCGCGGTCTTCACCGTGTCGACGAGCTCGCCCCAGGAGACGTTGAACTTGTCGACGCCCTCCTTCTCGAGCAGCGCGACGACGTCGTCGTAGTCGACACCGGCGGCAGCGATCTGGTCCATGACCTGCTGCGCGTCGTCGAACGAGCCGGCGATGGCGTCACCGTGGATCTCGCCGTGGTCGAACGTCGCGTCGAGCGTCTTGCCCGGCATGGTGTTGACCGTGTTCGGCGCGGCGAGCTCGGTCACGTAGAGCGTGTCGGGCAGCGACGGGTCCTTGACACCGGTCGAGGCCCACAGCGGACGCTGCGTGTTGGCACCGGACTCGAGCAGGCCGAGGGCACGCTCGGTGGCGAACTGCTCGGTCCAGACCTGGTAGGCGAGCTGCGCGTTGGCGATACCGGCCTTCGACTTGAGGGCCTTCGCCTCGTCGGTGCCCGCGGCGTCGAGGCGCTTGTCGATCTCGGAGTCGACACGCGACACGAAGAACGAGGCGACCGAGTGGATCTTCGAGAGGTCGTGGCCCGCGGCCTTGGCCTTCTCGAGGCCACCGAGGTAGGCGTCGATGACGGCGCGGTAGCGCTCGAGCGAGAAGATCAGGGTGACGTTGACCGAGATGCCGGCACCGATGACCTCGGTGATGGCCTCGAGGCCCTCGAGCGTCGCGGGGATCTTGATGAGGACGTTCTCGCGACCGACCTTCTCGAACAGGAACTTGGCCTGCTCGATGGTCTTCTGGGTGTCGTGGGCGAGGCCCGGCTCGACCTCGATCGAGACACGGCCGTCGAAGCCCTTGGTCTCGTCGTAGATCGGCTTGAAGACGTCGGACGCGTTCGCGACGTCCTGCGTGGTGATCTCGAAGATCGCCTCGGTGACGTCGGTGCCCTTCGCCGCGAGCTCCTTGACCTGCGAGTCGTAGCGCTCGCCCTTGGCGAGGGCCGACGCGAAGATCGTCGGGTTCGTGGTGACGCCGACGACGTTCTTCTGCTCGATCAGCTCGGTCAGCTTGCCGGTCTCGAGCAGCTCGCGCGACAGGTCGTCGAGCCAGATGCTGACGCCGACCTCGGAGAGGGCGGCGGTGGGGGTGTTCTCAGCCATGGTTTCTCTTCTTCTTTCGTCGACCGGCCCGGTGCGCGGAGGCGACCAGGGCCGTGTGTGTCGTGGTCTGTGGGCCGGGAGGCGCGGTGGCGGGGCCGCCGTGTGCCTCCCGGCAGAGGGGCCGGACCCGGCGTACCGGATCCGGCCCCTCGTGGGTCAGGACGCTGCGATCGATTCCTTGGCGGCGGCGACGACGTGCTCGGTGGTGAACCCGAACTCGGCGAACAGGCGCTGGTAGTCGGCCGATGCACCGAAGTGCTCGATCGACACGCTGCGGCCCTTGTCGCCGACGATGTCGCGCCAGCTCATCGCGATGCCGGCCTCGACCGAGACGCGCGCCGTGACGGCCTTCGGCAGGACCTGCTCGCGGTAGGACTCCGACTGCTCGAAGAACCACTCGAGCGAGGGGGCGCTCACGACGCGGGCGTTGATGCCCTCGCCCTTGAGCTGCTCACGGGCGTCGACCGCGATCTGGACCTCGGAACCGGTCGCGATGAGGATCACGTCCGGGGTGCCGTTCGGCGCCTCGGCCAGGACGTACGCGCCCTTGGCGACGTTCTTCGCCGAGGCGAGCGTCTCGCCGGAGGCGTCGCCCTCGCCACGCTCGAAGACGGGGAGGTTCTGACGGCTCAGCGCGATGCCGGCCGGACGGTCCTTGTGCTTGAGCATCTCGAGCCACGCGTACGACACCTCGTTGGCGTCGGCCGGACGGACGACGTCGAGACCCGGGATCGCACGGAGCGCGGTGATCTGCTCGATCGGCTGGTGCGTCGGGCCGTCCTCGCCCAGGGCGATGGAGTCGTGGGTCCAGACGTAGATCGCCGGCGCCTTCATGAGCGCGGCGAGACGGACCGCCGGACGCATGTAGTCGCTGAAGATGAGGAACGTGCCGCCGAAGGGGCGGGTGTTCCCGTGCAGGACGATGCCGGACAGGATCGAGCCCATCGCGTGCTCGCGGATGCCGAAGTGCAGCACGCGGCCGTACGGGTCGGTGCTCCAGGTCTTCGTCGACGCCTCGGCCGGACCGAAGGACTTCGCGCCCTCGATCGTGGTCAGGTTCGACTCGGCGAGGTCCGCCGAACCGCCCCAGAACTCGGGCATGAGCGGCGCGATGGCGTTGATGACCTTGCCGGAGGCGGCGCGGGTCGAGACGGCCTTCTCGGTGGAGAAGACCGGCAGCGCCTCCTCGAGGCCCTCGGGGAGCTCGCCCGCGTTGATGCGGTCGAGCATCGCCTTCTTCTCCGGGTTGGCCGCAGCCCACGCGTCGAAGGTCTTCGTCCACTCGGCGTGCTCGGCCTGGCCCTTGGTGATCGCACCGCGGGTGTACTCGAGCACCTCCGGGTCGACGTGGAAGGTCTTGTCCGCGTCGAAGCCGAGGACCTCCTTGAGGCCCTTGAGCTCGTCGGCACCGAGCGCCGAACCGTGGATCTTGCCGGAGTTCTGCTTGGTCGGCGACGGCCAACCGATGATCGTCTTGAGGACGATGAGCGACGGCTTGGTCGTCTCGGCCTTGGCGGCCTCGACGGCGCGGTGGAGCTCCTCGACGTCCTCGGAGTACTCGCCGGTCTTCTTCCAGTCGACGTGCTGGACGTGCCAGCCGAGGGCCTCGTAGCGGGCCGCGACGTCCTCGGAGAACGCGATGTCGGTGTCGTCCTCGATCGAGATCTGGTTCGAGTCGTAGAAGACGACCAGGCGACCGAGCTGCTGACGGCCCGCGAGGCTCGCGGCCTCGTTGGTGACGCCCTCCTGCATGTCACCGTCACCGGCGATCACGTAGGTGAAGTGGTCGAAGGGCGACTCGCCGTCGGCGGTCTCCGGGTCGAACAGGCCGCGCTCGAAGCGCTGCGCGTAGCCGAAGCCGACCGCCGAGGCGAGGCCCTGGCCGAGCGGGCCGGTGGTGATCTCGACACCGTCGGTGTGGCCGTACTCCGGGTGACCCGGGGTCTTCGAGCCCCACTTGCGCAGGTGCTGCAGGTCCTCGAGCTCGAGGCCGTAGCCGTGCAGGTAGAACTGCACGTACTGCAGGATCGAGGCGTGACCGGCGGAGAGGATGAAGCGGTCGCGACCGATCCAGGTGGAGTCGCTGGGGTCGCGACGCATCACCTTCTGGAAGAGCAGGTGGGCGACCGGCGCGAGGCTCATCGCGGTGCCGGGGTGACCGTTGCCGGCGGCCTCGACCGCGTCGGCGGCGAGGACGCGTGCCGTGTCGACGGCCTTCCGGTCGATGGCGTCCCAGGTGAATTCAGCCACTTGGATGTTGACCCTTCGTTGTTGCGACATGTGCGAGGGCTCGTGCCATCGCACGGACATGATCGCCGTCCCGGGGCCGTGTGTCGTGTCGCCGTCGAGCGGCGGCCGACCGGCTCTTCGCGGCCGACGTCTTCGGGGCACACGATGCGGGAGGGCGTGTCCAGCATAGTGACCACGCACTCAGAAGGTGTCCAGGTGACGACGGTGCCGTGTCGGGCAGCCGGCCCGGTCGGCGAGGCGGGGCATCCTCGCGGCGCCTCGATGGCCTAAACTGGTGTCGACCCGTGTGCATTCCGGGTCGACGCACGCCCCGACGGTGACGGAGCCGCCCACCGAGCGTGCGAGCTGACGCGAACGGACTGAGGTTCCCCTGTTGACTGCCACCGCGACCCGGCCCGACACCGATCGACCCCGCTCGACGCTGTCCCGCAAGGTCCGCGCGTACGTCTCGCTGACGAAGCCCCGGGTCATGGAGCTGCTCCTCGTCACGACCGCTCCGACGATGTTCCTGGCGGAGCGCGGGGTCCCGGACCTCTGGCTCGTGTTCTGGACGATGCTCGGCGGCGCGATGTCGGCAGGGTCGGCCTCGGCGTTCAACTGCTACATCGACCGCGACATCGACCGGCTGATGAAGCGCACCAGCCAGCGCCCCCTGGTCACCGGTGAGCTCTCCGACAAGGAGGCACTGGTGTTCTCGTGGACGCTCGCCGTCCTGTCGACCGCCGTCCTCGGCTTCCTGGTGAACTGGCTGGCCGCCGCGCTCAGCGTCGTCGCGATCCTGATCTACGTCTGCGTCTACACGCTCTGGCTCAAGCGCCGCACCCCGCAGAACATCGTCTGGGGCGGATCCGCCGGGTGCATGCCGGTGCTCATCGGCTGGGCCGGTGTCACCGGGTCGCTGACCTGGGCGCCGATCATCCTCTTCATGGTGATCTTCCTCTGGACGCCGCCGCACTACTGGCCGCTGTCGATGAAGTACCGCGACGACTACGACGCCGCCGACGTGCCGATGCTCGCGGTCGTGCGCGGGCGCACCGTCGTCGGGCTGCAGGTCGTGCTCTACGCCTGGGCGACGCTCGTCTGCTCGCTGCTGCTCATCCCGGTCGCGCACATGGGGCCGCTGTACACCGTCGTCGCCCTGGCCGGGGGCATCTGGTTCGTCGTCGAGTCGCACCGGCTGTACTCGCGGGCGATCCAGCACGTGGAGCAGGTCCAGCCGATGCGGGTGTTCCACAGTTCGATCACGTACCTGACGCTGCTGTTCATCGCGGTGGGCATCGACCCGCTGCTGCCGCAGGTCTTCACCTTCACGATCTAGCCAGGGTTCGTCGCCCGCGCACGGAGCGCCGCCGGTCTGCCGGCGGCGCTCCGTGCGTCGGGGCGCAGCGCGGGCGGTCCCGGGTCGGGCGGTCCCGGGTCGGGCGTTCGCGGGTCGGGTGGGCGCGGCTCGGACGGGCGCGCGGGGTGCGTGCCCGCGCGTCGACCCGGGTGGCGCGGGCCGACGCGACAGATCCGCTGTCGTACGACGACGGGGACGACGCGGCGGTCCGCGGGGGACGCGGGCTGCGCGGGGCGCGTGCGCCCAGCGACGATGCCGCTGTCGTAGGACGACGGGGACGTCGCAGCAGACGCTCGACCGCGACCGGGCGTCGGACGGGAGGCGCGGGGCGGGCGGTGCTGCGCCTCCCGTCCGCATCGTGGCCGGCCTGGTGCCGAGGTGCGGGACGGCGGCGTCCGCACGAGACGGTCGCGCCTGCGCGAGACGGTGCCGGATCCGGAGGCGTACCGCGCGGTCGGAGGCGTCCTGCGCCGACGCCGGCGTCCTGTGCGTGGTCGCGGGACCGGAGCCGTGCGGACGACGACGTCCCACGCTTCGGCGCTCGGGACGGAGGCGACGCGTGGGACGTCGGAGGGTGGCGGACGACCGCGTCAGGCGGTGGTGCGCTCCCGCGCGGCCTGGCGACCGGCGCTGCCGCGCGTGCTGAGCACGACGACGGTGACCGCACCGACGAGGAGTCCGGCGAGCACCATGTGGGTCCCCACCAGGCCGACCGGCAGGCCCGTGCGCGCCTGGGTCAGGCCGACGGCGATCTGCACGAACTCGACGACGAGCAGGACGAGGGCCCAGCGGCTCGACAGCCGGAGGACGACCGCGCCGACGACGAGCGCCAGCGTCAGCGCGAACAGCGCGTAGGCCGGGATGGCGTGCAGGTGCTCCATCAGCTGCGGGTCGAACCCGGTGCGGTGCAGACGGCCACCGTCGACCGCCTCGCTCGCACCCGCGTGCGGCCCGGAGCCCGTGGTCAGGATGCCGACCAGGACGGTGACGACCACCGCGACGACGGTGCCGCGGACGAGGCCGGTGTACCAGCCCGGGACGAGCCGCACCGCGGTGCGCGGACCGTTCATCGAGCGGTACACGAGCGTCGCCGTCACCGCGACGAGCGTCGTCGACACCACGAAGTGCAGTCCGACGACGAACGGGTTGAGGTTCGTGAGGACGCTGAGGCCGCCGATCACCGCCTGCACCGGGATCGCGATGCCCTGGGCGAAGGCGAGCCAGAAGAGCTCGGGGCGCGTGCGGCGCATGCGGACGACGGCGAGGAACATCGCGACCGCGACCACCACCAGCACGAAGGTGAGCAGACGGTTCCCGAACTCGATCACGCCGTGGATCCCCATCTCCGGGGTCGACACGAGCGACTCGGCGGTGCACTTCGGCCACGTCGGGCAGCCGAGGCCGGACGCTGTCAGGCGGACGAGGCCGCCGGTGCCGATCAGCACCACCTCGACGACGAAGGACGCCCAGGCGAGCCAGATCACGCGGGGGTCGACGGCGCGGGGGAGGGACCACCACCGCGGCGTGCGGGTGCCGGGGCGGACGCCCTGCTCGACGGTGGGTCCGACGCGAGTCACGAGGGTGGTGCCTTCCTGTTGTTCCGTGCGGTGAACCTGTAGGATTCGAGGGTTCAGCAGCAGTCAAGTCTAGGCAGGCGCCGGCTCCGAATGGGCCGTGATCGCCGATCGGTCGGACGACTGCGTGGGACCATCGACGTTGCGAGGCAGCAACGCCGTGGGACTCCTGTCGGAGGTCCGCGGTGGAATGGCGTCCGGACGTCACGGGTTGTCCCGACAGACGCTGCCGCGAGAAGGAAACGAGGAGACCATGTCCGACGTGCTCATCGACCGTCCAGAACTCGAAGGGCTCGGCCAGTACGAGTTCGGCTGGTCCGACTCCGACACGGCCGGCGCGTCCGCGCGCCGTGGTCTGTCGGACGAGGTGGTCAGCGACATCTCCGCCCGGAAGAACGAGCCCGAGTGGATGCACAAGCTCCGCCTCAAGGCGCTGACGCTGTTCGACCGCAAGCCCATGCCGTCGTGGGGTGCCGACCTGTCGGACATCGACTTCGACAACATCAAGTACTTCGTGAAGTCCACCGAGAAGCAGGCCCAGACCTGGGAAGAGCTGCCGGAGGACATCCGCAACACCTACGAGCGCCTCGGCATCCCCGAGGCGGAGCGCCAGCGCCTCGTCGCCGGTGTCGCCGCCCAGTACGAGTCCGAGGTCGTCTACCACCAGATCCGCGAGGACCTGGAGCAGCAGGGCGTCATCTTCATGGACACCGACACGGCGCTCCGCGAGCACCCGGAGTTCTTCGAGGAGTACTTCGGCTCGGTGATCCCGGCCGGCGACAACAAGTTCGCCGCGCTGAACACCGCCGTGTGGTCCGGTGGCTCGTTCGTCTACGTCCCGAAGGGCGTGCACGTCGAGATCCCGCTGCAGGCCTACTTCCGGATCAACACCGAGAACATGGGCCAGTTCGAGCGGACGCTGATCATCGCGGACGAGGACTCCTACGTCCACTACATCGAGGGCTGCACGGCCCCGATCTACAAGTCGGACTCGCTGCACTCCGCCGTGGTCGAGATCATCGTGAAGAAGAACGCCCGCGTGCGCTACACGACGATCCAGAACTGGTCGAGCAACGTCTACAACCTCGTCACCAAGCGCGCGATCGCGCACGAGGGCGCGACGATGGAGTGGATCGACGGGAACATCGGGTCGAAGGTCACGATGAAGTACCCGTCGATCTACCTCGCCGGTGAGCACGCCAAGGGCGAGACCCTGTCCGTCGCGTTCGCCGGTCCGGGCCAGCACCAGGACGCCGGCGCGAAGATGATCCACATGGCGCCGTACACGACGTCGTCGATCGTCTCGAAGTCGATCGCCCGTGGCGGCGGCCGCGCCGGCTACCGCGGTGAGGTCCGCGTCGACCCGGCCGCGCACCACGCCGCGAACACGGTCCGCTGTGACGCGCTGCTCGTCGACACGGTGAGCCGCAGCGACACGTACCCGGCGATCGACATCCGCGTCGACGACGTCCAGCTCGGCCACGAGGCCACGGTCTCCCGCGTGAGCGAGGAGCAGCTGTTCTACCTCATGTCGCGCGGCATGCCGGAGGACGAGGCCATGGCCATGATCGTCCGCGGGTTCATCGAGCCCATCGCCCGCGAGCTCCCGATGGAGTACGCGCTCGAACTCAACAAGCTCATCGAGATGAGCATGGAAGGATCCGTCGGCTAGATGTCGAACACCAGCACCAACCCGACACCCACCGACGGGGCCACCCCCGCACCGCGCATCGACCAGCCGGTCGAGCCCTCGGCCGTCGCACAGGGCCAGCAGGCTCCGTCCGCACGCAGCACGCAGGGCACCGACCAGCACGGTGCCCGCGCGCACTCCGACGGCGGCTGGGACGCGAAGGTCCCGGTCCAGACCCGGTCCGAGCGGCCGCAGTCCGGTGACCTCGACGCGTTCCCGCCGGTGACCGGCCGCGAGGTCAACTGGAAGTTCGCGCCGCTCGCGAAGCTCCAGCCGTTGCTCGAGGGTGGCCTCGACGGCTCCGCCTACCCGTTCCTGGCGCGCCAGACCGAGGGGGCCGACGTCGAGTGGGGTCGCAGCGACGACCCGGTCGTCGGCACCGCCGGCCTGCCCGAGGACCGCGCGGCCGCGGCGGCCTGGACCGCCCGCGACGCGGTGCTGAAGGTCACCGTCAAGGCGACCGAGGCGCACGAGTCGATCTCGATCACCCGCTCGGACTTCGGCACGCAGGCCCGCGCGGCGCACACGGTCATCACGGCCGAGCAGCACGCCCAGGGCATCGTCGTCATCGACAACCGCGGGTCGGCGCTCCTCAGCGAGAACGTCGAGATCGTCGTCCGTGACGGCGCACGGCTCACGGTCGTCAGCCTGCAGGACTGGGACGACGACGCGGTGCACGTGTCGACGCAGTTCGCCGAGGTCGGTCGCGACGCCTTCCTCAAGCACGTCGTGGTCTCGCTCGGCGGCGACGTCGTCCGCGTGAACCCCTCGACGCACCTCGGGGCGCAGGGTGCGGACACCGAGATGTACGGCGTGTACTTCGCCGACGCCGGGCAGTACATCGAGCAGCAGGTGTACGTGAACCACGACGCCCCGAACACCCGTGGCCGCGTCAACTACAAGGGCGCACTGCAGGGCGAGGGTGCGCACACGGTCTGGATCGGCGACGTGCTGATCGGGCGCGCCGGTGACGGCACCGACTCGTACGAGCAGAACCGCAACCTGGTGCTCACCGACGGCACGCGCGCGGACAGCATCCCGAACCTCGAGATCGAGACGGGCAACATCGAGGGAGCCGGGCACGCCAGTGCGACCGGTCGCTTCGACGACGAGCAGCTCTTCTACCTGCAGGCCCGTGGCATCCCCGAGGAGGAAGCACGTCGCCTCGTCGTGCTCGGCTTCCTGGTCGAGGTCATCCAGAAGATCGGCGCGCCCGAGCTCGAGGAGCGCCTGATCGCCGCGGTCGAGCAGGAGCTCGCCGACGGCCGGACCGCGGTCGCCGCTGCGGAGCCCGAGGCCGAGCAGGCGGACGCCTGATGGCCGAGAAGGTCTGCGCCGAGTCGGAGATCGCCGTCGACAGCCCGATGCGCGTCGTCGTGGACGGCACTGCCGTGGCGATCGTGAAGGACTCGGCCGGGGCCGTGCACGCGATCGGTGACACCTGCACGCACGGGGACATCTCCCTGGCCGAGGGCTTCGTCGAGGGCGACACGCTCGAGTGCTGGGCCCACGGGTCCCGCTTCTCGCTGGCCACCGGCAAGCCGCAGAACTTCCCGGCGTACGAGCCGGTGCCGGTCTTCCGGGTCGAGGTCCGTGACGGCGACGTCTACGTCGACGTGCACGACCCGGTCCCCGTCGACTGAGCGACACCACCACTCTTCCCGCGCGGCTGACGCCGCACAGCAGCTGTAACCGAAGGAACGCAATGTCCACTCTCGAAATCCGTGACCTGCAGGTCTCGATCGACACCGACCAGGGCACCAAGGAGATCCTGAAGGGCGTCGACCTCACCATCAACGAGGGCGAGATCCACGCGATCATGGGGCCGAACGGCTCCGGCAAGTCCACCCTGGCCTACACGATCGCCGGTCACCCGCGCTACAACGTCACCGGCGGCTCGATCACGCTCGACGGCGAGGACGTCCTCGCGATGAGCGTCGACGAGCGCGCCCGCGCCGGCATGTTCCTCGCGATGCAGTACCCGGTCGAGATCCCCGGCGTCACGGTGTCGAACTTCCTCCGTACCGCGAAGACCGCGATCGACGGCGAGGCCCCCGCACTCCGCGGGTGGGTCAAGGACCTGCGCCAGTCGATGGCCGACCTCAAGATGGACTCGTCGTTCGCCGAGCGCAACGTCAACGAGGGCTTCTCCGGCGGCGAGAAGAAGCGCCACGAGATCATGCAGCTCGAGCTCCTCAAGCCGAAGTTCGCCGTGCTCGACGAGACCGACTCCGGCCTCGACGTCGACGCGCTGAAGATCGTGTCCGAGGGCGTCAACCGCGCGAAGGCAGCGACCGGCCTGGGCGTCCTGCTGATCACGCACTACACGCGCATCCTCCGCTACATCAAGCCGGACTTCGTCCACGTGTTCGTCGCGGGCAAGGTCGCCGAGCAGGGTGGTCCGGAGCTGGCCGAGCGCCTCGAGAACGAGGGCTACGACCGCTACGTGCAGGCTGCAGCGGCGGGCAACTGATGATCACCGCACTCTCCCCGGAGAAGTTCGACGAGGTCGTCGAGGGCCTCAAGGAGGTCCAGGACCCGGAGCTCGGCGTCAACATCGTCGACCTCGGCCTCATCTACGACCTCGCGATGGACGACGAGGCGAACGCCCTCGTGATCAGCATGACGCTGACGAGCGCGGGCTGCCCGCTGACCGACGTCATCGAGGGCGACACCGCCAACGCGCTCGACGGCATCGTCGACGCGTTCCGCATCAACTGGGTGTGGATGCCGCCGTGGGGTCCGGAGCGGATCACCGACGACGGACGCGAGATGATGCGCGCGCTCGGCTTCTCGATCTAGCCGCCACGACACACGGACGGGAGGCGCGGTGCCAGCTGGCACCGCGCCTCCCGTCCGTCGTCGGTGCGGTGCGCCCGCCACGCCGAGTGCGCACGATCCGTCACGTTCTACCGGTCCCCGCGACGCCCATCGCCCGCCCGGCGATCGTCGCGCGGCGTGTCGTGCTCGCTCGCGGCGGGAGACAGCAGCCCGGGTCGGAACAGCGACGGGCCCCGCACCAGCAGGTGCGGGGCCCGTCGTCGTGCGGGTGCGTCAGCGGCGGCCGACCAGCTTCCACGCCAGGGGCAGGACACCGGCGGCGATGAGGGCCTTGGCGACGCCACCGACGATGAACGGGTAGAGGCCGGCGGCGAGCACCGACTGGACGTCGTTCGGCGCGCCGAGCTGACCGAGCACCACCGCGAGCCAGGGCAGGCCCGTGACGAAGGGGACGGCGGTCGCCAGGAGCATCGCGACCGTGGCACGCCCGACCTTCCGGTCCCAGTTCCGGCGGGCGAGCCAGCCGACCAGGCCGGCGGCCGGCACGAATCCGATGACGTAGCCGAAGCTCGGCGATGCCAGGGCCGCGAGGCCACCGGAGAACTCGGCGAAGAACGGTGCGCCCGCGAGGCCCGCGACGGCGTAGACGAGCAGCGACAGGATGCCGCGTCGGGCGCCGAGCGTGGCGCCGACGAGCACGACGGCCAGGGTCTGCCCGGTGATCGGGACCGGCCACATCGGCACCTGGAGCTGTGCCATCGCGGCGGTGAACAGCGCGCCGCCGGCGACCAGGGCGGCGTCGGTGGCGAGCCCCGAGGTGCGAAGACGGTCGGCGAGGACTGCGCGGCGAGCGAACCCGGTGGCGTTCGTCATGGATTCTCCTAGAATGGACTGCTGGTCCCGTTCGAGGACCATCGGTCCCGTCAGCGTAGCGGTGCACCTCCCGCACACGTCGTTGTGCACATCACCAACTGATTGGACGTCCTCCTGTGCTTGCCGTGCACGACCTCGAGATCCGCGTAGGCGCTCGCCTCCTCATGGAGCACGTGTCCTTCCGCGTCGAGAAGGGTGACAAGATCGGGCTCGTCGGGCGCAACGGCGCCGGCAAGACCACGATGACGAAGGCCCTCGCCGGCGAGTCGCAGCCGACCGACGGCAAGATCGAGCGCTCGGGGGAGATCGGCTACCTGCCGCAGGACCCGCGCTCGGGCAACCCCGAGGACACCGCGCGCAAGCGCATCCTCGACGCCCGTGGTCTCGGCGAGCTCGTCGAGGGCATCCGTCAGGCGACGCTCGACATGGCGAGCGACGACGCCGACGTGGCCGAGAAGGCCATGCGGCGGTACAGCCGACTCGACGACCAGTTCAACGCGCTCGGCGGGTACGCCGCCGAGGCGGAAGCGGCGTCGATCGCATCGAACCTCAAGCTGCCGGACCGCATCCTCGACCAGCAGCTGAAGACCCTGTCGGGTGGCCAGCGCCGGCGCATCGAACTCGCCCGCATCCTGTTCTCGGACGCCGAGACGATGATCCTCGACGAGCCGACGAACCACCTCGACGCCGACTCCGTGGTGTGGCTCCGCGAGCACCTGAAGACCTACCCCGGCGGCGTCATCATCATCTCCCACGACGTGGAGCTGGTGGACGAGGTCGTCAACCGCGTCTTCTACCTGGACGCGAACCGTCAGACCATCGACGTCTACAACATGGGGTGGAAGCTCTACCAGCGGCAGCGCGTGGCCGACGAGGAGCGCCGCCGCAAGGAGCGCGCCGGCGCCGAGAAGAAGGCGGCGACCCTGAAGGACCAGGCCGCCCGCTTCGGCGCGAAGGCGTCGAAGGCTGCCGCTGCGCACCAGATGGTCGCGCGCGCGGACAAGCTGCTCGCCGGACTGGAGGACGAGCGCGTCGCCGACCGCGTCGCGAAGATCCGCTTCCCCACGCCGGCACCGTGCGGTCGCACTCCGCTGATGGCCGAGGGGCTGTCGAAGTCGTACGGCTCGCTCGAGATCTTCGCCGGGGTGGACCTGGCGATCGACCGAGGGTCGCGCGTGGTGATCCTCGGTTTCAACGGTGCGGGCAAGACGACGCTGCTCCGGATCCTGGCCGGTGCGGACCGACCGGACACGGGCGAGATCCTGCCCGGGCACGGCCTGCGGATCGGGTACTACGCGCAGGAGCACGAGAACATCGACGTGAACCGCACGGTGATCGAGAACATGGTGTCGGCGTCGACGGACCTCAACGAGACCGAGGCCCGTCGTGTGCTCGGTTCGTTCCTGTTCACCGGCGACGACGGCTACAAGAAGGCCGGCGTCCTGTCCGGTGGTGAGAAGACCCGGCTGTCGCTCGCGATGATCGTCGTGTCGGGCGCGAACGTGCTGCTGCTCGACGAGCCCACGAACAACCTCGACCCGGCGTCGCGCGAGGAGATCCTCAACGCGCTGGCCGGCTTCGAGGGCGCCGTGGTGCTCGTGTCCCACGACGCCGGTGCGGTCGACGCGCTCAACCCCGAGCGGGTGCTGCTGCTGCCGGACGGTACCGAGGACCACTGGAACAAGGACTACGCGGAGCTCATCGAGCTGGCGTAGCGACCCCCTGACGGACGGGCGCGCACCGCTCGACGGCAACGCGGAGCGTTGCGCGGGGCGCGCCGACCGAGCCTGCGAGGGAGGACGGTGCCGGCCGGCACCGCGCCTCCCGTCCGTCCCGGGGTCGCGACCCGTCAGCGGTGCGCGCCGAGCAGCTCGTCCTCGACCTCGTCGTCGGACCTCGGCTTGGCGTCCTTCCGCCGCTGCCGTTCGAGGGCACGCTCGCGCTCCTCGGGGTCGTCCTGGTTGAGGTTCCGGTACTCCTGCACCATCACGTAGGCCAGGAAGCCGAATCCTCCGGCGGCGAAGAGGAACCACTGGATGAAGTAGCTGAGGTGCAGACCGGTGTCCGCGGACGGACGGTCCCACCCGAGGGGCCGGGCCTCCGCAGGAGCGGGGGACTCGGAGGCGAGCTGGCCGTACGCGCCCGTCCAGATCGGGGCGTCGACCTTGCCCGCGACGTCGGCGAGCGTCACCGACTGCACCTGGTCGGTGTGCGAGGGGTCGGTGCGGCCGGGGATGCGCGGCTCGCTCTGCTGCAGGCGTGCGATCACCGTCACCTGTCCGCTCGGCGGAGCGGGGACGCCGTCCGGCGCGTCCTGCCGGTTGCCGGTCGGCACCCACCCGCGGTCGACGACGAACGCGCGACCGTCGGCGGTGACGAGCGGCGTGAGGACCTCGAACCCGGGCTGGCCGTTGTGCACGCGGTTGCGGACGAGGAGCTGGTCGTCGACGTCGTACCGACCGGTGACCTCGACCCGGAGCCACTGCTGGTCGTCGGTCCAGGACGAGGCCCGGGGGAGCGCCTGGTCGAGCGGCACGGGCGTGTGGTCGTAGTTCTGCGCGATCTGCTCGTTCTGCCGGACGGCCTCGTTGCGCCGGTCCCACTGCCACATCCCGAAGAGCGTGCAGATGATCGCGAAGGCCACGGCGATCGCGAAGTACCCGAGCCAGCGGCGGCTCCGGACGAACCGCCAGCCGACCGTCGGGCCGTCGGTGGTGTCCGCGTGGACGGACCCGGGAGCGGCGTCGCGCTGGAGCTTCGCGGCGTGCTTCCGGCCGTAGCGGGCGCTGGGGTCGAACTCGTCCGTCATCGTCCGGTGCCGCTGGAGCGCACCCCGACGTCGTTCTTCGGGGCGTCCTCCCGCGCACGGACGTCGTCGAGGCTGTCGACGTCCTCGTGCATCCCGGTCACCCGGACCGGGAAGGAGCGGGAGCGCAGGTAGTCGGCGAGGAAGTCGCAGTGCTCCTCGCAGGCCGCCCAGATCTTCACGCGGTCGACGGCGTGGATGCGCGGGTTCCGCCAGTTGATCCGCCACTCGGCGGTGTTCGTGCAGCCGGCCCGGGAGCAGACCGGTGTCGCGCCGGGCTCCGTGAAGAGGTCGAACGTCGCCCCCATCAGCGGCGCGTCCGGGACTTCGCGGACCACACACGGGAGCGGTCGCCGTTCCGCTGCCACTCCTCCTGCGCGTGCTGGGCCTGCTCGCGGAGGCGTTCCTGCTCGGCACGGTAGGCCTCGGCCCGGGCGTCCTCCTGCTGCTCGCGGAGGCGGGGGTCGACGGCGTCGTAGAGCTCGATGGCTCCGGCCGGGGCGACGATGTCGCTCTCGGCGTGGTTGCCGGCGTTGGCGAGGATGACCGCGACCCACGGGATGACCGCGGCGAGGACGATCGGGATGACCGCGAGCCAGGTGTGCCAGGTCGTCCACACGAGGACGGCGCCGATGAAGCACACCACGCGCACGGCCATCTGCCAGACGTACTTGGACAGGCGGTGCGCCCGGTCCAGCTCGGGGGAGTCCGGCAGGGACGTGATGCTCTGCGTGGACCCGGAGTGGGTGTGCGTCGCGTGGAACCGGCGCTGCGTCGACTTCATACGGTGTTCTTCCATTCGCCAGGGTCAAGCCTAAGCCCGGACCACCGACAGTTGCCCCGCCGCGCGGGGGACAGCTGCGGGGAACGGCTCCGGTACGCTCGTCCGGGCGTGTCCAGCGGCCCACGGCTCGGCCGTCAGGTCGGCGGACACCGCGTCACCACCACTCGAACGGAGCGATCATGACCACCCCCCGTACCGTCCTCATCACCGGCGGCAACCGCGGCATCGGGCACGCCCTCGCAGCGCGTTTCGTCGCCGCCGGGCACCGGGTCGCCGTGACCTCCCGCAGCGGCCAGGGCGGACCCGAGGGGGCGCTCACCGTCGCCGCGGACATCACCGACTCCGCCTCGGTCGACGCGGCCTTCACGCAGGTCGAGGCCGAGCTCGGGCCGATCGAGGTCCTCGTCGCCAACGCGGGCATCACGAACGACCAGCTCCTGCTCCGCATGTCCGAGGAGGACTTCACGAGCGTCGTCGACACGAACCTGACCGGCACGTTCCGGGTCGTCAAGCGCGCGACCAAGGGGATGATGAAGGCGAAGTTCGGCCGCATCGTGCTCATGTCGAGCGTCGTGGGCGCCTACGGCCAGGTCGGTCAGGTCAACTACGCCTCGTCCAAGGCTGCCCTGGTCGGCATGGCGCGCTCGATCACGCGCGAGCTCGGGTCGCGCGGCATCACGGCCAACGTCGTCGCGCCGGGGTTCATCCAGACCGACATGACCGCAGCCCTGCCCGAGGAGCTGCAGGCCGAGTTCAAGAAGCAGATCCCGGCGGCGCGCTACGGCACGGTCGACGACGTCGCCGACGCCACGCTCTTCCTGGCGAGCGACGGTGCCGGGTACGTCTCGGGTGCGGTGATCCCGGTCGACGGCGGTCTCGGGATGGGTCACTAGCCCCGGACACCGACCGGCGGCCCGCTCGGACCGTCCTCGAGGCTCGGCTGGGCGGACACGTTCGCGACGTGGAGTCCGCGAACGCGTCCGCGGAGGCGAGACTCGGCTCCGCGGCGCGTGCGGCTCAGCCCCGCAGGCCCAGCGTCGCGAGCACCGCGGACAGGTCGCGGTCGACGACCGCCACGTCCGCCCGCTCGCGCACCAGCGGCTTCGCGTCGAAGGCCACGCCCAGGGCGGCGACACCCATCATGACCAGGTCGTTGGCGCCGTCGCCGACCGCGACCGTGCGCGACAGCGGGACGTCGTCCGCCCCGGCCCACGCACGCAGGGTCTCGGCCTTCGCCTCGGCGTCGACGACGTCACCGAGCACCCGTCCGGAGAGCACGCCGTCGACCACCTCGAGACGGTTCGCCCGGCAGTGGTCGAGGCCGAGCCGCGCGGCGAAGGGGTCGAGCACCTCGTGGAAGCCGCCGGACACGACGCCGACCGTGCCACCTGCGGCGTGGACGCCCCGGACGAGCTCCTCGGCTCCGCGCGTGACGCGGACCGCCTGCTGTGCGCGCGTGCAGACGCCGGCCTGGAGGCCCGCCAGGGTCGCGACCCGCTCCCGGAGGCTCTCGGCGAAGTCGATCTCGCCGCGCATGGCGCGCTCCGTCACCGCCTGCACCTGTGGCCGGGTCCCGGCGTGGTCGGCGAGCAGTTCGATGACCTCGTCCTCGAGCAGCGTGGAGTCGGCATCGAGGACGACGAGGAAGCGTGGCACGGACCAACGGTACCGACAGCAGGAGGCGCGGCCGACGTCTGTGACGTCAGCCGCGCCTCCAGGCCGGTGCGGCGGGGTCGGGCCTCGACGCGGACGCCCTTGCCGACGTCGGTAGGTGCAGCCCGGACTCGGCGACCGTCCCGGACTAGGCCTCGACGCGGACGCCCTTGCCGACGACCGTGATGCCGGACTCCGTGACGGTGAAGCCGCGGGCCTCGTCGGTCTCGCGGTCGACGCCGACCTGCGCACCGGGCGCGATGACCACGTCCTTGTCGAGGATCGCGCGGTTCACGACCGAACCGGCGCCGATGGACGCCCGTTCGAACACGATGGAGTCGAGGACCTTCGCGCCCGAGTCGATCCCGCACCACGGACCGATGACGCTGCGCTCCACCTGGGCGCCGGAGAGCAGGCACCCGAGCGCCACGATCGAGTCGACCGTCGAGCCGGTGTTGCCGTTCGCGTCGCGGACGAACTTCGCCGGCGGCAGGTTCGTCTGCTGGTTGAAGATCGGCCAGTCCTGGTTGTACAGGTTGAAGACCGGGACCGGCGCGATGAGGTCCATGTGGGCGTCGAAGAACGAGTCGATCGTCCCCACGTCGCGCCAGTAGTACCGGTCGCGGTCGTTCGAGCCGGGCACGTCGTTGCGCTGCAGGTCGTAGACGCCGGCGTCGCCGCGGGCCACGAAGTCGGGGACGATGTCGCCGCCCATGTCGTGCTTGCTCGACTCGATCTGGCCGTCGCGGAGCACCGCGTCGACGAGGGCGTCGGCGTTGAACACGTAGTTGCCCATCGACGCGAGGATCTCGTCGGGCGAGTCGGCCAGGCCGACGGCGTCCTTCGGCTTCTCGAGGAACGCGTCGATCTTGGTCGGGTCGTCCTGGTCCACCTGGATGACGCCGAACTGGTCCGCGAGGCCGATCGGCTGCCGGATCGCCGCGACCGTGGCACTGCGGCCGGAGGCGATGTGCGCCTCGATCATCTGGTGGAAGTCCATGCGGTAGACGTGGTCCGCACCGACCACGACCACGATGTCCGGGCGCTCGTCGCGGAGCAGGTTGAGGGACTGCAGGATCGCGTCCGCCGAACCGGCGAACCACCGCTTGCCGAGTCGCTGCTGCGCCGGCACCGACGCGACGTAGGACCCGAGGAGCCCCTCCATGCGCCAGGTCTCGGCCACGTGACGGTCGAGGCTGTGCGACTTGTACTGGGTCAGGACGACGATCTTCTGCAACCCGGAGTTCACGAGGTTGGAGAGCGCGAAGTCGATGAGACGGAAGTTGCCGCCGAACGGGACGGCGGGCTTCGCGCGATCGGCCGTGAGCGGCATGAGCCGCTTGCCCTCGCCGCCGGCGAGGACGATGCCGAATACCTTCTTTGGTGCCATGTGGTTCACAGTAGGCGTCCGGACGGCGAACCCGTTACGTTGAGTCCGTGCGAGTCGATCTACTGACCAGGGAGTATCCGCCGGAGGTCTACGGCGGAGCGGGTGTCCACGTGGCCGAGCTCACGGCTGCGCTGCGGTCGGGGACGGACACGGACGTCCGGGTGCGCGCCTTCGGGGCGTTCCGTGACGAGGAGGGCGTGTGGGCGTACCGCACGCCCGAGGGCCTCGAGGACGCGAACGGCGCGCTCCAGGCGCTCGGTACCGACGTCCGCATCGCCGCCGACGTCGCGGGCGCCGACCTGGTGCACTCCCACACCTGGTACGCCAACGCCGCGGGGCGCATCGCGCAGCTCACCCACGGCATCCCGCACGTGGTCACGGCCCACAGCCTCGAGCCACTGCGCCCGTGGAAGGCCGAGCAGCTCGGGGGCGGCTACCGCCTGTCGAGCTGGATGGAACGTGAGGCGTTCGAGCAGGCCGACGGCGTGATCGCGGTCTCGAAGGCCATGCGGGCGGACATCCTGCGCTCCTACCCGTCCATCGACCCGGCGAAGGTCCACGTCGTCTACAACGGCATCGACATCGACGAGTGGAAGCCGACCGTCGACGAGGACGCCGTGCGCGCGCTCGGCATCGACCCGTCGCGCCGCTCGGTCGTGTTCGTCGGCCGGATCACCCGGCAGAAGGGCCTGCCGTACCTGCTCCGCGCGGTGGCGTCGCTGCCGTCGGACGTGCAGATCGTGCTGTGCGCGGGCGCTCCGGACACGCCGGAGATCATGGCCGAGGTGACCGGACTCGTCGAGTCCCTGCGCGCGGAGCGCGACGGTGTGGTCTGGATCGACCGGATGCTCTCCCACCAGGAGGTCGTGAACGTCCTGTCGTCGGGGACCGTGTTCGTCTGCCCGTCGATCTACGAGCCGCTCGGCATCGTCAACCTCGAGGCCATGGCCTGTGGCATCCCCGTGGTCGGCACGCGCACGGGCGGCATCCCCGAGGTCGTCGCCGACGGGCTGACCGGGCGCATCGTCCCGATCGACCAGGCACAGGACGGCACCGGCACGCCGAACGACCCGGACCGCTTCGTGGCCGACCTCGCCCGGACGCTGGACGAGGTCCTGGCCGACGAGGGGCTCGCCAAGCTCATGGGACGCGCAGGACGCCTCCGCGTCGAGAGCGAGTTCACGTGGGACGCGATCGCGCACCGCACGCGGCAGGTCTACGACGAGGTGCTCGCCCGGAAGCCGTAGGCTGGAGCCATGCCCTCGGTCGTGCGCTTGTCAGACGTCTCCGTGGTCCGCAACGGGGCCACCATCCTCGACGGGATCTCGTGGGAGGTGCAGGACGACGAACGCTGGGTGGTGCTCGGTGCCAACGGCGCCGGCAAGACCACGCTGCTGCAGGTGGCCGGTGCCCAGACGTTCCCGACGTCGGGCAGTGTCGAGGTGCTCGGCACCGAGCTCGGCGGCGCGGACCTGTTCGAGCTGCGTCCGCGCATCGGCTTCGCGTCGACCGCCCTCGCCCGCCGGATCCCGGTCACCGAGAAGGTCGTCGACGTCGTGCTCACCGCCGCGTACTCGGTCACCGGTCGCTGGAACGAGGAGTACGAGGAGCTCGACGTCCGCCGCGCCCAGCGGGTGCTCGACGAGTGGGGCCTCGGTGACTTCACCGACCGCACGTTCGGTGAGCTGAGCGACGGCGAGCAGAAGCGCGTGCAGATCGCGCGCGCCGTGATGACCGATCCCGAGGTGCTGTTCCTCGACGAGCCGGCTGCCTCGCTCGACCTCGGTGCGCGCGAGAGCTTGGTGCGCACGCTCGGCGGCTACGCGCAGAGCAGCGACTCGCCGGCGATCGTCATCGTCACCCACCACGTGGAGGAGATCCCCGAGGGCTTCACGCACGCCCTCGTGCTCGCCGACGGTGGGATCCAGGCCGCCGGCCCCATCGACGAGGTCCTGACGGCTCCCACGCTGTCCCAGGCCTTCGGCGTGGAGCTGACCGTCTCGAAGGACGCCGGTCGGTACACGGCGCGCGCGGCCTGACGCTCCCGATCCTGCCCGTCGTCTGGTAACGTGGACGGCTGGCGCACGCCGCAGACTTCCCGCGCGGGGGTCCCGATCGAGTCCGCTCGAACCGGCCGTCCGCGCATCTCCCACAATCTCCAACCGAGGAATCTCCATGAAGACCGACACCCACCCCGAGTACAACGCCATCGTCTTCCGCGACCTGGCCTCCGGTGAGACGTTCCTGACGCGTTCGACCGCGACCAGCGACAAGACCATCGAGCTCGACGGTGCGACCTACCCGGTCATCGACGTCGAGATCTCGTCGGCGTCGCACCCGTTCTACACGGGCAAGCAGCGCATCCTCGACTCGGCCGGTCGCGTCGAGAAGTTCAACCAGCGCTTCAAGGGCTTCAGCAAGTAAGTCCGCGTTCGCGCTCGGACGGGCGGCCCTCCTTCGGGAGGGCCGCCCGTTCTGCGTTGCCCGGGTGGTGGTGCCGGGGTGGGGCGCCGGGTCCGGGTACGGCGCGCTGTGGTCGGTGAGAACGCGAGACGCGCCCTGCTGCGGATGCTGTGCCCCGGCACACCGGGGCGCAGCATCCGAGACGGGGCACGACAGTGCGGGCACGGTGCCACGGTGCCACGGTGCCACGGTGCCACGGTGCCACGGTGCCACGGTGCCACGGTGCCACAGCGCGACGGCACGGGTAGGGCGCGGGCGCGGCGTCCAGCATGCGCGCACGGCGGCGTCGTCTGTCGCGCCGTGGCGCGTGGCGCTCGCGCGCAACACGAAGCACGTCGCGCCAGGCGTTCACATGGTTCGAGGTGCGTCTGGCTGTGCGCGTACTGCGGGCGCGAACCGCGGTCACGGCCGGGAGGCTCGGTGTGGGACCGCCGGGAACGCTCGCCGGTCGAGGTGGCAGCGTCGCTCCGCCCGACGGCCGGCAGCGCACCGTGCGACGCAGCCGCGGTGCGCGGTCCGCGGTGCACGGGCCGTGGTGCGCGGGCTGCGAGGTGCGCAGACCGTGGTGCGCAGGCCGCGGTGCGCGGGCCGTGGTGCGCGATGCTCGCGCACCACGGAGAGCACGTCGCACCACGTGATTCCACGGCGCGACGTGCTCCCGGTTCTGCGGGACCGCAGCGGGTGCCGGACGCCGGCGCCCGGCGCTGGCCGGGAGCTCCGATGCGCGGCACCGCTCGCAGGGCGGCCCAGCTGCGGCGCGCGGCGACAGCGGCCGCTCAGCGCCGGCGCGGCAACACCGGCTCAGCGGCCCAGTGGCGGCGCGGCGACAGCGGCTCAGTGGCGGCGCGGAGACGGCGCCGCGGCGACCGCGACGCTACGAGCCGTTGCGGTGCGGCCAGCGACCGTCGGCGGTGAACGAGGGGTCGCGCTTCTTCCGCATGTAGTCCTGGAACGAGGTGGCCTGCTCGGCACACCAGCCGACCTGCTTGCGGTGCAGCTCCTCGGCGGAGACACCGAGCTCCTCCGGGTACTTCGCCGCGATGGCCTGCGCGACACGCCCGGCAGCGATCGCGTCCGCGGCGGCGTCGTGGGCGTCGGACAACGTCACGCCGTAGAGCTCGGACGCTGCCTCGAGCGTGCGCTTGCCCTTGCGGTAGGTGTCGAGCGCCTTGTCCATCACGAGCGGGTCGACGACGTTGCCGATGACGGGGGAGGCGATGCCGTGCCGTCGGGCCTCGCGGTCGAGCACCGTCAGGTCGTACGGAGCGTTGTAGATCACGAGCGGGATGCCGCGCGCGAACACGGCCTCGACCGCTGCCACGATCTCGGCGACGACCTCGCCGGCCGGGCGCCCCTCGGCCTGGGCGCGCTCGGTCGTGTAGCCGTGCACGGCGGCAGCGCCCTCGGGGATCGCGATCCCGGGATCGGCGATCCAGGCACCCTCCGCGATGGAGCGTCCGGTCATGTCGATCAGGCCGACGTGCGCCGTGACGATGCGGGCGGTCTCGACGTCGACGCCGGTGGTCTCGAGGTCGAACACGCCGAGCGCGTGCCACCAGGGACGACCGCTCAGGTCCTGCACGGCCGGGGCGGCGGGTGCGGGCGTGTCGAGCGCTGCTGGGGAGTACGTCACGGCACGAGGCTAACGGGACGGTCCGACACGCTCCACGCGACCCGCCTGGCGGGCACGCCGCGACCCGCCCGCGTCCTGGTCGACGAGCGCGGCCGGTGCGCCCCGGTCGATGCGCCGGACGCGGCGACGAGCGGGTGGTGAGCCACCCGGCGGGGGCGAGTCGAGCCTCCAGGCCGGCAGCGCCTCCCCGACGGACGGTCGCCCTCCGACGGACGGTTGCCCTCCGACGGACGGTCGCTCTCCGACGGACGGCCGCCCTCCGACGGACGGTCGCCCTCCGACGGACGGTCGCCCCCGACCGGCGGCCGCCCGCCGACGCTCGCTACACGCCGACCGGCGCGCCCACGTGCAGCCAGTAGAACGACTGCGTCCCCATGGTGAGGGTGACGTTGCCGTCCTCGTCGAACGCGGGGAACGACCCGCCGCCGAACAGGTCGTACAGCGGCCGTCCGGCGAACTCCGGCGCCGAGATCGTCACCGACGTCGGGTTGGTGGCGAAGGAGAACACGCAGAGGACGTCCTCGGCGGACGGGCCGAACTGCTGCCCGGACCCCTCCCACGACCGGACGAACGCGAGCACCGAGTCGTTGGTGGTGTCCTGCACGTGCAGCGAGCCCAGGCCGAAGACCGGGTGCGCCTTGCGGACGTGGATGACGTTGCGGACCCAGTGCAGCAGGGAGCGGGACTGGGCGAGCTGCGCCTCGACGTTGACCTGCGCGTAGTTGTAGACGAGCGACTGCACGACCGGCAGGTACAGCTTGCCCGGGTCGGCGGTCGAGAAGCCCGCGTTGCGGTCCGGGGTCCACTGCATCGGCGTGCGCGAGGAGTCGCGGTCCGGCAGCCAGATGTTGTCGCCCATGCCGATCTCGTCCCCGTAGTACAGGAACGGCGACCCGGGCAGCGAGAACAGCAGGGCGTGGATGAGCTCGAGCTCGGCCCGTGAGTTGTCGAGCAGGGGAGCGAGGCGACGACGGATGCCGATGTTCGACCGCATGCGCGGGTCGTAGCCGTACCAGCCGTACATCGCCTGGCGGTACTCCTCGCTGACCATCTCGAGCGTGAGCTCGTCGTGGTTGCGGAGGAACACCCCCCACGCGGCCTTCTCGGGGACGTCGAGGGTCTCGGACAGGATCGCCTTGAGCTCGGCGGCGTGCTGCGCGCGGAGCGAGTAGAAGATGCGCGGCATCACCGGGAAGTCGAACGCCATGTGGCACTCCGGCTCCTCGTCGGTGCCGAAGAACGCGGCGGTCTCACGCGGCCACTGGTTCGCCTCGGCGAGCAGGACACGCCCGGGGTACTCGTCGTCGACCATGGCCCGGAGCTTCTTGATGAACTCGTGGGTCTCCGGCTCGCCCTCGCCGTTGCCCTCCTCGGACTCGAAGAGGTAGGGGATGGCGTCGAGCCGCAGCCCGTCCACACCGAGGTCGAGCCAGTGCCGCACGACGTCGTAGACGGCCTCGACCACGGCCGGGTTCTCGAAGTTGAGGTCGGGCTGGTGCGAGAAGAACCGGTGGAAGAAGAACTGCCGGCGGACCGGGTCGAAGGTCCAGTTCGACTCCTCGGTGTCCACGAAGATGATGCGGATGTTCTCGTAGTGCTCGTCGGTGTCACGCCACACGTAGAAGTCGCCGTAGGGGCCGTCCGGGTCCTCGCGGGACTGCTGGAACCACTCGTGCTGGTCGGAGGTGTGGTTGATCACCATGTCGATGACGATGCGCATGTTCCGCTCGTGCGACTTCGTGACGAGCTCGCGGAAGTCGTCGAGCGTGCCGAACTCGGGCAGGATCGCCCGGTAGTCGGAGATGTCGTACCCGCCGTCGCGCATCGGCGACTGGAAGAACGGCGGCAGCCAGATGGCGTCGACGCCGAGCCACTGCAGGTAGTCGAGCTTGCCGATGACGCCCTGGATGTCCCCGATGCCGTCGCCGTTCGAGTCGACGAACGAGCGGATCATGCACTCGTAGAAGACCGAGCGCTTGTACCACTGCGGGTCCAGGGTCAGGCCGGGCAGCTGGATCGGGGCCGTGAACGTCAAGCGTGCTCCTCGTCGTCGGCGGGCCGGCGGCGTGGCCCGACCACGGCCACAGTAGGCGCGTGCTCCTGCTGCTGTCCGCGGGTCGCCGTGACGACCGCGTCACGTGGCCGGACGGGAGGCGCGACACCCCTCCACAGCGTCCCTCCCGTCCGTCGTCCTCCACAGCGGGGCGCGGGGCGCACCCCGCCCGGTCGCCGCTTCGTAGACTGGCCGCGATGCAACCACCCGTGATCTCCCCGTACCAGTCGCTCGTCGCCGCGACGCCGGTCGTGCACCGGGCCGTGACCCTCGACGGCCGCACCACGCACTACTGGGAGTACGGGCCGGCCGACGCCACCGAGACGGTCCTCGCCGTGCACGGGTTCCGCGGCGACCACCACGGACTCGAGACGATCGCCGCCCACCTCCGGGGCGTCCGCGTGGTCGTCCCCGACCTGCCCGGCTTCGGGATCTCCGACCCGCTGCCGGTCTCCGACGTCGACGCCTACGTCGGGTGGCTCACCGGGTTCCACCGCGCGCTCGCCCTGGGTCCCGAGACCGTGGTGCTCGGACACTCCTTCGGGTCGATCGTCACGGCGGCCACCGTCGCGGCCGGCCTCGACACCCGGCTGCTCGTGCTGGTGAACCCGATCGCGGCACCCGCGCTGCAGGGGCCCCGGGCCGTCGGCACCGGCATCGCGATCGGCTACTACCGGGCCGGCGCGGTGCTCCCCAGGCCGCTCGGACTCGGGCTGCTCCGGAACCGCGCGATCGTGCGGGCGATGAGCCTCGCCATGCTGAAGTCACGCGACCGCGACCTGCGGCGATGGGTGCACGACCAGCACGACCGGTACTTCTCGGCGTTCGCGGACCGCACGAGCGTGCTCGAGGCGTTCCGCACCTCGGTCACGCACGACGTGTCCGAGTACGCCGACCGCATCGACGTCCCCGTGCTGCTGGTCGCCGCGGAGCACGACGACATCACGGCCTTGCCCGAGCAGCGTGCACTCGCTTCCCGACTCCGCGACGCCGAGCTCGTCGTGGTGCCCGACGTGGGACACCTCGTGCACTACGAGACGCCCGGAGCCGCCGCCGACGCGGTGCTCCGTCGCATGGCCGAGCCGACGGCCCGCCGTCGTGCCGGACGTGGGAACCCGCGCAGGACGAGGTCCACCGCACCGCAGCAGGCTCCCGACACGTCGGCGGCGTCACCGTCGGCCGGCGGCACCCCGGGGGAGTCCGCGTCGTGAGGCGCCTGCGGATCGGCATCGACTGCCGGTACGTCCGGATCGGTCGGCACGACGGCATCAGCCGCTTCACCGCCGGCGTCGTCGCGCACCTGCCCGACCGGCACGACCACGTCCTGCTCGTGCACGACGAACGGCAGCTCGCGTCGCTGCCCGACGGCATCCCGTGGGAACGCATCCCGGCCCCGACGGACGCGGGGGAGCCGCTCGTGGCCCGGACGGTGAACCGGCTCGGTCTCGACGCGGTCTTCTCACCGATGCAGACCATGGGGTCCCGCGGCCGCCGCTACGCCCTCGTGCTCACGCTGCACGACCTCATCTACTACCGGAACCGCACGCCTCCGCGGGAGTTCTCGTGGCCGATCCGGCTCGGTTGGCGGCTCTTCCACCTGAGCTGGGCGCCGCAACGCCTGCTGCTGAACGGCGCGGACGGCGTCGTGACGGTGTCCGAGACCACCGCGGGGCTCATCGAGCGACACCGTCTGACGAAGCGCCCCGTCACGGTGGCGTACAACGCGGCCGACCCGGCCGTGCCCCGCGAGCCCGACGGGAGCCGTGCGCGGACGCTCGTCTACATGGGGTCGTTCATGCCGTACAAGAACGTCGAGACGCTTGCGGCCGCACTGCCCCTGCTCGGAGCCGACTGGACGCTGCACTGCATGTCGCGGGTGTCCGACGCGGACCGACGACGGCTCGAGGCCCTGGCGCCGACCGGGGCGATCGTCTTCCACGACGGTGCCTCCGACGACGAGTACCTGGCGACCCTGCGCGGGGCGACGGCGCTGGCGACGGCCTCGTTCGACGAGGGCTTCGGCATCCCCCTGGTCGAGGCGATGGGTGTGGGGACCCCGGTGGTCGTCAGCGACGTCCCGATCTTCCGCGAGATCGGCGGGGACGCGGCCGAGTACTTCGACCCGTCGTCGCCGTCCGCGGTGGCAGCGGCGGTGCGGCGACTCGAGGACCGCTGGGACGAGGCATCGCGGGCCTCGCTCGAGCGGGCGGCCCGGTTCCGGTGGCAGGACTCGGCGGAACAGGTGACCCGGGCCGTCGAGCGCGCGGTGCAGGACCGAGAGCAGCGCTGACCGGGACCGGCGCACGAGTGGTGGCGGCGCCGACAGCAGCGGTGTCGTCAGGACGGCTGACGCGAGGTCACCTCGGCGCCGGGGAAGACCCCGTGCGTCTCACGTTGTGCGACGTCCATGATCGCGGCGAGGGCCACACCGGTGCCGACCGTGGCGAGCTCGACGCGCTGCGCGTCCGGCTCGTCCGACGGTGCCCCCGGACCCCAGTCGCTGCGCACCGCGACGACCCCGCCGATCGCCGCGACCGAGCGAGCGACCTCGAGCCGCTGTCGCGTGACCTCGGCGTCCGTCGTGACCCCGACCACCAGGGTGTCGAAGCGGGCCTCCGCCGACACGACGACTCCGCTGCCGTCCGCGTCGGCCGCCGCGGCGCTCAGGGCGCGGACGAGGTCGACCTGCTGACCGGGCGACAGGTCCGGTGACGCCTCGACGACGGCGGACACCCGGTAGGCCGCGAGGGAGTCGCGCGTGGTCTCCTCGTCACGGACGGCGAGCACACCCGGTACGTCGGCCGCCGCGGTCCGGAACCGGTCGAGCGCTGCCTGGGGTCGCGGGAACACCCCGCCGACCCCGGTCTGGATGCTGCCGACGATCGTCGACAGGACGACGGCGATGACGACGCCGACCGCGACGAAGGACAGCGTGATGACGGTGCCGCGTCGGAGTCGTTGGCCGGTGGACGGCCGGGTGACGGAGGCCGTGTCCGGGCCGAACGCCCGGTCGAGGTCGTCGGACGAGTCGACTCGGTCGTCCACCGGTCCCTGGTTCGTCACGGCCCCTCCTCGCGCACGGGTGCGAGCACCACCGGACGGTGGTCGGGCCGCCCGTGGACCGGAGCCTAGTCCGAGCGGGCCCCCGCGCTCGCGGAGCCGCAGGTAACGGTCCGGTACCGGTCCACCGTCCGGTACCGGTCCACCGTGCGCGACGGGCCGCCGCCCGCGCTACCGGCGCTCGAGCGGGTTCTGCTCGGCGAAGGACTCATCGTCCGTCTGCTCCGAGACCTCGTCGAGCGGGTCGTCGAAGCGGACGAGCTCGGCACGGAACCGCTCGGGGTCCCAGCGGAAGGAGTGCACGGACCCGTTGCGGATCGGCGTCGTGTACCGGTCCGCCGTGCCGGGAGCCGCGGCGTTGACGACGGCCCGGATGACGGCACCGTGCGTGGCGACCACGACCGACCCCGCGTCGAAGCGGACGGCGATCTCGGCCAGCGTCTCGGTCGCCCGTGCGAGCAGCGCGGAGCGGGACTCCCGTCCGGGGACGTCGTCGTGCGGGTAGCGCTGGGCGACCTCGGTGTCGGTGAGCCCCTCGGCCTCGCCGTACGAGCGCTCCGCGAGACCCGGGTGGGTGGCTGGCTCCGGCAGCCCGAGGTGGCGGGCGAGGATCGCGCCGGTCTCGAACGCGCGTGACAGCGGTGACGCGACGACCGCGTCGAACCGTCGGCGACCGAGGAGCAGCGCGGTGGCCGCGGCCTGGGAACGTCCGGTGTCGTTGAGGGGGATGTCGGTCGATCCCTGGATGCGCCGCTGCGCGTTCCAGTCGGTCTCGCCGTGCCGGACCAGGGTGAGGAGCGTCGTCACCCGTCGATCCTGCCAGAGCGCTCCGGAGCGGACGACTCCGCAGCAGCCGACACCGGAGCGGACGACTCCGCAGCAGCCGACACCGGAGCGGACGACTCCGCAGCAGCCGACACCGCAGCGGACGACTCCGCAGCGGGCGGCGCCGGTGCAGCCGACGCCGCGGCGGACGGGACGAGCCGCGCAGCCAGTGCCTCGAGCGTCTCCGTGGTGCCGGCGTCGAGCTTCGCCACCGCGCGCCGGTCGCTGCGGGTGGCTCCCCGGTTCACGATGACGACCGGGAGCTTCCGCCGGGTGGCGTGGTCGACCAGTCGGACGCCGGAGTTCACGGTGAGCGACGAGCCCACGACGAGCAGCGCGTCGGCGTCCGCGACGATCGAGACGGCCTCGCGGAACTTCTCGGCGGGCACGAACTCGCCGAAGAACACGACGTCCGGCTTCAGCACCCCGCCGCACACCGAGCAGTCGGGCACCCGGAAGCGCTCCACGTCGGTGATCTCGACGTCGCCGTCCGGCTGCAGCTGCACCGTGCCCGGCTCGTCGATCCAGGGGTTCTCGCGGTCGAGCACACCGGCGAGGTCGGCACGCGAGAACACCTGCCCGCACGTCAGGCAGACCGCGCGGTCCATCGAGCCGTGGATCTCCACGACCCGCCGGGACCCGGCGCGGAGGTGCAGGCCGTCGACGTTCTGCGTGACGACCCCGGTGACGATGCCGGCGTCCTCGAGGGCGGCGAGCGCGCGGTGACCGGTGTTCGGCCGGGCGGCGGCGAAGGTGCGCCACCCCAGGTGCGAACCGGCCCAGTAGCGCTGGCGCTTCGCCGGGTCGGAGCGGAACTCCTGGAAGGTCATCGGCTTCCGCACCACCCGGCCCGCGCCGCGGTAGTCGGGGATGCCGGAGTCGGTGCTCAGCCCGGCGCCGGAGAGCACGGCGACGCGCTTGCCCGTCAGCAGCTCCACGACGCGGTCGAGCTCGTCCGTCATCGGGTCGGTCAGCACGTCGTCCACGGTACCCTCAACAGCCGAACGCCCAGCCGCCTTCCCACGAAACGAGCCCCGTGCACCCCGTCCGCATCGACTCTCTCGACGACCCCCGACTCGACGACTTCGCCCGGCTCACCGACGTGGCGCTGCGGCGGGTCACGGAGCCCGAGGGCGGGCTGTACATCGCCGAGTCGAACACGGTCATCGAGCGCGCGGTCCGCGCCGGGCACGTCCCGCGGAGCGTCATCGTGCAGGAGAAGTGGCTCGACAGCGTGCTGCCCCTGGTGGCGGACCACGACGGCCCGGTCTTCGTCGGACCGGATGCGCTGCTCGAGGACCTCACCGGCTTCCGGATGCACCGGGGTGCCCTCGCCGCGATGCACCGACCGGAGCTGCCGTCGGTGGCCGACGTGGTCCGGGACGCGAAGGTCGTCGTGGTGCTCGAGGACGTCGTCGACCACACCAACGTCGGCGCGGTGTTCCGCAGCGTCGCCGGCCTCGGGGCGGACGCGGTCCTGGTGAGCCCGCGCTGCGCGGACCCCCT
This sequence comes from Curtobacterium sp. NPDC092190, assembly GCF_044755625.1. Lineage (NCBI taxonomy): Bacteria > Bacillati > Actinomycetota > Actinomycetes > Micrococcales > Microbacteriaceae > Curtobacterium > Curtobacterium sp. NPDC092190. Next base: position 542,317 of record NZ_JBIVRJ010000001.1, on the reverse strand, counting down.
GTACCGCCGGAGCGTCCGGGTGAGCATGGGCACGGTGCTCCAGGTGCCGTGGACCCGCATCGGGGAGTGGCCGGCCGCCGGCGAGGAACTCCGCGCGCAGGGCTTCCACCTCGCCGCGATGGCGCTCACCGACCGCTCGGTCGACCTGGACGCGTTCGTCGCCGACGTCCCCGAGCGGGTCGCGCTCGTGATGGGCACGGAGGGGCAGGGCCTGACCGACGCCGCGATCGCCTCCGCCGACACGACGGTCCGCATCCCGATGGCGCACGGCGTCGACTCGCTCAACGTGGCGGCGGCGAGCGCGGTGGGGCTCTGGGCGGTCACGCACGCGCAGCGCGCTGCACGTCCGACCACCTGACCAGCTGACCGCTCGTCGACGGCCCGGCGTACCGCTTCAGGCAGCGCCGGCCGGGAGGCCCGTGCCGACCCCGTCGCGCAGCCAGCGGTCCGCCGTGGTCACCAGTGCTCGGTCGGTGCCGGTCCCGCCGGTCAGGCACAGGCCGACGGGTGCGTCGTCGACGGTGAGCGCCGGCACGCTCAGGGAGGGCACCCCGCCCGCGCTCGCGAGCGCGGTCATGGTGGTCGTCGCGGTGCGGACGCGCTCGAGCTCCTCCGCGCCGGCGCCGAGCGACGGGGCCGGGCCCGGAGCGGTCGGCGTGACGAGCACCCGGTCGACCAGGGCCGCTCGGATCGCTTCTCGGACCCCGGGGAAGCGCCGGAGGGCCTCCGCGACGAGGTCCGGCGGGTTCGCGGCGGCCGCGGCGAACCGCTGCCCGACGACGGCCCCGAGGGCGCCGGGGTGGGCCGCGATCCACTTCCCGTGCGCCGCCGTCGCCTCGGCACCCTGCACGAGCCGCAGGAGCTCGCGGAGGTCCTCGAGCGCGGGGAGCCCGAGGTCGTCGAGCGTCACGACCGGCAGGTCACCGACGACGGCGTGGACGGCGTCCTGCGTCGCCGGGTCCGCGGCGGCGAGGAGCTCCGCGAGCACGACCGGCGCCCCGGCCTCCGACACGGGGTGCGACCCGTGCGGCACCGAGGCGTCGAGGGCACGGACCATGGTGTCGGCGTCCCTGGTCAGCCACCCGACGGTGTCGAACGACGGCGCGAGCGGCAGCAGTCCGGCGCGGTCGACGACGCCGTGGGTCGTCCGCAGGCCCCAGAGCCCCTGGTACGAGGCGGGGATCCGCAGCGATCCCGCGGTGTCCGTGCCGAGTCCGACGTCCGCCACCCCGGAACGGACGGCCGACGCTGATCCGCTGGACGAGCCTCCCGGCACACGCGACGGGTCGGCGCCGTTCGGCGGGGTGCCGTGGTGCTCGTTGCGTCCGGTCAGGGCGTAGGCGAACTCGTCCGTCCGCGCGATGCCGCGGACCGACGCGCCGGCGTCGAGGAGGGCGGCGACCGCCGCTGCGGAGGCGGGGACGGGCACGGACTCCTGCAGGTACGTCGGGTTGCCGGCCCCGACGCGGTGGCCGGCGACGGCGTACAGGTCCTTGACCGCCACCGTGGCGCCGTCGAGACGGCCGCGGCCGGTCGGCGGCAGGAGCGGGTCGCCGACGACGCGCCACACGGTGGTGTCGAGGGGTCGGGATCGGCCGGTGACGTGCGCCGCCTCGATGCGCCACCTGTCGGCCTGACGGCGCCAGAGCTGGGTCTGCAGACCCGAGCCGCCGTCGCGGAACGCGGCGACGGAGACGACGAGCGCGAGGTCCTCGGCGAGCAGCCGGACCTCGGTGCGGGACAGGTGGCGCGGTGCTACTCCACCCCGCGCACCGCGGAAGGTGCTGATCGCGTCGTGCCCGACGAGCAGGCCGCGGTCGTCGCCGCGCAGGGTGTCGGCGGAGCGGACGAACGCGTCGTCGAGCGCCGCGAGGTCGTCGTCGGCGAGTGCCCGTTCGTAGGCGTCGAGGGCGTCGAGCAGGCCGGTCGGTGCCGACGGACCGTCGGTCGGCCGTGCCGCGGCCGTCACCGGACGTCCGCGAAGTCGGCCTTGCGGATGCGGGCGTGCGCCCCGGTCACCAGGTCGACCACCTGCGACACGTCGAAGTCCGTCGCCGCGCTGAGGTAGGCGTACGCCAGGTGCGGTTCCATGCCGTACCGCGCGCCCAGGATCGCGATCGCGTGCCGGACGCAGGCCCGGACGGCCTCGTCGAGGTCGGGGTCGAGTCCGGTCGGCACCAGGTGGTCCCGCGTCTCGACGAGCGGCCAGACGAGCTCCCCGAACTGCTGCGCTGCCTCGGCGGCCGGCGTGACGTCGAAGCGCACCGTTGCACGGAGGGAGGCCTCCATGGCGGTGAGCGCGACCTCGCCGTCCCCCTGCGCGAAGTGCGGGTCGCCGACGTAGGCCAGGGCACCCGGCACGAGGACCGGCAGGTGGAGCTGCGCACCGGCCTGCAGCAGGTTGACGTCGATGTTGCCGCCGTGACGTCCGGGCGGGACCGAGTGCAGCCGCTCGCCGGGGGTCGCGACGCCCATGATGCCGAGGAAGGGCGCGAGCGGGAACCGGGCGTACCGGTCGCCGCGCTCGGTGAGCGGGATGCGTCCGAGGAGCCGGTCGTCGCCGGGTCCGTCGTCGCCGGGCCCGTCGTCGGCGGGCACCACGTCGGCGAAGACGCTGACGGTGCGCCCGTCGACCGGGTACTCGCCGTGCAGGGCTCCGCGGCCGTGCCGGTTCGACACCACGCCGTACGGCACGCGGGGGAGCGTCTCGAGCACGGTCATGGTCAGGACGTCGCCCGGCTCGGCACCGTCGACGGCGATCGGCCCGGTGACCACGTGCGGGCCGTCCCGCTCCGGGTCGCGGCGACCGGTCCGGGCGATCGCGACCGCGTCGGCGAGCACGTGCTCCGGCGCGACGCCGTGGCGGCCGAAGAAGGCGACGGGGTCGCTGCCCTGGTCCGGCAGGAGCCCCTCGTGGCTCACGGTGTCGATCGTCAGGTCGTCACCGGGAGTGAGCGTCACGACCGGGCGGTCGTCGCCGTTCGGGAGCCGTCCCCAGAGCACCCGATCGGCCTCGGCCGGCAGGTACCGCGACGACCGGACCGGGCCGGTGTCGGGCTGGAGCACCGTGACCGGAGCCGGAGCCGGAGCCGGAGCCGGAGCGGGGGCCGGAGCCGGGCCCGGTGCGGTCTTCTTGCCCTCGGCCGGGTCGGTGGCCGGGCCGGTGGACGGGGCGGTGGTGCGGCCGCCACGCGTGGCGCCCGGGGTGGTTCCGTGGTGCATGTCCAGCACGCTAGGGGCTGCCGGGCGACGCACGGATCCCGGAGCGCGATGTTTTACGTGTTCGTCACACGACGGTCGGGGGACGACCGGCGGCTCGCTGTCGGCCGGCACCCCGGGACTGCCCGGTACCCTCGGTTCCCGTGCCCCGTGTCGTCCGCAGCCCCCGCTCCGCCGTCAGGAGGCCCGTGACGATCGGCGTCGTCGCGGTGCTCCTGCTCGCCGTCGGGTACCTGGTGGCCGTCGCCGTCGTGCCGTTCGCGCCGGCGAGCGCCACCACGACGAAGTACTCCGCCCCGACCTCGACCCTGCCGGACCTGCGGTTCCCGGGCTACGGGGCGACCGCGGTCCAGGCCACCGGGTTCCCGGAGAGCCTGCGCACCAGCGGGGACACCAAGGCCCGCTCGATCGCGAGCATCACCAAGGTCGTGACGGCCCTGGTCGTGCTCGATGCGAGACCGCTCGACCGCGGGGAGTCCGGCCCGACGATCCGCTTCGACGCGCAGATGCAGGCGCTCTACGCCGAGTACCTGGCGCAGAACGGCGAGGTGGCGCCGATGCCGGACGGCCTGCGGCTGTCCGAGCACCAGACCATGCAGGTCATGCTGATGAAGTCGGCGAACAACTACGCCGGTGCACTCGCGCTCTGGGCCTTCGGGTCGATGGACGGCTACGAGCGCGCCGCCTCGGCCTGGCTGGACGAGCACGGGCTGGACGACACGACGATCCACGAGCCGACCGGCCTCGACCCCGCGAACCGCTCGACGGCGACCGACCTGGTGCGGCTCGGACAGCTCGCACTGGCTGACCCCGTCGTGAAGGAGATCGTCGGGACGGAGCAGGTGACCGTGCCCGGGGCGGGCGAGATCGAGAACTCGAACAAGCTCCTCGGCATGGACGGCATCGAGGGCATCAAGACCGGCACGCTCGACGAGGCGGGGGCCTGCCTGCTGTTCGCCGCCACGTACCAGCGCGGGGGCCGGCAGGTCACCGTCGTCGGTGTCATGCTCGGCGGCAGGGACCACCCGTCACTCGACGTCGACGTCCGCCGCCTGCTCCGCTCGGTGGCCGACAACTTCCAGACGGTCACGCTCACGCACGCCGGCCAGACCTTCGGCACCTACTCGACGCCCTGGCGGGACGACGCCGACGCCGTGGCCGCCGATGCCGCCGAGGTCCTGGTCTGGGGCGACACGACGGTCACCGCACGCACCCGGCTCGACAGCGTCACGCTCGGCGAGCGGGGCGAGCGGGTCGGCTCCGTACGGTTCTCGATCGAGCACCACGACCCCGTGACCGTGCCGCTCGAGCTCCAGCGCTCCATCGAGGACCCGGGGCTCTGGTGGCGCTGGACGAACCCGTTCCGCGGCGTCGAGACGAGCCCGTCGGCAGCCGTCGCCGGCGCAGCCCCGCGCGCGGCCTCCACGTCGCTCGACCCCGCGTCGCCACCGCAGCGCTGGGGGCTCGCCGCGTAGGCTCTCGAGCGTGACGACGACGTTCCCGCGCAGCACCCCGTCCGCCCTCGGCATCGACGCCCGCGGGATCACCGCGTTCCTCGACGCCCTCGAGTCGACACCGGACGTCGAGCCGCACAGCATCGTGCTGCTGCGACACGGCCGGGTGGCCGCCGAGGGCTGGTGGGCCCCCTACGCCGCGGACCGCGTCCACCTCCTCTACTCGCTCAGCAAGAGCTTCACCGCCGCTGCCGTCGGCATCGCCGTCCGTGAGGGGCTCGTCGACCTCGACGCCACGGTGCTGTCGTGCTTCCCGGAGCTCGACGCGGACGTCACCGACGAGCGCAGTCGCCGGATCCGGGTCCGCCACCTGCTCGCGATGGCGTCCGGGCACCGCGAGGAGACCCTGCAGCGGGCCGAGGCCACCGACCCGGAGGACCTGGTCCGCGGGTTCCTCCTCACCCCGCCGGACGAGGAACCCGGCACGGTCTTCGCTTACAACCAGCCGTGCACGTACACGCTCGCCGCGATCGTCCGCCGGGCGAGCGGCGAGTCCCTCGTCGACTACCTGCGCCCGCGCCTGCTCGACCCGCTCGGCATCGACGACCTCGCGTGGAAGCGCGACGACACGGGCGCCGAGCTCGGGTTCAGCGGTGCGTACGCGCCGACGGCCGCCGTCGCAGCGCTCGGCCAGCTGTACCTGCAGCGGGGCGTGTGGGACGGGCAGCGCATCCTCGACGAGGACTGGGTCGACGCCGCCACGAGCACGCAGGTCGACAACCCCCACGAGGAGAACGCTGACTGGCGGCAGGGCTACGGCTTCCAGTTCTGGATGGCCCGCCACGGCTTCCGCGGCGACGGCGCGTACGGCCAGTTCTGCGTCGTGCTGCCGGAGCAGGACGTCGTGCTCGCCCTGACCGGGCAGTCGCTCGACATGCAGGCGGTGCTCGACGCGGCCTGGCAGCACCTGCTGCCGGCGATCGCGCCGCAGGACGGCGACGGGGGCGCTGCGGGCACGGCCGCCGGTGTCGACGCGGACCCCGGTCTGGAGGCACGGCTCGCCTCCCTCGGGCTGCCCCCGGTGCAGGGCGGTCGCCTGGCCGACGCCGTGGCCGGGTCCTACGAGTCCGACGGCGTGCTCGAGGGGCTCCGGTTGGAGTCCGACGCCGAGGGCTGGCGACTCACGGTCGACGTCGACGGCGGGCTGCTGTCGGTCCCGGTCGGTCAGGGCGCGTGGTCGGTCGAGGGGCCGCTCGCCACGAGCGGTGCGACCGGACCCGACGGCACCGTCGAGGTCGTCGTCCGCTTCGTCGAGACCCCGCACGCCGCCCGGCTCCGGCTCGACCCGACCGCGGGGACGGCGACGGGGGAGTGGACCACGCAGCCGCTGCACGACGGGCCGCTCACACTGCGCCGCCCGGTCGACTGACCGATCGCGCCCCCTGGCGGACACCGCGCCGCGCACACGGGGGTGCGGCCTCCGACCGAGGGTGCACTCCGGGTCAGGGCGTGTCGGACGTCACGTCAACGGGCTGCAGGTCGGGCCGCTTCGCGCTGATGCCGTCGCCGGACGACGTGTGCCGGATGCGCCGCACGACCCAGGGGACGAGGTACTCGCGCGCCCACCCGAGGTCCTCGACGCGGGCCTCGCGCCACGGCCTGGCCTCGAGCGGCTCCGGCGTCACCGGGTCGAGCCCGTGCTCGACCCCGAGGGCGTCCAGCACGGCCGCGGCGACGGTCGCGTGGCCGGTCGGGGAGTGGTGCAGGCGGTCCGGCGCCCACATCCGGGGGTCGCGGAGGACCCGGAGCGCCCACATGTCGGCGACGAGGGCACCGTGCTTGAGCGCGATCGCGTGCAGGTTCTCGTTGTAGATCGCCGTCTTGCCGCGGACCATGCCGAGCACCGGCGTCATGCCGACGTCGGGGCCGGTGAAGAGCACGACGGTGGCGCCGTCGCTCCGCAGCCGCCCGACCATGCCGTCGAACCGTTCGGCGAGCTCGTCGGGGTCCGAGCCGGGGCGGATGATGTCGTTGCCGCCGGCGGACACCGTCACGAGGTCGGGGCGGAGCGCGAGGGCCGGCTCGACCTGCTCGTCGACGATCTGCCCGAGCAGGCGCCCGCGGATCGCCAGGTTGGCGTACGCGAACCCGTCCGCCCGGCCGGCGAGGACCTCGGCCACGCGGTCGGCCCACCCACGGTTGCCGCCGGGGACGGTGGGGTCCGGGTCACCGATCCCCTCGGTGAACGAGTCACCGATCGCGACGTACCTGGACCACGCATGACGAGCTGACACGCCTCCGACCGTAGTCTCGTGGCATGACGTTGACCGACGAACCCGGGTGGACGCTGTCGCAGGACCTGCTGGAGCGGATCGCCGCCCGCGCGCCGCGGTACGACGCCGAGAACGCGTTCTGCGCCGAGGACCTCGAGGAGCTGCGCGCGGCCGGCTGGCTGCGCATCGGCGTCCCGGTCGGGCAGGGCGGCGCTGGGCTCGGCCTCGCCGCGACGAGCACCCTGCAGCGGCGGCTCGCGCAGGCCGCGCCGGCGACCGCGCTCGGGCTCGGGATGCACCAGGTGTGGGTGCAGGCGGCGCGCGCGGTCACGGCGCGGGGCGGGTCGTTCCTCCAGGCCGTCACCGACCACGCGGCGGTCGACCACCTGCTCGCCTTCGGGGTGAGCGAACCGGGCAACGACGCCGTACTGTTCGACTCGTCGACGACGGCGGAGCCGGACGGCGACGGCGGCTACCGCTTCACCGGCACGAAGGTGTCCACCTCGCTCGCCCCGGCGTGGGACGTCCTCAGCGTGTTCGGCAAGGACACCAGTGGTCCGGAGCCACGGCTCGTGCACGGCTTCGTGCTGCGGTCCGACGGCGACGTCGAGCACCTCGACGACTGGGACACGCTCGGGATGCGCGCGACCCAGAGCCGGACGACGCTGCTGCACGGCGTGCACGTGCCGGCGTCGCGGATCGTCCGGGTGCTCCCCGTCGGCCCGACGCAGGACCCGCTCGTCCTCGGGGTGTTCGCGGCGTTCGAGTTGCTCGTGGCGTCGGTGTACGTCGGGATCGCCGAACGGGCGCTCGGACTGGCCGTCGCAGCGGTGTCCGGTCGACGCGGGCGCGACGGTGTCCCGCGGTCGCAGGACCCCGACGTCCGCCGTGCGGTCGCCGACCTGCGCGGCGCGGTCGACGCGGTCGCCCTGCAGGTGTCCGCCCTGGCCCGGTCGGTCGACGAGCTGGACGACCTCGGCCCCCGCTGGTTCCCGCTGCTCGTCGGAACCAAGGCGCGGACGGTGGACGCGGCGCAGCACGTCGTGGACGAGGCGCTGCGGCTCGCCGGCGGCTCGGCGTTCCGGGCGTCGTCGGAACTCGCCCGGCTCGCGCGGGACGTCCGTGCGGGGCAGTACCACCCGTCGACGCGGGACTCGGCGGCGCGGACGATCGCCGCAGCGGAGCTCGGGCCGCTCGCCTGAGCCGGAGCCCGGCCGGGTGTCGGTGGTGCGTGGCATCATCGCCGGGTGAGCAAGCAGGACGGACGCAACCGGCTCGTCTCCGAGCGTCCGGTCGACGACGTGACGGCGACGGTCCTGCACGTCGACATGGACGCCTTCTTCGCCTCCGTCGAACTGCTGGATCGTCCCGACCTGCGCGGGCTCCCCGTCATCGTCGGACACGACTCGGACCGCTCCGTCGTCACCGCCGCCACGTACGAGGCCCGTCGCTACGGCGTGAACTCGGCGATGCCGATGGCCGTGGCGAAGCGCCGGTGCCCGAACGCCGTCATCGTCGAGCCGCACTTCGAGAAGTACGCGGCGAAGTCGGCCGCGGTGATGCGCGTCTTCGGGCAGTTCACCCCGAAGGTCGAGAAGCTCGGGATCGACGAGGCGTTCCTCGACGTCGCCGGTGCGCTCCGGCTCTACGGCACCCCGTGGCAGATCGGCACCGCCATCCGCGCCGCGGTCCTCGCCGAGACGGGTCTCCACTGCTCGGTGGGCGCGGCCTCCACCAAGTTCGTCGCCAAGCTCGCGTCGAGCCGGTCCAAGCCGGACGGGCTCCTCGTCGTGCCGGCCGCGCACACCGTGGCCTTCCTGCACCCCCAACCGGTCGCGGCGCTCTGGGGCGTCGGCGGCACGACGCAGGAGAAGCTCGAGCGCCGTGGCATCCGCACGGTCGGGGACCTCGCCCACACGCCGCTGCCGTCGCTCGTCGCCGCACTCGGACCCGCCGGCGGACAGCGCCTGCACGACCTGTCCTGGGGCCGCGACCCGCGCGTGGTCGACACCGGCGTCAGCGAGAAGTCGATCGGGCACGAGGTCACCTTCGGACGTGACCTGACCGAGCGTGACGACGTCGCCCGCGAGCTCCTGCGCCTGGCCGACAAGGTCGCCGTGCGCCTGCGCCGCGCCGACGTGCAGGCCCGCACGGTCGCGCTCAAGGTGCGGTACACCGACTTCAGCACCCTCACCCGGTCCCGGACGCTCGCCGAACCGACCGACGTGGCGAAGCGGCTCCACCACGAGGCGGTCGAGCTCTACGACGTCCTGCACCGGCCCGGCAACCGGATCCGCCTGATCGGCGTGCGCGGCGAGAACCTCGTCCCGGCAGCGGCGAGCAACGCGCTGTGGGACGACGACGCGCCGTGGCGGGAGACCGAGACGACGGTCGACGCGGTCGCCGCACGCTTCGGTGCCGGCGTGCTCCGGCCCGCCTCGCTCGTGCGCGGCACGCCCGAGCAGCGTCCGCCGCACGCCCGGCAGGACCCGGCCTGACGGTAGGATCGCGTGAAGTGAGCGCAGCGGAGTACGACGACCAGCAGCAGCCCGCGACGCTGTGGGGCGACGCCCCGGACGGCGACGACCGGGCGACGCGGGAGCAGTCCGCGGTCGGTGGTGAACCGGCCGCGCCGGGCGCTGCCCGACCCCACGACGAGGCCGTGGTCCAGGCGGAGAACGCCGGCAACGCGGCCGCCGAGCACCTGTCACCGGCCTTCCCGGAGCGGGCTGCGTGGGGAACCGCGTCGAAGCTCCGTGCGTGGCAGGTCGAGGCGCTCACGAAGTACTTCGAGACCGAGCCGCGCGACTTCCTCGCCGCCGCGACCCCCGGCGCCGGCAAGACCACGTTCGCGCTCCGCCTCGCCACGGAGCTCCTCGCCCGCGGCACCGTCGACCGCATCGTCGTCGTGGCCCCGACGGAGCACCTCAAGCGGCAGTGGGCGGACTCTGCCGACCGCGTGGGCATCCGGATCGACCCGATGTTCAAGAACGGCGACGGGATGTTCGGGCGGCACTACCAGGGCGTGGCGATCACCTACGCGCAGGTCGGCATGAACCCCGAGGTCCACCAGAAGATCACCGAGGGCGGTCGCACGCTGGTGATCCTCGACGAGGTCCACCACGGCGGCGACGCACTCACCTGGGGCGACGGCATCCGCGAGGCCTTCACGAAGGCGACCCGTCGGCTGTCCCTCTCCGGCACCCCGTTCCGGTCGGACACGGCCCCGATCCCGTTCGTGCAGTACGCCCCCGACGAGCAGGGCATCCGGACCTCGATCTCCGACTACAACTACGGGTACGGCCGCGCGCTCAAGGACGGCGTCGTCCGCCCGGTGCTGTTCATGGCCTACGCCGGGCAGATGCGCTGGAAGACGCGCATGGGCGACGAGATGTCGGCGTCCCTCGGCGAGCAGGTCACGAAGGACATCACCGCACAGGCGTGGCGGACCGCGCTCTCGCCGGAGGGCGAGTGGATGCCCGCCGTGCTGTCGGCCGCCGACAAGCGGCTGACCGAGGTCCGTCGCGGCGTGCCGGACGCCGGCGGCCTGGTGATCGCGACCGACACCACGACCGCGCGCGCCTACGCCCGCATCCTGCAGCAGATCACCGGCGAGCGGCCGACCGTGGTGCTCTCCGACGAGGCCGCCGGGTCGAGCCGGATCCAGGCGTACGCCGAGGACACCTCGCGCTGGATGGTCGCCGTCCGCATGGTGTCCGAGGGCGTCGACGTACCCCGGCTCTGCGTCGGCGTGTACGCCACGAGCGCGAGCACGCCGCTGTTCTTCGCGCAGGTGATCGGGCGCTTCGTCCGGGCCCGCCGCCGCGGCGAGACCGCGAGCGTGTTCCTGCCGAGCGTGCCCGGGCTGATGGCCCTCGCGGCGTCGCTCGAGCTCGAGCGCGACCACGCCCTCGACCGGCCGAAGGACAGCGACGACGGGATGTACAACCCCGAGGACGCCATGGTCGCCGAGGCCAACAAGGAGGACCGGGCGTCGGAGAGCCTGCTCGAGGTGCAGCCGTTCGAGGCGCTCGACTCGCAGGCGTCGTTCGACCGGGTGCTCTACGACGGCGGCGAGTTCGGCACCGGGGGAGAGGTCGGCTCGCTCGAGGAACTCGACTTCATCGGCATCCCGGGGCTCCTCGAACCCGACCAGGTGCGTGATCTCCTGCGGGCCCGTCAGGCATCCCAGGCGAAGCGGTCGAAGGGACGCGCGGCGAAGGACGGCCTCCCCAAGCCCAAGCCCGACGAGTCGCGCCCGATGTACCAGACCATCAAGGAGCAGCGGACCGAGCTCGCACGGCTCGTCTCGATCTGGTCCCGGCACGCGAACGAACCGCACGGGGCCATCCACGCCGAGCTCCGTCGGATCAGCGGTGGGCCGGCCGTGGCGCAGGCGAGCATCGAACAGATCCAGAAGCGGATCGACGTGCTGCGCTCGCGGATCGGCAACCGACGGTGATCGAGCCCGTCGACGACCGCACGTGGCTGGTGAAGCGCACGCCGGAGTCCTCGCCCGAGGCGATCATCGACCGCTTCGGCGGCGGGTACCGCCTGCGCCGGTTCTCGCTCACCGAGTCCCGTCGCACCCAGCACGGCGTCCACACCGGCCCCGAGCTGGCCGAGACCGCTTGGTGGCGCCTGCAGGACCGTCCGCCCGGACGGTGAGCGCCCGGCGACCGATCCGGCTGCGGTGCACGGACCGGGCGGCGCGGCTTGGTGACGTCACAGGGGTTCTTCCGGTAGACCGGGTGCATGGCAGACTCCATCCCTCACGTCCTCGTCCTCGGCGGCGGCTCCGCCGGCTACACCACGGTCAAGCAGCTCCAGAAGCACGCCGCGACCGTGCCGATGCGGATCACGCTGGTGGACCAGAACACGTACTACACGTACCTGCCGTTCCTGCCGGAGGTCGCGGGCGGGCACATCGCCCCGAAGGACGTCACCTTCGAGCTCCGTCGCGCGTTGAAGAAGACCCGCGTCATCCAGGGCAAGGTCACCGGCATCTCGTCGAAGGACAAGACCGTGTCCATCGCCACGGCCGGCGGCGACGACCGCACGCTCGGCTACGACCAGCTCGTCGTCGCGCTCGGCTCGGTGACCCGTACGTTCCCGACCCCCGGGCTCGAGGAGTACGGCGTCGGCTTCAAGACCGTGGAGGAGGCCGCCTACGTCCGCGCGAAGCTCCTCGACAACATCGCGAAGGCCGCTGCCACCCGTGACGAGGACGAGCGTCGCCGTCTGCTGACGAGCATCTTCGTCGGCGGTGGCTACACCGGCGTCGAGGCGATCGGTGAGCTCTTCGACGTCTCGCAGGCCGCCATCAAGACCTACCCGTCGCTCGCCGGTGAGCAGCCCCGTTGGGTGCTCATCGACGCGCTCGACCGCGTCGCGCCCGAGGTGGGCCCGGAGCTGTCGAAGTGGACCCTCGAGTCGCTCCGTGCCCGCGGCATCGACGTCCGGCTGAAGACCACCATGCCGAGCGCCGAGGGCGGGGTCATCAAGCTCTCCGACGGCGACGAGTTCGCCACCGGGCTGCTCGTCTGGACCGCCGGCGTCAAGCCGAACCCGCTCCTCGACGCCACGGACCTGCCGCGTGGTCCGAAGGGCCACCTCGCTGCGAACGCGAAGCTCCAGGTCGAGGCCGAGGACACGCACGAGGTCGTCCCGGGTGTCTGGGGCCTCGGCGACGTCGCGCAGGTCCCCGACCTGACCGCCGAGAAGCAGCCGGCCTTCTACCCGCCGAACGCGCAGAACGCCGTCCGTCAGGCCGTCGTCGCCGCGGACAACGTGGTCGCCACGATCACGGGCAAGCCGCTCGAGGAGTACCGCCACCCGTCGATCGGCACCGTCGCCTCGTACGGCGTCGGCAAGGGCGCCGGCAACATCAAGGGCGTCAAGATGACGAACCTGCTCGCCTGGCTCGCGCACCGCTCGTACCACGTGTACGCGATGCCGACGCTGAACCGGAAGGTCCGCATCGTCATCGGTTGGATCACCGGCGCGGTGTCCGGTCGCGACGCGACCAGCCTCATCAAGGAGACCGACCCGCGACGCAACTTCGTCGAGGCCTCGAAGAGCTGACACAGGTCGACGTCACCTCGTGACGGACGGACGGGAGGCGCGGTGCCGGTGGGCACCGCGCCTCCCGTCCGTTCGCCGGTCCGTCGTCGACGGTCCCGGTCGTTCTGCTCAGATCGCGCGGTCCTGGATCGCCTCGCACGGCACCGAGGCGAGCGTGGGCTCCACGAACGAGAGGAGCGCCCATGCGTGCCATGACCTACCGCGGACCGTACCGGGTCCGTGTCGAGGAGAAGCCCGATCCCCGGATCGAGCACCCGAACGACGCCGTCGTCCGGGTCGAACGGGCCGCGATCTGCGGTTCCGACCTGCACCTGTACCACGGCATGATGCCCGACACCCGCGTCGGGCACACCTTCGGCCACGAGTTCATCGGCGTGGTCGAGGAGGTCGGTTCGTCGGTGGCGTCACTCGCCGTCGGCGACCGCGTGATGGTGCCCTTCAACGTCTACTGCGGCTCCTGCTGGTTCTGCGCGAGGGGGCTGTTCTCGAACTGCCACAACGTGAACCCGAACGCGACGGCCGTCGGCGGCATCTACGGGTACTCGCACACCACGGGCGGCTACGACGGCGGGCAGGCGGAGCGCGTCCGCGTACCGTTCGCCGACGTCGGCCCGTCCGTCATCCCGGAGTGGCTGGACGCCGAGGACGCCCTCCTGATGACCGATGCCCTGAGCACGGGCTACTTCGGCGCACAGCTCGCCTCGATCCGCGAGGGCGACACCGTGGTGGTGCTGGGCGCCGGCCCGGTCGGGCTGTTCGCTGCCCGGTCGGCGTGGTTCATGGGTGCCGGCCGCGTGATCGTCATCGACCAGCTGGAGTACCGGCTCGAGAAGGCGCGCACCTTCGCCCACGCCGAGACCATCAACTTCGCCGAGGTCGACGACGTCGTGCTCGAGATGAAGCAGTAGACCGACTTCCTCGGCGCGGACAGCGTGATCGACGCCGTCGGTGCCGAGGCGGACGGCAACTTCACCCAGCAGGTCACGGCGTCGAAGCTCAAGCTGCAGGGCGGGTCACCGACGGCGCTCAACTGGGCGATCGACGGTGTGCGCAAGGGCGGGACGATCTCCGCCGTCGGCGCGTACGGACCGATCCCGAGCGCGGTGAAGTTCGGCGACGCCATGAACAAGGGCCTGACGATCCACACGAACCAGGCGCCGGTCAAGCGCCAGTGGCCCCGGCTGCTCGAGCACATCCAGGCCGGACACTTCCGTCCGAGCGACATCATCACGCACCGGGTCCCGCTCGAGCACATCGACGAGGCCTACCACCTGTTCTCGTCGAAGCTCGACGACTGCATCAAGACGGTGATCGTGCCGTGAAGGAGACACCCGTGACCGACCACACGCCCTACATCGCCGACCCGCCCCGACGTGTGCCCTCGTCGGCGGAGCTCCGTGAGCGCATCCCCGGGTGGGGGAGCGACCTCGACCCGGCCGACCGTCCGTCGGTGCCGAAGCTCTCCCGCGAGGTCGGACTCGCCTCGGGTGCCCACTGGGACGTCCCCGAGCCACAGCCCGGCGGGGAGGGCCGCGAGCGGTCGATCGAGCACGCCCACGTCACGCCCGTGTTCGGGACGGCGCAACCGCTGTCCGGGCTCGCCGGGGTCGTGAAGCGGTTCGCCTACGCCCGGTACAGCGAGGGACGGCTGGCGCACTGGCTGCTCCTCGTGCTGGGCGACCGGATCGACGTGGCCACCCACCGGGTGACGGACGCGCTCCGCGGCCGACCGGACCGGGTCGTGCACGAGACCGGGTGGCGCGCCGAGCTCGGCAACCGGCCCGTCTCGACGCGTCTGGGCTCCTCGCGACGGGACGGGCGCCACCAGCTGCTCGACCCGGTCGTGGCGAACTGGGGCTGGCTCGCCGCCCTCGGCGGCCTGGTGCTGGTCGTGCGTCGCCTGCGGCGTCACTGAGACGCGGGGCGGAGGCCCTCGCGCCGCGCGCCTCCTGCGACACCGCGCTCGTCGTTCGACAGCGGTGATGTCGCACGATGCGCGTGCATCGGGTCATCGGGCCCGCGATGCTCGCCGGGCGAGCACGGACGAGAAGAGCCCCCTGGCCGACAGGCCAGGGGGCTCTTCTCTTCTTGTGTCCGAGGGGGGACTTGAACCCCCACGCCCTAATACGGGCACTAGCACCTCAAGCTAGCGCGTCTACCAATTCCGCCACCCGGACAGGGTGTTCTGCACTTGTTCGGCTGTCGCTCCGGGCTGTTTTCCCGGCGTTCCTGCCGAGAGAAGACACTAGCACGGCTCTGAACGCACGATGAACACGGGCGCGCATCCCGGGCGAGTCCCCCGGAACGACGGGCGAGCAGGGGGCGTACGCGGGTGCGTCGCGGGCTGCCGGTAGCGTTGGTGGCATGAGCGACGCCCAGCCGACCGAGCCGGACCTCGAGGCCACCGCCGCCATCGCGCGGGACCTCATCCGCATCGACACCACGAACTGGGGCGAGGGCAGGTCGGTCGGCGAGACCGAGGCGGCGCAGTACGTGGAGGCGGAGCTGCGCGACCTGGGCTTCGCGCCGCAGCTCTTCGAGTCGGAGCCGGGCCGGGTGAGCGTCGTCGCCCGTGTGGCGGGGCGGAACGCCGACAAGCCGGGTCTCGTCGTGCACGGGCACCTCGACGTGGTGCCGGCCGACCCCGCGAACTGGACGGTGGACCCGTTCGGCGGCGAGGTGCGCGACGGCATGCTCTGGGGCCGCGGCGCGGTCGACATGAAGAACATGGACGCGATGATGCTGACGGCGTTGCGCGACGTGGTCGAAGGTCAGGGCGCACCCGAGCGTGACCTCGTCATCGGGTTCTTCGCGGACGAGGAGGCGGGCGGGGTGCTCGGCGCCCACCACGTCGTCGACACGCACCCGGAGGTCTTCGCCGGCGCGACCGAGGCGATCAGCGAGGTCGGCGGGTACTCGGTGACCCTCGGCGGGCGGCGGGCCTACCTGCTGCAGACCGGCGAGAAGGCCCTGATGTGGATCAAGCTCGTCGCGCGGGGCACCGCGGCGCACGGCTCGCACGTGATGCGGGACAACGCGGTGACCAAGGTGGCCGCCGCGGTGGCGCGCATCGGAGCGGAGGAGTGGCCGGTCCGGCTCTCCGGCACCACCGAGGCGATGGTCCGCGAGATCGCGCGGCTCCTCGGCGTCGACCCCGTGACGACCGGGCCGGACGAGGTCGCCCTCGCGACCGGGTCCGCCTCGCGCTTCATCCACGCGGCGCTGCACACGACGACCAACCCGACGGTCCTCCGCGCCGGGTACAAGCACAACGTGATCCCGGACGCTGCCGAGGCCCTCGTCGACCTCCGCTGCCTGCCGGGCGACGAGGAGACCGTGCTCGAGCGGGTCCGGGAACTCGCGGGCGACGACGTCGAGGTCGTGATGACGCACCGGGACGTCGGCCTCGAGCAGGACTTCGGCGGACCCCTCGTCGACGCCGTGCGCGGGACGCTCGAGCGCCACGACCCCGGGGCGCCCGTGCTGCCCTACCTGCTGTCCGGCGGCACCGACAACAAGGCGATGTCGCGGCTCGGGATCGCCGGGTACGGGTTCGTCCCGCTGCAGCTGCCGGAGGACGTCGACTTCCCGGCGATGTTCCACGGCGTCGACGAGCGCGTGCCCCTCGACGCCCTCGCCTTCGGGCGGCGCGTCCTCGGCGACCTGCTCGCCACGTACTGATACATTGCCGGGTCGCCCCTCGGCGGCGACCCGCGACGACCGGCACGAAAGGCCCCGCTCGATGCACATCCTCGAGGCGATCTTCCTCGGCTTCGTGCAGGGACTCACCGAGTTCCTGCCCGTGTCCTCCAGCGCGCACCTGCGCATCGTCGGGCTCTTCCTGCCCGATGCGAAGGACCCGGGTGCCGCGTTCACCGCGGTGACGCAGCTCGGCACCGAGACGGCCGTACTGATCTACTTCTGGAAGGACATCACCCGGATCGTCGGGCGGTGGTTCCGCTCGGTGTTCCGGCGCGACGTGCCGCAGGGCGACCCGGACGTCCGCCTCGGCTGGCTGGTCATCCTCGGCACGATCCCGATCGGGGTCGCCGGACTCCTGCTCAAGGACTCCATCGAGACCACGTTCCGGTCGCTCTGGATCGTGGCGATCGTGCTCATCGTCTTCGGCGTCGTGCTCGGCGTGCTCGACGTCGTCGGGCGCAAGGTCCGTCCGATCGAGCAGATGACGTTCCGGAACGGCCTGCTCATCGGCGTCGCCCAGATGCTGGCGCTCGTCCCGGGCGTCTCGCGCTCCGGCGCCACGGTGTCGATGGGACTCGCCCTCGGCTACACCCGACCGGCCGCGGCGCGCTTCGCGTTCCTGCTCGCCGTCCCCGCGGTCTTCCTGTCCGGCTTCTACGAGGCCGCGACGAGCCTCGGCGACCACGGCGCGCCCTTCGGTCTCGTCGACACGCTGGTGGCGACCGTCGTCGCGTTCGTCGTCGGGTTCGTCGTCATCGCCGCGTTCATGAACTACATCTCGAAGCGCAGCTTCATGCCCTTCGTGGTCTACCGGATCGCACTCGGTATCGTGCTCATCGTGTTGCTGTCGCTCGGAGTGATCCAGCCGTGAGGGCCTGGCAGGTCCCGTCCGTCCCGTCCGTCCCCGGTGACGCGCCCCGACCCGTGGTGCACGACACCGCGGCCGGGCGGCCCGTGGACCCGACCCACGGCGCGGAGGGCGCGACGCTCTACGTGTGCGGCATCACGCCGTACGACGCCACCCACCTCGGCCACGCGGCGACCTACCTGGCGTTCGACACGCTCGGTCGCGCCTGGCGGGACGCGGGGCTCGAGGTCGAGTACGCGCAGAACACCACCGACGTCGACGACCCGCTGCTCGAGCGCGCCGAGCGGGACGGCGTCGACTGGCGCGAGCTCGCCGCGTCGCAGATCGACCTGTTCCGCCGCGACATGGAGGCACTCCGCGTCCTGCCGCCGGACCACTTCGTCGCGGTGACCGACGAGGTCGAGCGCATCGCCGAGGCCGTCGGGTACCTGCAGGAGACCGGGTACGCCTACGACGTGCCGACCGACGACTCCGAGGGCGACGACGTCTACTTCGACGTGAACCGCCCCACCGAGGCGTGGGCGCTCGGCGACGAGAGCCGCCTGGACCGCGAGACGATGCTCGTGCTGTCGGCCGAGCGGGGCGGGGACCCGGACCGCGCCGGCAAGCGCGACCCGCTCGACCCGCTGCTCTGGCGTGCCGAGCGCGCCGGGGAGCCGAGCTGGGACACCGAGCTCGGCCCGGGACGACCCGGCTGGCACATCGAGTGCAGCGTGATCGCGGGCGACAAGCTCGGCCTGCCGATCAGCGTGCAGGGCGGCGGCAGCGACCTCGTCTTCCCGCACCACGAGATGAGCGCCGGGCACGCCGCCGCGCTCGCGCACCAGCCGCTCGCCAACGCCTTCGTCCACACCGGCATGATCGCCTACCAGGGGTCGAAGATCTCGAAGTCGCTCGGCAACCTCGTCACCGTGCGCGGCCTGCTCGACGACGGCGCCGACCCGCGGGCCGTCCGGCTCGCACTGCTGTCGCACCGGTACTCGGACGACTGGGAGTGGTTCGACGGCGAACTGACGAGCGCGACCACCCGGCTCGCGACGTGGGACGCCTGGGCGTCCGGCGACGCTCCCGGTCACGAGGACGACGCCGCCGACGCGATCGCCCGCATCCGCGCGCGTGTCGCCGACGACCTCGACACGCCAAGTGCGGTCGCCGCGGTCGACACCGCGATCGCCGCGGGGACCCGCGCGACACCGGAGCTCGTCGACCTCGTCGACGCCCTGCTCGGCATCCGCCTGGCCTGAGACCGGGGGCTCGGGCAGGCGCTCTCCCGGTCGCGCGACGTGCCGCCGGTGGCCGTCGCGGTCGCACGACGTGCCGCTCACCCCAGAGGTGAGCGGCACGTCGTGCGACCGGAGCGCGTGCCGACCACGGGACGGACGGGAGGCGCGGTGCCAGCCGGCACCGCGCCTCCCGTCCGTCCCGTGGTCGCGACTACTGCTGCGGCGGCTGCGGGGGCCGCCACGGACCCTCGCCGCCGGCGGTGCCGCCGTCCTTGCCGTCCTTGCGCTCGCGTCGGCGGAGGTACTGCTCGAACTCCTGCGCGATCGCGTCCCCCGACGCCTCGGGGGAGTCGACCGTGTCGCGGGCCTGCTCGAGCTGGCCGATGTAGCTCGCCATGTCCTCGTCGTCGGCGGCGAGGGCGTCGATGCCCTCCTCCCACTCGGTGGCCTCGTCGAGCAGGCTGCCCCGCGGGACCGTGACGTCGGCGAGCTCCTCGATCTTGTCGAGGAGGGACAGGGTGGCCTTCGGCGACGGCGAGTTGTGCACGTAGTGGGGAACCGAGGCCCACAGGGAGAGCGTGGTGAGCCCCGCGGTGTCCATCGCGTCGGAGAGCACGCCGAGGATGCCGGTCGGTCCCTCGTACGTCGACCGGTCGACGTCGAACGCCGCACGGACACCGGCGTTCTCGCTCGACACGAACACCGAGATCGGTCGGGTGTGCGGGACGTCCGCCAGCATCGCGCCGACGAACACCACCGCGTCGATCGAGTACACGTCGGCGAGGTCGATGACCTCCGCACAGAACCCCCGCCAGGTCCGAGACGGCTCCGGCCCGACCAGGACGAACACGTCGCGTTCGGTCTCGGAACCGGCCGCGCCGATGACCGGACGCCCCTCGGCGCCGGGCCCGTGCAGGACGATGCGGGGCCAGCGGATGGCTCGGGAACCGTCCTCCGCGGTGCCGACCTCCGGCCGGTTGAACTGGTAGTCGACGTACCGCTCGCCGTCGATCTCACGCAGCTCGTCGAGTTCCAGCGCGTCGACGATCCGGCGGGCGAGGCCGCTCGCAGCCTCGCCGGCGTCGTTCCAGCCCTCGAAGGCGACGACGAGCAGTCGGCCGTCGCTGAAGGGGGAGTGCTGTGGCACGGAGGGGCCTCCTGGTGGTGGAGCGGGGCGCGCACGGTGATCGCGCGCGGCCGGACACGGTCGATCACCCAGGATATGCCGGAGCCGCCCGCAGGCACCCCTCCGTCCGCCCCGAGCGGAACCGCGGCGCCGGTCGGTGCCCCGGTAGACTCGTCGCCCGTGACCGCCCAGCACCCCGAACGCGTCCTCCCCGCAGCCGTGCTGTGGGACATGGACGGCACGATCATCGACACCGAACCGATCTGGCAGCAGTCCCAGGTCGAGCTGACCGACCGGTACGGCGCCGAGTGGACCCACGAGGACGGCCTCTCCCTGGTCGGGAGCGGGCTCGAGCGGTCGGGTGAGATCCTCCGCGACCGGGGCGTCGACATGGACGTCGAGGAGATCGTCCTGTGGATGACCGACTACGTGACGCAGCGCCTGCAGGGCGGTGAGCTCCCCTGGCGTCCCGGCGCCCGCGAACTCGTCGAGGAGCTGCACGACCGCGGCATCCCGACCGCGCTGGTGACGATGTCCCGCCGCACGATGGCGCTCGTCACCGCCGACGCCCTCGGGGCCCGTGGCTTCCGCGTGGTCGTCGCCGGCGACGACGTCGACCGTCCGAAGCCCCACCCGGACGCCTACCTGGCCGCGGCGGCGCAGCTCGGGGTCGACCCCACCGCGTGCATCGCGATCGAGGACTCGGCCACCGGGGTCGCCTCGGCCGTGGCCTCCGGTGCCGTCACCGTCGCGGTCGAGCACATCGTGCCGCTGTCCGAGATCGCCGGTGGCGACGTGCACCTGACGACGCTGGCGGACGTGGACGTCGACCGCCTCGTCGAACTGACCAGCCCGGCCCTCGCGGCCCGTACCGAGACGGCGAGCCGATGACCGAGCAGACCCAGCAGCCCTCGCAGGACGACGTCGTCGCCCTGCCGCACACCGCCGGTGGCGCCCCGCACACCCCGCCGCGCGGTCCGTTCCGCGCCGGTGACCGCGTGCAGCTCACCGGCCCGAAGGGCAAGCTCACGACGCTCTCGCTCGAGACCGCCGGCGAGTACCACACCCACCGCGGCGTGCTCCGGCACGACGACGTGATCGGGCAGCCCGACGGCTCCGTGATCCGGGCGAGCACCGGCGACGAGTACCTCGCGCTCCGGCCGCTCCTCAACGACTACGTGATGTCGATGCCCCGCGGCGCGGCCATCGTCTACCCGAAGGACGCCGCCCAGATCGTCGCCTTCGCGGACGTCTTCCCGGGCGCACGGGTCGTCGAGGCCGGCGTCGGCTCGGGAGCGCTCTCGCTCTTCCTGCTCCGGGCGATCGGCCCGACCGGCCGGCTGCAGTCGTTCGAGCGCCGCGAGGAGTTCGCCGCCATCGCGCGCGGCAACGTCGGCACGTTCCTCGGCGCCGTGCCGGACAACTGGTCGGTGACCGTCGGCGACCTCGTCGAGGAGCTCCCCGGCGCCACCGGACCGCAGAGCATCGACCGCGTGGTCCTCGACATGCTCGCGCCGTGGGAGTGCGTCGACGCCGCGGCGGACGCGCTCGTCCCCGGCGGGCTCGTCGTCTGCTACGTGGCGACGGTCACGCAGCTGTCCCGCACGGCCGAGGCGCTGCGGGACACGGGGCGCTTCACGGACCCGCAGTCGAGCGAGACCCTCGTGCGCACCTGGCACGTGGAGGGTCTCGCCGTCCGTCCGGACCACCGGATGGTCGGCCACACCGGGTTCCTCGTGACCGCCCGACGCCTCGCCGACGGCGTCGTGCTGCCGAACCTGAAGCGTCGTGCAGGCAAGGCCGAGTTCTCGGACGAGGACGTCGAGGCCTGGACCCCCGGCGCCGTCGGCGAGCGGTCCGCCAGCGACAAGAAGCTCCGGAAGGTCGCCCGTCAGGCAGCGGCCCAGGCGCGCAGGGTCGCCGCTGCCGAGGCCGGGACGGACGCGCAGGGGATCGCGCACGGCGGCGCCGAAGGCACCCCGGATGCCTCGCACGATGCCGCCGACGGCGACCGCTAGGCTACGCATGCCCGTCCAGCACCGAACGGAAAGAGGGTCCGTGCGCACCATCCCCGCACTCCTGGTCACCATCGGCCTCGCCGCGTCCCTGACGGGGTGCGCCGCCAGCGGGGCCGGTACGACCGCGTCCTCCTGCCCGGCTCCCGGTGCCGCGTCGGCAGCGGTGACGGCGTCCGGTGCGTTCGGCAAGGAGCCGAAGGTGTCGGTGCCGTCCGGGCTGACCACGACGGACACGCAGGTGTCGGTCCTGCGCTCCGGCGACGGCCGCCAGATCGAGGAGGGGACGCCGGTCCTCGTCGAGTACACCCTCGTCGACGGCAGCACCGGTCAGGTCGCGCAGACCAGCGGGTACTCCGGGCAGACCGCCCCGATCACCGCGGGCGCTGCGAACTACGGCCCCCTGGGCACCGCGCTCGAGTGCGCCCACGTGGGCGACCGGCTCGCCGTCGCCCTGCCGAAGAGCGAGCTGAGCGGGAGCGCGACCGCCGGATCCGGCACGTCGCGCAAGGCCGAGGACGCCGTGATCGCAGTCATGGACGTCAAGCAGGCCTTCGACGCCCGGGCGACCGGCACGCCGCAGCTCGCCGGCGACGGCATGCCCGCCGTCGTCCTCGCGCCGTCGGGTGCGCCCGGCATCACGATCCCGTCGTGGAGCGCCCCGAAGGACGACGCGCTGCACCTGCTCCGCAAGGGGTCCGGGGCGGAGCTCACCGCGAAGGACACCGCGGTCATCAAGTACACGGCCGTCTCGTGGGCCGGCAACAACGGCGACTCGTCCGTCGTCGGCTCGAGCTGGACCGACGGATCGGGCGCACAGGCGATCCCGCTCGCGAAGGGCCAGGTCATCGACGGCGTGCGGAACGCCGTCCTCGGCCACCGTGTCGGCGACCAGGTCCTGGCGATCGTGCACCAGCAGGACCGCACCACCGCGTACGTCATCGACGTGCTCGGGAAGATGCCCGCCTGACCCTCGACGGTCCGTCCACCGACCGAGCGCGGGTGCACTCCGGTGCACCCGCGCTGCCGTAGGATCGGGCTCGTGCCAGCCACCCGAGCCCCCCGCGTCCCCGCCGAGGAGCGGCTCTTCAGCCTGGTGCTCGCGCTGCTCTCGACCGAGGCCGGGCTGACCAAGGCGGAGATCCTGGCCAACGTGCAGGGCTACCGGCAGCGGTACACGTCCGGTGGGGACAACGCGTCGCTCGAGCGGCAGTTCGAGCGCGACAAGGACGACGTCCGCGACCTCGGCATCCCGCTCGAGACGATCGAGACGCCCGGTGCCGCCGGCAACAACCAGACGCTCCGGTACCGCATCCCGAAGGGCGAGTACGACCTGCCGCTCGACGTCCGCTTCACCCCGGACGAGTCCGCGCTGCTGTCGCTCGCGGCGATGGCCTGGCGCGAGGGCGCACTGTCCACCGACTCACGACGGGCGCTGCTGAAGGTCCGGTCCGCCGGTGCCGACGACGGAGGGACGGCCACGGCGCAGGGCGTCGCCGGCATGGCCGCCTACTCGCCCCGGCTCCGCGCCCGTGATACCGCGTTCGAACCCCTGCGTTCAGCGCTCGACCGTGGCGCCGCCGTGCGCTTCGACTACATCACGCCGGGCGAGCACGCGCCCCGCCGGCGTGACCTCGCACCGCTCGCGCTCGTGCAGCACGGCGGTCGCTGGATGCTCGCAGCGCACGAGTTCTCCACCGGCGGCACGAAGAACTACCTGCTCTCGCGGATCGTCGGGCCGGTGAGCGTGCACCAGGTCGGGCAGCACCCCGCTCCCGCCGGCGCCGCCGAACGTGCCCTGACCGAGCTGGACCGGGTGTGGGCCGAACGGACGGCGCGGATCGCGGTCGTGCCCGGTTCCGATGCCGAGCGCCGGCTCCAGCGTCGACGCGGCACCGAGGTCGACGACGACGGCGTGCTCGTCGTGCACCACGTCGACCCGCAGATCCTCGCCGAGGAACTGGCGGCCTTCGGTCCCGAGGTCCGGGTGCTCGAGCCCGCCGCGGTCCGCGAGCTCGTGGTCGCCCGCCTGCGCGCCCTCGTCGCCGACCACGCGGAGGCCGGCCGAGCCGACGCAGACCAGACCACCGACGCCGACCAGACCGCCGACGCCGGAGGTACCCGTGCCTGACCAGCAACCGCTCCAGGCACAGGACAAGCTCGCGTTCCTGCTCGTCCTCGTGCCGTACCTCATCGACCACGAGCGCGTGTCCGTGGCCGAGGCCGCACGGCACTTCGGCGTCCCCGAGCAGCGCATCCGCCGTGCGGTCGAGCTCATCGCGGTGTCCGGGGTGCCCGGCGAGACGATGCAGTACCAGCACGGTGACCTGTTCGACATCGCCTGGGACGACTTCGAGCAGAACGACATGATCGTGCTGACGAACCTCGTGGCGATCGACGACTCGCCCCGGCTGTCGGCGCGTGAGGCCTCGGCCCTGATCGCCGGCCTGCAGTACCTGTCCGCGCTGCCCGAGGCCGCCGATCGGGACGCGATCCGGTCCCTCATGGCGAAGCTCTCCCGCGGTGCCGGGGGAGCGGCGTCGAACGTCGCGGTCGGTCAGGACCTGCACGACGCGGCGCTCGCCACCATCCGCCGTGCCGTCGCCGACGGTCGTGGTCTGGCGTTCGAGTACGCCGGGCCGCGCACCCGAGGCGGGACCCGCCGTGTCGACCCGCTCCGCGTCGAGTCGATCGACACCGACTGGTACCTGCGTGCCTGGGACCTCGACCGGCAGGCGCTCCGGACCTTCCGGCTCGACCGGATGACGAGCGTGCGCGTGGACGACCGCCCGGCCGAGAAGACCATCGGCGACGTCGTGATCCCGGACACGCTCTTCCAGCAGTCCGGCGGCGACGTCATCGTCACGGTGGAGCTCGACTGCTCGGCGCTGCCCCTCGTCGCGGACTTCCTGGCGGACACCGCCGACGCCGAGGACGCAGACGGCCGCGTCCGCATCCGGCTCGCGGCATCGAACGGCTTCGACGGGGTCGTCCGGCTGGTGGCCGGCCTGCCGGGCCGCGCGGTCGTCCTCGACCCGCCGGCGGCCCGTGCCGCCGTCCGCGCGTTCGCCGAGGCGGCCCTGGCCGCCGAGTAGCGCGCGCACCGCGCCCGCCGCGCACCCTGACGGACGGGAGGCACGGGGCGGGCCCGCCGTGCGCCTCCCGGCCGGTCGTCCGCCTGTGGGTCCGCCGCCGACGGCCCGACTGTCGGCCCCGGTCCCGTAGGATCGGGCCATGGCTTCGACGACCGCGAGCGGGCGAGCGAGGCGACCAGGCCGTCCGGAGAAGGACACCGAGGGTCGCATGTCGCTCGGGCAGCACCTGATCGAGCTGCGGAACCGTCTCTTCAAGGCCGTCGTCGCGGTCGCGCTCTGCGCGGTCGGCGGGTGGTTCCTCACCCCGTTCGTGCTCGATGCCCTGCGGCAGCCGGTCACCCAGCTGGCCGAGGTCGGCGGCCACACGGCCGAGCTGAACTTCCCGCAGATCACCGGCGCGTTCGACCTGCGGCTGCAGATCGCGATCACGATCGGTGTCGTGATCTCGAGCCCCGTCTGGCTCTACCAGGTCTGGGCGTTCATCGTCCCGGCGCTGGTGCGGCGCGAGAAGCAGTACGTGTTCGGGTTCCTGGGCACCGCGATCCCGCTGTTCTTCGCGGGCTGCTGGTTCGGCTGGTACGTCCTGCCGCACATCGTCGGGATCCTGGGCAGCTTCGTGTCGGCGCAGGACACGTCGATCGTCGACGCCAAGGCGTACTACGACTTCGTCATCAAGCTCATCGTCGCCGTCGGCATCGCGTTCGTGCTGCCGGTGTTCCTCGTGCTGCTGAACTTCGTCGGGGTGCTGTCGGCCAGCTCGATCATCAGGTCGTGGCGCGTCGCGATCGTGTGCATCCTGGTGTTCTGCGCGATCGTGACCCCGTCGGCCGACGTCATCTCGATGTTCCTGCTGGCGATCCCGATGACGGTGCTCTACGCAGCAGCGTGTCTCGTGACCTGGCTCCACGACCGCAGGCTGGCGAAGCAGCAGGCGAAGCTCGACGAGGAGTACGCACGCTGATGACCGCCGGACCCACTGCCGCCGAGCGCTACCAGGCGGCGAAGGTCCGGAACCGCTCGCGCAACCTCGAGCTGTTCCGTTCCGACCTGCGCTTCGACCTCGACCCGTTCCAGGTCGCCGGCTGCGACGCACTCGACCAGGGCCGGAGCGTCCTCGTCGCCGCACCGACCGGTGCCGGCAAGACGATCGTCGCCGAGTTCGCGATCTGGCTCGCCATGCGGCAGCCGACCGCGAAGGTCTTCTACACGACGCCGATGAAGGCGCTGAGCAACCAGAAGTACAACGAGCTCGTGGCCGACTACGGCGAGTCCGAGGTCGGGCTCCTCACCGGCGACACGAACGTCAACCCGCGGGCCCGTGTCGTCGTGATGACGACCGAGGTGCTCCGCAACATGATCTACGCGGACTCCGACCTGCTCGACGACCTGGCGTGGGTCGTCCTCGACGAGGTCCACTACCTGGCGGACCGGTTCCGGGGAGCGGTGTGGGAAGAGGTGATCCTGCACCTGCCGACCGAGGTCCGGCTCGTCTCCCTCAGCGCGACGGTGTCCAACGCCGAGGAGTTCGGCGACTGGCTGCAGACCGTCCGCGGCGACACCGACGTCATCGTGTCCGAGGACCGGCCGGTCCCGCTCGAGCAGCACGTGCTCGTCGGCTCGAAGATGGTCGACCTGTTCGACTCGAGCGGTGCGGCGGCCACGAACCGGGTGAACCCGGAGCTGCTCCGACTCGTCGGCGGGGCCTCGCGCAGCGAGCGGCACGGCGGCGGCCACCGTGGTCGTCGCGGACGCGGCGGCTACCCCGAGCGCCGGGGCCCTCGTACCGAGAAGATGTACCGCGAGCAGATCGCGAAGGTGCTCGACGAGCGGATGCTCCTGCCGGCGATCTTCTTCGTGTTCAGCCGCAACGGCTGCGACCAGGGCGTCCGTCAGGTCCTCCGGTCCGGCATCTCGCTGACGACCGCCGACGAGCGCAACGAGATCCGCGAGACGGCCGAGTACCACTGCCGGACCCTGCTCGACGAGGACCTCGCGGTGCTCGGCTACTGGGAGTGGCTCGAGGGCCTCGAGCGCGGTGTGGCCGCACACCACGCCGGCCTGCTGCCCGCGTTCAAGGAGGTCGTCGAGGACCTCTTCCAGCGCAAGCTCCTCAAGGTCGTGTTCGCGACCGAGACCCTGGCGCTCGGCGTGAACATGCCGGCCCGGACGGTCGTGCTCGAGAAGCTCGAGAAGTTCAACGGCGAGGCCCGGGTGCCGATCACGCCGGGGGAGTACACGCAGCTCACCGGTCGCGCCGGACGCCGTGGCATCGACGTCGAGGGCCACTCGGTCATCCAGTGGTCGGACGGCCTCGACCCGCAGGCCGTCGCGTCGCTGGCGAGCCGTCGCACGTACCCGCTCAACTCGTCGTTCAAGCCCACGTACAACATGGCCGTGAACCTCATCGAGCAGTTCGGTCGGCAGCGGACGCGCGAGGTCCTCGAGACCTCGTTCGCGCAGTTCCAGGCGGACCGTTCCGTCGTCGACCTCGCACGCAAGGTCCGGTCGCAGCAGGAGTCCCTCGACGGCTACCAGCGCGCGATGCAGTGCCACCTCGGCGACTTCACCGAGTACGCCGCGCTCCGCCGTCGCCTGTCGGACCTCGAGCGCACGAACGTCCCCGGCGGTCGCGAGGCCTCGCACGGCGCCCGGCAGGAGCGCCAGGCGGCGATCACCGAGGTCCGTCGGCAGATGCAGCGCCACCCCTGCCACGCGTGCCCGGACCGCGAGGCGCACGCCCGCTGGGCCGAGCGCTGGTACAAGCTCAAGCGCGCCAACGACAAGCTCGTCCAGCAGATCCGCTCCCGCACGGGCGCCGTCGCGACGACGTTCGACCGGGTCACCGACGTGCTCCTGCAGCTCGGCTACCTGGTCGCCACCGGGGACGACGAAGCGACCGTCGCCGCTGGCGGACGTCGCCTGCAGCGGATCTACGGTGAGCGCGACCTGCTCGTGGCCGAGTGCCTCGAGGCCGGCGTCTGGAAGGAACTGACCCCGGCGCAGCTCGCCGCCATGGCCGCCACCATCGTGTACCAGCCCCGGCGCGAGGACGCCCCGGGGACCGAGCACGCCCTGCCCCGCGGAGCCTTCCGGCCGGCGCTCGACGAGACGCTGACCATCTGGGCGCGGCTCGACGACATCGAGCGCGATGCGCGGCTCGCCGGTTCGCAGCCGCCGACCCCGGCGATGTCGGTCGGCATGTTCCGCTGGGCGTCCGGCTCCGCGCTCGACGACGTGCTCCGGACCCTGGACATGCCCGCTGGCGACTTCGTGCGCTGGTCGAAGCAGGTCATCGACCTGCTGGACCAGGTCCGGAACGCCGGCGACGAGGAGCTCGCCCAGACCGCGCGACGGGCGACGGACGCGGTGCGCCGCGGCATCGTCGCCTACGCGACGGTCTGACGGGAGGCCCGGTGCACGTCCCCGACGCGGCCACGCGCCCGCAACCCGGCGGTTCCACCGCGGGACGCCGCGTCGTCCGCGCCGACTCGCGGGCGTCGACGGTGTCCCGTGTCAGGTCCGGGGTCCTGCAGGACGGGCGGCGCGACGAGTTCGCCGCGCTGCCGCTGCGCCTCGCGTTCCCGCTCGCGGTCGTCGGCGGCCTGCTCTTCGCCCTGTCGTTCCCGTCCCCGGGCTGGTGGTTCCTCGCCTACCCGGCGATGGCCTGCATGCTGCTCGCCGCGATGGGGCAGCGCGCCCGACGTGCAGCCTGGCTCGGGTACGTGGCCGGCGCGGCCTTCTGGCTGCCCGCGATCTCCTGGGCCGGGCGGTACCTCGGGCCGGTCCCGTGGCTGGCGCTCGCGCTGTTCGAGGCCGCGTACTTCGCCCTCGGCAGCGTGGCGATCGCCCTCGCGTACCGCTGGGTCGCGCGCGTCCTGCCGTCGACCGCCTGGCGGGTGTGGGGCCTCCCGGCCGTCGTCGCCGGACTCTGGACCGGACGCGAGTGGTTCTCCGGCAGCTGGCCGTACGAGGGCTTCGCGTGGGGACGCGTCGGGCTGTCCCAGTCGCAGGGACCCTTCACGCACCTCGCGGCGTACGTGGGCGTGCTCGGCGTGACGTTCGTCGTCGTCTACTGCGTCGCGGTCGTGCTGTCGCTCGCGCTCGTCGTGCCTCGCACACCCGGCTCGGGCGTCGCCGCGTCCACGCGCGTCGCCACCGCCGGGCTCCTGGTCGCCGTGGTCCTGGCCGTGCCCGCCTGGCCCACCCGCGTCGACGGCAGCATCCGCGTCGAGGCCGTGCAGGGCAACGGTCCGGCCGGGTACTTCGACCGCGCCCAGCCGGGCGAGGTCCTGGCCGCGCAGGTCGCCGCGACCGACGTCGAGGCGCGCGGCGTCGACCTGGTCGTCTGGCCCGAGGCTGCCGCCGAGGCCGACCCGCGGCGCTTCCCGGCCGTCGCAGGCGCCCTCGACTCCGTGGTCGACACGGTCGGGGCGCCGCTGGTCGCCGGGGCGATCACGCAGACACCGTCCGGCGTCCTGCACAACACGTCGTTCGTGTGGACCGCCGACGGCTGGCAGTCGTCCTACGACAAGAAGCGTCCGGTCCCCTTCGGCGAGTACGTGCCCGACCGCTGGTTCTTCTCGAAGCTCGCGCCGTCGCTCATCGGGCTGCTGCAGCGCGACTACACGCCGGGCACCAGGCCGAACGTGCTCGACGTCGCCGGCATCAGGGCGGGGATCGCGGTCTGCTTCGACATCGTCGACGACGGACTCACGTCCGACATGGCTCGCGGGGGAGCGCAGGTCATCCTCGCGCAGACGAACAACGCCGACTTCTCCGGGACCGACGAGAACCTGCAGCAGCTCGAGATCGCCCGGCTCCGGGCGGTCGAGACCGGTCGCTCGCTCGTCAACATCTCGACGGTCGGTGCGTCCCAGGTCATCGACCCGTCGGGGCGGACCATCGACCGCGTCCCCGCGTACACGGCGACCTCGATGGTCACGGACGTGCCGCTCGGCACCGGGACGACCCCCGCCACGATCGTCTCCGGGTCGGTCACCCTCCTGGTGTCGCTCGGGGCCCTCCTCGCCCTGCTCGCGTGCGCACCGTGGGGCCGTCGATCGACACGGTCGCTCCGCCGCGATTCCTGAACACCGCCGCCTCCCACTGGGAACGCTCTGTGAATGCGCCCAGTCGGGATGCATCCCGCGTGGGACAGTGTTGAAGAGGGCAGACGAGCGAGAGGAGCACACACATGGCTGATCGGAGTCTCCGCGGGATGCGGCTCGGGAGCCAGAGTCTCCAGAGCGAGGAGGGCGTCGAGCTCTCCGACCGGAAGCGCGCGGTCTACCAGACCGAGTCGGGGGAGACGTTCGACGTCGTCTTCTCCGCCGAGGCGGACGTACCGCAGACGTGGTCGGAACCCCGGACGGGGCGCGAAGGACGGTTGCTCGGCGACGACGGGATCCCCGTCGAGGTCGCTGCCGAGGACGTCAAGGCGCCGAGGACGCACTGGGACATGCTGCTCGAGCGTCGCTCGCGCGAGGAACTCGAGGAGCTCCTGGAGGAGCGTCTCGCGTTCCTGCGTGCACGTCGCGGCGCCTGAGCACCACCCCCGACACGACGACGCCCGCCCCGGGGAATCCGGGGCAGGCGTCGTCGTGTGCGGGGGACCTACGGCTGGCGGTCGTCCCCGAGCGCGGTCTGCGAGGCCTCGTCGGCCGCGGCGAGGCGCGCGTCGACACTGCGGTTCGACTCCTCGAGCCGCTCGTCGAGCGCCGCGTCCGGGACGATGTCGGCCGCGGTGGCGTCCGGTCGCGGGTTCGCCGCCGCCGCGCCGTCCGCGGTCGCGGTGTTCGCCAGGCTCTCGTTCGCGAGCTTCGAGATGCGCGACAGGAAGTCCGTGCCGCCACCGGCTCCCGCGACCGGACCGCTGCCGGTCCGCCCTCCGGTGAAGCCCTTGGCGATGCCGGACAGCGCCTCCGTGAACTCGCTCGGGATCATCCAGAGCTTGTTCGCCGTGCCCTCGGCGATCTTCGGCAGGGTCTGCAGGTACTGGTAGGACAACAGCTTGTCGTCCGGGTCGCCCGTGTGGATCGCCTCGAAGACGGTCGCGATGGCCTGCGCCTCACCCTCGGCGCGGAGCACCTGGGCCTTCGCGTCACCCTCGGCGGCGAGGATCGCGGCCTGCCGTTGGCCCTCGGCCTCGAGGATCGCCGACTGCTTGGTGCCCTCGGCCTGCAGGATCGCGGCACGACGGCTCCGCTCGGCGCGGAGCTGCTGCTCCATGGCGTCCTGGATCGACACGGGCGGCTCGATCGCCTTGAGCTCGACACGACCGACCCGGATGCCCCACTTGCCGGTCGCCTCGTCGAGGACGACCCGGAGCTGGCCGTTGATGTTGTCGCGGCTGGTCAGCGCCTCTTCGAGGTTGAGGCCACCCACGACGTTGCGGAGCGTCGTGGTGGTGAGCTGCTCGACCGCACCCAGGTAGTTCGCGATCTCGTAGGTGGCGGCGCGTGCGTCGGTCACCTGGAAGTAGACGACGGTGTCGATCGAGACCACCAGGTTGTCCTCGGTGATCACCGGCTGCGGCGGGAAGGACACGACCTGCTCGCGCATGTCGATGAGCGGGCGGAGCCGGTCGATGAACGGCACCAGGATGTTGAGTCCGGGGCTGAGCGTCTTGTGGTACTTGCCGAGTCGTTCGACGATCCCGGCCGTCGCCTGGGGCACGATCCGGATCGCGCGGGACAGGACGACGATCACGAAGATCACGACGACGAGGACGAGGACGATCAGGGCGATCGTCCCGGCTGAGATGGTCACGAGGTGGCCCTTTCTCCGAGGCGGACGACCGCGGTCGACCCCTCGATGGACTCGACGACCACGGGGGTGCCGAGCGGTGGTGTGCGGTCGGGGGAGCCTGCGGCGAGCCGGGCGCTCCAGGTCTCGCCGTTCGCGAGACGGACCTGCCCGGGGGACGACGACGTGAAGGCCACCGCGACGGTGCCGCGCAGGCCGATCAGCCCCTCGATGTTGGTGCGGTGGGGGTCGGCGTTCCGGCCGAGCGCCACGAGCAGCCGGGGGCGGACGAGCGAGAGCAGCACGAGTGCGACGACGGCCGCGATGATCGCGGAGAGCCACCACGGCGCGCCGATCAGCGCTGCGATCAGACCCCCGGCCGCGCCCGCGGCGAGCATCAGGAAGATGAAGTCGAGCGTGAAGATCTCGACCACGCCCAGCAGCAGTGTCAGTCCGATCCAGACGACGGTCTGGATCCAGTCGATGTTCACGCGATCTCCCTCCCTTGCATCGCGCGCTCCGGCGTGCAGCGTCGCGACGGCCGGTCCAACTCCGTTCAACATATCAAGTCACGCTCGGGTCCGCGCGGGTGCGGCCGATGCTCGCCCGGCGCGGGCCGCGCGGTTGGTAGGCTCGTCGGCGGCCGACCGGCCACAGCAGCGACCTGGAGAACACGCCTGTGACGAACCCCCTCGCCCCCGGATCCCTCGCCGACAAGCGCGCCCTCGTCACGGGGTCGTCGCGCGGTATCGGCGCCGACACCGTCGGCTACCTGGCCGAGGCCGGCGCGAAGGTCGTCGTGAACTACCGCAACAAGGCCCGGCGCGCCGAGCAGATCGTCGAGAAGGTCGTCGCTGCCGGCGGTTCCGCGATCGCCGTGGCTGCCGACCTGACCGACCACGACTCCGTCCAGGCGATGGTCGACCGCGTCGTGGCCGAGTGGGGCGGGATCGACCTGCTCGTGCTCAACGCCTCCGGCGGCATGGAGGCCGACCTGGGGGAGGACTACGCACTCCGCCTGAACCGCGACGCACAGGTCGACATGCTGCAGACCGCCGTGCCGCACATGCCGGCCGGCTCGCGTGTCGTCTTCGTGACGAGCCACCAGGCCCACTTCGTCGAGACCGCCGAGACGATGGACGAGTACGTCCCCGTCGCCAAGAGCAAGCGTGCCGGCGAACTCGCGCTGCGCGAGCTCATCCCGCAGCTCGAGGCCGCCGGCATCGAGTTCGTGACCGTCTCCGGCGACATGATCGAGGGCACCATCACGGCGACGCTGCTCAACCGCCTGAACCCCGGTGCGATCGAGGGTCGGCGCCAGGAGGTCGGGAAGCTCTACAGCGTGTCCGAGTTCGCGGCCGAGATCGCCCTGGCCGCCGTCGAGCCGATCCCGGCCGACCACACGAAGCTCGTCGGTGACACGAGCGGCTTCACGGCCTGACACGGGGCGGGGGACGGCGCGACGGGTAGCCTCGGGCGGATGACAGCGAAGCCCGGCCTCCGTCTGACCTCCCGCATCCTCCTGCTCGACCCGGACGGCCGCGTGTTCCTCATGGACACGCGGTCGCCGTCGTCCGACCACGCGCACCGGTGGATCACCCCCGGTGGCGGCGTGGACCCGGGGGAGTCGCACCGCGACGCCGCCGTCCGCGAGCTCCGTGAGGAGACCGGCGTCGTCGTCGATGATCCGGGCGACCCCGTGTGGAGCTGGGACTTCACGGTCGAGTGGGACCTGGCCGACCACGACCGCGGCCACAGCGAGTTCTACGTCGTCCGGACGCCAGGGTTCGAGCTGTCCGACGCCGAGTGGACCGACGACGAGCGCGTCGACATCCTCGCTTCGCGGTGGTGGACCGCCGAGGAGCTCGACGCCACCGACGAGCCCTTCGAGCCGGCGGAGCTCCCGGACCTGGTCCGGCGGCACCGTGCCGTCCGATCCGGCAGCACCGGGTGCGTACAGCTGATGTGAACGCACTTCGCAGGAAGCGCCTACCGTGTGCGCTGACGGCCGCACGCAACCCGTGCCAGCGGCCCTGACACGAGGAGCTCCCATGTCCACGAACGGTTTCCCGCCGGCACCGAACACGCCCGGCGCGGCACCCGCGACGAACGGCGGCAACGGCCTCGCCATCGGGTCGCTGGTGCTCGGCATCGTCGCCGTCGTCTTCGGCTTCCTGTTCTCGATCATCGGTCTGATCGCCGGCATCGTCGGCCTGATCCTCGGCTTCGTCGCGCGTCGCCGGGGCCTGAACCGCGGCATGGTCCTCGCCGGCATCGTCCTGAGCGTCATCGGCATCGTCATCGCGATCATCTTCATGATCTTCGGCGCCGTGCTGGCGACGCAGATGCTGCAGAACCAGTAGCACCACCGGACGGGAGGCGCGTGGCGGCACCGCCACGCGCCTCCCGTCCGTCTGTCCGGTCACCGTCGACGACCGCACCGCCCGGACCGACACAGGCCGCGCCGAGTAGCGTCCCCGCCATGACGTACAGCCAGCCGGACCCCGCAGAAGAGACCACCCAGGCCGAGCAGCCGGAGCAGCCGGACACCGACCGTTCCGAGGTCGAGGAGGACGGCAGCGAGCAGGCCGCCCTCGAGATCGACGCCGACGACGTGCCCACCGGCGACGAGACGCCCGAGCACTGACGACCCGGCCGTCGCCGCCGACCGCGCAGGTCCGTCGGACCCGCAACGCCACCGCGGAGCCGGCCACGATGCGCCGCCGGTCACGACGCCCAGGTCGCACGACATGCCGTTCACGTCGATCGTGAGCGGCATGTCGTGCACCCACGGCGGACGAACGGCGGCGCGTCGTGCGACGAGAACGGTGCGTGGACGCGAGTTCACCGGCTGTCTAGCTGTTCAGCGCTGAGCGCCGATAATGCATATTATGTCAACTCAGGTGACTCGTGACGGTCGGACTCCCGTCTGTGCGGCCCCCCTGATCGCCCCGCCCTGCGTCAGGGCGCGGGTCTCGGCGTGACCAGCGGGCAGTCGTCGATCTGCGCCGCGACGAACACGAGCACCAGTTCCTCGTCGGACACGTTCGTTGCCTCGTGGTCGACGAAGGGTGCCTCGACGAGCACCTGACCGGGTTCGTGGTACTGCACGACGTCGGCCGTCCGGTGTCGCAGTCGCCCCCGGGCGACGATCCCGGTCTGCCAGGCGTCGTGCCGGTGCCACCCCGTCGACGCCCCCGGTGGGATCCGCGCCACGAACGAGCGGACGACTCCGTCCGCCCGGTCGACGCGCGGTGGCACCGTCAGCCGACAGTCGTCGATCACTGCGAGCTCCGCGAGCTGGACGCCCGCTCCGCTTCCCCACGTCATGTCCGCAGTATGTCAGATGACACACCGGCTGTCCGCAGGTCGCGGACGACCGGGACGGCGGCGTCTCAGAACACCGCGACGGTCATCCCCGACCCGGTCGCCGGCCGGTCCATCGCCTCGAGCGCATCGGGCAGGTCGCCGAACCCGATCGTCCGTCCGATCGACTCGGCGGGACGGAGCCGACCGGCGACCACGTCGTCGAGCATCGCGGCGTACTCCCCCACTGCGATCCCGTGACTCCCGAGCAGCTCGAGCTCGTCGGCGATGACCCTGCCCATCGGGATGACCGGCACGGCCTCGTCGTCGAGCAACAGGCCGACCTGCACGTGCCGACCGCGCGGACGGAGCGAGCCCACCGCGGCGAGCGAGGTCGCCCGGCTGCCGTAGGCGTCCACCGACACGTGCGCGCCCCCTCCGGTCACACCGTGCACCGTCGCCGCCACGTCATCGCCCATCGGTAGCGTGGTCGCGCCGAGTGCCGCCGCCCGCTCGAGCGCTGCCGGCGAGACGTCGACGGCGATCACACGTGCGCCCGCTGCCACGGCGACCAGCACGGTGGACAGTCCGACACCGCCGCAGCCGAACACGGCGACCCACTCCCCTGCGGCGACCCGCCCCCGTGCGTGCAGCGCGTGGTACGCGGTGCCGAACCGGCAGCCGAGCCCCGCCGCCTCGGCGAAGCCGACCTCGTCGGGCAGCGCCACGAGGTTCACGTCGGCATGCGGCACCACCACCGCCTCGGCGTACGAGCCCGGCAGCGTGAACCCGGGCTGCTGCTGCCGGGTGCACACCTGCGTGGCCCCGTCGCGGCACTGCTCGCACGTACCGCAGGCGAAGACGAACGGCGCGGTCACCCGGTCGCCGACGGCGAAGCCGATGACGTCGTCGCCGACGGCCGACACGGTCCCCGAGAACTCGTGGCCCGGCACGTGCGGCAACGACACCGAGTCGTCGTGGCCCTTCCACGCGTGCCAGTCGCTCCGGCACACCCCGGTCGCACGGACGGTGACGACGACGCCGTCGACGGGTGCCTCCGGCGTCGGGAGCTCGACGATGACGGGCATGGAACCGAAGCGGTCGTACCGGACTGCGCGCATGCCGTCATCCTGGCAGACCGACCGACGGCAGGCGCGTGGCGGACCCGCCACGTGCCTCCCGTCCGACGTCCGGTCAGTACTCGATGCGGCCGGTCCGGTCGTGGAACTCCCCCGTCGGTCCGTCCGGGCCGATCTGCGCGAGCGCCACCGTCGCGTCCGTGCCCTCCGTGACGGTCTGGTGCCCGCCGAAGCCGTTGAACGCGGTCGCGGTGTAGCCGGGGTCGGACGCGTTCACGCGGAACCCGGGCAGGTTCTTCGCGTACTGCACCGTCGCGGCGATGAGCGCCGCCTTCGACGCCGCGTACGGCACCGCGGGGACCGGGTGCTCGTCGCGACCGGGCGTGGTGAGCCAGCGCGCGAAGCCGACGCCGGACGCGACGTTGACGATCACCGGGTTCGACGAGCGACGCAGCAGCGGCAGGGCCGCCTGCGTCACCCGGACGACCCCGACGACGTTCGTGTCGAGCACGTCGGCCATCGCGTCCGCGTCGAGGTCGTCGACGCCGAACGCGGTCCCGAGCACCCCCGCGTTGTTCACGAGCACGTCGAGTTGCGGCAGCGACGCGAGCGCGGCGTCGACGCTCGCCTGCTGGGTGACGTCGAGCGCCACGACGTGCGCGCCGAGGGCGCGCGCCTCGTCCCCGGAGGCGGGGTCACGCATGCCGGCGTACACGGTGTGCCCGGCCTCGACGAGTCGGCGTGCGGTCTCGAGGCCGAGCGAACGGTTGGCCCCGGTGATGAGTGTGGTGGTCATGCCGTCCACGATGCCCGCGTCGCCGTCGGGTTCCCAGGCACCGGTCGACGGTGGGACCGGCAGTACCAGGACCGCCTGCCCGAACCGGGTGATGATGGTCGCATGAGCGAGTTCGCGGAGGTGTTGCGCGCCTGGCGTGACCGGGTGCGTCCGGCCGAGGTCGGACTGCCGGCGGGGCCGGGCCGGCGCACCGCCGGGCTCCGACGCGAGGAGCTGGCGACCCTGGCCGGGGTCAGCGTCGACTACGTGGTGCGCCTGGAGCAGGGCAGGGCGACGAACCCCTCACCGCAGCTGCTCGGCGCACTCGCGACCGCGCTCCGGCTCACCGAGGCCGAACGCGACCACCTGTTCCGGGTCGCGGGCGCCGCGGTGCCCTCGCGGGGCGAGGTCCCCCGCCACGTCCCGCCCGGCGTGCACCGCATGCTCGACCGGCTCGGGGACGTCCCGCTGGCCGTGTTCACGGCGGCGCACGACATCGTGCTGTGGAACGACCTCTGGGCCACGGTCTCCGGCGACCCCGGGCGCTGGACGGGCCTCGAGGCGAACCTCGTGTGGCGGCACTTCACGCAGGGGCACGACGGCGTCGAGTGGGACGACACCCACCAGGAGGACTTCTCGAGCGACCTGGTCGCCGACCTCCGCTCCGCCCTGGGCCGGTACCCGGCGGATCGGCGTCTCGCGGAGCTGGTGGCACGGCTGCGCCGTGCGTCCCCGGAGTTCGAGCGGCGCTGGCACGGCGGGCGCATCGCCGAGCACCGGACCAGTCGCAAGGTCGTGCACACCCCGGTCGGCCCGGTGGAGATCGACTGCGACGTGCTCAGCGTGCCGGGCAGCGACCTGCGGATCGTGGTCTACACGGCGGTGCCCGGCAGCGAGGACGCCGCGAAGCTGGACCTGCTCCGGGTCACGGGGCTGCAGGAGTTCGTGACACCCGGACGCTGAGCACCTCCGCCGCGCCCGCCCCCTCGGCGCGCGCGGCGGCGCTCGTCACTCGCCGAAGCCGGAGCGGACGAGCGCGACGAGGGTGTCGACGGCGTCCCGTGCGTCGGGTCCGTCCGCCTCGATCGTCACGCTCGCGCCCTTCGGCAGGGCGAGCGCCATGATCGCGAGGAGGCTCTTCGCGTCGACGCCGTTGACGCGGACGCGCGACTCGTGCTTCGCGGCGGCCTTCACGAACTCGGCCGCGGGCCGGGCGTGCAGGCCGCTCTCGTTGACCAGTTCGACGGTCTCGGTGACCGCCCCGTCGGTCGGATCCGCGTCGTCGGCGGGCGCCGTGCCTCCCGGCTGGTCCCCCGTCGGGTCGGAGGCGCTCTCGTCGTCGTCCGCGGACCGTGCGGCCGATGACGCAGCGGCCAGGACGGCGTCGACGTCGCCGCCGGTCTGCGCGGCGACCGCCGCGGCCACCGTGCCCTCGACCAGCGGGGCCTGCGAGACGTGCACCCGGTCGCGGTCGGCCTCGTCGAGGAAGTCCAGTGCGGTGTCGGTGGTCAGGTAGGCGGAGCCGAGGTCGCAGAGCACGACGACGGCGTCCGCCGGCGCGAGCTCCTGGATGCCGTCGGCGATCGCCTCGAAGGACGTCCCGATGCCGCCGTCGTCCGTGCCGCCGGCGGCCACCATCGGGACGTCCGCGGCCATCTGGCGGGCGAGCTCGACGGTGCCGGTCGCGATCGCCGCGCTGTGCGAGACGACCAGGATCCCGACGGTCACGCGGCGTCCACCGCTGCGCGCAGGATGTACGCCGTCGACTGCGCCCCGGGGTCGCGGTGTCCGATCGCCCGCTCCCCGAGGTAGCTGGCGCGGCCCTTGCGGGCGACGAGGGGGTCGGTCGACTCGGCGCCGGTCACGGCGGCGTCGGCGGCGGCCTCGAGCACGCGCTCCGGCCCGTCGCCGGCCGCCGCAGCGGCGGTCGCGGCGTCGACGGCCGCGGACCACGCGTCGACCATCGTCTTGTCGCCGACCTCGGCCTTGCCACGGGAGACGACACCGTCGCGTGCGGCGGTGAGCACGGCCACGACCGTGTCGGCGTCGAGCTCGGTCGCGTCGCCGGCCGCCTGGGCGGCCTTCAGGTAGGCGGTCCCGAAGAGCGGACCGGCGGCACCGCCCACCGTCGAGATGAGCTTCGTCGCGACGGCCTTGAAGACCGCGCCGGGGGTGTCGAAGGAGCCGCCGTCGACGGTCTCGAGCACGGCGCGGAACCCCCGGTCGAGGTTCTCTCCGTGGTCGCCGTCGCCGATCTCACGGTCGAGCGTGACGAGCTCGGCGCGGTGGTCGTCGATCGTCGCGGCGGTGCGGCGCACCCAGTCGATGGCCCATGCGGTGTCGAGCGCCAATTCGTGTTCCTTCCTGGATGGTGGACGGTGGTCAGCGACCCCAGCGCAGCGCCGGGGTCTCCACCGGGGCGTCCCAGAGTGCCGTGAGCTCCTCGTCGAGCACCGTGACGGTGATCGAGAAGCCCGGCATCTCGAGGGACGTGACGTAGTCGCCGACCACGCTACGCGCGACGTGGTGGCCACGGTCCGTGAGGACCTCGGCGGCGCGCCGGTAGACGATGTAGAGCTCGGACAGCGGGGTCCCGCCCATCCCGTTCACGAGGAGCAGCAGCTGCGAGCCCGCAGGCGCGTCGAGGTCGGCGAGCACCGGTTCGAGCACGCGGTCGACGAGTTGGTCGGCCGGAGCCATCGGGATGCGCTCGCGGCCGGGCTCGCCGTGGATGCCGATCCCGAGCTCGACCTCGTCGTCGGCGAGCGTGAA
Source organism: Curtobacterium sp. NPDC092190 (assembly GCF_044755625.1). Taxonomy (NCBI): domain Bacteria; kingdom Bacillati; phylum Actinomycetota; class Actinomycetes; order Micrococcales; family Microbacteriaceae; genus Curtobacterium; species Curtobacterium sp. NPDC092190. The sequence goes on along the minus strand of NZ_JBIVRJ010000001.1, from coordinate 502,582 downwards.
GGACGGCTCCCCCGCGTGCGGGACGGTGCCGGAGCCCAGGGCCAGGCCCATCGACCGGGTGACCTCGTTGACGCGGCGGGCGACCGCCGCGACGGCGTCGAGGTCGTCGCCGCGCTCGGCTGCGGCGCCGGCGCACTTCTCGACCACGACGGTGCCGGCCACGCCGCGGCGTCCTGCCGTGTAGAGCGAGTCCTGCACGGCGACGTCGTCGTCGACGACGACGGACTCGACGCGGATGTCCTCCAGCTCGGCCAGCTCCGCCGCGGTCTCGAAGTTGAGGACGTCGCCGGTGTAGTTCTTCACGATGTGGAGCACGCCCGCTCCCCCGTCCACCGCCTTCGTCGCGGCGACGATGGGGTCCGGGGTCGGACTGGTGAAGACCGGCCCCGGCACGGCTGCGTCGAGCATGCCGTGGCCGATGAACCCGGCGTGGAGCGGCTCGTGCCCGCTGCCGCCGCCGCTCACGATGCCGACCTTGCCGCGGACGGGGGCGTCGGCGCGGTGCAGGTGGATCGGGTCCTCGACCAGGACGACGTGCCCCTCGTGCGCCCGGGCGAACCCACGGACGGTCTCGGTCACGACGTCGTGCGGATCGTTGATGAGCTTCTTCATGACGGACCTCCACGAGGACGGGGGTCGACCGCGGGCGGATCCACACCGCCGTCGTCGACCGGAGTGCGTTCACCCTACAGCGACCGCCCGTTCGCCTCGGGTGCACGTTCGTGCAGGGCCATGCTCCCGCGGCCCCGGTGCGGGATGCCGGACCGCACACCGCTCGTGCACGTTCGTGCAGTTTCGCGGACTCGACTCGTTGCGTGATCGCGTCGCGACGATTCGCCTCACTATGCTCGGCCCCAATCACTCGACGGGGAGTGCCGGACGCAGCAGCCACCGGACCCCCACCACTCGCACTGGAGGTCACCGATGGACGGCATCGGCGTCAATTTCATGTCAGAGCTCGTCGGTACGGCGTTGCTCATCATCCTCGGTGGCGGTGTCGTCGCCGCCGTCTCGCTGACGAAGTCCAAGGGCTTCGGCGCCGGCTTCCTCATGGTCACGATCGGTTGGGGCTTCGCGGTCTTCGCCGGCGTCACCGTGTCGTACAGCTCCGGTGGTCAGCTCAACCCCGCCGTGAGCCTCGGCCTCGCCCTGCTGGGCAAGATCACCGTCGGCGAGATGTTCCTCTACTGGATCGCCCAGCTCATCGGCGCGATCATCGGTGCCGTCATCGTCTGGCTGGCGTACAAGCAGCACTTCGACGAGGAGCCCGACGCGGCCGCCAAGCTCGGTGTCTTCTCGACCGGCCCGGCCATCCGCAGCTACGGCTGGAACGTCGTCACCGAGGTCATCGGCACCTTCGTGCTCGTGTTCGTCGTGCTCGCCTTCACCAACGGCAAGACCCCGGCCGAGCTCGGTGCCGTCCCCGTCGCCTTCCTCGTGATCGCGATCGGTGTCTCGCTCGGTGGCCCCACCGGCTACGCCATCAACCCGGCGCGTGACCTCGGCCCGCGCATCGCCCACGCGATCCTCCCGATCAAGGGCAAGGGTTCCAGCGACTGGTCCTACGCCTGGGTCCCGGTCGTCGGCCCGCTCGTCGGTGGTGCCCTCGCCGCCGGTGCCTCGACCTTCCTGCTCCCCGTCGTCTCCTGACGACCACCCGTCCACCACACCGAACGCAACCCAAGGAGAACCCATGGCCGACTACATCGTCGCCATCGACCAGGGCACGACCTCGACGCGCGCCATCGTCTTCGACCACTCCGGCTCGATCAAGTCGGTCGGCCAGAAGGAGCACGAGCAGATCTTCCCGCGTGCCGGTTGGGTCGAGCACGACCCGGCGGAGATCTGGGACAACGTCCGCGAGGTCATCGGCCAGGCCCTGTCCCGCGCCGACATCACCCGCCACGACGTCGCGGCGGTCGGCATCACCAACCAGCGCGAGACCGCCGTGGTCTGGGACAAGAACACCGGCAAGGCCGTCTACAACGCCATCGTCTGGCAGGACACCCGCACGCAGTCGATCGTCGACAAGCTCGCCGACGGTGACACCGACCGCTACAAGGCGATCGTCGGCCTGCCCCTCGCCACGTACTTCGCCGGCACCAAGATCGCCTGGATCCTCGACAACGTCGAGGGTGCGCGCGAGAAGGCCGAGGCGGGCGACCTGCTCTTCGGCACCACCGACACCTGGGTCCTCTGGAACCTGACGGGTGGCACCGACGGCGGCGTCCACAAGACCGACGTCACGAACGCGTCCCGCACGCTGTTCATGGACCTCGAGACGCTCCAGTGGCGCGACGACATCCTGGCCGACTTCGGGGTGCCGAAGTCGATGCTCCCGGAGATCGTCAGCTCCTCCGAGGTCTACGGCCACGTCGAGTCCTCCAGCCTGCTCCGCGAGGTCCCGATCGCCGGCATCCTCGGCGACCAGCAGGCCGCGACCTTCGGTCAGGCCGCGTTCGACCAGGGCGAGTCGAAGAACACCTACGGCACCGGCAACTTCCTCATCTTCAACACGGGCACGGAGATCGTCCGGTCGGAGAACGGGCTGCTCACCACGGTCGGCTACAAGCTCGGCGACCAGGAGACGCACTACGCCCTCGAGGGGTCGATCGCCGTCACGGGCTCGCTCATCCAGTGGCTCCGCGACAACCTCGGCATCATCGGCAGCGCCCCGGAGGTCGAGGCCCTCGCCAAGACCGTCGAGGACAACGGCGGCGTGTACTTCGTCCCGGCGTTCTCGGGCCTGTTCGCGCCGTACTGGCGACCGGATGCCCGCGGTGCCCTGGTCGGCCTGACCCGCTACGTCAACAAGGGGCACATCGCGCGTGCCGCCCTCGAAGCGACGGCGCTGCAGACCCGCGAGGTCCTCGACGCCGTGAACGCGGACTCCGGCGTGGACCTGACCGAGCTCAAGGTCGACGGTGGCATGACGGCCAACGACGCGCTCATGCAGTTCCAGGCGGACATCCTCAACGTGCCGGTCGTCCGTCCGGTCGTCGCGGAGACCACCGCCCTCGGAGCCGCGTACGCCGCCGGTCTGGCCGTCGGGTTCTGGGCGAACCTCGACGAGCTCCGCGCCAACTGGCAGGAGGACCGGCGCTGGGAGCCGCAGCTCGACGACGCCGAGCGCGACCGCCAGCTCCGCCTGTGGAAGAAGGCCGTCACGAAGACCTTCGACTGGGTCGACGAGGACGTGCGCTGACGCACTGACGAGGTGACCGCACGGAGGCGCGGTGCCGGTCCCACGGGCCGGTGCCGCGCCTCCAGGCCGTTGCGGTGGTGCGTCCGGAGCGGCGTCCTCGTGTCCGTCTGCTCGCCACGGGACGCCGCCCGTACGACGAGACGCCCCCGGATCCGGGGGCGTCTCGTCGTCTCCGGTGCGGCTCGCGCCGACGCCGGCGTCCCGCGCGGGGCTGCTCAGGCCGCCGGCGCGGCGCCGACCCAGTCGGCGAGCTTCCGCGCGGCGGCGCCGGAGTCGACGGCCCCGGCTGCGACGGCGAGCTGCTCGCGGAAGCGCTGCAGGATCGGTCGGTCCGCCTGCTCGGGGTCCTCGGCGAGGCGGAAGGACACCAGGCCGGCGGCGGCGTTGAGCAGCACGATGTCGCGGACCGGACCGGTCTCCCCCGCCAACACGCGGTGCACGACGGCGGCGTTGTGCTCCGGGTCGCCGCCGAGCAGGTCCTCGGTTCGCGCGCGGGCGATCCCGAGGTCGCGCGGGTCGAGGTCGTGCTCGGTGACGCGGCCGCCCGTGACCTCCCAGATGTGGGAGTGGCCCGTCGTGGTCAGCTCGTCGAGGCCGTCGTCGCCGCGGAACACGAGCGCCGTCGCGCCACGGGTCTGGAAGACGCCCGTGATGATCGGGACGAGCTCGAGCTGTGCGACGCCCACGGCGTTCGCCTCGCACCGTGCCGGGTTCACCAGCGGGCCGAGGAAGTTGAAGACCGTCGGCACCCCGATCTCGCGCCGCACCGGTGCCGCGTGCGCGAAGCCGGGGTGGAACGCGCTCGCGAACGCGAACGTCAGACCGACACGCCGGAAGGTGTCCGCGACACGCGCGGCGTCCATCGTGAGGTCGAGTCCGAGCGCGGCGAGCACGTCGCTCGAGCCGGACTTCGACGAGCTCGCGCGGTTGCCGTGCTTGACGACCGGCACGCCCGCGGCCGCGATGACGATCGCGGCCATCGTCGAGACGTTGACGGTGCCGACGACGTCGCCGCCGGTGCCCACGATGTCGAGCGCCATCGGGTCGACGTCCAGCGGGACGGCGGCGTCGAGGATGGCGTCGCGGAAGCCCACGACCTCGTCGACGGTCTCCCCCTTGGCGCGGAGCGCGACCGCGAAGGCCGCGATCTGTGCGGCGGTCGCACGTCCCTGGACGATCTCCTCCATGGCCCACGTGGACTGCCTGATCGAGAGGTCCTCGTGCGCCATGAGCGCGCTGATCACTGCAGGCCAGGAGAGTGCGTGGGACATGGCTCGATCGTACTGAGTTCGAACGACCCGCCAGTGTCCTGCGAAAACACTGTCAGTGGTTTCGGCCATAATGGAGGACGTGACTAGCACCCCTCTCTCCAGATCCGCCAGCGGTCCGGTCCTGAACAGGCCGAACGCCGTTGCCGTGGGGACGATCGTGTGGCTGGGCAGCGAGGTCATGTTCTTCGCCGGCCTGTTCGCGATCTACTTCACCCTGCGCAGCACCTCGCCCGAGCTCTGGGCGACCGAGACCGCCAAGCTCGAGGTGCCGTTCGCCTCGGTGAACACGATCATCCTGGTGCTGTCCAGCTTCGCCTGCCAGTTCGCGGTGTTCGCCGCGGAGCGCTTCCAGGTGCACCGCACGAGCTGGAACCCGAAGGACTGGGGCATGACGGAGTGGTTCTTCGTCACGTACTGCATGGGCGCGATCTTCGTCTGCGGCCAGATCTTCGAGTACGCGAACCTCTGGCACGAGGGCGTGACGCTCTCGTCGAGCGCCTACGGCTCCGCGTTCTACATGACCACCGGCTTCCACGGCCTGCACGTCACGGGTGGTCTCATCGCCTTCCTCCTGACCCTCGGCCGCGGCTTCGCCGCCAAGAACTTCGGGCACAAGGAGGCGACCACCGCGATCGTCGTGTCGTACTACTGGCACTTCGTCGACGTGGTCTGGATCGGCCTCTTCGCTGTCATCTACCTTCTCAAGTAGGAACTGGACACCCCCCACCGCATGTTCACCAGAAGCAAGTCCAAGAAGGGCCGCCGTTCCCCGATGGCGACCGTCTCGCTCATCGTCGTCGGTCTCATGACCACCGGCGGTGCGTACGCGCTGTTCAGCTCGACGGCCAACGCCGACGACAGCACCACCTCCGCGGTGTCCAGCCAGTCCAAGGTCAACGAGGGCGAGAAGCTCTTCGCCTCGAACTGCGCCACCTGCCACGGTCTCGACGCGCAGGGCACCGGCGAGGGTCCGTCCCTCATCGGTGTCGGTGCCGCGTCGGTCGACTTCCAGGTCGGGACCGGTCGCATGCCGATGGCCGCGCAGGGCCCCCAGGCCGAGGAGAAGCCCGCCCAGTTCACGGACGAGCAGATCGACGCGATGGGCGCCTACGTCGCGTCGCTCGGCCCCGGCCCGTCGATCCCCTCCTCCGACCTCACGAACGGTGGCGGTGACGCTGCCGAGGGTGCCGAGCTCTTCCGCATCAACTGCGCGATGTGCCACAACGTGGCCGGCGCCGGTGGTGCGCTGACCGAGGGCAAGTACGCCCCGAACCTGCAGTCGGTCTCCGGCAAGCACATCTACGAGGCCATGGTCACGGGCCCGCAGAACATGCCGGTCTTCAACGACCTCAACCTGACGCCGGAGCAGAAGGCCGACATCATCACGTACCTCAAGTACGTGCAGGACAACAAGTCCCCGGGCGGGTTCGCCCTCGGCTCCCTCGGCCCGGTGGCAGAGGGTCTGTTCATCTGGATCTTCGGACTCGGCGCGGTCGTCGCGATGACCGTCTGGCTGACCGCGAAGTCCAACTGATCGTCCGTGTCGAACGACACTGAAGGGAACACCATGGCAGAGCACGACGACGAGGCAGTGAACTCGTCCTCGGCTGTCGAGAAGCACGGCGCGACCAGCACGTCGGCCGGGATCGCGGTCGTCCCCGCGGACCCGTTCGAGAACCCGGGTGAGCCGCCGCACCGCGCGCGCCGCACCGATGTCGACCCGAAGAAGCAGCGTCTGGCCGAGCGTCAGGTCGCCACGTTCTTCTACCTGTCCATCGTGGGCAGCGTCCTCGCGATCGCCGCGTACATCGCCTTCCCGATCGACCCCGAGGACTTCGGGACGGTCCGTGCCGGCAACCTCTGGCTCGGTCTGGCGATCGCCCTGGCCCTGCTCGCGCTGGGCCTCGGCGCCGTCTACTGGTCGAAGTCGCTCGTCGTGGACCGCGAGATCACGGAACTGCGTCACAGCACCCGTGGCACCGACGCGACCCGTGCCAAGGCGGTCGAGGCGTTCCAGCTCGCCGACAAGGAGTCCGGGTTCAGCCGTCGCAAGCTGATCCGCAACTCGATGATCGGTGCCCTGGTGGCCTTCCCGCTGCCCGGTGTCGTCCTCGTCCGTGACTTCGCCCCGGCGGAGGACCCGAACGAGCTCCTGCGCCACACCTTCTGGAAGTCCGGCATGCGCCTGACGAAGGACCCGACGGGTCTGCCGATCAAGGCGTCGGACGTCACCATCGGTTCGGTCTTCCACGTCATCCCGGACGGCATGCTCGACTCCGAGCACATGCTCGAGGAGAAGGCCAAGGCCTCCGTCCTCCTCATGCGTCTCGACCCGAAGGACCTCAACCCCTCCGCGGGGCACGAGGACTGGGGCTACGACGGCATCGTCGCCTACTCCAAGATCTGCACCCACGTCGGGTGCCCGGTCGCGCTCTACGAGCAGCAGACGCACCACCTGCTGTGCCCGTGCCACCAGTCGACGTTCGACGTCTCGAACAACTGCGAGGTCATCTTCGGCCCGGCTGCACGTCCCCTCCCCCAACTTCCGATCGCGATCGACGACGACGGCTACCTGGTCGCACAGAGCGACTTCCACGAGCCGGTCGGACCGTCCTTCTGGGAGCGTGAACGCTGATGACCAGCACCACCACCACGAGCGCGCCGGCCACGGCCACACGGCCCGAGCCGACGCGCGGGTCCCGACTCATCGGGGCCACCGCCAACTACATCGACGAGCGCACGAGCATCTCGGGCCTGGTGAAGGAGGTCGGGCGCAAGATCTTCCCCGACCACTGGAGCTTCATGCTCGGCGAGGTCGCGCTGTACAGCTTCGTCGTCGTCCTGCTGTCGGGGACCTTCCTGACGTTCTTCTTCCAGGCGTCGATGACCGAGGTCGTCTACAACGGCTCGTACGTCCCGCTCAAGGGCGTCGAGATGTCGACCGCGCTGCAGTCCACGCTGAACATCTCCTTCGACATCCGCGGTGGTCTGTTCGTCCGACAGATCCACCACTGGGCCGCCCTGCTGTTCGTCGCCTCGGTGATGCTGCACATGGCCCGCGTGTTCTTCACCGGTGCATTCCGCAAGCCGCGTGAGCTCAACTGGGTCTTCGGCTTCGTGCTCTGGGTCCTGGCCATGGCCGAGGGCTTCACCGGCTACTCGCTCCCCGACGACCTGCTCTCCGGCAACGGCCTGCGCATCATCGTCGGCATGATCGAGGGCGTCCCGGTGATCGGCGTGTGGATCGCCTACCTGCTGTTCGGTGGCGAGTTCCCGGGCACGGACATCGTCGGCCGCCTCTACACGCTGCACATCCTGCTGCTCCCGGCGATCCTCGTCGCGGTGCTCGGTGTCCACCTCGTGCTCGTCGTCATCAACAAGCACACGCAGTTCGCGGGCCCCGGCAAGACCAACGAGAACGTCGTCGGCGTCCCGATCCTCCCGGCGTTCGCCGCGAAGGCCGGTGGCTTCTTCTTCATCGTCGCGGGCATCCTCGCCCTCATCGCGTCGCTGTTCACGATCAACCCGATCTGGAACTACGGCCCGTACGACCCCTCCCCCGTGTCCGCCGGTACCCAGCCCGACTGGTACATCGGCTTCGCGGACGGTGCGCTCCGTCTGGTGCCGCCGCACTGGGAGGTCGTGTGGTTCGGCTACACGGTGTCGTTCAACATCCTCGTCCCGATCGCCGTCCTCATGGCGCTCATCATCGCGATGTTCGCCTACCCGTTCCTCGAGGCGTGGGTCACGGGCGACAAGCGTGAGCACCACCTGGCCGACCGTCCGCGCAACGCTCCGACCCGTACCGCCTTCGGTGCCGCGGGCATCACGCTCTACGCGTCGCTCTGGGCCGCTGCCTCGTCGGACATCATCGCGACGCACTTCATGGTGTCGATCGAGCACGTGATCCACGTCATCCAGGCCACGACGGTCCTCGGTCCGTTCGTCGCCTTCTGGATCACGAAGCGGGTCTGCCTGGCGCTGCAGAAGAAGGACCGCGAGATCGTCCTGCACGGCTACGAGTCGGGTCGCATCGTCCGGCTCCCGCACGGCGAGTACATCGAGGTGCACGAGCAGCTCGACGAGTACGAGCGCTGGAAGCTCCTGCAGTTCAACGAGTACAAGCCGCTCATGGTCCGTCCGGACGCCAAGGGTCGGATCACCGGTGTGCAGAAGGTCCGTGCGAACCTGTCCCGCTTCTTCTTCGAGGACCGCATCGCGCCGGTCACGAAGGCCGAGCTCGAGGCAGCGCACGCCGCGCACCACGGCCCGGAGCTGGAGGGCGACCACCAGGCCCAGGCTCCCGCGCTGGGCGCAGGCAACCACTAGGTTCCTCGGCAAGAACGAACGAGCCCCTCGACCACACCGTGGTCGGGGGGCTCGTTCGTTCGCCTGTTCTGGTGCAGACTCGCCACTCCCGGTTCACCGTGCATTCAGAGTGGCGTGCTGGACTCGTCATCGACGGTGTGGCAACGTGTTGCACCACGCATCCGCCAACGGAACGAGAGACCGATGGACAGCCGGACGGCCGAACACCCCAGGCCGAACCACTTCCTCCTCCACCTCAGCGACACCCACCTCGTGGCGGGTGACGGCGCGCTCTACGGCGACGTCGACTCCGCAGCACGGCTCTCGGCGATCGTCGCCGACATCGAGGCCTCCGGCACCCACCCGGAGGCCATCGTCGTCACCGGCGACGTCGCCGACAAGGGCGAGGTCGGTGCCTACGTCCGGATCCGCGACATCGTCGAGCCGGCTGCCCGCCGGATCGGCGCGCAGGTCATCTGGGCCATGGGGAACCACGACGAGCGCGGGGCCTTCCGCCAGGAGCTCTTCGGGCTGCAGCCGACCGATCGTCCGGTCGACTTCGTCTACGACGTGAACGGCCTCCGCGTGATCACCCTCGACACGAGCGTGCCGGGGGCACACCACGGCGAGGTCTCCCCCGCGCAGCTCGACTGGCTCGCCGAGGTGCTGTCCGAGGCGGCGCCGCACGGCACGATCCTCGCCATGCACCACCCGCCCGTGCCGAGCGTGCAGGACCTCGCCGTCCTCGTCGAACTGCGCGACCAGGCGGCCCTCGCGGAGGTGATCGAGGGGTCGGACGTCATCTCGATCATCGCCGGACACCTGCACTACTCGACGAGCGCCGTGTTCGCGGGCGTGCCCGTGTCCGTTGCGAGTGCCACCTGTTACACGCAGGACCTCACCGAGTACCAGGGCGGCACCCGGGGGCAGGACGGCGCGCAGTCGTTCAACCTCGTCCACGTGTACGGGAACAACGTCGTGCACTCGGTGGTGCCGATCGGCCACTACTCCACGGTCGGTGAGCCGGTGTCGTCGGAGCAGACGGAGGCACGTCTTGCGGCGGCCGGCATCACCATCGCCCCGGCCGTCGAGCCGGCGCCCGTCACCTCGAGCATCCCGGTGTTCACCCTCGACACGGTGCCCACCTCCCCCGTCCGCCGCTGACGGCTGTGCGTCCTCGACGGCTGTCCGTCCTTGACGGCTGTCCGTCCTTGACGGCCGTCCGCCGCTGACGGCCTGACGTCGCTGCACGCTGCACGCTGCACGCTGCACCGTTGCACGCTGCAGGCCGCACACCGCGATGCGGGTGACGTCCCTGTTAGACGCGCGCCGAGCCTCCCGTCCGTCGCTGAGGCCACTCCTGCCCGCCGAGCGAGCACGACATGCCGCGCGCCGGTCGTCCGCCGGGTACGACTCGTCGCGCCCGCGCGCTGAGCGCGACAGGAATGGCCCGCTCGGTCGGAGGCGCCAGGGCTGGCCCGCCCGCCGCACCGACAGTGCCGTCATCGGCCCGTTCGCCGCGACGAGGGAGACCGGGCCGGACGGTCCGCTGGGGGCTACTGCGCGTCCTGCTCCCACGGCGCCGGGAACGGGAAGTACTTCTCCAGGAAGTCCGTCACGCGCCGGGTGCGCTCGTCGTCGGAGACCTCCGGGAAGCTCCCGTCGTTCAGGCAGAAGAAGTCGACGTTCCGCTTCTTGAGCAGGTCCTCCAGCGCCTTCAGCCCGGACTGCATGGTCGTGTCGACGTAGCGCACCGGAGCGTTCTCCTGCACGATCGCCCGACCGGTGAGCAGCGCGTAGTAGTGGTACAGGGAGTTCGTCACGGAGATGTTCTCGGCCGCGCGGAACCGCGATGCCATCGTCGCGCGGAACTCGTCTGCGAACTCGTGCTCCATCTCGGTCATGATCGAGGCGCGCAGCGGTGTGGGCGCGTGCTCGAGGTGCCGTGTGGTCACCGCGCCGAAGCGCTGCTGCAGCAGGCGACGGTTGACGCGGGCGGAGTTCTCGAACCCGCTCCGTGCCGGGTTGTTCGTCCCGAGCCCGATGCGGGTGGTCGCGAGGATGAACTTCGACACCGACCCCGGGCTGAAGAACACCGAGGGCTCGACCATCCGTCCGAAGAACATGTCGTCGTTCGAGTAGATGAAGTGCTCGCTGATGCCCGGGATGTGGTGCAGCTGCGACTCGACGGCCTGCGAGTTGTGCGTCGGGAGCACCGAGGGGTCTGCGAAGAACTCCTCGCTCCGGACGATCCGGACCTTCGGGTGGTCGGCGAGCCACGCGGGCGCCGGCGAGTCCGTGGCGATGTAGATCTGGCGGATCCACGGCGCGAAGGTGTGGACGGAGCGCAGCGCGTACTTCAGCTCGTCGATCTGTCGGAAGCGCGCCGGAGCATCGTCGCCCTCCCCCAGCACGGCGTTCGCCTGCGCGGCCTGACGTGCCCGCTGGTACTCGATCGCGTTGCCGTCGACCCACGAGAAGACGATGTCGATCGGGAACCGGATGTCCGACACGTGGTCGTCGAACATGTGCTCGACGGTGCGCCAGGTGCGGCCGTAGCGTTCGATGTCGACGAGCTCGAACTCCTCGACGGGGAGACTGCGGCGCATCAGGGCGTTCTCGACGGGGGCGAGCACCTCGGTGTCGGTCACGCGCCAGAACTCGAGCTGCACGCTCGTCTCGGCGCCGTAGCGGAGGCGACCCATCGGCTCGAGCCGGGGTCGGAAGAGCCGGAGCACCGGCTCGTCCACCGATCCGAGACCGTCGTCGAGCACGAGCACGGCGGGCTGTCCCGGCGGCTTCGCGTAGAACGGCTCGTTGACCGCGGCGGCCATGATCGCGCTCTCGGCACGCTGCCGGTCGCGCTCGTCGACCGCGACGACCGGACGTCGGTCGTTGCCGCGGATGAGCAGGTGGTCGACGTCGCCGGCGGTGAGCGCGTCGTCGAGGAACAACAGGTCCTCGATCATCGACTGCTGGGGTGTCAGGTGCCCGTTGACCAGGGTCAGGCGTCCCTTGCGGACGACGACGTCAGGTCGGTCGAGACCGCCGGAGGACGGTCGAGGGTTCAGCAGAGGACTCTCGGTCGCCGGCTCGGTCTCGTGGCTCATCCATGCCCTTCGCATCGCGTCAGCCGGGCCCTGTGCCCGGCTCCTGCGATCCTACCGTCCGACGGGCGCGCGCGAGCGCCGCGCGGTCACGGTCGGGAGGCGCGCCCCGCGTCCGTCCCGCGCGGCACCTTGACGGCGATGCCGGTCAGGAGGAAGGCCGCGGCAGCGACGAGCTGGAGGCCCGCCCAGACCTGGCCGGGGATCGGCACGATCACGACGGGGTTCCAGCACACCGCGATCGCGGCCGTGAGCGCGACGGCCCACCAGGAGCGGCCCCGGACGGCGAAGACGAGCACGATCAGCGCGAGCACCGTCACGCCCCACCGGACGAAGACGAAGCCCGAGGAGTCGAGGACCGCGACGAAGGCGATGAGGACGACCGCGGCGAGCAGCGACGGCGCGAGTGCCGGGCGCGTGAAGGGCGGCATCCCGTCGGCCGACGCCGCGGTGGTCGCCGGGCGCTCGTCGGGGCGGTGCGTCGGCACCCCCTGCAGCGACGAGCCTGCGGGGGGCCGACCCTTCCGTGCCATCAGGCGCCGGCCTCCTCGAGGTCGATCGCCTGGATCGGACGGGACATCGGCGGCAGCCCGCGGACGCGCTCGAGCGCCGGGACGAGCTCGTCGACGACCGCACGGTAGCCGTCGGCGGTCAGGTGCAGGCCGTCCTCGGTGTAGCGGTCGGCGAGGTGGTCGTCCTCCGCGAGGGCCGGCCAGAGGTCGAGGTACTGGGCGTGGCAGGTGGCGACGAACTGACGGAGGTGCCGGTTCGCCTCCTCGATCTTGGCGCACCAGTCGGCCTGGCGGGGCAGGATCGACACGAGCAGCAGACGGACGCCGGGGAGCTCGCGGCGGAGCGTCACCAGGATCGACTCGACGCCGCGGACGACGTGCTCGACGCTCGACCGGTGGTTCCCGAAGTCGTTCGTCCCGATGAGCAGCACGATCACCTCGGGCTGCTCGGCGATCACGGCGTCGAGTCGCGCGAGCACCCCGTCGGTGGTGTCGCCGCCGACGCCCTGGTTGCTCGTGCGCTCGCCCGGGAGCCACTGGTCCCAGGAACCCTGCTCGGTGATGCTGTCGCCCAGGAACAGGACGGTGGGGTGTTCGGTGGTCATGCTGCCTCCTCGTGTACCGGTTCCTGCGGCCCATTCTGCTGGGTCCAGTTCCGCCCCGTCGACTCCGTGTGCTGCGACTCGCGCTCGGCCGCCGCCGTGATGCGTTCGACCATGCCGGGGAAGATGACGCCGTGGAAGGGCAGGATGCCGTACCAGTACAGGCGTCCGGGCAGTCCCTGGGGGAAGTAGATCGCCCGCTGGTGGTAGTCGCTGCCGCCGTCGTCGCTCGGGGTGACCCGCATCTCGAGCCAGGCGCGTCCCGGCGACTTGAACTCGGCGCGGAGCCGCAGGTAGCGCCCGCGCTCGAGCCGCTCCACCCGCCACCAGTCGAGCGCGTCGCCCTGCTCCAGCCGGTGGGGGTCGCGTCGACCGCGGTTCAGGCCGACCCCGCCTGCGACCTTGTCCATCCACCCGCGTGCCACCCACGCCAGGGGGAAGGAGTACCAGCCGTTCTCGCCGCCGATCGACTCCACGACGCGCCAGACGTCGTCCGCGCTCGCGCTCGAGTGCCGCTTCCGGTCGTCGACGTAGACGGTGTGCCCGGCCCACTCCGGATCGCTCGGCAGCGGGTCCGCCGGGGTCGAGGAGAGCGTGGCGCTGCGCCAGCTCGTCTGCACCTCGCCCTTCCGCATCTTCGTCAGGGCCAGCCGGACGGCACGGCGGTAGGAGGTGAGTCCGCCCTCCGGACGCGGGACGTACCGGTCGATGTCGTGCTCGCGTTGCACGCACTCGAACTGGAGCGACTCGATGATCGGTGTCGCGAGCTTCCGCGGGATCGGCGTCACGATGTTGAACCAGTGTGCGGAGAGACCCGGGGTCAGCACGGGCAGCACGGTGAAGCGCCGCTGCGGCAGCTTCGCCTCGACCGCGTAGCCGTTCAGCATCTGCCCGTACTTGAGGACGTCGGGACCACCGATGTCGAACGTCCGGTTGACGTCGGCGGGGATGCCGAGCGCCTCGACGAGGTAGTACAGGACGTCACGGACGGCGATCGGCTGGATGCGGTTGCGGACCCAGCGGGGTGCCGGCATCCAGGGCAGGACGTCCGTCACGTGGCGGATCATCTCGAACGAGGTGCTCCCCGAGCCGATCACGACACCGGCCTGGTAGGCGATCGTCGGCACGCCGGAGGCCAGGAGCACGTCCCCGACCTCCTTCCGGCTCCGGAGGTGCTTCGACAGCTCGCCGTCGGGGTGCAGTCCGCCCAGGTAGACGAAGCGGCGCACACCGGCGTCGTGGGCCTCGCGCGCCATCGTCTCGACGGCGTCCCGCTCGGCCTGCTCGAAGTCGCCGTCGGCACCCATCGCGTGCGCGAGGTAGTAGACGGCCCCGACACCCTGGACGGCGGACCGGACTGCCTCGGCGTCCTGCAGGTCGCCCTCGGCGACCTCGACGTCGTCGTGCCAGGGCACGTCCTGGAGCTTCCGCGGCGTGCGGACGAAGACACGGACGTCGTGCCCGGCCTCGAGGAGGCGGGGCACGAGTCGTCCGCCGATGTACCCGGTCGCACCGGTGACGAGGACCTGCATGGAGGGCACGGTACGCGCGTCGCCTCCGGGTAGGCTTTCCGGGTGGACAACGCAGCGATCCCCGCACACCAGGACCGGGCCGACCAGCACGAGCTCGGCGCCGACGCCGTGCGCGCCCTCATCGACCACGCGATCCTGAAGCCCGAGCTCACCCGCGCCGACGTCGATGCGCAGCTCGACGAGGCCGCGGCGCACCGGGTCTTCAGCGTCTGCGTCCGTCCGAGCGACGTCGCGCACGCCGTGGAGCGCCTGCAGGGCACCGGGGTGGGCGTCGGCACCGTGATCGGGTTCCCGCACGGCACCACGACCACCGCCGCGAAGGTCGCCGAGTCGCTGCAGGCCCTGGCCGACGGCGCCTTCGAGCTCGACATGGTGCAGAACGTCGGCGCAGCGCGCTCCGGTGACTGGGACCGGGTCGAGCAGGACGTCCGTGCGGTCGTCGACGCCGCCGGGGACACCGTGGTGAAGGTCATCCTCGAGACCGCGTTCCTGACCGACGACGAGATCGTCGCCGCATCGCGAGCGGCCCAGCGCGCCGGCGCGGCCTTCGTGAAGACGTCGACCGGGTTCGCCGGCGGCGGCGCGACGGCCGAGCACATCCGCCTGATGCGGGACACCGTCGGTCCCGACACGGGTGTCAAGGCATCCGGCGGCGTCCGCGGCCTCGACACGCTGCTCGAGATGGTCCGGGCGGGTGCCGACCGCATCGGCACGAGCGCCTCGGCACGCATCCTCGACGAGGTCGCACACCGTGCGTCCACCGGCACCGCGTCGGCACTCGGCGACGACACCTCCTCCTACTGACGTCTCGGCCGCCCGCGCGCGCGAGCGGCCCCACCCGGGCCCGAGCGGACCGACCCGGTCCCTCCGGACCGACCCGGTCCGTCCGGACGTCCGGACCAGCAACGACCGACCCGACCACACCGCCGGGGCCGGCTCGCACCGACGCGAGGTCACGTCGTCACGGTGAGCCGGGCCTCCAGACCGCCGCATCGGAGCGCGCATGTCCAGCACCGCACCCCTGTCCCCCTCGTCCGCGATCGCGCTGGCCGTCGATCTCGGCGGCACCAAGGTCGAGGCGGCCCTCGTCACCGACCAGGGCGTCGTCCTGCCCGGCACCCGGCACCGGCAGCCCACCGGACCGTTGCGGAGTGCGGACGAGCTGCAGGCGGCGGTCGACCAGGTCGTGACGGCGACCCTCGCGACGCTGCCGGCGGACGCCCGGCTCGTCGGCGTGGGGGTCGGCGCGGCCGGTCCGGTCGACGAGGAGCACGGCCTCGTCTCGCCCCTGAACATGCCGGTGTGGCGCGGGTGGCCGCTCCGCGACCGGGTCGCGGCCCTGGTCCCCGAGGGGGTGCCGGTGACGCTCCGGATGGACGGGCTCGCGATCACCCTGGCCGAGCACTGGGTCGGTGCGGCGCAGGGCTCGGACCACGTCATGGGGATGATCGTGTCGACGGGCGTCGGCGGCGGCCTCATCCTGCACGGGCGCACCGTGAGCGGACCCACCGGCAACGCCGGACACATCGGCCACGTCGAGTGCGGCGGCTTCGATGACCCGTGCGCCTGCGGCGGCACCGGCTGCCTCGAGGCGGTCGCCAGCGGGCCGAAGACCGTCGCCTGGGCCCAGCGACAGGGCTTCGCCGGGAGCACCGGCGAGGAGCTCTCCGCCGCGTACGCGGCCGGCGACGAGATCGCGGTGGCGGCGGTCCGGCGGAGCGGGCGGGCGCTCGGACAGGCCGTCGCGGCGGCGACGAGCCTGGTGGACCTCGAGGTCGTGGCGATCGGCGGGGGCTTCTCGCACGTGACGCCGGACCTGTTCGAGTACGCCCGCGAGGCGGTGGCCGAGCGGGTCGAGTTCGGCTTCGTGACGAAGGTCCGGATCGTGCCGACCGCGCTGTCCCAGGACGGGCCGCTCATCGGGGCGGCAGCGCTCGTCCACCGCGCAGACGTGCTGCGCTGACGCGACGCGGGCGAACAGGCGCTCAGGCACGCGGGCGCGTTCACGGGTGCGCACTCGTGCTGGGCGCGCGGGTGGGGTGGCGGTCACGGCTGCGCCCGCAGCGCCGAGGCCGGCGTCCTCTCCACAGGCCCGACCGCGCTGGTCGTCCGTCCGGCAGGATGAGCGGGTGCCGACGCCCCGCCTGCTGACCAGCGACGACTGGCCGGAGACGGAGCTCCGCGCTGCGGTGCTCGCCGGCGAGCTCGTCTCCGTCGGGTGGTGCTGGGCCTCCCCCGCGGAACCGCAGACGCCCGCCCTCCGCGCCGCCGCGCACGCGTGGCGCGTGCCCGACGAGCGTGTGATGGCGAGCGGGCGGTCCGCTGCCTGGATCTGGGGTGCGACGTCGCGCCCACCCTCGCCGGTCGAGGTGAGTGTCCCGCCGACCGTCCGCATCCGTGTCGATCCCGACGTGCGGCTGCGCGAGGTCCGGCTCCCCGCCGAGGACACCGTGCTGGTGGGCCCGATCCGGGTGACCTCGCCGGAGCGCACCGCGGTCGACCTGCTCCGCGCGCCCGGCGCGTTCGACGCGTCCGCGCACGATGCCCTGCGCGGCCTCGTGGCGATCGGGGTGGTGCGGGTCGGCGAGGTCCGGCGCCGCCTGGCAGCGCTCGGGACGATCCCCATGGTGCGGCAGGCGGCCCGGCGTCTCGACCAGGCGATCGCCGCGACACCCGATCAGGCGCCGGCCGGGGTCAGCCCGCGCTGACCCGGTACACGTCGTAGACCGCGTCGATCCGCCGCACGGCGTTCAGCACCCGGTCGAGGTGCGTCGTGTCGCCCATCTCGAACACGAACCGGCTGAGCGCCAGGCGGTCCGAGGACGTCGACACCGTCGCGGACAGGATGTTCACGTGGTGGTCGGTCAGGACGCGCGTGACGTCGCTGAGCAGCCCGGAGCGGTCGAGCGCCTCGATCTGGATCTGCACGAGGAACACCGACTTCGACGACGGGGCCCACTCGACCTCGATCATCCGGTCGGGCTCGTTCATCAGTGACTTCACGTTCGTGCACGACGCCTGGTGCACGGAGACGCCCTGACCGCGGGTGATGAAGCCCACGATCTGGTCGCCGGGCACCGGCGTGCAGCACTTCGCGAGCTTCACCAGGATGTCGGGCGCGCCGCGGACGAGCACACCGCTGTCGCTGTTCCGGAGCTGGCGGCTCGTGACCTGTCGCGGGAAGGCGAGCTCGGGCTCGTCCGTCTCGGCCTCGGTCTGCACGTTTCCGAGCACCTTCTCGATGACGGACTGCGTGGACACGTGGCCCTCGCCCACCGCCGCGTAGAGCGCGGAGACGTCGTCGTACCGCATCGACGAGGCGACCTCGGCGATGGAGTCCTGGCTCATGATGCGCTGCAGCGGGAGGTTCTGCTTGCGCATCGCCCGGGCGATCGCGTCACGGCCCTGCTCGATGGCCTCTTCGCGGCGTTCCTTGGTGAACCACTGCTTGATCTTGTTGCGGGCACGGGGGCTGCGGACGAACGTCAGCCAGTCCTGGCTCGGGCCGGAGTCCGGGTTCTTCGAGGTGAAGATCTCGACGACGTCACCGCTCGACAGCGTGCTCTCGAGCGGGACGAGGCGCCCGTTCACCTTGGCACCCATCGTGCGGTGCCCGATCTCGGTGTGGACCGCGTAGGCGAAGTCGACCGGGGTCGCACCGGCGGGCAGGCCGATGACCTTGCCCTGCGGGGTGAAGACGTACGTCTCCTTGGCGCCGATCTCGTAGCGGAGCGAGTCGAGGAACTCGCCCGGATCACTCGTCTCGGCCTGCCAGTCGGTGATGTGGGCGAGCCACGCCATGTCCTGGTCGTCGGTGGTCGAGGAGGCGTCGACGTCCCGTCCCTGGGCACGCTGCTTGTACTTCCAGTGCGCCGCGACACCGAACTCGGCACGCTGGTGCATCTCGTGCGTGCGGATCTGGATCTCCACGGCACGGCCCTGCGGTCCGAGCACCGTCGTGTGCAGGGACTGGTACAGGTTGAACTTCGGCGTCGCGATGTAGTCCTTGAAGCGACCGGGCAGCGGGGTCCACCGAGCGTGCACGGAGCCGAGCATCGCGTAGCAGTCGCGGACGGTCGGCACGAGCACGCGGATGCCGACCAGGTCGTAGATCTCGTCGAACTCGCGCCCGCGCACGATCATCTTCTGGTAGATCGAGTAGTACTGCTTCGGCCTGCCCATGACCTCGCCACGGACCTTCGCGGCCTTCAGGTCCTTCTTGAGCGTGCCGATCACGTTCTGCACGAACTGCTCGCGCTTCGGCTGCCGTTCCTTGACCAGGCTGTCGATCTCGACGTACAGCTTCGGGTGCAGGACCGCGAACGACAGGTCCTCGAGCTCCAGCTTGATCATCTGGATGCCGAGCCGGTGCGCCAGGGGCGCGTAGATCTCGAGCGTCTCCTTGGCCTTGCGCGACGCGGACGCGGATTCCACGAAGCCCCAGGTGCGCGCGTTGTGCAGGCGGTCGGCGAGCTTGATGACGAGGACGCGGATGTCCTTCGACATCGCGATGACCATCTTGCGCACGGTCTCGGCCTGCGCGCTGTCGCCGTACTTGACCTTGTCGAGCTTGGTGACACCGTCGACGAGCATCGCGATCTCGTCGCCGAAGTCGGCACGGAGCTGGTCGAGCTGGTAGTCGGTGTCCTCGACCGTGTCGTGCAGGAGCGCCGCGGCGATCGTGATCGTGCCGATCCCGAGGTCGGCGAGGATCTGCGCGACCGCGACCGGGTGGGTGATGTACGGCTCGCCGGACTTCCGCTTCTGGCCGTCGTGGGCGCGTTCGGCCACCGAGTACGCCCGCTCGATGAGCGTGACGTCGGCCTTCGGGTGGTGCGACCGGACGGTACGGATGAGCGTGTCGACCGCCCCTGCGGGCTGCGCCCGCGAGAAGAGGCGCGGCAGCAGCGACCGCAGGGAACCGAGGTTGCCGGTGGTCGTCGCGTTCAGCGGACTGGAGGGCCGCGGCGCGGACCCGGGACGGCTCGCGCCGGGCGTGGGCGCACCCTGCGACGAGGACTCACGGGTGTCCGTCATGATGCGCCTCCTGCGACCGGTGTCCGGGTACGGTCTGGCAAGCCTACGCGCGTCCGGTCAGTGCTCGTGACGCGGTTCGCCCTGGGCGTCGCCGAACGATCCGGCGCGCACGACCGGCTCGCCCGCCTGCTCCCAGGCGACCATGCCGCCGGTCAGGTTCACCGCCGGCACCCCGGACTGCTCGAGGGCGGCGACGACCCGCGCGGAGCGGGCGCCGGAGTGGCAGACGACGATGGCGGGCTGGTCACCGCCGTCGATCTCCTGCCAGCGGGCCACCAGCTCGGACATCGGGACGAGCGTCGCCTCCGGGGCGTGCACCTCGTCCCACTCGCCCTGCTCGCGCACGTCGAACAACCGCGCGCCCCCGTCGAGCCGACGTCGGGCGTCGGCCACGTCGACGTCGTGCACCTCGACCGCCATCAGGCGACCTCGGCCGCGGCGTCGACCTCGCGCTGGCGCTTCTCGGCCGCCCGCGTCTTCTTCGCGTCGGCCTCCTTGACCTTGGGCTCGTTCTCGCGGAGGTGGGCGTACATCGGCGACGCGATGAAGATCGTCGAGTAGGTGCCGACGATGATGCCGATGAACAGTGCCAGCGAGATGTCCCGCAGGGTGCCGGCGCCGAGCACGTACGACCCGATGAAGAGGATCGCCGCGACCGGCAGGAGCGCCACGACCGAGGTGTTGATCGACCGGACGAGCGTCTGGTTCACGGCGAGGTTCACCGACTGCACGAAGGTGCGGTGCGACTCCTGCGACGTGTTCTCGCGCACCTTGTCGAACACCACGACGGTGTCGTACAGCGAGTACCCGAGGATGGTCAGGAAGCCGATGACGGCAGCGGGGGTGACCTCGAGCCCGACGATGCCGTAGACGCCGGCGGTGATGAGCAGGTCGTGCAGCAGCGCGACCATGGCGGACACGGACATCTTCCACGTGCGGAAGTAGACGGCCATCACCACGGCCGCCAGCGCGAGGAAGATGACGAGACCGCGGATCGCCTGCGCGAGCACGTCGGCTCCCCAGGTCGCGCCGATGTACGTCGAGGCGACCTGGTCGTCCGACACGCCGTAGGCCTCGGCCAGGGCGTCCTGCACCTCGCTGGTCTCGCGGTCCGTCAACTGCTCGGTCTGGACGCGGATACCGTCCTGGCCGACCTGGGAGACGCGCGGCACGCCCTCGGGGACGATCGACTCGACCGTTCGGGTGGCGACCGACTGGTCGAGGTCCTTCGCGTTCGAGATCGTGAACTCGGACCCGCCGGTGAACTCGATGCCGAGGTGGTACCCGCCGCGGAGCCACGGCACCGCCAACGAGACGACGATCGCGATGAGGGCGATCAGGTACCAGGTCTTGCGGCGCCCGACGATGTCGTACGAACGCTTCCCGGTGTAGAGGTCGCTGCCGAACTGGCTGAAGCTGGCCATCAGTCGTCCTTCCCGTCCGGCGTGGAGCCGTTGTCGCCGGAGGCCTGCTGGGCCTTCCGCTCTGCGATCGTCTGGCGGCGCTGGGCCTCGCCCGCGCTGCGCTGGCGCTTGCCGTCCACGACCGGGGCGCGGAACTGCGCCCGACCGCGGTAGACGGCGCCGAGGGCGGACGGGTCGAGTCCGCTGAACTTGTGCCCCTCGCCGAAGAAGCGGCTGCGCGCGATGAGCTGCATCATCGGGTGGGTGAAGAGGACCACGACGACGACGTCGATCAGGGTCGTGAGGAGCAGCGTGAACGCGAAGCCCTTCACGTCGCTGACGGCCAGGATGTAGAGCACGACCGCCGCGAGGAAGTTGATCGAGTCCGATGCCAGGATCGTGCGGAGCGCGCGCTTCCAGCCCGACTCGACGGCGCTCTCGAGACCACGGCCGTCGCGGAGCTCGTCACGGATGCGCTCGAAGTACACGATGAACGAGTCCGCCGTGATGCCGATGGCCACGATGAGACCGGCCACGCCGGCGAGTGACAGTCGGTAGTCGACACGCCACGACATGATCGCGATCACGAGGTAGGTCAGCACCGCCGCGACGCCGAGCGAGAGCACGGTGACGAACGCGAGCGCCCGGTACTGGATGATCGAGTAGATCACGACCAGGATCAGACCGATCAGGCCGGCGACGAGACCGCCGACGAGCTGTGCGGTACCGAGCGTCGCCGAGATGTTCTCGTTCGACTGCACCTGGAAGTTGATGGGCAGGGCGCCGTACTTCAGCTGGTCGGCCAGGGTCTTGGACGACTCGGCGGTGAAGTTGCCGGTGATCTGCGCCTTGCCGTTCGTGATGGCCGCGTTCGAGGCGGGCGCCGTGATGACGGTGCCGTCGAGCACGATCGCGAACTGGTTCTGCGGCGCGGGGAGCTTGACGAGGCGGCTCGTGACGTCGCGGAAGTCATCCGAGCTCTTGCCCGAGAACGTCAGGTTGACGGCCCACTGCCCGGTGGTCGCGCCCTGGGAGTCGGTGGCGAGACCCGAGGTCGCGTTGCTGATGCCGGAACCGGAGACCTCGACGGGGCCGAGGATGTACTTCGCGGCGCCGTCCTGGTCGCACGTGACGAGCGGCTCGTCGTCGGGCGCCGCCGTGACGTCGTCCGGGGCAGCGCAGTTGTAGTTCGTGTACAGGTCCTGCAGCGCCGGAGTGACCTGGGACAGGTCGCTGCCGTTGGTCGGCTTCGCGCTCGGGGTCGCGTCGAGCGATGCCGGCGGCGAGTACGGCGTCGGCGAGGCGGTCCCGCCGTCACTGCCGCCGACCGCCGTGTTCGTGGCCGCCTCGGTGTAGAGCACCGGTCGGAAGGTCAGCTTCGCCGCTGCCTCGATCCGGTCGATCGTCGCCTTGTCGGGCTTGCCGGGGATCGACACGACGATGTTGTTCGTGCCCTGCGTGTTGATCTGGGACTCGGAGACGCCGGTCGCGTTGATGCGCTGGCGGATGATGTTGACCGCCTGGTTCAGCTGCTGCGAGGTGACGGAACCGCCCTCGGTGTTCTGCGCCGCGAGGGTCAGCTGCGTGCCGCCCTGCAGGTCGAGCGCCAATTCGGGGACCCAGCTCGCGCCGGCGAACCACTCGTCGGTGTCGTCCTTGCTGTTGGCGGCGAGCACCGACGCGGCGGTGTTCAGGCCGGCCAGGGCAGCCATGATGATCACCAACCAGGTGAGCGAGCGCAGCGCCTTCTTGACGGGTGTCGATCGTGCCACCGGTCGTCTCGTCTTTCTGTTCAGGACCGACGACCTCACGGCCGGCGGCAGGGGTGTGGCCGCCGGGTCGGTGGACCCGGCGGCCGAGGGCGTCAGTCTTCGGTCTTGCGCTTCGTCGGGTCGGTCTCGTCGACACGCTCGCCGTAGACGGGCTCACCGTTGAGCTCGGTGACCGGCTTCGGGGCGGTGGTCTCGTCGTCGGCCACGACGGCGGTCTCGACGTCGGACGCGTCCTCGTCGACCACGCGCGACAGGGTCTGGCGGTGCACCGTCACGATGGTGCCGGGGGCGACCTCGACGTCCGCCGTGACCTTGTCGTCGTCGACGGACACGAGCGTGCCGTAGAGGCCGAACGAGAGCATGACACGGGAGCCCGGGACCATCTTCGTCTGGAGCTCCGCCTGCTGCTTCTTGCGCTTGCGGCTGCTGTAGAACATGAACGCGGCGAACGCCACGATGATGACGATGAGGAAGAGTGATTGGTCCATGGGGGCGGTGCCTTCTCTGGTTGCTCGGATCCAGCCGGAGCGGTCGCTGCTCGGCTTCGGGCCGTAGCAGTCTAGGGCACGGGCGTGTCCGCGATCGGGCAACCGCCTGAGTCCGTGCGGGCCGACCACGACACTCGGGCGACCGGGATCAGAATATCGTATACCTGATCAGTCGTCGAACAGGCCGGGCTGCGCGCCGACTCCGTCGCCGGGGGACATCCCGAAGTGACGCCAGGCCTGCGGGGTCGCGATCCGCCCGCGGGGCGTCCGGGTCACGAGTCCGACGCGGACCAGGAAGGGCTCGACCACCGACTCGATCGTCTCGGACTCCTCGCCCACGGAGACGGCGAGGGTGTTCAGTCCCACGGGGCCACCGTCGAACCGCGTGAGCATCGTCTCGACGACGGCGCGGTCGAGCCGGTCGAGCCCGAGCTCGTCGACGTCGTACAGGTCGAGCGCCCCCTGCACGGCGGCCATCCCGTCCGAGGTGCCGTGCACGAGGGCGTAGTCGCGCACCCGGCGCAGCAGGCGGTTCGCGATGCGCGGGGTGCCGCGGGAACGACCGGCGATCTCACGCAGGGCGGACCGGTCGATGCGCAGGTCCAGCAGGTGCGCCGCGCGGATCAGCACCTGTTCGAGTTCGTCCTTCTCGTAGAACTCGAGGTGCGCGGTGAAGCCGAAGCGGTCGCGGAGCGGGTTCGGCAGCAGCCCGGCACGCGTGGTCGCACCGACCAGGGTGAACGGCGCGAGGTCGAGCGGGATGCTCGTCGCGCCGGCTCCCTTGCCGACCATCACGTCGATCCGGAAGTCCTCCATCGCGAGGTAGAGCATCTCCTCCGCCGAGCGCGCCATCCGGTGGATCTCGTCGATGAAGAGCACTTCGCCGGGGACGAGGGAGGACAGCACCGCGGCGAGGTCGCCGGCGTGCTGGATCGCGGGGCCGCTCGACATCCGCAGCGGCCGACCGGACTCGTGCGCGACGATCATCGCGAGGGTCGTCTTGCCGAGCCCGGGCGGGCCGGCCATGAGGATGTGGTCTGGGGTGCGTTCCTGCATGGCCGCCGCCTTGAGCAGGAGGTCGAGCTGGCCGCGGACCTTGCGCTGCCCGACGAACTCGTCGAGCGACTTCGGTCGGAGCGCGCCCTCGAAGGCGAGCTCCTCCTGCGACTCGGCTCCCGCCGAGGTGATCCCGCTCACCGGCCGGCCCCCGCGGGACGCAGGGTGCCGAGCGCGGCGCGGAGCAGGGCCTGCGTGCCCATCGCAGCGGCGCCTGGGTCGCTCGCCACGACGGCGTCGACGGCGGCCTGTGCCGCGTCCTCGCGCCAGCCGAGTCCGACGAGCGCCGACACGACGTCGAGCGCGGCCGGGTGCGCGGTGCCACCTGCGACCGTCGCGGACGCAGGCGCCTGCTCGAAGGCCACGAGCTTGCCGGAGAGGGCGACCGTGATGAGCTTCGCGGTCTTCGGGCCGATGCCGGACACCTTGCGGAACGCCGCGTCGTCCTCGCTCGCGACGGCGTTCGCGACCTGTGCCGGGTCCATGTGGGCGAGGACGCCGAGCGCCGACTTCGGCCCGACGCCGGAGACGCTGCGGAGCAGGTCGAACACCTGGAGCGCGTCGGTCGACTCGAAGCCGAAGAGCAGGTGCTCGTCCTCGCGCACGATCATCGCCGTGCGCAGGAACACCTCGGACCCGTGGCGCATCGTCAGTGCGTGCGCCGGGGTGACCGTGACGGCGTACCCCACTCCCCCGACCTCGACCACGACGGCCGATCCGGAGACGTCGATGCAGGTTCCCCGGAGGCTCGCGATCATGCCCACGAGCCTAGGGCCGCCCACCGACGGCGCCGGCCCGCCGCGCGGCGGCACCCGGACGCGATGCCGCGGCAGCGGCACGCGCGAGCGGCGTGTCCGCGACCCCGGCCTGCGCGTCCCGCCAGGCACGCTGCGCCGGGGTGAGCGTCGACGGGCCGGGCCCGACCCGGTCGGGTGATCCGAGCCTCCAGGCATGGCAGACCGCCAGGGCGAGCGCGTCCGCGGCGTCGGCGGGCTTCGGGGCCTCGTCGAGCCCGAGCACCCGCGCGATCATCGTCTGCACCTGGCGCTTGTCGGCGTTCCCGTAGCCGGTGACCGCCGCCTTGACCTCCGACGGCGTGTGCAGCCCGACGGGCAGCCCACGGGCGGCGGCGGCGTGCAGCGCCAACCCCGCCGCCTGCGCGGTGCCCATGACGGTCCGGACGTTCGCCTGCGCGAAGACGCGCTCGACGGCCACCGCGTCGGGGCGGTGGTCGTCGATCTCGGCCGCGATGCCGTCGGCGATGCGCAGGAGCCGCTGCTCCAACGCCATGTCCGCGGGCGTGCGCACGACCGTCACGTGGACGAGTCGTGCGCGCCGGTTCGGTGCGACCTCGACGACGCCGACGCCGCACCGGGTGAGCCCGGGGTCCACCCCGAGCACACGGAGCACCGGACTAGTCCTCGTCCTCGTCGAGCTCGGCCTGGACGTCCGCGGGGATGTCGAAGTTGGCGTAGACGTTCTGCACGTCGTCGCTGTCCTCGAGCGCGTCGATCAGCTTGAAGACCTTGCGGGCGGTGTCGGCGTCGACCGGGACCTTCACCCCGGGGACGAACTCGGCATCGGCCGAGTCGTAGTCGATGCCGGCGTCCTGCAGCGCCGTGCGCGCCGCGACGAGGTCGCTCGCCTCGGTGATGACCTCGAAGCCGCCGCCCTGGTCGACCACGTCCTCGACACCCGCGTCGAGCACGGCCGTCATCACGGTGTCCTCGTCGAGACCGTCGGTCTTCGTGACCGAGATGACGCCCTTGCGCGAGAAGTTGTAGGCGACGCTGCCCGGGTCGGCCATGGTGCCGCCGTTCCGGGACATCGCCGTCCGGACCTCGGCCGCAGCGCGGTTCTTGTTGTCGGTGAGGCACTCGACGAGCATCGCGACACCGTTCGGGCCGTAGCCCTCGTACATGATCGTCGTGTACTCGATCGACTCACCGGTCAGGCCGGCGCCGCGCTTGATCGCGCGGTCGATGTTGTCGTTCGGGACCGAGGTCTTCTTGGCCTTCTGGACGGCGTCGACCAGGGTCGGGTTGCCCGACAGGTCCGCGCCGCCCATCTTCGCGGCGACCTCGATGTTCTTGATGAGCTTGGCGAACGACTTCGCACGGCGCTGGTCGATGACCGCCTTCTTGTGCTTCGTCGTTGCCCACTTGGAATGCCCGGACACGGTGCTCCTTGCGTCTAGCGGAAGATCCGGACCAGTCTACCGGCCGGGAGACGCGGATCACCGCCGCCCCGCCCCCTTGCGCGAAACGCAACGTCGGCGACACCGCGCAGTGCGATGCCGCTGCGAGGAACCGCCGACGTTGCGTCTTGCGGGTCGGGAGGACCTAGGCGCTGCGGACGATGTCGAGGAAGCGGCGGTGGAAGCGGTCCTCGCCGGCGACCTCGGGGTGGAACGCGCTCGCGAGCACGGTGTCCTGCTGCACGGCGACGACCTGCCCGTCGGCGAGGGCACCGAGCACCTGGACGCCGGCGCCGTGCTCCTCGACCACGGGGGCACGGATGAACACCGCGTGCACGGGGGCCTCGCCGAGTGCCGGCATCGGGATGTCGGTCTCGAAGGAGTCGTTCTGGCTGCCGAAGGCGTTGCGGCGCACGGTCGTGTCGAGCACGGCGAGCGTCTGCTGCCCCGGGATGCCCGCGGCGATCCGGGAGGACAGCATGATCATCCCAGCACAGGTGCCGTAGGCGGGGAGTCCCCCGCGGATCGCTGCGCTCAGTGGCTCGGCGATGCCGAACGTCCGGGACAGCTTGTCCATGACGCTCGACTCACCGCCGGGGATCACGACGCCGTCGAGCGCCTCGATCTCCTCGGGCCGACGGAGCGGCACCACGTCGGCGCCGAGCTCCGTCAGCGAGGCGATGTGCTCGCGGAAGTCACCCTGCAGCGCGAGGACCCCGATGCGGGGTCGGGCGCTCACCAGCCGCGCTCGGCGAGGCGGTGCGGAGCGGGGACGTCGGCGACGTTGATGCCGACCATGGCCTCGCCCAGACCGCGGGACACCTCGGCGATGACCTTCGGGTCGTCGTGGAAGGTCACGGCCTTGACGATCGCCGCGGCGCGCTTCGCCGGGTCGCCCGACTTGAAGATGCCGGACCCGACGAACACACCGTCCGCTCCGAGCTGCATCATCATCGCGGCGTCGGCCGGGGTGGCGACACCACCGGCGGTGAAGAGCACGACGGGGAGCTTGCCGGTCTGCGCGACCTCCTTCACCACGTCGAACGGGGCCTGGAGCTCCTTCGCGGCGACGTAGAGCTCGTCCTCCTTGAGGTGGCGGAGCGCAGCGATCTCCTTCGAGATGGTGCGGATGTGCTTCGTGGCCTCGGACACGTCACCCGTGCCGGCCTCGCCCTTGGAGCGGATCATCGCCGCGCCCTCGGTGATGCGGCGGAGTGCCTCGCCCAGGTTCGTGGCGCCGCAGACGAAGGGCGTCGTGAACTTCCACTTGTCGATGTGGTTGACGTAGTCGGCGGGCGACAGCACCTCGGACTCGTCGATGTAGTCGACGCCGAGCTCCTGCAGCACCTGCGCCTCGACGAAGTGGCCGATGCGGGCCTTCGCCATGACGGGGATCGAGACGGCGGCGATGATCTCCTCGATCATCGACGGGTCGGACATGCGGGCCACGCCGCCCTGCGCGCGGATGTCGGCGGGGACGCGCTCGAGGGCCATGACGGCGGTCGCGCCGGCTTCTTCCGCGATGCGGGCCTGCTCGGCGTCGATGACGTCCATGATCACGCCGCCCTTGAGCATCTCGGCCAGGCCGCGCTTGACGCGGTCGGAGCCGGTGATCGAGGTGCCGTTGGTGCCCGAGGTGCTGGTGCTGTCGCTCATGATGCCGACAGTCTAGTCCGCAGCGGGCCAGCCGTCGGCGACGAGCCGGCGGGTGTCACCGAGCATCTGGGACATCGACTTCGTCCGGGCGATGATCGGGAAGAAGTTCGAGTCCGACGCCCACCGCGGCACGATGTGCTGGTGCAGGTGCGCGGCCACACCGGCGCCCGCGATCTCGCCCTGGTTCATGCCGATGTTGAAGCCGTCGCAGTGCGACACCGCACGCAGTACGCGCATCGCGGTCTGGGTCAGCTCGGCGATCTCCCGGATCTCCTCCGCGGTCGCCTCGTCGTACAGCGGGACGTGGCGGTAGGGGCAGACGAGCAGGTGCCCGTTGTTGTACGGGAACAGGTTGAGCAGCACGTAGGCGTGCTCACCGCGGGCGACGATCAGGGCGTCCTCGTCGGACTTCCGCGGCGCCTCGCAGAACGGGCAGTCGTCCTCGTGCCCGCGGCCCCGACCTTCCCGCCCGGCGTCGATGTAGGCCATGCGGTGCGGGTTCCACAGGCGCTGGAAGGCGTCCGGCACCGCCGCACCCGTGGCCGCGTCGCGGATCACCAGCGGGTCGTCCGCGCTGCCGGTGCCCGCGGCACCGCCCGTGTCGACGACCTGCGGACCGGGGTCGGCCGGGATCCCGGAGCCGGCCGGCCTCCCGGAGTCGGCCGGGGCCCCGGGACCGGCCACGTCGACGACGTGGCCGGTCCCGGGGACGGACTCCGTGCCTCCCGTGCGGTCCATCAGACCTGCGCGCGGTCGCGGATCGCAGTGAGGATGCGGTCGACCGCCTCGTCGACCGGCACGCCGTTGTCCTGGCGACCGTCGCGGAAGCGGAACGAGACCGCCCCGGCGTCGCGGTCGTCGCCACCGGCGATCAGCTGGAAGGGCACCTTCGCCTTGGTGTGCGTGCGGATCTTCTTCTGCATCCGGTCGTCCGAGTGGTCGACCTCGGCGCGGACACCGTGCGCACGGAGCTTCGCGACGACCTCGTCGAGGTAGTCGCCGTACTCCGCGGCGACCGGGATCGCGACGACCTGCACCGGGGACAGCCACGCCGGGAAGGCACCCGCGTAGTGCTCGGTGAGGACGCCGAAGAAGCGCTCGATCGAGCCGAACAGGGCGCGGTGGATCATCACGGGACGCTGCCGCGAGCCGTCCGGGGCCGTGTACTCGAGCTCGAAGCGCTCGGGCAGGTTGAAGTCGAGCTGCACGGTCGACATCTGCCACGTGCGACCGATCGCGTCGCGGGCCTGGACGGAGATCTTCGGCCCGTAGAACGCCGCACCGGCGGGGTCCGGGACGAGTTCGAGACCGGACTCCTCGGCGACCTCGCGCAGGGTGTTCGTGGCGATCTCCCACACCTCGTCGTCGCCGACGTACTTCTCCGGGTCCTTCGTGGAGAGCTCGAGGTAGAAGTCGTCGAGTCCGTAGTCGCGGAGGAGCGAGAGCACGAACTCGAGCGTCGTGGTCAGCTCCTCCTTCATCTTCTCCTGCGTGGTGAAGATGTGGGCGTCGTCCTGGGTCATGCCGCGCACGCGGGTCAGGCCGTGGATGACGCCGGACTTCTCGTTGCGGTAGACCGTGCCGAACTCGAACATCCGGAGCGGCAGGTCGCGGTAGGAGCGGGCCTGCGAGCGGTACGCCAGGATGTGCATCGGGCAGTTCATCGGCTTGAGGTAGTAGTCCGCACCCTGTCGGGTGACGTTGCCGTCCTCGTCGCGGGCCTCGTCCATGTGCATGGCCGGGAACATGCCGTCCTTGTACCACCCGAGGTGGCCGGACTGCTCGAACAGGTCGCCCTTCGTGATGTGCGGCGTGTAGACGAAGGAGTACCCCTCCTGCTCGTGCCGGCGGCGCGAGTAGTCCTCCATCTCGCGGCGGATGATGCCGCCCTTCGGGTGGAAGATCGCCAGGCCCGAGCCGATCTCGTCCGGGAACGAGAACAGGTCCAGCTCCGCGCCGAGCTTGCGGTGGTCGCGCTTGGCGGCCTCCTCGAGTCGGACGAGGTACGCCTTGAGCTGGTCCTTGTCCGGCCAGGCGGTGCCGTAGATGCGCTGCAGCTGCGGGTTCTTCTCCGAGCCGCGCCAGTACGCCGCCGCGACGCGCATGAGCTTCGCCGCGTTGCCGATCCACCGGGTGTGCGGGACGTGCGGGCCACGGCAGAGGTCCTGCCAGACGACCTCGCCCGACTTCGGGTCGACGTTCTCGTAGACCGTGAGCTCGCCGGCGCCGACCTCGACGCTCTCGCCGGAGTCGCCCTCGGCCGCGGCGCCCTTGAGGCCGATGAGCTCCTGCTTGAAGGGCTCCCCCGTCATCAGTTCGCGGGCCTCGTCGTCGGTGACGACCTTGCGCCGGAAGCGCTGGGCCTGCTTGACGATGCGGTCCATGCCCTTCTCGATGGCCTTGAGGTCCTCGGGGGTGAAGGGCTCGGCGACGTCGAAGTCGTAGTAGAAGCCGTCGGTGACGGGCGGGCCGATGCCGAGCTTCGCGTCCGGGTTGATCTGCTGCACTGCCTGCGCGAGCACGTGTGCGGCGCTGTGCCGGAGGATGTCGAGGCCGTCCTGCTCGTCGAGCGTCACCGGTTCGACGGTCTCCCCCGCCTCCACGTCGGCCGCGAGGTCCTTGAGCACCCCACCGACGCGGATCGCGACGACACCGCGGACGCCGTCGAAGAGCTCGGTGCCCGTCGTGGCCGTCGTCGCGGTGCGGGGCTCGGGTGCCTGGGGCAGGTCTGCGGGCTCTGGTGCGACTGCGTCGGTCACGATCGTGGTGCTCCTCGGTTGGTTCAGGGGTGGGTCAAGACTAGTGCGCGGCCGCAGCGGTCCAGGCGCGGCCGCGGCGGTCCCGGCGCGTCCGCGGCGGTCCCGGCGCGTCCGCGGCGGTCCCGGCGCGTCCGC
The DNA here is from genome assembly GCF_044755625.1 of Curtobacterium sp. NPDC092190. Classification (NCBI taxonomy): domain Bacteria; kingdom Bacillati; phylum Actinomycetota; class Actinomycetes; order Micrococcales; family Microbacteriaceae; genus Curtobacterium; species Curtobacterium sp. NPDC092190. Next base: position 471,542 of record NZ_JBIVRJ010000001.1, on the reverse strand, counting down.
GGCGGTCTCGGCCGGCGGCAGCGGTTCAGGCGGGGACGCGGCCGAGCGTCGTGACGGGCAGGCGCGGCTCGAGGCGCTCCCGACCCGAGAGCCCGTCGAGCTCGAGCAGCGAAGCGAAGCCGATCGCCTCGTACCCGGCACGCTCGAGGAGCGTGATCGTCGCCGCAGCGGTGCCCCCGGTCGCGAGGACGTCGTCGACGACGAGCACGCGCGTGCCCTGCGGGAGCTGGCCCGGCCGGAGCTCGAGCTCTGCCTCGCCGTACTCGAGCGCGTACTGCTCGCTCAGGACCTCGCCGGGCAGCTTGCCGGCCTTGCGGACCGTCAGCACGCCGACCTGGTGCTGGGCCGCGATGCCCCCGGCCAGGGCGAAGCCACGGGCCTCGATGCCGGCGACCGCCTGGAACCCCGCACCGATCGCGAACGGCGCCGCGAGGGCCTCGCAGACCCGTCCGAACGCCACGGGGTCGGAGAACACCGGCGTCACGTCGCGGAACAGGATGCCGGGCTTCGGGAAGTCCGGGACGATGGCGGTCAGGCGTTCGACGAGTGCAGCTGCGGTTTCGGTCACCGCACAACGGTACGCGACCGCAGGCGCCGCACGCGCCCGGCCGCCCGTTGCCTGTCCCTCGTTCTGGAGATCGCCCCGACGCCGCCCCGCGGGTTCTGATGGTCTGCGGCAGGTGGAGCGGGACGGCAGGGACGTCCCGGCAGCGGACGGACACAGGACGGGGACCATGTACTCGAGGATCAGGACGATGGTCGCGCTCGCCGTCGTGGCGACGGCGGTGGTCGGGGGCACCGTGACGTTCCCCGCGGCTGCGACGGCGGCGTCCACCGCGCCGCTGCCGCGCGCTGCCCTCCACTCCGCGACGCCCGGGCAGGTCTTCGCCGGTGGGTTGTACCGGCAGCCGGACAGCCAGCCCGCCCAGGCCGCGGCGGCGCTGAGCGCGGCGGGGAGGACGACCGAGGCCGCCGCGGCCCGCACCATCGCGCAGCAGCCGATCGCGATCTGGCTCGGCGAGTGGTACACGGGCGACGCGCTGGACCGGGTGATCGCGCGGAACCTCGCCGCCGCGGAGAAGACGGGCACGACGCCGGTGTTCGTCACGTACGCCGTCCCGAACCGCGACTGCGGCGGGTACTCGGCGGGCGGCCTCTCCCCGTCCCGGTACGCCGCGTGGAACCGTCGCATCGCGGCCGACCTCCAGGGGCACCGGGCCGTCGTGATCGTCGAGCCGGACTCCCTGGCACACCTGAGCACGTGCACCGCCGAGCGAGCCCGACGGCCGGGCCTCATCGCGGCGGCCGTGCGCGTGTACGCCGCCGCGGGGGTCCCCACCTACCTGGACGGCGGGAACGAGGACTGGAACCCCGCGGAGCTCCAGGCGACGTACCTGCGGGAAGCCGGTGTCGCCCAGGCCCGGGGGTTCTTCACGAACGTCGCGAACTTCTACGGCGTCGACGGTGAGCGGGCCTACGCCGAGCGGCTCAGCGCGATGACGGGTGGAGCACGGTACGTCGTCGACGTGTCGAGGAACGGTCGTGGGTGGCTCGGCACCTGGTGCAACCCGACCGGGGCCGGTCTCGGAGGGAAGCCCCACGTCGCAGCGGGCACGACCCGGCTCGACGCCCTGCTCTGGGTGAAGACCCCGGGGGCGAGCGACGGGACCTGCAACGGCGGGCCGGCGGCGGGGACGTGGTTCCCGTCGTACGCGGTCGCACTGGTGGCCAACCGGAAGCGGTAGGCGCGGGGTCGCGGTCCCGCGCGGGGCGGGTGCCCTAGGTGCGGCGGGCGCGGCGAGTGTGGCGTTCGTCGCGGAGCACAACGGGAAGCACCTCGCGCCAAGCGATCGCATGGCGCGAGGTGCTTCTGGTTGTGCGGAGGCCGTGCGCGCGGCGCTGTCGCGGCTGCGGCTGCGGCTGCGCGCCGCCGCGTCGGCGCAGCCGGAGCGGCGGCGCGTCGGCGCAGCCGGAGCGGCGGCGCGGCGCGGCGCGTCAGCGCCACATGCGCATCGCGGCGCTCCGCACGAGCAGCTCGAGCTCGCGCTCGCGCCGCTCCCGGTCGAGCCGCTGACGGGTGGCGTGGTCGACCGACGGACGCACGTGGTGCGTCCGTCGACTCCAGATGATCAGCGACATGCCGATCCGGAGGGCGATGCGGTCGGCGAGCGTGACCCGGCGGCGCACCGCGCGGGTGTCGGGGGGACGGACGTCGATGTCGTTCGACACGATGGTGCCTTTCGTGGGTGCCCGAGGGCATGACGGAGATCCCGACCGCCGACCGCGTGGATGCGTCGGGAACGGGTTCGCGAAGAACGCCCGGTGAATGCGGGCGAGAATGATCGGCAGGGCGCGCAGGAATGCGCGCGGCTGCATTGTCGGTGACCGATCGGGTCACCGAGTGGAATCGTCGGAGAGACGTCCGCCGCTCGCGGTCCGATCTCGATCCACCACGCCGCGCCCCCGGCCGCCGTCCGCAGGACGGGCGTCCGTCACCCGGACGGGCGTCCGTCAGCTGGACGGGCAGCCGTGGCCTGCACGGCGTGTGTGGTGCGGCACAGCGGGGCTGTGCGACGACGATCGGGACCGCACCACCGCGTGCTCAGGGCAGCGACGAGCGGGACCTCGGTCGATCGAGGAGAACGGCTGGAGCGGGGCGTCCCGCGTCAGTGCGAACGGAGCGGGGTGCCGCCGATCCCACGGATTCCACGGAACGGGTTCGTCATGGCGATCATCATTGTCGGCCCCCTCTCGGTCTCGTACAGCCGGTGATGCTCGTGAACACTATCGGCGTCGGGAATGCGAGCGCAACCCCTTTCTCGAACATTTCCGGAATTGCATCCGAGAACACACGAGGACGTCGCAGGACGCGGAACGGCCCCGGTACCGCTGGGGTGCCGGGGCCGTTCCGTGTGAGCGGGTCGGATCAGACCGTCGCCGGGGCTGACGCCCGGGCGACGAGCCGGCCGTCCTCGAGGTCGATCCGGACGGTGTCGCCGGCGTGCGCCTGCTCGTCGACCACCAGGGTCGCGATGCGGTCGTCGACCTCGCGCTGGATGAGTCGACGGAGCGGACGGGCGCCGTACTCGGGCTCGTACCCGTGCTCGGCGAGCCAGTCGGTCGCCGCCTCGGACACCGCCAGGGTCATCCCCTGGGTGAGGAGCCGGAGCGCGGTGTCCTGCAGCAGCAGGTCGACGATCGACCGCAGCTGCTCCTGCGACAGCTTGCGGAAGAGCACGATCTCGTCGATGCGGTTGATGAACTCGGGCCGCATCGACTCGCGCAGCCTGCCCATCACACGGGCGCGCAGGTCCTCCTCGGAGTAGCCGCCGTCCGCCGAGGCCGAGAACCCGAGCGCACCGGAGCGCGATGCGAGGAACTCCGAGCCGATGTTCGACGTCATGATGACGACGGTGTTCCGGAAGTCGACCGTCCGTCCCTGTCCGTCGGTGAGGCGGCCGTCGTCGAGCACCTGCAGCAGCAGGTTGAAGACGTCCGGGTGCGCCTTCTCGACCTCGTCGAGCAGGACCACCGAGTACGGGTTGCGACGGACGCGCTCGGTGAGCTGCCCGGCCTCCTCGTGACCGACGTACCCGGGAGGGGCACCGACCAGGCGGGAGACGGTGTGCCGTTCGCCGAACTCGCTCATGTCGAACCGCAGCATGGCGGACTCGTCGCCGAAGAGCGATCCGGCCAGGGCCTTCGCGAGCTCGGTCTTGCCGACGCCCGTCGGGCCGAGGAACAGGAAGCTGCCCACGGGACGACGCGGGTCGCCCATGCCGGTCCGGCTGCGTCGGACGGCGGTCGCGATGGCGCGCACGGCGTCGTCCTGGCCGACGACGCGCTCGTGGAGTTCGTCCTCGAGCGCGGCGAGGCGCGAGCGGTCACCCTGCGAGATCCGGGTCGCCGGGATGCCGGTGGCACGCGACACGACCTCGGCGACGTCTGCCTCGGTGATCACGCGGTCGGCGGTCGACGGCCGGGAGGCACTGCTCGCGTCCCCCCGCGAGGCGGCGGTGATCTGCGCCTCCAGTCCGTCGATCTCGTCGCGCAGGCGCGACGCCTCCTCGTACAGCTCCTCGGCCACCGCGCGGTCCTTGTCGGCCTGCAGCTCCGCGACCTGGTCACGGAGCGCCTCGACGTCGACGTCGCCCGACAGGGCGAGACGGCGTCGTGCCCCGGCCTGGTCGATGAGGTCGATCGCCTTGTCCGGCAGGTGCCGGTCGGTCACGTACCGGTGCGAGAGCTCCACCGCGGCGCGCAGGGCGTCGTCGGTGTAGGTCACGTCGTGGTGCTCGGCGTAGCGCGGGGCGAGGCCGCCGAGGATCGCGACGGCGTCCTCGATGCTCGGCTCCCCCACCCGGACCGGCTGGAAGCGCCGCTCGAGCGCGGCGTCCTTCTCGATGCGGCGGTACTCGCGCAGCGTCGTCGCGCCGACCAGGTGCAGGTCGCCGCGGGCCAGGCGGGGCTTGAGGATGTTGCCGGCGTCCATCGAGCCGCCCTCGCCACCGCCCCCGGCGCCGACGACGGTGTGCAGTTCGTCGATGAAGACGATCAGCTCGTCCGCGTGCGCCGCGATCTCGTCCATCGCCGTCGTCAGGCGCTCCTCGAAGTCGCCGCGGTACCGGGTGCCGGAGAGCATGCCGGCGAGGTCGAGCGCGACCACCCGCTTGCCCCGGAGCAGCGCGGGCACGTCGCCGTCGGTGATCCGCTGCGCGAGCCCCTCGACGATCGCGGTCTTGCCGACCCCGGGCTCACCGATGAGGACCGGGTTGTTCTTCGTGCGGCGGAGCAGGATCTCGACGGTCTGCTCGATCTCGTCGGCGCGGCCGATCACCGGGTCGATGCGTCCGTCGCGGGCGCGTTCGGTGAGGTCGGTGCCGAACCGGTCGAGCGTCGGGGTGTCGCTCGTCGTGCCGTTCGTGGGGTCGGCGGTGGTCTCGGTGGCTCCGGGCATCGGGCGTCCCTCTCGTGCTGCTGCCGCGGCCTGCTGGGCGTGCTCCTGCAGGTGCTGCGGGGTGACACCGGCGCTCGCGAGCAGCTGCCCGGTGACGGTGTCCTGGTCGGTGACGAGCGCGAAGAAGACGTGCTCGGGGTCGGTGTAGGTGCTGCCGAAGGCCTTGGCGGCCTGGGTCGCCTCGAGCAGGATCCGCTGTGCGGTCCCGGTCAGGGCGGGCTGCCCGGTGCGCTCGGGACGCGGGTCCGTCGGCGCGGGGAGGCGTTGCTCGACCTCGGCGGCGAACTGCTCCGGGTCGACACCGGCGGTGCGCAGGACCGCGGTGAAGGGCTCGGTGCGCACGAGCACGTGCAGGACGTGCAGCGCGTCGATCTCGTGCTGGCCCTGTGCGACGGCGTACTCGGCGGTGTGCTGGAGCACCTCGTGGGTACGTCGGCTGAGGAGCCGCGTGATGTCGACCGGGCGTCCCAGCGGGACGGATCGCTGGGCACCGGACTGCTGGGCCGCGATGAGCCGCGCGATGAACGCGTCGAACGCGTCGTCGCCACCGGTCGGGCCGAACGTTGCTGGCAAAGGGACCTCCTGGGAACTTGAGTGCCTTCGACTCAATGCAACGCTGGAGGACCCGCTCCATTCCCGGCGGGTGAAGAAACTTGCGTCAGACCGACTCAGGTCCTCGCGATGGCCGCCGTGGAGGCGCCGGTGACGCGGACCAGGTCGGCCGGCGCGACCTCGATGTCGAACCCGCGGCGCCCGCCGGAGACGAAGATGCTCGGGTGCTCGAGCGCGGTCTCGTCGACGACCGTCCGCAGGCTGGTCTTCTGTCCGACCGGACTGATCCCGCCCACCACGTACCCGGTCCGCTTCTCGGCGAGGGCAGGTTGGGCGAGCGTCGCCTTCTTGCCGCCGAGGGCAGCTGCGATGGCCTTGAGGTCCAGGCGGTTCGCGACCGGCACGACCGCCACGGCCAGCTGCCCGTCCACCGAGACGACGAGCGTCTTGAACACCTGGTCCTCACGGAGCCCCAGTGCCGCGGCGGCCTCCTCACCGAAGTTGGTCGCGGTCTCGTGGTGCTCGTAGACGTGCGGCGTGAACGGGATCCCCGCCCGCTCCAGGGCGAGGGTCGCTGGGGTGCTCGGCGATCCTGCGGTCATGCCTGCGATCCTGCCCGTCCGGGACTGCCGGTCCTCGACGGCACGCGGGGGTTACGCTGAACGGACCATGACCGTCGTCGAACTCCTGCTGCGCGCCCTCGCGGTGCTGCAGATCGGCGATGCCGGCCTGCTCGGTCCGTCGGGTTCCCCGGCGCCCCTGCTTGCCGTCGCCGCGCTCGGCCTCGCCGCCGTCGCCGTCACGGTGCTCGTCGTCCGGCTGCTCGCGACGGCGCTCGGTGTCGATCCGGGTGCCGAGGGCTCCGAGCGGACGGGCGCAGCGGTGGAGCGGGCGACCCGCATCGCGTGGAGCCACCCCGACGCCGACGGCCAGGTGCGGTCGCGAGCACCGGGAGCGCCGACACCGGCCTGACCGCCCGCGGGTGGTCGGGTCACGTCGTCACGGACCCCTCCACTCGAACGGAACGTCATGGACATCACCACCCTGCCCGTCGTCGGCGACCTGCTGCGCGCCGGCGTCGACCTGCTCGCCGCGCTCACCGCAGCCCTGTCCCCCGTCGCCGGTGGCGCCGCAGCGGCCCTCGCCGTCGTGGCGCTCACCCTGGGCGTGCGCATCGTGCTCGTCCCGCTCGCCGTCCTGCAGGTGCGGGCCGAGCGCGACCGGCGTCGACTCGCCCCGCAGCTCGCCGCCCTCCGCAGGCGCCACGGTGCGGACACGCGACGCCTCCAGGAGGCCGTGCAGCGCCTGTACACCTCCGAGCGCGTCTCCCCGCTGGCCGGGTGCCTCCCGGTGCTCGCGCAGGCTCCGGTCCTCTCGCTCGTGTACGCGCTCTTCACGCACGCGTCGATCGCCGGCGCCGCGAACGCCCTGCTCGACGCGACACTGGTCGGGATCCCGCTCGGGCACACGCTCCTGGTGGCGCTCGCGTCGCCGCTGTGGAGCCACGCCTGGGTGGTGCTCGTGCTGCTCGTCGTGATGGCGGTGGTGGTCGAGGCGTCGCGCCGGGCCACCGTGCACTGGAACCCGACGGCGGAGCCGGCCGCCGGTACGCCCGGGGCCGGTCCGGCCGCTGCCCTGGCGCGCTGGGCGCCCTTCGCGTCGGTCGTCCTCGCCGCGGTCGTCCCGCTCGCCGCGACGCTCTACGTCGTCACGAGCGCCGTCTGGACCCTCGGGGAACGCGCGGTGCTGCGGCGGATCGTCCGCTGAGCCGGGCAGGGGGCGCGCGGGGCGGCCGGTCTCAGCCGCCCTGGCCCTCCTGCTGGGGCCCCTGGTCGACGGGGTCGTACTCGGTGCCACGGCCCTGCTCCTCGTCGGGGGTGGGCACGTGCCGCTCGGTCCCGCTCCCGCCGGGGCTCGTCGCCACGTAGTCGGCCTCGCCGGACTGGGTGTCGTGGCTCAGGGGCTCGAGCGTCTCGGGATCGGCGTCGTGCCGGGTCTGGTCGTGGCCGGAGGCGTCGTGCGCGGTTCCTGCGTCGGTGCTCATGCCACCCGTCTACGCCTCGGGGACTGGACACCTCCCGCTCGGGGGGGGCGGACGTGCCGTCGTCCGGGTGGGAGCATGTGGGTGTCCGGTGCGTCCGGACCGGGAGTGCGCATGGCCGACGAGGACGTCACGGCGGAACGGGCACGACTCGAGGCCCTCGCGTGGGGAGCCGGGGTCGCGGCCGAGGACGCTGCGCGCGCCCGGCTCGAGCTCCGCGGGCTGCGGGACGGCAGCACCGTCGCGGGTGCGACGCCGCCGGCCGGGACGACGACCGACGACGCACGTCCGGCGGCCCGCACGACGAGCGCGGCCGGACGGTCGTCCGTCGCTGCGTCGACCGCTGACCGACCGACACCGGCGGCGGGGCCGATCCGGACCGGGCCCGGCTCAGCCGGTGCGTCGGCGCCCGCCGACCCGGTCGGGCCGGAGGGCGAGCAGGAACCGGCCATGGGACCGGGTGCCGTCCGCGCCGGGGGCGGGGCGGACCTCCAGGCCGGGAGGCCCGCGTGGCGGACACGGGTGAGCGGACTGCTCTGGACCGCGCGGCCGCGCGCCTGGATCGCGCTCGGCGCGGCGGCGGTCGTCGGACTGGCGTTCGCGGCGGGCACGCTGGTGGGCACGACCGACGGGCAGCTGGCCGCCGCGCCCAGCACGACACCGACACCCGGCGCGATCACCCTCGAGGAGCTGCTGGACATCCCGCAGACCTCCGCGGACCAGCTGCCGGGCCCGGTCGAGGCGCCCGTGAGCCTCCGCACGACCCGGCTCGTGTTCACGAACCGGGCCCTGGACGGCAGCGCCTTCGAGACCCCGTGGAACGTGTGGGCCGGGGTCGGGACCGACCGCGAGACCATCTGCCTGGTGGCGACCGCGAACCGGCTCGAGTCGACCACCGCCTGCTACCCGCGTGAGGACGCCCTGCACGGGAACGTCTCGCTCTCCGCCCAGTCGATGAGCGGCACGCTCACCGTCACCCTGCGCGGCGGCGGTGTGCAGGGCACGGTGACGAACGAGAACTGATCGGGAATGCTCGTCCGAGCATCTCGTTGGAGCGCTACAAGATTCTTCGGCGACCCCCTCGCGCGATCCGGATGCTCCGTGCAACACTGGATGTGCGCACTCGCCGTGGAGTCGTCACAACCCGACCGGGTCGTTCGACCCGGACCACACCCACCGCGAGCGCGCACCGCGCACCGCCGTCACGACGGCCGGTCCGACGCGCGCTCCGGCGTTCCCCGGAGGAGGTCAGCAGCGTGTCCACCAACACCACCACCTCGGCCGTGTCGACGAGCACGCGGCCGATCACCGTCACCAACCGGTCGATCGTCGGCATCGCCGTGCTCGGGCTCGCCACCTTCTTCGCGATCACCACGGAGCTCATGCCGGTCGGGCTGCTCGGCACGATGAGCCGCGACCTCGGCGTCAGCGAGTCGACGATGGGCTTCGTCGTCACCGTGTACGCGGCAGCCGTGGCGATCCTCGCCCTCCCGCTGACGTCGCTCACCGCGCGGCTGCCCCGCAAGGCGGTCCTGGTGTCGACCCTGGTCGGCTACGCCGTCTCGAACGTGCTGGTCGCGGTCGCGCCGAGCTTCGCCGTCGTCTGCGCGGGTCGCGTCGTCGGCGGCGTCGCACACGCGCTCTTCTTCTCGGTCGCGTCGGCCTACGCGACGCGGATCGTGCCCCCGCGGCTGGCCGGACGCGCGATCGCCTTCGTCTACTCCGGCAGCTCGCTCGGCTTCGTCCTCGGCGTGCCGCTGGCCACCTGGGTCGCGCAGACGATCGGGTGGCGCCCCGCCGTCGGCTCCGTCGCGCTCGCCGCAGCCCTCCTCGCGCTGGTCGCGGTCGCGTTCCTGCCGGCGGTCAGCGGGACCGCGTCCCCGCACATCGGTTCACCCCGCGCGTGGGCCCGCACCGGACTGCTCTCCGTCGTCGTCGCCGACCTGCTGCTCTTCGCCGGGCACTACGTCGTCTACACCTACATCGGCCCGTACGCGATCGACGCCGGGCTCGACGCCGGCATGGTGAGCGGTGCGCTCCTGGTGCTCGGCGGGACCGGCATCGTCGGCCTCTGGCTCGCCGGCACCTTCGTCGACCGGGCACCGCGGCAGACGTTGATCGCCGCCGTCGCCGTGATGGCCGCCGCCTTCGCCGTGCTGCCGTTCGTGCACAGCTCGCTGTTCGGCACCATGGTGGTCGCCGGGGTCTGGATGGCGGCGAACGGCACGACCGGCACCCTCTTCATGGCCGCGGCGATCCGCACCGGCGGCGTCTCCCCCGACATCGCCGGCGCCCTCGTCAACGGCGCGTCGAACATCGGCATCGCGGGCGGGGCAGCCGTCGGCGGGCAGGCGCTCGGTGCGGTCGGCCTGCAGTACCTGCCGTTCGCCGGCGCCGTCGTGCTGATCGGCTCGCTCGGCGTCGTGCTCGCGGCGCGCCGCGGCTTCCCGGTGCACACGCACGCGCAGGAGCACCTGTCCACGACGTCGGTCGAGGCGATCACGTCCTCGCTCGCGGTCGTCACCAGCTCGGTGCCGGTCGTCAGCCGTGCGATCGCCACCATCACCGGGTCGATCGGCGTCGCCACCGGCACGGTGTCGACCGCGACGGGATCCGTGCGGACGCAGCGGCGGCGCTGAGCCCGGGACACGGGAGCGGGGCGGGCCGACCGATGTCGACCCGCCCCGCTCCCGTCTCCCGGAGCCCGGAGCCCGGAGCCCGGAGCCCCGAGCCCGGAGCCCGGAGCCCCGAGCCCGACGGCCGGGTGTGCGGTCAGTCCTGCGGGACCGACCGTCGACGACGTGCCGCGCGGACCGACAGCAACCCGCCGCCGGTCAGGAGCAGCAGCGCTGCGACGGCGACCGCGGGGGTGACGTCGGCTCCGGTGAAGGCCAGTCCGCCACCGGTCGGGCCACCACCGTCGCCCGTGCCGGTACCGCCCGCGACGGGTGCCGCGCTCGGGGTCGGGCCGTCGGTCGGCTGCGGCGTCACCGTCGGGGTGGGCTCCGGCGTGACGGCGACCTCGGCGAGGACGAGGCGCACGGGCTCCGGCGTGCCGCCGACCGCGGCGGTCGTGACCACCACCGGGTCCGACTGCTCGGAGCCGGTCCCGGCCGTGATCGTGTACTCGGTCAGCGGGCGGAGCCCCTCGAGCACGAAGGTGCCGTCGTCGCCGGTGGTCGTGCTGACCGGCTCGCCGTCGTCGTCACCGGTCAGCGTCGCCACGACCGGGACGGCCGCGGCGGGGGCGCCGTCCGCGTCGCTGACCGTGCCCGGCTGGTCGACCGTCGGCAGGGGCAGGACGAAGTCGACGGCGTCGGCGGCGGTCCCCGTGGCGGGCGTCGTGACCGTCCGGACGGGGGCCCCCTCGACGCTCACGGCGTACTCCGTCGACGGCGTCAACCCGGCGAGCGAGTACCCGCCGTCCGCGGTCGTCTCGACCGTGACCACGGCACCCGAACCGGCCTCGACCGGCCGTGCGGTGACGGTCGTGTCCACGACGGGCGTGCCGTCCTCGTAGCGGACGGAACCGGCCTGCCCGACCGTGACCGCCACCGGCGTCGTGAACGGGAAGTCCGCTCGGACCGTGCCGTCGGCGGTGACCTCGACCGTCAGCTCGGTCGGCTCCGGAGCACCGGCGACCGCGGCCTCGGTACGGACGGTGTAGGTGCCGGGCCGGAGCGCCAGACCGTACGTGCCGTCGGCGTCCGTCTCGACGGTGGCCACCACGCCACCGCCCTGCAGGACCTCCACGAGCGCGGGTGCGGCGGGGGCGCCGCCGTCGAGCGTCACGCGGCCCGTGATCGTGCCCACGCTGATCGGCAGGACGATCGGGTCGAGCGCAGCCACCGGGGCACCGTCGGCACCGGTCGAGCCCGACACCGGCGGGGCACCGCTCACCGTCGCGACGACCGCAGTGCCGGCCGGCAGGCCGACGGCACGCCAGCGCCCGTCCGCGTCCGTGACGACGGTGGCGAGGGGCAGCCCCGAGGTGTCCGTGACGGTCACCTCGGCGTCGGCGACGGGGCGGCCGTCGGCGTCGATCACCGAGCCGTCGAGGTCGACGGTCCCCGGGACCGTGCTGAGGACGAAGTCGGCGTCCGTGACGTCGGTCCGGAGGTCGACCACCGCGGGAGCGCGGTCGACCGCCGCGTTGTCCGGGGTCGCGATCGACACCCGGTACCCGTCGGCCTGGGTGAGCGCGGGGAACGCGTACGCACCGTCGGCACCGGTGGTCGTCGTGTACTCGGTGCCGTTCGGAGCGGTCACGGTGACGAGCGTGTCCACCAGTGGTTCGCCGTCGAGTGCCGCAGTGCCGGACAGGGACGAGGTCCGGTTCGCGAACCAGGTCTGGTAGACGGGGAGGCCACTGCGTTGCTGGTAGGCGATGGTCAGCGTCGCGAGCGACGCCGTCGGTGTGAACCATGCGCTCGCGCCGGCGGTGTCGTTCGCGGCGTCGTTGCCCCGCAGCACCCCCGTGGCCGGGTCCCAGGACGGCAGGTCCTGACCCGCCGCCACGCCTCCGGGATCGCGCGGGCAGCTCCACCCGCCGGGCGAGACGGTCGAGCACGAGTTGTACGAACCCGCGTAGCCGAGCTGGTCCACGGTGGCTGGGGTGCCGTCCGCGAGGGTCGCCGAGATCGTCGCCTGGTCGGCGTCGACGTCGCCCAGGACGAAGGACCAACCGCCGGCCCCTGGCGTCCCACCGTCGAACGTCCAGGTCGTGACGGCAGGGCTCCGCGCGTCGTCCGCCGCCGGCCGCTGGTTGAGGTACGTCGCACCGCGACTGGTGCCGTAGACCGTGCCGGGCGGCGTCGACGCCCCCTGCCACGTCGATGCGCCGGAGACGACCGTGGCCTGCCGGGAGGTGGACGTGAAGGTGGTGTCCGGGAACCCCGGGAGCGCGATCGAGCCGGTGTACGCACGACTCGTGCCGTCCACCGTGACGGTGGCCCAGTTCCCCGTGGTCGCGGCCGTCGCGCTCGTGACGCCGCTCACCGCCAGTCCTGCCCCGAGTGCGACGGCGATGCCGCCGGCGATGACGGTGCGCCATCTGCGCATGTGTGCTCCCCTGTGTCGGCGCCGACGAATACCCGACGCTTGCTCAGGCTATCCGGGCAGCGCGGACGAGGGACAGCCCCGGTGCGGGTCGCGGATCACCGGCCCTCCAGGGCCGCGAGCAGCCGGTCGAGCGCGACGACCTGGCCGGACACGAGCACCCCGCGCGCCTCCTCGATGCCGAACCAGCGGGCGTCGTCGACCTCGGGGACCGCGACGAACCGACCGGAACCGCGCGGGAGCTCGACCTGCACCGTGTTGCTCCGCACCTCGTCGACCTCGAAGTCGTCGGCCCGTGCCGCGAAGACCCGGACGCGCTTCCCGGAGGCCTGGCGGACCTCGCCGAGGTCGAGCACGGGTCCCGTCGGTGCGGGGACCCCGATCTCCTCGGCGAACTCGCGGCGCGCGGTGTCGAGTGCGTCCTCACCGTCCTCGACGAGCCCCTTCGGGATCGACCACGCGCGCGGGCGTCGACGCCAGAACGGTCCGCCCATGTGCGCGACGAAGACCTCCGGGGTGCCGTCCACGGGCGACCGACGGTGCAGCAGGAGTCCGGCGCTGGTGACCACCGATCGACCCTACGACGAGCGGCCGTGCACGGCTCAGTCCGCGAGCCGGCGGAGCTCCGAGGCCACCTGCCCGGTCAACCACGCCACCCCGCGCCCGTTCGGGTGCAGGGCCCCGGGCACCATGTCGATGCGGCTCAGGTCGCCCGCCCCGGAGAGCGAGACGCCCGCGACGTACGGGTCGTCGGTCGCGCAGGCCGAGTGCGCCTGCGACCGGGCGAACACGTCGACGAACGGGACGCCGGCCGCCTCGGCAGCGGACGCCGAGACCTCGTCGAGCGACTCCTGGACCCCGTGCAGGTACCGGACGTCGCCGTCGGTGAACGGGTAGGTGTCCCGCGGGAAGGACCCCACGAGCGAGCCGAGGTCGAGCGCCGAGCGGAAGCACCCCCGCGCCGGCGTGTGGGCCGCGTCCGGGAAGATCGCCGGGTAGCCGAGGAAGACCACGACCGCGTTCGGCGCGGCCCGGCGGACCGCGGCGAGCGTGTCCGCGATCCCGAGCGCGACCCGGGACCGGATGCGCACGTCGAGGTCGTCCACCCCGTCGTGCACGAGGGTGCTGCGGCACGACGGGGCGTCCCGACCGGAGAACACCGGGCCGCGGGAGGACAGCGCCAGGCAGGATGCGGCGGTGCCGAACAGGTCGGCGTCGTTGCCGCCGATCGTCAGCGTGACCAGCCGGGTGTCCTCGGACAGTGCCCGGACCTGGGGCGGCACCCCGCGGAACTGGTACCCCGACACGACGTCACGACTGGTCGCCCCCGCGCACGTCACGTCGGTCAGGTCGAGTCCGAAGCGCGCCGCGAGCCGGTGGGGGTAGTCGCGCGCCGACTGCGCGCAGGCGCTCGTCGGCAGCCGGGTCGGGTCGCCCAGGCCGTAGCCGGCCGAGTAGGAGTCGCCGAGTGCGACGTACTCGCTGCCCGGCGGCAGGTCGGCGAGCGTCTCGGCCGGGTCGTCCGTCACCGGGTACGGCTCCGGGACCGGCCACATCGGCGCCGCGACGGCGCCGTCGGTCGGTGCGACCGCGACCGGGCCCGACGGCGCGACGACGACCGCGGCGAGGACCGCGAGCACGAGGGCGACGGCGGTCGACCGCTTCGAGCGGGTGGTGCGCTGCAGGGGGTCCTCCGGGTGGACGCGACGACGGGACGGGCAAGGCTACCTGCCCGTCCCGGGTGCCGGTGTCAGCGACGACCCAGGCGCCGTTCCCCGTTGCTGCCGGTCTGGTACTGCAGGCCGTAGTGCTCGTACAGCACGGGTTCGGTCGAGGCCTCGAGCTCACCGTCGGTCGGGATGGTCGGGGCGTCCTTGACGAGCTTCTTCGGGAACGTCACGAGCAGGTGCTTCGGCGCCACCGTCGCACCGACGAGCGGGACGAAGAGCAGCTTCTGGAACCCGGGCAGCCCGGTGGTGACGGCGCCGAAGGCGGGATCGGACGTCGCGGTGTCGTAGTAGATGCTCTCGAGCGTGCCGATCTTGTCCTCGGTCTCGTCGACGACGGGCAGGCCGATCCAGTCACGGATGTTGGCGGCTTCGAACACGGGGCGCTCCCTTCGAGCAGGACAGGTACGCCTCGACGCTACCGACGACCCCTCGGCGGGTTCACGGCGAAGTGACGGGGGCGACCGGGAGCGAGTCGACGGCGGCGAGCACGTCGTCCACGCCGACGGCCAGGAGCGCCGGGTCCGGGTCCTCCGCGAACACGTCCCCGCGGCGCACGGACGCGTCGGTGAGCACGACGTGCGGACCGGAGGCGGGCGGTCCCCAGGCCTCGGGCGGCGCCGGCCCGAACACCACGACGGACGGGACCCCGTAGGCGGAGGCGAGGTGGGCCGCCCCCGTGTCGACGGTCACGACGAGCGATGCCGATGCGATGACGCCGGCGAAGGCCTGCAGCTCCAGCGCGCCCGCGAGGACCGCCTCCGGCGGCAAGCCGGCCGACTGCGCGACGGCGGTGGCGCGCTCGACGTCGTCCGCGCCTCCCGTCAGGACCACGTCGAGGCCGCGCTCGCGGAGCCCTCGCACCACGGCTGCGAAGCGGTCGGTCGGCCAGTGCCGCGCACCGTGGAAGGCGCCGATGTGCACGACCGCGGCACCCGGCGCGGCGGACGGGGCGGCCGGGCGGGCGATGGCGACCTCGTCGGGGTCGGCGGGGATGCCGTGCCAGGTGAGCAGGTCCGCCCAGCGCTCCCGCTCGTGGACGTCGTCCGGCCACTCCGGGCCCTCGTACCCGTGGGTCGGGTCGGCGTGGCCGATCACGCGCCGGGCACCGAGTGCGGCGACGAGGTCGGACGACTCCGGCCCGGCACCGTGCAGGTTGACCGCGACGTCGACCGCTCCGGCGGGGGCGGCGATCGGGTGGTCGAGCCCGTGCTGCGCGAGGTGCACGTCGACGGGCAGCAGCTCGACGACCGGGGCGAGCCACGCGGTCGTCGCCAGGGTGATCCGGTGGCCGGGGAACGCCCGGCGGAGCGCGTGCAGTGCGGGGACGGCGACGAGCGCGTCCCCGAGCTTGATGGCGCGCAGGACGAGCAGGTCGGGGCGTCCGTCGGACGGGGGCAGGGCGGGGACGGCGGTCACGGTCCGACGGTATCCGGCCGCGCCTGGGCCGGTTCCCGGCCGGCGGACGGTACCAAGGAGCATGGCTCTCGCGAAGGACCGCGCCGTCCGCGGTCTGCTCTTCGACCGTGACGACACCCTCGTCATCGACGTCCCGTACAACGCCGACCCCCACAAGGTCGTCCCCGTGCCCGGCGCCCACCGCGCGGTCGAGCGCGCCCGGACCGCCGGTCTGCGCGTCGGGGTCGTGACGAACCAGTCGGCGATCGCGAAGGGCCTGGCGACCCGCGAGCAGGTCGACGCGACGAACGCCCGCGTGGACGAGCTGGTCGGCCCGTTCGACGTCTGGTGCGTCTGCCCGCACGACGCCGGCGACGGGTGTGCGTGCCGCAAGCCGCGTCCGGGGATGGTGCTCGACGCCGCGCGACGGCTCGGGCTCGACCCGTCCGAGATCGTGGTGGTCGGGGACATCGGCGCCGACGTCGGTGCGGCGGCGGCGGCGGGTGCGCAGGGCGTGCTGGTGCCGACGCCGCGGACGCGCGCCGAGGAGGTCGAGGCGGCGGAGACCGTCGCCGGCTCCCTCGACGACGCCGTCTCCCTCGTGCTGGCCCGGGTCCCGGCGGCCCGGGCGTGAGCCGCGCCGAGCAGCGCGGTCCCGAGGGTGCGGAGTCGACCACGGCCGACGAGCGGACCGGTCCGCGCGTCCTGGTCGTCCGGCTCGACTCGTTCGGCGACGTCCTGGTGGCCGGCCCCGCCGTGCGCGCCGTCGCCGCGGGGGCCGCGCACGTCACGATGCTCTGCGGCCCCCAGGGCTCCCCGGCCGCAGACCTGCTGCCCGGGGTCGACCGGGTGCGGGTCTGGGCAGCGCCCTGGGTGACCGAGACCGCGCGGCCGATCGACGACGCGCTGCTCGGCGAGTTCCGTGCGCTCGTCACCGAGGAACAGCCCGACGAGGCCGTCGTGCTCACCTCGTTCCACCAGTCGCCCCTGCCGGTCGCCCTGCTGCTCCGCCTGGCCGGGGTGCCCCGGGTCTCCGGTGCGTCGGTCGACCACCCCGGGTCGCTGCTCGACGTGCGGCTCCGCCCGGGCGAGGACCTGCCGGAGGACCTCCCGGAGCCGGAGCGCGCCCTCCGCATCGCCGAGGCCGCCGGGTTCGCCCTGCCGGCGGATGACGACGGGAGGCTCGTGGTGCGGATCGACGCCGTCGCACCACCCGAGGTGGCCGCCCTGGACCGCTACGTGGTCGTCCACCCCGGCGCGAGCGTCCCGGCGCGCTCCTGGCCGGAGGAGCACCACCGTGCCCTCGTCGCGGCCTACGCCGAGCGCGGGGTCCCCGTGGTCGTCACGGGCAGCCCCGGCGAGCGGGCGCTCACGGCCGCCGTCGCGGGCGACACCGCGGTCGACCTCGGCGGTCGGACGTCGCCCGCCGAGCTCGCCGCGGTCCTCGCCGGCGCCGAGGTCGTCGTCGTCGGCAACACCGGCCCGGCACACCTCGCCGCCGCGGTGGGGGCGCGCATCGTCAGCCTGTTCTCGCCGGTGGTGCCGGCGGTGAAGTGGGCCCCGTACGCACCTGAGGTGGAACTGCTCGGCGACCAGACCGCCGCCTGCCGCCTGAGCCGTGCGCGGGAGTGCTCGGTCCCGGGCCACCCGTGCCTGTCCGGAGTGCGCGTGCAGGACGTCCTCGACGCACACGGACGCCTGCTGGCGCGCGGCACCGGGTCCGGCGCCGTCGCGGACGGCAGTGCGCTCAGCGGATGAAGCAGGAGAAGCTGCGAGGAGGACCAGCAGTGCTCCCGTAGCGTGCGCCACTGCTCCTCCTGCTCCTCTTCCCGGCACCCGCGCAGCGCGCGCGAGCGCCGGCGGGGCAGCTGTCCGGAGGGGCACCGAACCGTCGAAAGGCCCTGCATGCGGATCCTCGTGTGGCACGTGCACGGCGGCTGGATGGACGCCTTCGTCCGCGGCCCCCACGAGTACCTCATCCCCACCACACCGGCCCGCGACGGCTGGGGGCTCGGGCGGGGCGGCCGCGACTGGCCGGCGAACGCGATCGAGATCGACCCGGCCGACGTCGCCGACGCCGAGGTCGACGTGGTCGTCCTGCAGCGCACCGAGGAGCTCGAGGAGGCCCGTCGCCTGCTCCGCGGCCGCGAGGTCCCCGTGGTCTTCGTCGAGCACAACGCCCCGCGCGTCGACGTCCCGAGCAGCCTGCACCCGATGCGCGACCGCGACGACCTGGTGATCGCGCACGTCACGCACTGGAACGCCCTCATGTGGGACTGCGGCACGACCCGCACGACGGTGGTCGAGCACGGCGTCGTCGACCCGGGCCCGCTCTACACCGGCGCGCTCGAGCGCTTCGGTGTCGTCATCAACGAACCGGTCCGCCGGGGCCGCGTGGTCGGCACGGACCTGCTCCCCCGCTTCGCCGAGGTCGCACCCGTCGACCTCTGGGGCATGGGCACCGACCGGCTCCCCGAACTCGGGTTCGGCGACCGCGTCGTCGCCCTCGGCGACGTCCCCGCAGACCCCATGCACGCCGCACTCGCGCAACGACGCGCGTACGTGCACCCGAACCGCTGGACGTCGCTCGGCCTGTCGCTGATCGAGTCGATGCACATGGCGATGCCGGTCCTCGTGCTCGCGACGACCGACGCACCACGGACCGTGCCCGCCGAGGCCGGCGCGATCGCGACCGACGTCGACGAGCTGGTCCGTGCCTCCAGGACGCTCCTGGAGGACCCCGAGGAGGCCCGTCGCCGCGGTGCCGTCGCCCGAGAGGCCGCGCTCGAGCGGCACGCGCTCGGCCGGTACCTGGCGGACTGGGACGACCTCCTCGACGACGCCGTCGCGCGTGGTGCGCGACGCGGACGCGCGGCGGACGCCGCGCTGGAAGGGAGCCTCCGATGAAGATCGCGATGGTGTCCGAGCACGCGAGCCCGCTCGCGGTGCTCGGCGGAGTCGACGCCGGTGGACAGAACGTGCACGTCGCCGAGCTGTCCGCGGCCCTCGCGGACCGCGGCCACCAGGTGACCGTGTACACGCGGCGCGACGACGCCGACCAGCCCGTCCGCGTGCTGCTGCGCCCGGGCGTCGAGGTCGTGCAGGTCGACGCCGGGCCCGCCCGCCACGTCCCGAAGGACGACCTGTTCCCGTTCATGGACACGTTCGCCTCGGTGCTCGCGGCGGAGTGGTTCGTCGACCGCCCCGACGTGGTGCACGGGCACTTCTGGATGTCCGGGTACGCCGCGCTCGAGGCCGTCAAGCAGGTCCACGCCCGCACCGGTGGCGTCCGGATCCCGGTCGTGCAGACCTTCCACGCGCTGGGCGTCGTGAAGCGTCGCCACCAGGGCACCGCGGACACGAGCCCCGCGGAGCGCGAGTGGATCGAGCCCGCCGTGGGCCGGAGCGTCGACCAGGTCGTCGCGACGTGCTCCGACGAGGCCTTCGAGCTCAAGACCCTCGGCGTGCCGCTGCACGCCATCTCCGTGGTGCCGTGCGGTGTGGACACCGAGCTCTTCCGGCCCGACGGCCCCGTCGAGGAGCGTGGGCGCCCCTTCCGGGTGCTCACCGCGTCGCGCCTGGTGCGCCGGAAGGGTGTCGGCACGACCATCGCCGCGCTCGCGAAGCTGCTCGACGAGGGCCGCGAGGCCGAGCTCGTGGTGGTCGGCGGAGCCGGCACGGCCGGAGCCGACCTCGCCGACGACCCGGAGTACCAGCGCCTCGACGCCCTGGCCCGTTCGCTCGGGGTGCGCGAGCACGTGACCTTCCGCGGCCAGCTCGGGCAGCACGACATGCCCGCCGTCTACCGCAGCGCCGACGTCGTGGTGTGCGCCCCCTGGTACGAGCCCTTCGGCATCGTGCCGCTCGAGGCCATGGCGTGCGGTCGTGCCGTCGTCGCGTCGAGCGTCGGCGGACTCATCGACACCGTCGTGGAGGACGCCACCGGCCTGCACGTCCCGCCCCGCGACGAGGAGGCCGTGGCCGCCGCCGTGGGCGCGCTGCTCGACGACCGCGAGCGGCGCGACGCGTACGGACGCGCGGGTCGCGAGCGCGCCGAGTCCCGGTACACCTGGCACAAGGTCGCCGCCGAGAGCGAGCGCGTGTACGAGCGCCTCGTCGCCGGCGCCGCGAACGGCCTCGCCACGCCCGCCGTCGCGGCCACCGGGACCGACACGGCACCCGTGTCGAACGACCCCGTCGGGATCACCCCCGCCACGACCATCCCGGGCGCCCGTCCCGGACGCGCCGGACGGACCGCCCGCCCGACGCCCGCGGTGCTGCCGCACCCGACGGAGAGGACCGCACGATGACCATCGAGCAGCAGACCGGCACGCGTGAGCCGGAGACCGAGAGCGCCAGCGTCCGGACCGTCGTCGACCACATCGCCGCCTCGGTGCCCGTGATCGCCTCGCTCGTCGACCACAAGGACCACATCGCGGCGTGGGCGGACGACATCGCCGCGCGGCTCGTCGCGGGCCGTCGGCTGCTCGCCGCGGGCAACGGCGGCTCGGCGGCGGAGGCCCAGCACCTCACCTCCGAGCTGACCGGCCGCTTCGACGGGGACCGTCCGGCGTACTCGGCGATCTCCCTGCACGCCGAGAGCTCCGCCGTCACCGCGATCGGGAACGACTACGGCTACGACCAGGTCTTCGCCCGCCAGGTGACGGCGCACGCGCGCGCCGGTGACGTCGTCGTGCTGCTCAGCACGAGCGGCAAGAGCCCGAACCTGCTCCGCGCGGCCGAGGCCGCTCGGGCCGTCGGTGCACGCTCGATCGCGATGACCGGCCCCGGGCCGAACCCGCTCGCCGACGCGGTCGACGACGCGATCCGCATCGAGGGCCCCTCGGCCAACGTGCAGGAGGCGCAGCTCGTCCTCGTGCACGCCCTCTGCCGTGCGATGGAGCCGGCCCTCCGCCGCGGCGGCCGCCGGTGAGCGGCACGGAGCGCACCGCCAGCGCGACGCCGGGCTCCGGCGACGGCACCCGGCGTCGCATCGTCGTCGTCGGCGACACCCTGCTCGACGTCGACGTCTCGGGCACGAGCGAACGGCTCAGCCCGGACGCCCCCGTCCCGGTCGTCGACGTCCGGACCGACGACCGTCGTGCCGGTGGCGCCGGCCTGGTCGCCTCGATGCTCGTACGCGACGGCCACGACGTGACGCTCGTCACCGTGCTGAGCGACGACGATCGTGCCGACGAGATCCGCGCCCTGCTGCCCGACGTGCACGTCGTCGCCGGTCCGTCCGGTGCGCCGACCCCGGTGAAGACCCGCGTCCGCGTGGTCGACCACGCGCTCGTCCGCATCGACGAGGGGTGCGCCACCCCGCCCGTCCCCGGCACGACCGCCGAGATGACCGCGGCGCTCGAGGGCGCCGACGCGATCGTCGTCGCCGACTACGGCCGTGGCGTCGCGGCCGCCGACGGGCTCCGTACCGCCCTCGCCGCCGTGGCCCGCACGACGCCCGTGGTCTGGGACCCGCACCCGAAGGGTGCCTCCCCCGTCGCGGGCACCGCGGTCGTGACCCCGAACACCAGCGAGGCCCGGCGCTTCACCGACCTGTCCGGCGAGGGCGTGCCCTTCGCCACGGACGCCGCGGCCGAGCTCGTCCGGACCTGGGACGTCGACGCCGTCGCCGTCACGATGGGCGACCGCGGCGCACTCGTCGCCTCGCGTCGCAGCGGGGACGGCACCCGGCCGGCCGCGCTGGACAGCCGGTTCGTCCCGGCCCCGTCCGTCACCGCCGGCGACCCGTGCGGCGCCGGTGACCGCCTCGCCGCGGGCGTCGCCATCGCCCTCGCCGAGGGTGCCGACGTCGCGGAGGCCGTCGCCGCGGGCGTGCTCGCTGCCTCGGAGTACCTCGCAGCCGGCGGCGTGACCGCGCTGTTCGCCGACGACGGCCCGGCTCCGGTGCCCGTCCCCGGCGTGGACCGCGACGCGCTGCGCGTCGTGCACGACGTCCGCAGCGCCGGTGGGACCGTCGTCGCCACCGGCGGCTGCTTCGACCTGCTCCACGCCGGGCACGCCCGCACGCTCTCCGCAGCGCGGGCGCTCGGCGACTGCCTGGTGGTCTGCCTCAACTCGGACGACTCGGTGCGCGCCCTCAAGGGGCCGGAGCGCCCGATCATGACGCAGGACGACCGGGTCGAGCTGCTGCTCGCGCTCGACTGCGTCGACGCCGTGGTCGTCTTCGACGAGCACACCCCGGACGAGGCCCTCCGCCGCTTCCGCCCGGACGTCTGGGCGAAGGGCGGCGACTACGCCGCGAGCGAGCTCCCCGAGGCAGCCACGCTCGCCGAGTGGGGCGGTCGGGTCGTCACCGTCCCGTTCCACCCCGGTCGGTCCACCACGCGGCTCGCCGCGGCACTCGCCGCGGTCGGCTGAGGACCCACCCCGACCACACGTCGGACGGGAGGCACGGCGCACCGCCGCCACGGGCCTCCCGTCCGTCACCGGTCACCACACACGTCCCGTCGGCACCGCCGACGGACCGGCACCACGCCACTCCCGGAAGGAAGTCCATGCCCGTCCCCACCACCCCCATCGGTCGCGTCCTCGTCACCGGCGGCGCCTCCGGTCTCGGCGCGGCCGTCGTCGCCGCGGTCGTCGAGGCCGGCGGCACCCCCATCGTCCTCGACCTGCGCGTCGACGGCGTCCCGGAGGGCACCGACGCCGTCGCCGTGGACGTCACGGACACCGAGGCGACCGAGCGCGCCGTCCGCGAGGCCGCGGAGCGCCACGGCGGACTCGACGCCGTCGTGACCGCCGCTGGCATCGACAAGCCCGCGCCGATCGGCGGGATCTCCTCGGGCGACTGGGAGCGCATCGTCGGGGTCAACCTGCTCGGCACCGCCGCCGTGGTGCGCGCCGCGCTGCCCGCCCTCGAGGCGACGCACGGCCGAGTCGTGACGATCTCGTCGTCGCTCGCGCTCAAGGGCGTCGGCGACGGCACGGCCTACTCGGCGTCGAAGTTCGGCGTGCGCGGCTTCTCGCAGGCGCTGGCCGCCGAGACCGCCGGGCGCATCGGTGTGACGAACATCATCCCCGCCGGCATGCGCACCGCGTTCTTCGAGGGCCGGACCGAGCAGTACAAGCCGGGCCCGGACGCGCAGCTCATCGAGCCGGAGTACGTGGCGAACTCGATCCTGTTCGCGCTGTCGCAGCCGGCCGGCTGCGAGATCCGCGAGCTGTCGATCATGCCCGCGACGGAGCCCAGCTGGCCGTAGGCCCCGCTGACGACGCAACGGGAGGCGCGGTGCCGGTCGGTACCGCGCCTCCCGTCGTTCGGTCCAGCTGCCCGGCTGTCCGCTCGGTCTGCCCGCTGGGTCTGCCCGCTGGGTCTGCCCGCTCGGTTCTCCGAGCGGGCCCGATCCGTCACGCTCGGCGCCGCCCGGCGACGGATCGCGCCCGCTCGGCGCAGTGCGCGTGGCACGTCCCGCCCGATCGCTCGGTTCCCGACGGGGTCGGAGCCGGCGTCCGGGTGCACTCCTGCGCCGGCTCAGACGACCGGTGCGGCCGTTCGCTCCCGGGGTCGCACGGTCGCGAGGAGGTCCTCGACGTCGGTGAGCACGGCCTCGGGCTGGACCTCGTCGACGTACGACGGGTCGTGCTCGCAGCGCTCAGCGGTCCACCCGACCTGGGTCACGTCGATGCCGCACACCGGGCAGCGCGTGACGAAGGACATGTGCACCCGGTGCCGTCCGCGGTCGATCGGGCCCGCGTTCACCACGTTGCCGAACCAGAACACGCCGACCGTGGGGGTGCCGACCGCGACGGCGAGGTGCCGCGGGCCGGAGTCGTCGCCGACCATGACGTCAGCGGCCGCGAGCACCGCGGGGAGCTCCGCGAGCGGCAGGGCGTCGGTCAGGTCGTGGAGACGGTCGTGCAGGGCCACCGGCACGGCACCGCGGATGGCCTGCGCCGCCGGCACGTCCGTCGCGTCGCCGACGAGCACGACGTCGTCGCCGGCGTCGAGCCGCGCGGACACCACGGCTGCGAACCGCTCGGGGCTCCACCGGCGCCGCGGGTCCGTCGCGCCGGGGTGCACGGCCACCAGGTGGCCGGCGACGCCGAGGCGGTCGCGCACGGCACGGCGCTCCTCGGCGCTCACGTGCACGCGCGGGTCCAGGGTGACCGGGGCGGCACCGGCGAGCGAGACGACTTCGAGCCCGCGGAGCACCTCGTGCTGGTAGTAGACGTAGCGGACCCACCGCTCCAGGACCTCGGCGTCCTCGGTCGCGGTGCCGACGGTGTGCGGTGCGGCGAGGCGCAGCAGGAACGGGTTCGAGTTCCGACCGCCGCCGTGCAGCTGGACGGCGAGGTCGAACCGGCCGCGGAGCCGCGACTCGAAGTCGTGCAGCGCCGGCGCACCCTCCCCGGCGTCCCGCACCCCGGGCGACACCGGGAGTTCCTCGAACGCGTGCACCGCGTCGGTCCGTCCGCGCAGGACCGCCGAGGCCAGCGGGCTCCCGAGCAGCGTGATGCGGGCGTCGGGGTACGCGGCGTGCAGCGCCTCGATCGCGGGGACCGCGAAGAGCAGGTCCCCCAGGCCACCGCCGCGGAGCACCGCGATCTCCCGGACGTCGTCGAAGCGTTCTCCACCGTTGCCGATCAGTTGCACCACACCCGTCTACCGGAACCGAGCCGAGAGCGCTGCCGGGCCGACGCCGTCCCGGACCCGACCGGTGCGCTCTCCGGACCGAGCACCCGAAACCGGCACCCCGCACAGGTCCCCGGGAGCAGCGTGGAACCGTACGCCCGTCTCCGGAAGGACACCATGACCCTCGCCACCCCGTCAGCGACCGCGACCGACACCGACCACATGGTCGTCACCGACCCCGTCGACGGGTCGATCGCCACGACGACCCCGCGCTCCACGAGCGAGGACGTCGCGAACGCTGTCGCGCGCGCACGGGCGGCCGCACCCGCGTGGGCGCGCACCGCACCGGCGGAGCGCGGAGCCCTGCTGCACGCAGCAGCAGCGCACCTCCGTGACCACGCCCAGGAGCTCGCCGACCTGAACACCCGCGAGACCGGGAAGGTGCCCGGCGACGCGATGGGCGGCGTGCAGGCCGGCATCGGGACGCTCGTGCAGTACGCCGAGCTCGGCCCGGTCCACCGCGGCGAGGCGCTCCGCGGGCAGTTCGGTGCGGCCGACTGGTCGGTCCCCCACCCCCGCGGCGTGGTGCTCGCCCTGACGCCGTGGAACGACCCGGTGGCCGTGGCGCTCGGGATCCTCGGTGCCGCGCTCGTCACCGGGAACACCGTGGTGCACAAGGGCAGCGAGCGGTGCCCCGGCACGATCGCCCGGCTGAACACGCTGCTGGCCGAGGTCCTGCCGGAGGGCGTCCTGGTGGGCGTCGACGGTGACGCCTCGACCGGCGAGGCGCTGCTCGAGCAGGACGGCATCGACGTGTACGCCCACGTCGGCTCCACCGCCACCGGCGACCGCCTCTCCGAGGTCGCCGCGAGCACGCGCGCGCACGTCATCCGCGAGAACGGCGGCAACGACGCGGTCGTCGTGGACGCCGACGTGGACCCCGCGTGGGCCGCCGCACAGGTCGCGCTCGGCGCCTTCGCGAACACGGGTCAGATCTGCACGAGCGTCGAGCGCGTCTACGTGCACCGCGATGTCGCCGAGGAGTTCACCGCGGCGCTCGTCGCCGAGGCGGAGCGACGGACGGCATCGCCCGCCGCCGAGTTCGGTCCGCTCGTCGACGACCGGCTCCGCGGCACGGTGCAGGCGCACGTCGACGACGCCGTGCAGCGCGGCGCCACCGTGCGCACTGGCGGGACGACGCCCGGCGGTGTCGGCACGTTCTACCCGGCCACCGTCCTGACCGACTGCACCGACGACATGGTCGTGATGACCGAGGAGACCTTCGGTCCCCTCGCACCGGTCCGCGTCGTCGAGTCGTTCGACGAGGGCCTGCGCCTCGCCGCGGCCGACCGGTACGGCCTCGCCGCGACGGTGCTCACCGGCGACACCGGTCACGCCCTCCGCGCCGCAGCCGAGCTCCCCGTCGGCACCGTCAAGGTGAACGCGGTGTTCGGCGGCGCACCGGGCGGCAGCGCCCAGCCGCGCGGGGCCTCGGGCGCCGGCTTCGGCTACGGCCCGCACCTGCTCGACGAGATGACGACCACCACCGTCGTGCACCTCGAGTCCGCCCCCGCACGCACCACCGGAGGAACCCGATGACCGCCGACGTCCGTCTCGTCCGCGACCTGGTCGCCTCGGTCGACGACCGCGAACCGCTCGTCGTCGTCATCGGCGACTGCATCCTCGACCGCTGGACCGTCGGGGAGGCCGAGCGCGTCTCCCGCGAGGCCCCGGCGCCCGTGGTCCGTGTGACCGAGACGGTCGCCGTCCCGGGCGGCGCCGCGAACACGGCGGTGAACGCCCGCGCCCTCGGCGCCCGTGTCCGCATGGTCGGACTCATCGGTGACGACGAGTCCGGACGCGTCCTCCGCGACCGGCTCGAGACCGCCGGCGTCGACACGACCCACCTGGTCGAGGTCGCCGGTGCCCGCACCACCACGAAGTCGCGGGTGGTCGGCGGCGACCGCGTGGTCGTCCGCGTCGACGAGATCGCGGCGACGCCGGACGCGCACGCCGGTACCCGCCTCGGCGAGGCCGTCGCCCGCGCCGTCCGGGGCGCCGACGCCGCCGTGGTGTGCGACTACGGCCTCGGTGTGCAACCCGAGGACGTCGTGCCCGTCCTCGACCGCGACCGCCCCGGTACCGTCGTCGTCGATGCCCACGACCTGACGCGGTGGGCCGACCTGCACCCCGACCTGGTCACCCCGAACGCCGGCGAGACCGCCGGCCTGCTCGGTCGCGACCTCGGAGCCGGCTCGGCCCGGGTGCCGGTCGTCGTAGACGCCCGGCAGGAGGTCCTCGCCCGCAGCGGCGCCCGTGCGGCGGTCGTCACCCTCGACCGCGACGGCACCGTCCTGCTCGAGCCCGGCGCGGACCAGGCCTTCCGAACCCGCGCGACGCCGGCGTCGGAGCAGCAGGCATCCGGCGCGGGCGACACGTTCTGTGCCGCCGCCACGGTCGCCCTGGCCGTGCGTGCTCCGCTCCGTGACGCGATCGCGGTGGCGCAGGCCGCCGCCGACGTCGTGGTCCGCGAGGCGGGCACCTCGGTCTGCACCGCCGCGGCCCTGATCGACTCCGTGACGGCCCCCGCCGCGACCGTGGTCGACCACGACGACCTCGCCCTGGCCGTCGACGCCGCCCGTGCCGCCGGCCGTCGCGTGGTCTTCACGAACGGCTGCTTCGACGTCGTGCACCGCGGGCACACCACCTACCTCCGGCAGGCCCGCGAGCTCGGCGACCTGCTCGTGGTCGCCCTCAACGACGACGACTCGGTCCGCCGGCTGAAGGGTCCGGAGCGTCCGATCAACACCGCCGAGGACCGGGCGGGCGTGCTCGCAGCCCTCGCCTGCGTCGACCTCGTGACCGTCTTCGCGACGGACACCCCGATCCCGCTCATCGAGCGCCTGCGCCCCGAGGTCTACGTCAAGGGCGGCGACTACTCCCCCGAGATGCTCGAGGAGACGGGGGTCGTCCGGGCGTACGGCGGTGAGGTCGTGATGGTCGACTACGTGCCGGAGCACTCGACGACCGCGGTCGTGCGGCGCATCCGCGAGGCCACCGCCGCCGCGGCCGCAGCCGCCGGCACGGCTCCGGCGACCGACACCGCGGACTCCACGGCACCCGCCGTCGAGCCCGACCCGGCACCGTGACCGCCGCCCGCTGGTCCGGTGCCTGGGCACGCCCCCGGACGGACGACCGCGGTCCGGCCGAGGTCGACGTCCTGGTGCCGACCGTCGGGCGGCCGGCCGAGCTCGCGACGACGCTCGCCGGGCTCGCGGCACAGACCGACGTCGACCTGCGCCTGGTCCTCAGCGACCAGTCAGCGGGCCAGGACGCCGCCTCCGAACCGGCGGTGGCCGCGATGCTCCGCGTCCTGGAGGCACAGGGCCGTCCCGTCACGCTCCTCGCCCACCCGGAACGGCGTGGTCTGGCGGAACACCGCCAGCACCTCCTCGACCACGCGACCGCTCCCGCGGTGCTCTACCTCGACGACGACGTCTGGCTCGAACCGGGCACCGTCCGCCGGATGCTCGACGCGCTCCGCGACCTGGGGTGCGGCTTCGTCGGCAGCGCCGTCCAGGGCCTGTCGTACCTGGAGGACCGTCGACCGCACGAGACCGCCGTGTTCGAACCGTGGGACGGCCCGGTCGTGCCCGAGGTCGTTCGCCGCGGGACGCCCGGCTTCGACCGGCTGTCGCTGCACAACGCCGCGAACCTGGCACACGTCGCAGCGGAGCTCGACGTCGAGACCGGAGGGTGGGTGCCCTACCGGGTCGCCTGGGTCGGCGCGTGCGTCGTCTACGACCGTGACGCCCTCGAACAGGTGGGGGGCTTCCGGTTCTGGGACGCCCTGCCCCCGCAGCACTCCGGCGAGGACGTCGTCGCGCAGTGGCGGGTGATGGAGCGCTTCGGCGGCGCGGGCATCCTGCCGTCCGGCGCCGTGCACCTCGAGAGCCCGACCACCGTGACCGACCGCCGGGTCGACGCTCCCGACGTCCTGTTCGACGACCACGAGACGAGCGCGCACCGGCGCTGACGTGCTCCGGCGCTGCCCCGCTCCGGCGGAGCAGGACCGGGGCACGTCAGCCCTCGTCGGGGGTCCCCTGCCCCGCGCCCGCGATCGTTGCCGCGTCGATCCCCAGCTCCTGGGACAGGAACCGCCACATCCACGCGAGCGCGACCGCGTTGGTGAGGGTCGGGACGCCCTGCGCGATCTGCGTCGCGACACCGTCGCTGTAGGCCGCGAGTCGCAGCGCCACGACCTCCGGGCCGTCGTCGGTGTGGAACACGCCGTCGGCGAGCCCGCGCTCGACCACACGGACGAGGCACGCCTCCCACACGCGGATCCGTTCGGCGTACTCCGCTGCGACCTCCGGCCGTCGGGCGACGGCGGTCCAGTAGTCCGACCAGATGCGCCAGTGCTGCCGGACCTGCTCGGTGTCGCCGAACAGTGGTCCGACGAGCATGCGGAGTCCGACCACGGGGTCCGGCTCGGCGTCCACCGCGGCGACGATCGCACCGTAGAAGCGCTCCGTCTCGAGCACGACGACCTCGTTGAGGATCTCCGCGACGCTGCCGAAGTGGTAGGTCACCGTGCCGACCGACACGTCCGCCGCCGCCGCGATGTCGCGGAGGCCCGTCGCGCCGACGCCGCGCTGCACGATGACCGCGCGCGCCGCGTCGACGATCATCGCCCGGCGCACCTCCGGACGCTGCCGGACGCGGGAGGCCCCGGTCACGCCGACGTCCTCGGGACCTCGTCGGTGAAGGTGTGCTCGGCGACGAGCACCTCGGGCGCTCCGGTCGCGCCGTCGCGGGCCCAGGCGCGCACGGTGTTCACCAGGTGGAAGGCGTCGGCCGTCGCGGTCACGTCCGACGTCGTCTCGACCCGTGCCGCCCAATCCGGCTGGTCGAGCCCGATCGCCCAGCGCGAGGTGGCACGAGCGCTCGTCGGGTCGTCCTGTCGGATCCGGTACGTCTCGCGCGCGTCCTCGGTGAAGACGAGCCCGTCCGGGTAGACGCGGCCGCCGCCGTACCCCGGGTCGACGTCGAGGGTCCACTCGCCGGTCTCCACGTCGTGCGTGACGGTCCGCTGCGGTAGCGGGTCGACGGGCGAGGTCCGCTCGATCGCGAGGGGGGTCGACCGGACCGGCTCCTCGAACCGCACACCGTCGTCCGTCGCCCTCGTCCACGTGGGCAGGGTGACCGACGACGTCGCCGGGTCGAGCGTCACGGTCGCCGCGGCACCGTGCGGCCAGACCCATGGCCAGTACGACGAGGACACCGCGAGCCGCACCCGGTGGCCCGCGGCGAAGCGGTGTCCGGTCGAGACGAGCCGGACGTCCAGCTCGGTCGGCACGCCGGGCTCGAGCGGGTCGGCACGGTCGGCTCCGGCCCGCTTCGCGGCGTTGCACACGCCGCGGGTCACGAGTGTGGAGGACCCGTCCGGCGCGACGTCGCACAGCCGGACCGTGAGCGTCGCCCGCGGGAGGTCGCTCGTCACGGTGAGGCGCACCGTGACGTTGCCGAGGACGTCGAACGCCTCGTCGACGGGCAGGTCGAAGCACACCGAGCGGCCGTCCTCGGCGCGCTGGTCCGGCGGCAGGTCGGTGGCGTTGCCGAACGGGAAGAACCGACCGGCGTCGACCCCGGTGTGCTGCGGCGACCGCACGACCACCGGGCCGTCCCCACCACCGCGCAGCAGGTCGAGGGGGACCGTGCGGTCGGCGGAGGCGGTCGACGGCCAGGCCTCGGCGGCGACCCACCGGCCCCGGCGCTCGGCGTAGTGGGTGGCGGGGGCCTCGCCCTCGTTGATCCAGGCGCGGAGGGCCGGGTCGTCCTCGACCCCGGTGTCGACGTCCTGCAACCACCGGTCCCACCACCGGAGCGTCTCCTGCAGGAACCCGATGGACGGCCCCGGCGCGAGACCGCGGTCCGGGTACTGGTGCGACCACGGACCGACGATGCCCTTCACCGGTGCGTCGACGTGCTCCACCAGGCGGAGCACGGCGTCCCGGTAGGGGTCCGCCCACCCGCCGACCGCGAGCACCGCTGCCCGGATCGCCGAGTGGTCCTCACCCGCGCTGCCGTGCCGCCAGTAGTCGTCGCGCTCCTGGTGCGACAGCCACACGGGGGTCATCGGCCGGTTCCGGTCCAGCCGTGCCCGCCACCGGTCGACCCAGTCCGGCCCGACGACCTCGGGACGCGGCGGTCGCGAGTTGAAGGCGAACATGGTGGCGCCCCAGGCCGTCATGTCGATGCCGAGGACCGCACCGCCGACGTAGTGCACGTCGTTGTCGTACCGGTCGTCGGTCGAGCACACCGTGACGATCGCCCGCAGGGCCGCCGGGGCCCGTGCGGCGAGCTGCAGCGCGTTGAAGCCACCCCACGAGATGCCGAACATCCCGACCGCACCCGAGGACCACGGCTGCGCGGCGAGCCACGCGATGACCGCCTCGCCGTCACGGAGCTCCTGCTCGCTGTACTCGTCGTCGAAGAAGCCGTCCGACGACCCCGTGCCGCGGATGTCGACCCGGACCGACGCGTACCCGTGCTGCGCGTACCAGGGGTGCCGTTCGGAGTCGCGGGGGGCGGTCCAGTCGTCGAGCCGGTACGGCAGGTACTCCAGGAGCACCGGCAGCGGTCCGTCGGGGTCGGCGGGAGCCCAGGTGCGCGCGTGCAGCCGGACGCCGTCGGGCATCGGGATCCACTCGTCCCGGACCGTGACGCCCTCGGGCAGCCGCAGGTCGGGACCGATCGCGGTCAGGTGCGGGGTGCTCATGCGTCCTCCCAGTTCCTCGTGCGGTGTCCGTCGCCGTGGTCCGTCCAGCCCGGGGCGTCCCGCCAGCGCTGCACGCCGTCGCCGACGTCGGGGAGCTCGGTCTGCCCCGGTTCGAGCGTCGCCCGCAGCAGGGTGCGCGTGTACGGGTGGTTCGTCCCGGTGAAGACGCGCTCGGTCGGACCGACCTCGACGATGCGCCCGCCGGTCATCACCGCCACCCGGTCGGCGACGCCCCGCACGACGGCGAGGTCGTGGCTGATGAACAGGCAGCTCAGCCCGCGCTCGCGGCGGAGGTCGTCGAGCAGCGCGAGGATGCCGGCCTGGACCTGCACGTCCAGCGCCGTGGTGATCTCGTCGGCGATCACGAGCCGGGGCTCGGCTGCCAGAGCGCGGGCGATGCCCACGCGCTGCCGTTGTCCGCCGGACAGCTGCGCCGGCAGCCGGTCGGCGTACTCCGGGCCGAGTCCGACCTGCGTGAGGAGTTCGCCGACGCGCGCCCGCGAGGAGCTCCCGGTGAACAGCCGGAGCGGCCGACCGACGGCGGCACCGACGGTGCGACGGGGGTTGAGCGAGGTGTCGGCGTTCTGGAACACGAGCTGCACGGCACGTCGGAGCTCCTGCGACCGCGCCGCGACCTGTTCGCGGAGGTCACCGCGCACCGTGCCGTCGTCGTAGGTGAACGAGCCCGACTCGGCGGGCACGAGGCCGGCGAGGGTCGTCGCGAGCGTGGACTTCCCGCTGCCCGACTCCCCCACGACCGCGAGGGTCTCGCGCGGCGCGATGGCGAACGAGACACCGTCGACGGCGGCCGGCAGGCCGCGTCGGTACCGGACCACCAGGTCCTGGGCGTCGACGACGGGGCGCTCGACCGCCGGCTCGACCGGCGACCCGGGAGGCGCGCTGCCGGTCGCGGTGTCGGCGACCGTCCCGGGGACGCGCGCGTCGCGCCGGGGGCGGTCCGCGCCTCCCGTCCGGCGCTGCTCCGGCCGTCGCTGCTCCGGCCGTCGGCCGTCCGGTACCGCGGCGAGCAACGCGCGGGTGTACTCGTGCTGCGGCGCGGCGAAGAGCGCCGCCGTCGCGGCGTGCTCGACGACCTCACCGGCGCGCATGACGGCGATCTCGTCCGCCATCGCGGACACCACCCCGAGGTCGTGGCTCACGAGCAGCACGGCCATGCCGAGCTCGCGGCCCAGATCGGCGACGAGGTCGAGGACGGCCGCCTGCGTGACCACGTCCAGCGCGGTCGTCGGTTCGTCGAGCACCAGGACGCGCGGGCGCGCGGCGACCGCCATGGCGATGGCGACGCGCTGCTGCTGCCCACCGGAGAGCTGGTGCGGGAAGCGCCGGACGATGGTGTCGGGGTCGGGGAGCCGGACGAGCCGCAGGAGCTCCACGACGCGGTCGGGCCCGTCGGGCTCGCCGTGTGCGCGCAGGGCCTCGCGGACCTGTTCCCCGACGCGCATCGACGGGGTGAGCGCCTGCCCGGCGTTCTGCGCCACCACCGAGGCCGTCCCGCCCCGCAGCGCCCGACGCCCCGCGGCCGAGAGGGCGAAGACGTCCTGACCGTCGACGAGGACGCGGCCGTCGGTGATGCGCGACCCGGCGCGCAGGTGTGCGAGCAGGGTGCGGGCCACGGTGGACTTGCCGCTGCCCGACTCACCGACGAGGCCGAGCGTGCGACCAGCGGCGACGCTGAAGGACACGCCGCGTACGACGGGCACCGTGCGACGCCCGGCGGCGTAGGACACGGCGAGGTCCTCGACGCGCACGAGCGGCCGCTGCTCGGGCTCCCCCGCCTGCGGGCGGTGGACGGTCTGCTGGTCGGTCATGCGCCCGCTCCCTGCTGTGCGCGGTCGACGCCGAGCGACTTGGCCAGCCCGTCGGCGGCGAGGTTGAGGCCGACGACGAGCGTCGCCAGCGCCACGATCGGCGCGAGGGTGCCGAGCGGCACCACGGTCAGCGCCGTCCGGTTCTCCTGCACCATGAGCCCCCAGTCGGGCGTCGGTGGGTTCGCCCCGAAGCCGAGGAAGGACAGCGACGCGACGAGCAGGACGATCCAGGACGCCCGCATGGCGAACTCGACGAGGACGACGTCGAGCACGTTCGGCAGGATCTCACGGAACACGATCGACACGGCGCGCTCGCCGCGGGCGCGGGCCGCGGTGACGTAGTCCTGCGTGATCACCGTCCGCGCGGCACCACGGACGACGCGGGTGACGGCGGGTGCGTAGACGACGGTCACCGCGAGCACGATGACCCAGAGTCCGGCGTCGAAGACGGTCACGACGACGAGGAGCGCGAGGATCGAGGGCACGCTGAGCAGCGCGTCGACCACGCGCATGACGACCTCGTCGAACCAGTTGTCCGCGTACGCCGTGACGCAGCCGAGGACGCTACCGACGGCGACGGCGATGGTGGTGGCGAGGAAGGTCACGAGCAGCGCGTACCGGCCGCCGTTGAGCGTGCGCGACAGCAGGTCGCGTCCGTACTGGTCCGTGCCGAGCCAGTGGGCCCAGCTCGGGCCGGCGAGCACGTCCGCGGCGTCCGTCGCGACGGGGTCGTGTCCGGCGATGACGGGCGCGAGCACCGCCAGCACGAGGTGCACGGCGATGAACGCGAGGCCGACGCCGAGTGCCGTCGAGCTGCGGAACGGCGCGACGGCCGCGCCGAGGACGCTGCGGGAGCGTGGGGCGACGGCGGTCATGCGTGGGCCTTCCGTGTGCTGCGGACCGGGCGGGTCCGGGTGCGGCGCTGCCGCGTGCGGAGCTTCGGGTCGAGTGCGAGGGCGACGAGGTCGGCCGCGAGGTTG
Organism: Curtobacterium sp. NPDC092190; assembly: GCF_044755625.1. Classification (NCBI taxonomy): domain Bacteria; kingdom Bacillati; phylum Actinomycetota; class Actinomycetes; order Micrococcales; family Microbacteriaceae; genus Curtobacterium; species Curtobacterium sp. NPDC092190. The sequence goes on along the minus strand of NZ_JBIVRJ010000001.1, from coordinate 437,623 downwards.
CAGACGACGTAGACGAGGGCGCTCAGCAGCGCGATCGCCTCGATGGTCGGCAGGTCGCGGTTCGAGACCGACTCGAGCATGAGCTTGCCCATGCCCGGGTAGTTGAAGACGTTCTCCACGACCACCACCCCGCCGAGCAGCCAGGCGACGTTGAGCGCGATGACGTTGAGCGTCGGCAGCAGCGCGCTCGGCAGTGCGTGCTTCCACACCACCCTGCGCATCGTCAGGCCCTTGAGCTCGGCGGTGGTCACGAACTCGGACGCCATCACGTCGATGGTCGACGAGCGCGCGGTGCGGAGGATGTACGCCGCCATCGCGAGCGTCAGCACGACGATCGGCAGCCAGACGGTCGGCAGGAGTTCCGCGACGGTGGCGTCGCTCCCGCGGAGCACGACGGCCGGGAACACCGGCAGGCCGATCGCGAACAGCAGCACCAGGACGGTCGCGACCATGAACTCGGGGACGCTCATCACGAGGAGGCTGACGGTCGAGACGATCCGGTCGGTCGCACGACCGCGGCGGACACCCGCGAGCACGCCGAGCGCGAGCGACAGCGTCACGCCGACCAGCATCGCCGGGAGGGCGATGAGCATGCTGTTCCGGAACGCCGTGAGGAGCGTCGGCGCCACCGGCTCGCCGCTGACGAGCGACGTGCCGAAGTCGCCGTGTGCGGCGCCGGCGAGCCACTGCAGGTACCGGAGCCAGACGTTCTCGTCGAGTCCGAGGGTCGCCCGGAGCTGCTGGACCGCCTCGGGCGTCGCGTTCTGCCCGAGCAGCTGCTGCGCGACGTCGCCGGGCAGCGCCTGCACCGCGAGGAACACGAACAGTGATGCGAGGACCACCGTGAGCACGGCGATGCCGAGTCGACGGAGGGCGGGGACGAGGACGTTCATCGGCGCAGTCCGATCCGGAGCCAGTCGAACTCGAAGCCGTACTCCGAGTAGTTGACGACGTCGCGGGACAGCCCGACCAGGCGGTCCCCGAACATCGGGGTCATGTCGGCGCCGTCCTCGACGACGAGCCGCTGGGCGTCCTGGTAGAGCGTCCGGCGCTTCGCGTCGTCCATCTCGGCGCGGGCGTCGTCGAGGAGCGTGTCGAAGGTCGGGTTCGACCAGGCGCTCTCGTTGTAGGAGGATCCGGTGCGGAAGATCTGGTTGAGCAGCTGGTCGATCGGTCGCCCGGTGAACCAGTAGCTCACCATGAGCGGCTTCTGCATCCAGATCTGGGTGTAGTAGGAGTCGGCGCTCGCGTTCCGGATCGTCAGCCGGATGCCCGCGTCGGCGACCGCGTCGCGGTAGGCCACCGCCATCGGGGTGAAGACCGACTCGTAGGACGACGTGTAGATGGACGTGCGGAGCCCCTCGGCACCGGCGGCCCGGAGCAGTGCGCGCGCCTTGTCCGGGTCGTGTTCGCGGTGCTCGTCGACGAAGGCGGCGAGCTGCGGCGGCACCGGGTTGTCCCAGCCGGGCGCCCCCGTGCCCTGCAGGGCCGTGTCGACGATCGTCCGCGGGTCGTACGCGAGCTTCATCGCCTGTCGGACCCTCGGGTCGGCGAACTCGTCGCTCGTCGCGAGCATCGGGATCGTGTACCACTGCGCGTTCGTGGAGCGGGCGATCGTCGCTCGGTCCGAGGCCGCGACGACCCGGGCGGTGGCGAAGTCGAGGTTCGTCTGCGAGATGAGGTCGACCTGGCCCGCGAGCAGGGCGTTGACGCGCGCGGTGGTGTCCTGGACGGAGAAGAAGTCGATGCCGTCGAGCGTCGGGCGGCCCGCGAAGTGGTCCTCGAACGCCTCGACGCTCCCGGCACCGGCGGGCGTGAAGGAGGAGAGGCGGAAGGGACCGGTGCCGATGCCCGTCCGGCCGATGTCCGCGACGGCGCCCGCCGGCACGATGTAGCACTGGTAAGCGGTGAGCAGCGACGGGAACTCGGCGTTCGGCTTCGTGAGCGCGAAGCGGAGCGTGTGCGGGTCGACCGCGGTCATCGACGAGGCGTCCATGACCTCACCGAGGACCCCGGCCTGCGGCGACGCGGTCGCCTCGTCGAGGATGTGCCGGATGCTCGCGATCGCGTCGTCCGCGGTGAACCGTGCGCCGTCGTGGAAGCGCACGCCACGCCGGAGACGGAACGTCCACTCGGTGCCGTCGGCGTTCGCGGACCACTCCTCGGCGAGGTCGGGTACGGTCGTCCCCTGCTCGTCGAGCCTGACCAGCCGGTTGTACAGGGCACCGAGGTACTCGTAGGCGGACAGCGAGCTGGCCGAGTCGAGTGTCTCCGCGGCGGAGGCAGCGGGGCGTGCCACCCGGAGCCGTCCCCCCGCTCGGGTCGCGCCGGTCACGGCGGCCTCGGGCAGCGCCGCGGTGCCGGCTGCCGCGCCGGAGCTGCACCCGGTGAGCGTGAGCAGGCCGAGCCCGGCCAGCCCGGCGGCACCGGTCAGCAGTGTGCGCCGGCTGGGACCGCGGACGTCGCGGTCGTCGTGGACGATGGGTTGCATTCGGGGTGACCCCTCCTGGTAATCGTTCCGGTGAACGATAGAGGGAGTCAGCTCGGAGCGCGAGCCCCGCTGCTCGGCCCGACGGCCGCTCGGCGCCCCCTCGATGCCCGTGGGCGCACCGATCCGAGGGCATCGGTACGCTGGTGACGACGCGCTCCAGTGTTTACCGATCCGTTACACGGCGGGTCCGCGGGAGCGCCGGACCGAGCGGGACGGCGGGGAGCCGCCGCACCGAGACGAGGAGCTTCCATGGCGACGTTCACCCGGGGCTTCGGCGGCCGCCGCGACGACCGCGACGACCCGCGCATCCCGCCCGGACAGACCCTCGTGCGCGACTGGCCGGTGCTCTCCGCCGGGGCCACCCCCGACATCGAGCCGGCCGACTGGAGCTTCTCCATCCGCACCGAGACGGGGCTCCGCACCTGGACCTGGGACGAGGTGCACGCCCTCGGCGTCGAGGACGTCACCGTCGACATCCACTGCGTCACCCACTGGACGAAGCTCGACATGCCCTGGCGTGGCGTCTCCCTCGACCGCCTGTTCGCGGACGTCGAGACCTCGCTCGACTTCTGCACGGTGCACAGCTTCGGGGGCTACACGACGAACGTGCCACGCGCCGAGCTGCTCGGTGGACGGTCGTGGATCGCCTTCGAGGCCGACGGCGCGCCCCTCACCCCCGAGCACGGTGGCCCGGCCCGCCTGCTCGTGCCCCACCTGTACTTCTGGAAGAGCGCGAAGTGGGTGCGCGGCATCGTCATGCAGGCCGAGGACGAGCCGGGCTTCTGGGAGAACGCCGGCTACAACATGCACGGCGACCCCTGGAAGGAGGAGCGGTACTGGTGAGCGGTCCCTCCCCCGTCGACGGCCTGGAGGCGCGGACCGCCCCGAGCGCGTCGGCCCCCGCCCGCAGACGGCCGGCCTGGCACGCCGCCACGGTCGCCTCCGTCGCACCGGAGACCCCGGTCGCGCGCCGCATCGTCCTCGACGTCCCGACCTGGCCGGGCAACGACCCGGGGCAGCACCTCGACCTGCGCCTCACCGCCGAGGACGGCTACCAGGCGTCGCGCTCCTACTCGATCGCCTCGTCCGGTGCGGGCACCCGGGTGACGCTCGCGGTCGACCGGGTCGAGGGCGGCGAGGTCTCCCCGTTCCTGGTCGACGCGATCGAGGTCGGCGACGCCCTCGACGTGCACGGGCCCCTCGGCGGGTGGTTCGTGTGGCGGCCCGGTGCGTCGACGAGGCCCGTGCAGCTGATCGCCGGCGGGTCGGGCATCGTCCCGCTGCTCCCGATGGTCACCGCGCACGCCGAGGCCGCCGACCGGACGCCGTTCCGGCTGCTGTACGCCACCCGCACGCCGGAGGACGTGTTCTTCCGCGAGGAGCTCGCGGACGCCCTGCGCGCGGCCGCGCCGCTCGAGGTCACGCACGTGTACAGCCGACGCGCTCCGGAGGGGTCCGACGAACCCGTGGGGCGTCTCACACGGGAGCGACTCGATCGGGCCGTCCTGCCGCCCGGGTCCGGAGCGCTCGTCTACGTCTGCGGGTCGACCCCGTTCGTCGAGCAGGTGCTGCGGTGGCTCGGCGAGCTCGGCCACGACCTGTCCGACGTCCGAGCAGAGCGCTTCGGCGGCGCGTGACAGTCCTGGTCGTCCCGGTTCTCCGAGGAGACCGGGCCTGAGACGACGAAGGCCCTGGTCGGTGACCAGGGCCTTCGTGTTCCGAGCGGATGACGAGATTCGAACTCGCGACCCTCACCTTGGCAAGGTGATGCGCTACCACTGCGCCACATCCGCGTACACGCACACTCTACCCCGAACCGTTCCCGCGACCGTGATCCACGGCGCAGCCGGGCGCGTCGCACGCACCGTCGATCGCCGTCGGGTGCGGGATTGCGGGAAACCGCAAGCCTCGGACGCCGACCCATCCGAGCCGCCGTCGGCTCCGGATGCTTCCTCGGTGCCCCGAGTCCGTCCGGGCGGGGCGCCGGGGCCACCCACCCCTCGTCCGGCCGATCGCGGCGACCCGAACCCTGCGAGCGGCCGGACGGTCCCGGACTCCCAGGCCGACCGGGTTCACTCGGGGCATGAGCTACGTGCACGACAACCCCGGTGGCACCGAGGCACACGGTGTGGACCTGATCGACGGCGACTCGCCGGCCGTCCGCATCCTCGTGCACGGCAACCTGCCGACGACCATCGAGCACGAGGGTCGCACCTGGCTCGCCACGGGCGACGCGCACGACGACGGCGACCCGTCCGCTCCCCCGATCGCGATCTACCGGCCGGTCTGACGAGCACCGTCCGCGCCCGTCGTCGGGCTGGCGTGTCCTGTCAGGCGGGCGTCTTCCATCAGCCCGGCGCTGTCGCAGCTGCCTGGCTCAGCAGGGCGACCACCGTCAGGTACAGCCCGGAGGAGAGGACCGCCCGGGGCAGCAGGGCGACGACGGCGACCGGGATCGCCCACAGCTGGTGCGCCCCGGGGTTCCCGTCAGGTGGCGTGCTCGCCATGGCGGCGAACGAGGACGCGGAGACGAGCACCGCGAACGCCGCCGTCATGCAGACGATCGGCCACGACCGGTAGCCGCCGGAGAACATCGGGACGAGGAGCGGCAGGAAGAACATCGCCGGAGCAGCGGTGAAGCCGATGCGGGAGACGATCCGGTAGGTCCGCCGGTCATCGGTCACGAGCTCCCCGCTCCCCGGAGTTCCGCGACGCTCCCGTCGAAGCAGGTCGATTCCGCGGTCACGCTGTAGCGCTGGGGGAAGGCGTTGAACCCGATCGACGTCACGGGCCCTCCGGCACCGCGGACGCCGAGCAGGGGGTCCGCCGATCCGCTCGCGAAGCGCTCGATGGTGATCTCGAGTTCGTTCCACGCCTGATCGACCCGTTCGACGTCAGCGGCCGGGTCCACTCCCCCCGGTGCCGTCCGCTCGACGATGGAGCTCCAGCGAGCTCCGGGCGCAGCGCCGGCACGTTCGCAGTGCTCCGCCGCCGGGCCGCTGTAGACGCTCCAGGCCCCGCCGATCGACTCCGTGGTCTGCTCGACCACGCGGACGATCGACCGCTTCGCGTGGGACGCATCCGTCCCGGATCCGCCGGGGTCGGCGCTGCACCCCGTGAGGACCGCTGCGGACGCGACCAGCACGGCGACCCAGCTCGTCCCGCGACTCACCGTTCGTCCCCGAACTCGTCGTCCCGCAGCTCCGAGGCGTTCCCGGGCGCGCACACGCTGACCCCGGACATGCTGTACCGATCCGGCCCCGCATCGAGACCGATGGAGGTCACCGAACCGCTGGTCCCGCGGATGCCGACCCGCGTGCCTGCACCACCCGTGTCCGTGTCGACCACGTCCGTGCCCGCGTCCTCCCAGACCGCACGCACGGCTTCGACGTCACGCTGCCGCCCGGTGGTGGAGCCGGCTCGTTCCACGATGTAGACGTACCGGACGCGATCCCCGACGTCCTGTCCGCACGGTTCGACCGCCGGGCCACGGTAGACCGTCCAGTCGCCACCGACCGCGGACGTCGACCGCTCGACGAGATCGACGATCGACTGCTTCGCGGCCGCCGCATCCACCTCGGAGCCGCGCGGTGCCGTGCTCACGCAGCCGGTGAGCACGAGCAGGACGAGTGCCGTGGTCGAACCGAGCAAGGCGGTGCGCTGTGTCCTCGACCCGTCTCTCCTCGTCGTGCCGGCCGCAGCTTCGTCGCGCCGGATCTCCCCCATGTGCTCCCCCTCGTGCGCCCACTGTACGCAGGTCGATGCGGAGTGAGCAGGCAGGACCGTCAGGCACTCGCCGCGCTCCGGCGGTCCGCGGACGGACAGTCGTACACCGTCGCCGCGCAGCTACCGGTCGGCGACGGCCACCACATGGACGATCGCCACGGGAGATGGACGGCCGTCGTCGCGGATCCCGTGTTCCGACCGCAGGAACGAGAAAACCCCCGCCGGAGCGGGGGTTCTCAGATGGTGGGCGATACTGGGATCGAACCAGTGACCTCTTCCGTGTCAGGGAAGCGCGCTACCGCTGCGCCAATCGCCCAGAGATCTGCTGACCAGGGTCGTGCAGGATCTTGGAGGGTGTTGCTGGAGGTGGGGACGGGATTCGAACCCGCGTGGACGGCTTTGCAGGCCGCTGCCTAGCCTCTCGGCCACCCCACCATCGAGGTTCACGTCTCCGTGAGTACCCGAACGGTGGGATACCCTCTGGTGAGTCGTGGTCGTCCGGGGACTCCCACACTCGAGCGGATGACGAGATTCGAACTCGCGACCCTCACCTTGGCAAGGTGATGCGCTACCACTGCGCCACATCCGCATTTCGGCGACCCGAGGGCCGCTCCTGTCTCTCCGCTGTCGCGGCGACGAGAAGAACTCTATACGAACCGGACGCCTTCCGCCAAAATCCTCCTCGTTCACCGGGCGTGTCCCCCGCGTTCATGCGGATCGCGGGGCTTTCGAGTGCCCGTTCTTTCCCATGACGGCCGCGGTGCTCTGTGGAAACGGGCGTACCTGGTCGTCGCGGAGCACCAGGTACGCCTGTTCTCACCGGGTACGCCCGTTCTCACCCGGCGCCAGCACGCATCAGCACGAGCACCACACACTCGCACCACGCACCACGCACCACGCACCACGCACCACGCACCACGCACGAGCGAGACGCACCAGGCACCAGGCACCGAGGGCACCCGCGCCACACCCGGGTGACGCGCCGTGTTCGGTGCAGGCCCGAACGTCCGCTACTATCGACTGGCACGCAAGTGCAGGGGGCGATTGGCGCAGTTGGTAGCGCGCTTCGTTCACACCGAAGAGGTCATCAGTTCGAGTCTGGTATCGCCCACGTGCCCATTCAGGGCCTGAAGAACACCCGAGCAGAGCCCGGCGCACACGCGTCGGGCTCTTCTCGTTCCTCGGCCCGGACCGTCACGACACACCAGCGAGCAAGGACCCATGACCGACGTCGACCTCGAGTTCTCCCGCGTGCGCGCGGTGCTCGACCGCCCGACCCTCCGGCTGATGTCCCGCCCGACGAGCGCCGCCGTCATCGCGGTGTTCCGCACGGTGTTCGACCGCGACGTGCAGTACGTCCCGGCCGACCGCATGCACCTGCAGGTCGAGGAACACGTCGCCCGTCTGCAGTCCACCGGTGCCCGCGTCCCCGCGAGCGAACACGGGGAGAACGAGACCGACGCCCGCCCGAACGGCCGCGCGCTCTGTCGCGACTGGGTGGCGGCGCAGTGGCTGGTCCGCTCGAACTCCCCCGACGGCGACGAGCAGTACTCGCTGACGAGCCACGCCCTCGAGGCGCTGAACCTCGTCGACGCCCTGAGCGCCGACCGGGCGCTCATCAGCGAGAGCCGCCTGGCGATGATCGTCGAGGCCGTGCACCGCTGGGCGGCCAGCGCGGAGCCGGACCCGGACGTGCAGGTCCGTCGCATCGACGCCCAGATCGCGGAGCTGCAGGCCGAACGCGAGCGGATCGCCCGCGGCGAGGTCACCGAGGTCGACGACGCCCGGATGCACGACGGCTACACGAACGTGGCCGACCTCATCCGGCAGCTGCCCAGCGACTTCAAGCGCGTCGAGGAGGCGGTCGCGACGATGCACCGCTCGATCGTCGAGGACTTCCGGCAGGAGGTCCGTCCGATCGGCGAGATCCTCGACGACTACCTGGCCCGGACGGACGACCTCATGCAGGCGACTCCCGAGGGTCGGGCGTTCGAGGGCGCGTTCGAGCTGCTGCGCGACGACGCCCTGCTGCTCCGGCTCCGGGACGACATCGCGACGATCCTCGCGCACCCCTTCGCCGAGTCCCTCGGAGCGGGCGAGCGCCGGGCGTTCCGCAACACGGTCAGCATCCTGCGCCAGGGCATCGAGGACGTGCTCGCCCAGCGACGCCAGCTCACCGCGACGCTCCGCGACCAGATCGTCGCCCACGACGTCGTCCGCGACCGTGAGCTCGACGCGGTGCTCCGCTCGGTGAACCGCGGGCTTGCCGCGTGGATCGACTCGGGGTCCGCCCGCGACCGCGTCCCGCTCGGACTGCTCCCCGCGACCGCCGAGGTCGGCACCCTGCGCGAGCGCTTCTACGACCCCGACAACGAGGCGGTGCCACCGCCGATCGAGGAGCCCGACGACGACGTCTTCGAGGAACTCGACGTGGAGTCGCTGCGCCGCCACGGCGGACCGCTGCTCGCCGAGCTCCGCGCAGCGCTCCGCAGCGCCCCGGACAGCGTCTCGGCCTTCCACGCGCTGCCGCCCGAGCAGCGCCGCCCGGTCGAGCTCTTCGGCCTCGCGCACCTGCTCACCGGCAACGACGACTTCGAGACCGCCACCCACCTGGTCCCGCACCGCACGGTGCGACCGGACGGCGAGACGGTCACCTTCCACATGCCCTCGGCGTCCCTGACCGGCGCAGGGGCGGACGACCAGCACGACGACGACAACGGCCTGGAGGCACGGTGAGCGACACCACGACGGCTCCCGTCGACGAGACGGACCCCGAGGGCTCCGACCCCGTCCTCGACGAGCGTCACGACGAGGACGAGGAACGCGACGAGTCGAGCTTCGCCCTCTTCGAGGGCGACGAGGGCCGGCTCGACGAGCCGCAGCGCCGCGCCCTGGTCGCGCTGTTCCGCCACACCTACGTGAGCGCGCGGACGCACGCCGACGAGTGGCGCGCGATCACCGACGGTGAGCACCAGCTCCGGTCGCGGCTGAACGACCTCTTCCTCGAACTGCACGTCGACCGCGACCGCGAGGTCGCCTGGAAGCGCCAGGCACGGTCCGAGAGCCAGCGCCGGGCCTTCCCGACGCTGCTGCGTGACGTGCCGTGGACGCGTGAGGAGACGATCGTCCTCGTCTACCTGCGCATGCGCCTCCGCGCGGACGCCCGGCCGGGCCTCGACCAGGTCGTGGTCGACCGGTCCGAGATCATCGGGCACGTGTCCGGCTTCCTGCCTGCGACCACCGACCGCACCCGCGACGAGTCCCGCGTCGCGAAGGCCGTCGAGCGACTCGTGACCGCACGCATCCTCATCCGCACGACCGACCCCGACCGCTTCCGCGTGGCCAGTGTCGTCGAGGTCCTGCTCCCCCTGGAGCAGCTCCGCGAACTGGACCGGTGGCTCCGCGACGCGACCACCGACGGCGGTGCGCCGACGGACGGAGCCGTGACGGGCCTCCCGGCCGAGCCGACCGACCCCGACGACGAAGGCGAGACGGACGCATGACCGACACCGCGATCGACACCGGCGCCCTGCCGGCGCTCTTCGACACCGTCGCGCAGTGGCGGGCGGAGTCGATGCAGGTCGTCAACTGGGGCGGCTTCCACGGCCACCGTCAGGTCGAGCTGTCCGGGACCGCGACGCTGATCTCGGGCGCCTCCGGCACCGGCAAGTCGACCCTGATGGACGCCTACCTGGCCGTCATGATGCCGTCCGACGTGCCGTTCAACGGCGCCTCGAACGACGCGACCACCGGGCGTGCGCGGAGCGCCGACCAGCGGAACCTGCTCACGTACCTGCGCGGCAAGGTGGACACCCGCCGCGACCCGGAGACGGGCGCCCTGCGCGACGTGAACCTGCGCGGCGACGACCAGACCACCTGGGGCGCCGTCGCCGTGACCTTCCGGAACGACGACGAGCGGCGCTTCACGGTGCTGCGCGCGTACCTCGTGCCGAAGCGGGCGCGGGGCGTCGGCGACATCCAGATGACCATGGCGACGGTCGACGACACGTTCGACCTCCGCCGGCTCGAGGACTTCGTGCCGTCGCGCTTCCACCACCTCGAGCTGACCGGACGTGTGCCGGGGCTCGTCGTGCGGGACACCTACCAGGAGCTCGCGTACACGCTCCAGACCCGGCTCGGGATCGGCGACTCCGGTGGTGGCAACCGGGCCATGCGCCTGCTCGCGCGGATCCAGGCCGGGCAGCACCTGCCGACGGTCGACGCGCTCTACAAGTCGCTCGTGCTCGAGACCCCGGGGACGTACGAGGCGGCCGACCGCGCCCTCGCGCACTTCTCCGCGCTCGACGAGGCGTACGAGGCGATGGACACCGAGGAGCGCAAGGTCCGCATCCTCTCCCCCATCGTCGAGCTGCACGACGAGATCGCCCGGTCGAGAGCCGCGGCGGACGCCCTGGACGGCATCGCCACCGGCGCCGAGGTCTCGCCGCTCGCGCACTGGACGGCATCGCGGAAGCGTGCCCTGCTCGACGCCGAGGTCGAACGCAACGCACGCGAGCGCACCGCAGCCCGGGCCGACGTCGCTGCGACCGAGGCCCGGCACGCCGCCGTCGAGGTCGAGCTCCGCGAGGCGGAGGGACGCCTCCGTGACCAGGGCGGCAACGCCCTCGCGCAGCTCGAGGACCGCATCGACCGCCGGACCCGGGAGCGCGACGCGGTCGCCCGGGCGCGCGCGACCTTCGACGAGCGCACCACCGCGCTCGGGCTGACGCTCACCTCCGAGCGCACGTTCACCGAGGCGCAGGCGGCGTCGCACGCGTTCCTCGGGTCGTACGCGACGGCACGCGCCGAGCTCGACGACCGTCGGGACGCCCTGACGCGCGAGGAGTACCCGCTCCTCGACCGCGAGCGGACCCTGCGCCAGGAGCGCCGCTCACTCGAGCACCGGCAGGGCGCGATGCCGCTGCCGATGCACGAGGCGCGGTTGGCGATGGCCCGGGCCGCCGGCATCTCCCCCGACGCGCTGCCGTTCGTCGCCGAGCTGCTCGACGTGCTCCCGGCCGAGGAGCACTGGCGGACGGCCATCGAGTCCGTGCTGGCACCCGTCGCGCGCACGCTGCTCGTCGACGAGGACCACCTGTCGTCCTTCAGCGAGGCGATCGACGCGCTCCAGCTCCCGGTCCGCGTGCAGTTCGAGGGCGTGCCCACCGGCCCGCACCTCGACCTCGACGGCGACCCGGCGATGGTCTCCGGCAAGCTGACCATCAAGGACTCCCCGTTCAGCACCTGGGTCCGCGAACGCATCGAGTCCGACCGGATCGACGCGCGGTGCGTCGACTCCGCCGCGGAGCTCGGCGGTGGCGGACGCCGCGTGACCCCGTCCGGTCAACTCCGGGACGGCCGTCGCGGCGCGCACGGCGACCGACGCCAGTCGAACGTCATCGGCTTCACGAACGAGGCCCGGATGGCCTCCGTCGAGCGGGAGCTCGCCGCGATCGCGCAGGACCTCGCGACGCTCGAGGCCCGACGCACCGACGTCGCGCAGGACATCGCGACCCTCGACGCCCTGCGCGCCGCACACCAGCAGGTCGTCGACACCACCTGGGACGGCATCGACGTCGCCGGGCTCGACGAGTCCCTGGCGCGGCTCGACGCCGAGCGGCAGGCGCTGCTCGCGGCCGACGACGGGCTCCGGACCCTGCGCGAGTCGGTGGCCCGGCTCCGTCGTGCCCTGGACGAAGCCGCCGACCGTCGAGCCGGTGCACGGCTCTCCGTCTCGCGGCTCGAGGAACGCCACGCGGTGCTCGTCGACGGCCAGGACGCCGCGGCCGAGATCCTCGCCCGCTTCGAGGACACCCCGGAGTCGCTGCCGGACGACGAGCAGTCCCGGCTGCTCGCCGAGACGTTCGAGGAGATCGGCGCCCCGGACGGCATCGACGGGTTCGACGACGCCGCGCGCCGACTGCGACGCCGGCTCGAGGAACGGCTCGCGCAGGCGCTCGACGGCGCCGCGGCCGCCTCGACCGCGCTCACGCTGACGTTCCAGCGGTACCAGGACGCCTGGCCCGACCCGAACCTCGGCACCGGTGTCGCGTCGTACCCGGACTACCACGCGATCCTCGACCAGATCCTCGCGACCGGGTTGCACGCGCGCCGCAGCGAGTGGCGTCGGCGGCTGTCGCAGTGGAGCGGCGAGGACCTCGTCCCGCTCGCCGGTGCCTTCGACCGCGCGGTCGTCGAGATCGAGGAACGGCTCGAACCGGTCAACGAGATCCTGCGCGAGCTGCCGTTCGGTGCGAACAGGGACCGCCTGAAGATCCAGATCCGCCGAGTCACCCGCGAGGACGTCACCGCCTTCCGACGGGAGCTCCGCGCGCTGTCGGCGTCGGTCGACACCGAGCTGACCGACGACGTGCTCGAGACCCGCTTCCGACGCCTGCGTCGGTTCATGGCGGTCATCCGCCCCGACCCGGCCGCAGCACGTGGACGGACGACCCAGCGCGACGCCGTGCTCGACGTCCGCCGGCACATGGAGATCACGGCCGTGCGGTACGACCCCGAGGGCAACGACCTCGGCGTGTACTCCTCGCTCGGGGACAAGTCGGGTGGCGAGACGCAGGAGCTCGTGGCGTTCATCGTCGGTGCGGCGCTGCGCTACCAGCTCGGCGACGAGACCCGGCCGCGGCCCCGGTTCGCGCCGGTGTTCCTCGACGAGGCGTTCATCAAGGCGGACTCGGAGTTCGCCGGGCGTGCCGTGACGGCGTGGCTCCGGCTCGGGTTCCAGCTCGTGGTGAGCGCTCCGCTCGACAAGGTCACCGCACTCGAGCCGTCGATGGAGCGCCTGCTGTCGATGCGGAAGCACCCCGACACGGGCCACTCGTCCGTCACGGAGATCGCCCGGGCGTAGGCGCCGCGGCGCTGCGCCCGGCGCTGCAGGCGGGTGCTCCGGAGGCAGGTCCTGGTCGCACGACCTGCCGCTCACCTCCCGACGCGACGGCAGGTCCTGCCACCGGAGCGGGAGCGGACGGCACGTCGTGCGACCGCGGTGGGCGCCGGCGACGGGTGCGGGTCGGGGCGGTGACCAGGGCTCCATCCGCGAGCGGGCGAGATCTGTCACAGTCGAATCCGGCGGACGACGGATCAAGCCCGCTCGGCGGCCTGCACGCGGCGTGTCCTGCCCACTCGTCGGACGGGAGGCGCGGCGCGGCGCCGCCACGCGCCTCCCGTCCGACGCCGCCGGCGCCGACCCCGCCGCACCGCCGCCGCACCGCCGTCTGCCCGCCACCGGCCCGCCGCCGGCCTGTGCGAGCGGGCGCGAGCGGGCGAGATCCGCCACGGTCGGGGCCGACGGCCGACAGGTACCGCCCGCTCGGCGGCCTGCGGGCGGCGTGTCCTGCCCGCTCGAGCGGAGGGCGGATGGCGGAGGGCAGAAGGCGGGGGCGGGGTGCGGGACCGGCGTCCGTGGATCGCCGTGCGGGGCGCGGTACGGTGGGCGGATGTTCGGACGTCGCGCTCGCAGCCCCCGCCCCGACGACGGAGCGCGCCCGGGCGACCCCGGCGGCCTGGGCATCGGAGCCCTCGTGCAGGTGATCGACCTCGAGCGCGGGGGCGAGGAGTGGGAGGGCGAGCCGATCGGGGTGATCGTCGCTCCGGGAGGGGTGCAGCTCGGTGGGACGCAGCGCACCTGGACCATCGCGTTCGACGAGCCCGCGTACACGAAGGACGGCCGCGGCCCGTTCGAGCGCGCGACCGTCCTGGGTCGTCAGTTGGTGCCGGTCACGCCGGACACCGCGGACGGGGTCTAGTACTCCTCGTTGCCGCTCTTCAGCATGGCGGCGACGGCCATGCACATGCCCACGCCACCGAGCACGCCGATGCCTATGATGACGCCTGCGATGAGTTCGAGCATTGGTGACTCCTTGGGTTGCGGGGCCGGTGTGGCGGTGGCCGTCGTGGCCGTGTCCAGGCTACCGGATGCGGCTCGGGGCTAGCGGATGCCGCGCATGAGGCGCAGGACGGGCTTCGCGCAGACGAGCAGCACGACCCCGACCGCCACGGCGACCAGGCCGAGGACGGTGAAGTACGGGACCTCGTTCGTCGGCGAGTAGTACTGCGAGAGCACCCCGGTGGCCGCCGTGCCGAGGGACACCGAGAGGAAGAAGAGCGCGACCATCTGGGTCTGGAACTTCGGCGGCGCGAGCTTCGTCGCGACGGACTGCCCGACCGGGGAGAGCAGGAGCTCGGCGATCGTGAAGACGAGCAGGATGCCCACGAGCGCGATCAGCGGCGTGCCGTTCTCGCCCGTGCCCGAGAACGGCAGGAAGAGCAGGAACGCGATGCCCATGATCCCGGTGCCGAGCGCGAACTTCGTCGGGGTGGAGGGCTGGCGGTCACCGAGCTTCGTCCAGATCGCGGCGGCGACACCGGACAGCACGATGATGAACACGGGGTTGATCGACTGGACCCACGACACGGGCATCACCCAGTCGCCGAGCGATCGGTCGAGGCGCTGGTCCGAGTACTGGGTCACGACCGTGAACTGCTGCTGGTAGAGCGACCAGAAGACGGCGCTCGCGATGAAGAGCGGGATGAAGGCGAACACCCGGGACCGCTCCTCGGCGGTGATCCCGCTGGTCAGGATCACCACGAAGTACGCGATGGTGGCCACGATGACGATCACGACGACGACCGTCGGCAGGTTCGTCACCGTGAGCAGTCCGGTGAGCACCGAGACCACGACGACCGCGAGCGCGACGACGACGAGCACGGCGACGAGCGGCAGGCGGCGACGCTCGACCGGGTTGGTGACGTGCCGGACCGAGTCGGGGAGCTTCCGTCGGCGGATGCCGTACTGCACGAGCCCGGCGGCCATGCCGACCGCGGCGAGTCCGAAGCCGTAGTGGAACCCGAGCGAGGACTGCAGCAGCCCGGTCAGCAGCGGACCGAAGAACGCCCCGAGGTTCACCCCGAGGTAGTAGAGCGAGAACCCGGCGTCGCGACGAGGGTCGTCGCGGCTGTACAGCCCGCCGACGATCGTCGTGGCGGTGGCCTTGAGCCCGCCGGAGCCGAGGGCGATGAGCACGAGGCCGACCCCGACGCCCGCGACCCCCGGGATCAGCGCGAGCCCGATGTGGCCGAGCATGACGACGACCGCGCTGGTGAAGAGGGTGCGGTCGGCGCCGATGAGCCGGTCCGCCACCCAGGCGCCGATGATCGTGAACAGGTAGACGGCGCCGCCGTACGCGCCCATGATCCCGTTGGCGATGCCCTCGTCGATGCCGAGGCCGCCGCGCGTGACGGTGTAGTACATGTAGATCAGGACGATGCCCTGCATGCCGTAGAACGAGAACCGCTCCCAGAGCTCCACCGCGAAGGGCGTGGACAGCTCGAAGGGCTGCCCGAAGAAGGTGCGTTGCTGCGCCGGAGCGCTGGGTGGGGTGGTGCGAGACATCCGTCCACTGTGCCCCCGGGCACCCCGCTCGTCCGAATCGGAGCGGGGCGCGTACAAACCTCCGCGGGCGGGCCTTGGAGGATTCCCACCACCCGTGTCCGGCCCCGCGGTCTGCCGTTGTGCGCCCGCACGGCGTTCGAGCAACACTCGGCCGAGGTGCCTAACGTGTGGAGCGCAACACGGACAGAGCAGTTCAGGAAGGCTCCCCCATGGTCGACACCGCCCCCGCACGCCCCACCTCGACGACCGAGGCCCCGAACGCCGACGCCACGGGCGACCCGGCGGCCGGCACGCCGACGGGCGGGACGGACACCGACGTCCGCATCGACACCACGCTGCTCGGGGAGCTCCTGCTCGGCCGCTGGGCCGAGGACCGGCGCATCTCACGGCGCCTGTCCCGCGACCCCGGGCTGCACAAGATCGAGGGGCAGCCGATCGCGGAGCACCGGGCCCGCGTCCTCGAGCAGCTCCGGGTGCTCGTCGACGCCGGTGCGATCCAGCGTCCGTACCCGACCGAGTTCGGCGGCCAGGAGAACCACGGCGGGAACCTCGCGGCGTTCGAGGAGCTCACGACGGCGGACCCGTCCCTGCAGATCAAGGCCGGCGTGCAGTGGGGCCTGTTCGGCTCCGCGGTGCACCACCTCGGCACCGAGCGCAACCACCGCGAGTTCCTGCCGGGGATCATCCGCTTCGACGTGCCCGGCTGCTTCGCGATGACCGAGACCGGGCACGGCTCGGACGTGCAGAGCATCGCGACGACGGCGACCTACGACCCGGACACGCAGGAGTTCGTCGTGCACACGCCGTTCCGGGGCGCCTGGAAGGACTACATCGGCAACGCGGCGCTGCACGGGCGGGCGGCCGTGGTGTTCGCGAAGCTCGTGACGCAGGGCGTCGACCACGGTGTGCACGCGTTCTACGTGCCGCTGCGCGACGGCGACGGTGCGTTCCTGCCCGGCGTGGGTGGCGAGGACGACGGCGTCAAGGGCGGCCTGAACGGCATCGACAACGGGCGCCTCTGGTTCGACCACGTCCGGGTGCCCCGCACGAACCTGCTCAACCGGTACGGCGACGTGGCCGAGGACGGCACGTACACCTCCCCCATCGCGTCGCCGGGCCGACGGTTCTTCACCATGCTCGGCACCCTCGTGCAGGGCCGGGTCTCGCTCGACGGCGCCGCCGTGGTCGCGCAGAAGGTCGGCCTGCAGATCGCGCTGACCTACGCCGCCGAACGCCGGCAGTTCCCGACGGGCGGCGGCGACGAGGGCGTGCTGCTCGACTACGGCCGTCACCAGCGCCGACTGATCCCCCGGCTCGCGACGGTCTTCGCCCAGTCGTTCGCGCACGAGAAGCTGCTGCAGACCTTCGACGACGTCTTCAGCGGGCGCGAGGACACCCCGCAGCGCCGCGAGGACCTCGAGACGCAGGCGGCGGCCTTCAAGGCGATGTCCACCTGGTCGGCGCTCGACACGCTGCAGGAGTGCCGCGAGGCGTGCGGCGGCGCCGGGTTCCTCGCCGAGAACCGGCTGACGAGCCTCCGCGCGGACCTCGACGTCTACGTCACCTTCGAGGGTGACAACACGATCCTGCTGCAGCTCGTGGGCAAGCGCCTGCTCACCGACTTCCGCGCGAAGGCGCCGCGCGACGCCGCCTCGACCGCCCGGTTCGTCGCTGCGCAGGCAGCGACGAAGCTGGCCGACGCGTCCGGCATCCGTCGACTCGGGCAGACGGTCGTCGACCGGGGATCGCTCGCGGCGAGCGTCACGGACCTGCAGGACCCGCGCACCCAGCGCGCGCTGCTGGCCGGTCGTGTCGACACGATGGTGTCCGAGATCGGGGTGCGTCTCGCCTCGGCCGGCAAGGACCGGGCGCGGGCCGCGAAGCTCCTCAACCGCTCGCAGCACGAGCTCATCGAGGCCGCGAAGGCGCACGCCGAGCTCATGCAGTGGGACGCGTTCACCGATGCCATCGAGGCCGTGGCGCCCGGTGACACCCGCCGCGTGCTCGTCTGGCTCCGCGACCTCTTCGCCCTCGGGCTCGTCGAGCAGCACCTCGACTGGCACCTGGTGCACGGACGCCTGTCGGCGCAGCGTGCCCGGGCGGTGTCGGCGTACGTCGACCGGCTCGTGGCCCGGCTCCGCCCGGTGGTCCCGCAGCTCGTCGAGTCGTTCGGCTACGACCCCGAGCTCGTCCGCGCGCCGATCGCCCTGGGCGAGGAGCGCGCGCGGCAGGAGGAGGCGGCAGCGTGGTTCGCCGCCGAGGCCGCTGCGGGACGGCTGCCGGAGCAGGAGAAGAAGCCGCGTCCGTGATCAACCCTGCAGGGTTGATATCGGGAGAATCAACCTTGTAGGGTTGACAGCGGAGGTGCGATGTACGCGGTGACGGTGGACCAGGTGGGCAGTCGTTCGGACGACGACCGGGTCGAGCAGGCCATCGACGTCGTCCGGACCGCGTCCGAGGGGCACGTGGTGCTCCCACCGGAGCGGACCGCCGGCGACGAGTTCCAGTTCCTGCTCGACGACGCGGAGACCCTGCTCGACGTGGTGTTCGCCCTCGCCCGGACGGACGGCTGGAGCATCGGCATCGGCATCGGTGACGTCGAGGAACCGGTGCCGAGCTCGACCCGGGCCGCGCGCGGCGACGCCTTCGTGCAGGCACGCGCCGCGGTCGACCGCGCGAAGGACGTCCCCGAGCACCTCGCCCTCGAGGTCGCCCCGGGTCGCCGGCTCGGTACCGCGGACGTCGAGCCCCTCGTCGCCCAGACCGTCCGGGCCCGTCGCCGCCGGTCGCGGGAGGGCTGGGAGCTCGCGGACCTCCTCCGCGCCGGCCACTCGCGCACCGAGGCCGCCGAGCTGCTCGGCGTGACCCCGCAGGCGGTGGCGAAGCGCTGGCTCGCGGCCGACCTGCGCTCCGACGACGCCGTGCACGCGGCACTCGCGCGGCTCCTCACCGAAGCGGACACCCCGGCATGACGGTCTGGCTGGTCGGTGCGGTCGTGCTGCTCGCGGTGGCCGCGCTCAGCGCCGTGCACCGCGTCCCGCCACTCGCCCGCGCGGTGCCGGCGGTCGTGGTCGTCGCGGTCGTCCTCGCCGCCGAGCTCCTCGACCTGGCACCCGCCGCACCGACGACCGCGCTCCGCGTGCTCGGCACCACCGCGGTCGTCGCCGTCGGCGTCCTCGCCGGGAGTGCCGTCACGGGGACCGTGCTCGGCTTCGCCATGCGCGAGGGCGTCGAGCGGGGTCGGCACGGCGGCATCCTGGTCTCGCGCGCCGACGAACCCGCCGTCGAGCGTCGACGCCCGGAGGTGCTCCGGGGCGGGGCGGCGATCGGGTTCCTCGAACGGTTCGCGGTGATCGGCGCGGTGCTGGTGGGCCGGCTCGAGATCGTCGCGGCGGTCGTCGCGGTGAAGGGCCTCGGTCGCTTCTCGGAGCTCGACTCCGCCGAGGCGCGAGAGCGGTTCATCGTCGGGACGCTCACGAGCACGTGCTGGGCCGGACTCGCCGCCTGGACCGCGATCGGCCTGCCGGGCTGATCGCACAGCCACACGGCCGCACAGACGCACCGCCGCACAGACGCACCGCCGCACAGACGCCCAGCCACAGAGCCGCACGAGCGTTGCGCACGAGCCGGCGGACACCGCCCGCCCGGACGCCACCGCGGCGCTCAGCCCTGGTCCGACGCCCGTCCCCGGTCGCCGAGCGCAGCGCGCAGTCGCGCCTCGGCGTCGTCGGCGCCCTCGGCACCGGACGCAGCGGCCGCCGCAGCGGCCTCCGCGTTCGCCTCGATCACGGCGCGCACGACCTCCTCGCGCTGGATCTTCACCCCGCGCGGTGCGTCGATGCCGATCCGGACGCCGTCGCCGCGGCTGTCGAGGACCGTGATGACGACGTCGTCACCGACGAGGATCCGCTCGCCGACCTTCCGCGTGAGTACCAGCACCCCGTCAGCCTAGCGACACCACCGGCAGGCCCAGCTGGTGGACGGACTCCGGCGTGGCGGTCTCCCCCGCACCGATGGCCACCACACCCGCGACGGGTACCCGCCCGGCGACCGCGGCCACGACGGCCCGGGCGTCCTCGGTCTTCCGACCGACGTCGACCACGACCCACACCTGGTCGGCGGCGAGTCCCTCGATCGTCGTCGCGTCGTCCCACGCGGAGACGCCCAGCAGCGCGTGGCCGTTCCGCACGCCCTCGGCGCGCGCGAGGATCCCCGCCCGCCGGTCGGCGGCGTCGGTCGGGCGCAGTGCGTACCGTCCGGCGAACACCCCCGCCGCCGCGTCGACGTCGGTGGCACGCCCGACGAGCAGCACGAGGTCGCCGTCGGCCGACCGCACGGCCGGGACCGGCAGCACCGGACGGACGGACGCCGGGGCGGACACCGCGGTGACCAGCGGGACGACGGGAGCCGGTCCCGCGACCGGCAGCGGGCCTCCCGGCCGACCGTGGTCCTCGTCCGTGCCCGGCACGGCCGGCGACGGGCCGTCCTGGAGGCGCGGCGCGGCCGGGTCGACCCGACCCACGTCCGTCCCGGGGCGGCCGGGGCGCGGGGCGGCCGCGGCGATCCCGTCGGCCGCGAAGCCGTCGAGCACCGAGGCGAACGCGTCCGCCCGTGTCGACGCGGTGCCGTCGCCTGCGGCGATGCGGGCCTCGGCAGCCTCGGCGTCGGCGAGGAGCGCGGCGATCCCGATGCGGGTGGCCGGGCCGTCGGCGATCGCAACCCGGGCGGTCGGCGGGTCGAGCGGGTCCGGCACCTCGACGACGGCCTCGACGTGGGTGCGGCGGAAGAGCCCACCGATGCCGGGCGTGGACACGCGTTCGGCCGAGACGATCCGGGCTCCCGCACCGAACTCGGTGCGGAGGGCGTCGCGGACCGCCTCGAGCGTCGGGCCGCTACGCAGCGATCGGGTCGGCGGCACGGACCACTCCCACGGTCTCGATGGTGGAGCCCGCGGCGGTGGCCTCCTGGTAGGACAGCACGGGCAGGCCGTTCGCCTGCGCGGACACCATGCGGTGCACGGCCGGTCGGAGCTGCGGGGCGCAGACGAGCACGGCGGACAGGCCCTGCTCCTCGACGCTGCGCACGGCGTCGCGCAGGGACCCGAGGACCTGCTCGATGCGGTGGGCGTCGAGCACGATCTGGGTGCCCTGCTCGGACGGGCGGAGACCCTCGAGCATCGACTGCTCGAGCAGCGGGTCGATCATGATGACGCGGAGCGTGCCGGCCTCGGCGTGGCGGGCGGGCAGGGCGGGGCCGAGGGCGGCGCGGGCGGCCTCGACCAGGCCCTCGGGGTCGGTCGACACCTTCGCGCGGAGCGTCAGCGCCTCGCAGATGCGGCCGAGGTCGTTGATCGGCACGCGCTCGGCGAGCAGGCCCTGGAGCACGCGCTGCACCTCGGCCAGGGACAGCATGCCGGGCACGAGCTCCTCGACCGCCGCGGGGTTCACCTGCTTGACGCCCTCGGTGAGCACCTTGACGTCCTCGCGGGTGAGCAGCCGGGCCGCGTTGTCGCCGATCACGGCCTGCAGGTGCGTGACGAGCACGGAGACCCGGTCGATGACGGTCGCGCCGGTCATCTCGGCCGCGTGCCGGAGCTCGGCGGGGACCCACTTGCCGGCCAGACCGAACACCGGCTCGACCGTCGTGGTGCCCGGGAGCCCGTCGAGCTGGTCGCCGAGCGCGAGCACGCTGCGGGACGGGGCGGTCCCGCGACCGGCCTCGACCCCGGCGATGCGGATCGCGTAGGTCGACGGGGGCAGCTCGATGCTGTCCCGGGTGCGGACGGGCGGCACGACGACGCCCATGTCGACGGCGATCTTCCGGCGGAGCGCACGCACGCGACCGAGCAGGTCGTCGGACGACCCGGACACCATGTCGACCAGGTCCGGTGCGAGCAGGATCTCGAGGGCGTGGACACGCATCTGCTCGAGCAGGTCCTCCGGGCTGTCCGCCGAGGGGGCCGCGGCCTCGAGCGCCTGCTGCTGCTCGGCCGCTGCCGCCTGCTGCGCCGCCTGCCGCGAGAGCCGCCAGCCGGCGAACAGCAGCCCGGCGCCGATGAGCAGGAACGGCACGACGGGCATGCCGGGGATGAACCCCATCGCGATCGCGGCGACCCCGGCGATCACCAGCGCGTTCCGCGACTGCGTCAGCTGCGTCGTCGCCGACGCGCCGATCTCGGTCTCCGCACCCGACCGGGTCACGATCATGCCGGTCGAGACGGCCATCAGCAGTGCGGGGATCTGCGAGACCAGGCCGTCGCCGATGGTCAGGATGCCGTACTTCGACAGCGCGTCGGTGACGGAGAGCCCGTTCTGCAGCATGCCGATCGCGACGCCACCGAGCATGTTGATGACGAGGATCAGGATGCCGGCGATCGCGTCGCCCTTGACGAACTTCGACGCGCCGTCCATCGCCCCGTAGAAGTCGGCCTCGGCGGAGACCGCCGCACGGCGTTCCTTCGCCTCGGCATCGGTGATGAGTCCGGCGTTCAGGTCGGCGTCGATCGCCATCTGCTTGCCGGGCATCGCGTCGAGGGTGAAGCGGGCGCCGACCTCGGCGACGCGCTCGGCACCCTTCGTCACGACGACGAACTGGATGACGACGAGGATGAGGAAGACGACGGCGCCGATGATGATCGAGCCGGACACCGCGACGTGCCCGAAGGCCTGGATGACGTCGCCCGCGAAGCCCTCGCCGAGCACCAGTCGCGTCGAGGCGACGTTGAGGCCGAGGCGGAACAGCGTCGCGACGAGGAGCAGCGACGGGAACACCGAGAAGTCGAGCGGCTTCTTCACGAACAGCGTCGTGAGCAGGATCACCAGCGCCAGCAGGATGTTCAGGATGATGAGCACGTCGAGCAGGAACGACGGCACCGGCAGGATCAGCAGCAGGACGATGCCGACGATGAAGACCGGGACGGCGAGCTTGGGCAGGTCCTTGCGGTTCATGCGGGTGCCCCTTCGGTGGTGGACGGACGGGTGCGGAGGCGCCGTGGTCGGGCGTCGCCGGTGAGCGTGGTGGGGTCGAGGACGGTCGCGACCTCGTCGGCCGTGGTCGGCGTGGGCGCGGCGTGCGTCCCGGCGGCGGCGCCACGGGCCTTCAGCGCCATGACGAACGAGAGCACCCGGGCGACCGGCGTGTAGAGGTCGACCGGGACCTCCTGCCCGAGCTCGCACGCCGCGTGCAGCGCCCGGGTGAGCGGGACGTCGCGGACGATCGGCACGCGCGACTCCTCGGCGGTCGACCGGATGACGTCGGCGACCGGCCCGGCACCCTTCGCGACGACACGGGGTGCGGACTTCCCGGGCTCGTAGCGGAGCGCGACCGCGTAGTGCGTGGGGTTGGTCATGACGACGTCGGCGTCCCCGACCGCTGCGATCATCCGGTTCCGGCTCATCGCGAGCTGTCGGGACCGGCGCTGGCCCTTCACGAGCGGGTCGCCGTCGGTGCGCTTCGACTCGTCCTTGACCTCCTGCTTGGTCATCATCGTGCGCTTGCGGTTGCGGCGCACGACGACCAGCACGTCGACCGCGGCGAGCACCAGACCCGCGGCGACGGCGGCACGGAGCAGGGTCCCGGTGCCCTCCTCCGCCGCGTCGAGCACGGACGACAGCGGCAGCGAACCGCTCGTCATGAGGACGGGGACGAGCGACTGCACGGCGAACCACAGGACGAGCCCGACGACGGCGGTCTTCAGCAGTGCCTTCACGCCGTTCCAGAGCGCCTGGACGCCGAAGACCCGCTTGAACCCGGCGACCGGGTCGAAGTGGTCCGGCTGCGGGGCCATCCGCCGGAAGTGCACGCCGCCCTGCGCGACGGAGACCGCCGCGACGGCGACCGCGACGACGGCGAGCATCGGGCCGACGGTGCCGGCCACGGAGCCGAGCGCCTCGGACAGTGCCTGCCGGACCGCGGGGACGGTCGGGTCCGCGATGACGCGCTGCACGGCGTGGAGCTGCTGCTCCCCCGCACCCGCGGCGTTGCCGATCGCAGCGGGCATGACCAGGGCGGCCGTCGCGATGCCGACCCAGGCGCCGAGGTCCTGCGAGCGGCCGAGCTGCCCCTTGCGGTGCACCTCCTGCATCCGCTTCTGGGTGGCCTTCTCGGAGCGTTCGCCGCTCCCTCCGTCGGACACGCCGTCTCACCCCCGCCCGGTGATCGCGGCGACGGCGTCGCCGGTCAGGGACGACACGACGGCCGGCAGCGCCATGAAGAGCGCACCGGCGAACACGACGGTCAGCCCGATCTTGATCGGGAAGCCCATCTGGAACGCGTTGAGCGCCGGGGCGACGCGGGTGAGCAGCCCGAGGCCGACGTCGGCCAGGAACAGGACGACGACGAGCGGCCCCGCGATCTGCAGTGCGGCGAGGAACATCTGCCCGGCCGCCGCGACGAGCACCGAGGCGAAGCCGCCGACGGCGAAGGTGCCCGGCGAACCGTCGGCCGCGACGAGCGGCACCGCGTCGAACGACCGCACGAGCCCCGCGACGATGAGCTGGTACCCACCGCTGGCGAAGAGCAGCGCGAGCGACGCCATCTGGAACAGCCGGGTGAACTGCGCGCCGTTGACCTGGGACTGCGGGTCGTACGCCTGGGCGAGGGTGAAGCCGCCGAACAGGTCGATCAGCCCGCCGGCGGACTGCACCGCGGCGAACACGAGGTACACGAGGAAGCCGAGACCGAGCCCGACGACCAGCTGGGTGAGCAGGGCGAGCAGGAACCCACCGGTGTCGAGTGCGGTGTACCCGAGGCCGACCCGCGGTGCGACACCGATCGCCAGACCGAGCCCGAGGATCACCTTCACCGTGCCGGGGAACGCCTTGTAGGCGAACGGCGGCGCGATCACGAGGAAGGCGACGAGCCGGACCCCGGCGAGCATGGTGGCTTCGAGCCGGTCGGCGTCGATGGCGAGGTCCACGGCTACGTCCCGAGCAGCTTCGGGATCATGTCGAACGCGACGTGGGTGAACGCGACCATCTCGGCGATCATCCAGTTGCCGCAGACGACCAGCGCGATCGCGACGGCGACCGCCTTCGGCACGAACGAGAGCGTGACCTCCTGGATCTGGGTCACCGACTGGAAGAGCGAGATCGCGAAGCCGACCACGAGCGACGTCACGAGCACGGGGGCCGCGAGCTTGCCGGCCACCAGGAGTGCCTGGAGGGTCAGGTCGATGACCGCCTGCTGGTTCATCAGCGCACCACCTGGTAGCTCTCGATGAGGGACGTGATGATGAGCCCCCACCCGTCGACGAGGACGAACAGCAGGATCTTGAAGGGCAGCGAGATCATCACCGGCGGCAGCATCATCATGCCCATCGACATGAGCGCGGCGGAGACGACGAGGTCGATGACCAGGAACGGGATGAAGATGACGAAGCCGATGATGAAGGCGCTCCGGAGCTCCGAGATGACGAACGCCGGGATCACGGTCGTCATGGGCACGGCGTCGAGGTCCGTCGGGTTCGCCTGACCGGCGGCGCGCGTGATGAGCGCGACGTCCTCCTCGCGCGTCTGGTGCAGCATGAACGTCCGCAGTGGCTTCGTGCCCACCTCGACCGCCTTCGCGAAGTCGATGTGGCCGGCGAGGTAGGGCTGCAGGGCGTCGTCGTTGATGTGCCCGAGCACCGGGGCCATCACGAACAGGGACAGGAAGAGCGCGAGCCCGGCGATGACCTGGTTCGGCGGGATCCCCTGCAGCCCGAGGGCGTTCCGGGTCATGGCGAGCACCACGAAGATCTTCGTGAACGACGTCATCATGAGCAGCAGGGCCGGCGCGACGCTGAGCAGCGTGATGCCGAGGAGCGTGACGATCGCCGAGGACGGCGCGCCGTCGGGCCCGTTCACGCTGACGCTGAAGTCACCGCTCGCGGGTGCCGTCGGGGCCGCTGGCGCGGTCGGCCCGGTGACGCCGACGGCGTGCGCGCCGGTGGTGGTGAGGAGGACGAGACCGGCGACCGTCGCCAGTCCCAGGACGACGAGGGTGGCGGTGCGGCCGGTCCGGAGCGCGGCCGTCACCCGGCCCGCCGGCCTCGGAGCGCGGCGGCGGCCTGCCGCCACGTGTCCGCGGAGAGCACGGAGCCCTGGAGCTGCTGCGCGGTCGGCACGACGGTCCGGGCCGGACGACGCGCGGGACCGCGGGGACGCATCGGGAGCACGGACGCGGCCTCGGCCGGGAGGCCCGTGGCGGCGTGGTCCTGTCGCTCGAGTTCCGCACGGAACGCGTCGGCGGACGGGGCCGCCACCGTGGTCGGCCCGGCGGACGTGGGGTCGGGTGCTGACGCGACGGCGCGCGGGGCGGTCGGCAGTGCGACCGGCCCGGCGACGACGGTGAGCTCCGGCGCGGGGGTCGGACCACTCCGGAGCAGCGAGACGCTCTGCTCGGACACGCCGAGCACGAGACGCTCCCCCTCGACGTCGACGACGACGACGCTCGCCTTGCCGCCGATGCCCTGGCGACCGACGACCTCGACCGCGGCGGACCGGCGTCCCCGGGCCTTCACCGCGGCTCCGAGACCGCCCTTCGTCGCACGGCGGTGCAGCACCCACATCAGCGCGAGCACGACGCTGAGCGACACGGCGACCCGGAGCGCCATCCAGAGGGTGTCCACGGGTCAGACCGCTTCGGCGACGTCGAGGATCCTGGTGATGCGGACGGCGTAGTCCTGGTCGACGACGACGACCTCCCCGTGGGCGATCAGCCGGCCGTTGAGCAGCACGTCAGCGGGTGCTCCGGCGCTGCGGTCGAGCTCGACCACGGCGCCCGGCTCCATGCCGAGCACGTCGCGCACCGACATCCGGGTCCGACCGATCTCGACGGTCAGCGTCATCTCGACGTTGTTGATGCGACCGAGGTTCCCGGCGGGGACGGCGCCGGCGGCGAGCGGTGCCGAGACCGTGCCGTTCTCACGGACGCGCAGCGCGAACCAGCCGCCGGGGACCCCGCCCGCGGTGAGCTCGAAGACGACCGTCTCCGGGTCGGCGAACAGCGAGGCTGCCGACTCGCGACGGGCGTCACCGAGCACACCGACGCCGAGCACGGAGGCAGCGGCCTCGAGCGACGGGCGGAGCACGTCGGTGACGTCGACCAGGCCGGCGTCGGCGCCGCCCGCGGCGACGACCGCGCCGAGGTCGGTGAGGACCAGCGCGAGGTCCGCGGAGAGCCCGCCGACGAAGGACGCGACCACACCGTCGACGGCGGCCTCGAGGACGACCGGGGTCGCGCCTCCCGGCAGGGGCACGGCGGTCAGGGGTGCCGCCGTCGGGAGCTGCGCCGCGAGCGACTCGGCCGCGGTGGCGTGGAGGGTGGTGGTGGCGCTCATGCGTGCTGCTCCGGATCGGTGGTGGTGACGACGATGCCGGCCAGGCGCGAGCCGTTGGCGCCGACGGCGGCGGTGCCGACGGGTTCGCCGTCGACCGCGATGGTCAGGGGGCGGTGCTGCGGGTGCGGCAGCGGCAGGACGTCGCCGACGGCCAGCCGGAGCACCTGCGTGGGCAGCACGGCGGCGGGCGCGAAGTGCAGGCTGACGCCGACCGGGACGTTCGCGAGCTGGGCGTCGAGCAGGGCGCGGGCGTCGGCGGCCGAGACGCTCGTGGTGTCCTCGCCGAGCTGCGGCAGCACGGCCTCCGCCGGCAGGGCGAGCGTGCCGGGGGCGACGCGGTCGCCGACCCGGATCGAGAACGCGGCGACGATCATCAGGTCGCCCTTCTGCGCGGCCTGGGCGAACTGGCTGTTGAACTGGAAGCCACCGGTGGTGACCTCGTGCGCGAGGAGCCCGCCGAACGAGTAGCGGAGGTCGTCGAGGGCGTCCTCGACGATCTTCCGCACCAGCGCCTGCTCGATCGGCGTGAAGGTGCGCTCCGGTGTCGGCAGCGGCTTCGACGCGCCGAGCGCGTGCGACACCCACGTCAGGGCCGCGTCGAGCGGGACCTGCAGCACGCCCTTCGGCGCGGTGTCGGCGATCGGCAGCAGCACCATGCCGGTGAGGGCGGGCAGCGACGCGGCGTACTCGTCGTACGTCGTCATCGAGACCTGCTCGCAGGTCACCTGGCTGACGGCACGCACCTTCGCGGTGAGCTGCGTCCCCCACTGCCGCGCGAACGTCTCGAAGGCGAGCTCGAGCACCCGTGCGTGCTCGCGGGCGAGCGTCGACGGGCGCGCGAAGTCGTACACCTCGGGCGCGGGCAGGGTCTCGGTCACGGGTGCGTCTGTCGACCGGCGACGGGCAGGCGTCAGCGCTGTGCCCCGTTCTGGGGCGGCGGCGGACCCGGCGTCGGGGCGACCCGTGGCCGCTCGTCGGCGCTCGTCCTGCGGTCCGGTCCGCGCTGTGGTGCGGGCCCTGCCCGCCGGGGTCTACCCCTGTCGCGCTCCGTCCTGCGCCGTGGCGAGGGCGGGCATCAGCTCGCTGACGTCCTGGTCCTGGTTCGAGAGCACGACGATGTCGACCCGGCGGTTGAGGGTGTTGTCCGCGTCGCTCGCGCCCTTGGCGAGCGGGCGGCTCGACCCGAAGCCGACGCTCTGCACGTGGTCCGCCGGCATCCCGCCCCGTTCGACCAGGTCGCGGAGCACCCCGGTCGCGCGTGCGGCGCTGAGCTCCCAGTTCGTCGCGTACGGGGCGGTCGAGTTCCGCTGGTCGGCGTGGCCCTCGACGCTGACGTCGTGTCCGCTGGTCTTCAGGACCGGCGCGATCGCGTCCATGATGCGGCGGGCCTGGTCGGACAGGTCGGCGCTGTTCGTCGCGAAGTAGGTCTCGCTCCCGACGAGCCGGACCGTCAGGCCGCGGTCGTCGACGGCGAACTGCACCTTCGACGACTCCCCCGCCTGCTCGAGGTTGCCCTGGATGGCCGCCTCGATCGCCTTGAGGTCGTCGAGCTCCCGCTGGGCCGCCGCCAGGTCGGCCTTCGACGCGACCGGCGGCACCGCCGTCGACGCCGGGTCGACGTTCGTGTCGTCGGCGCCGGACGCGGCGGTCGAGTGGTCGGCGTCGGACTTGTCCGTCGCGTACCCCTTGCCGTCCTTCGTCACCTGGGACTTCGACACGATCGTGCCCGAGGCGGTGTCGACCTTGCCGGACTTCACCTCGCCGAACCCCGTCGCGAGCGAGTTCTTCAGCGCGATGTACTTCTCCTGGTCGACCGACGACATGGCGAAGAGCACGAGGAACATGCACATGAGCACCGTGATCATGTCCATGTACGACGCCATCCAGCGCTCGTCCGGGTGCTCGGCCTCGTCGTGGCCGCCCTTCCTCCGGCCGCGCCCGCGCCCGCGGGGGTTCGCGCTCACGGTCAGGCCGCCAGCTGCTGGTCGTCGGCGGTGGCCTTCGCGGTCTTCCCGTCCTTGCCGCCGGCACCGCGCGCGGCGGGCGGGACCATCGCGGTGAGGCGCTCACCGAGCAGTCGGGGTTGGCTGCCGGCCTGCACGGCGAGCAGCCCCTCCATCAGCAGGGTCTGCCGGTCGGCCTCGAGCTGCGCGAGCTTCCGGAGCTTGCCGCCGAAGGGCAGCCAGAGGAAGTTCGCGGTGAGCAGCCCCCAGAGCGTCGCGACGAACGCGCTCGCGATGAGCGGGCCGAGCTCGTCGGGCTTGCCGAGGTTCGCCAGCACGTGGGTCAGGGACACGACGGTGCCGATGATGCCGACGGTCGGGGCGAAGCCGCCCAGGCCCATGAAGAACGCACTGGCGCTCCGCATCGGTGCGGCGTTCGACTCGATCTCGTCCTCGAGCAGGATCCGGAGCTCGTCGCCGTCGGTGCCGTCCGCGATGTTCTGCAGGGCCTTCTTCATGAACGGGTCGTCGTGCTTGTCGGCCTCCTGCTCGAGCGCGAGCAGGCCGTTGGCGCGGGCCGTCTCGGCCAGCCCGACCACGTCGTCGATGACCGTCTGCGGCGGGGTGACCTTGCCGGTGAACGCCTTCGGGACCGTCTTGAACGCAGCGAGGGCGTCCTTCATGGTGGTGCTCGCGACGCCGCAGCCGATGGTGGCGACGAAGACGAGGAGCATCGGCGCGGGCAGGAAGAGTCCCGCCATCTCGACGTGCTCCATCTGCGCCATCCCGAACAGGGCGCCGAAGGCGAGCAGGATGCCGACGATCGTTGCGATGTCCACGGTCAGCGCCCCCCGTCCTGGCTCCGGACGGCGTCGCGTCGTCCGTTGGTGACGAGCGGCGCGACGGGCGCGAGGACCGGCTGCGGTCCGGTCGCGTCCACCGCGGTGTCCGTGCCGTAGGCCATGCCGACGATCCGCGCGCGGTAGGCGGCGACGAGGCCGATGACGTCGGCCATGGACTCGCGCACGATGTACTTGGCGCCGTCGACCATGATGAGCGTCGTGTCCGGCGTCTCCTGGATGCGCTCCACGAGGTCGGGGTTGACAGCGAAAGCGCTGCCGTTGAGTCGTGTGACGACGATCATGGCCCGTCCTGGTTCTCGATCGTCCCGCCGCCGTCCGTGGGGCGGGATGCAGACCCGTCCGTGGGTGTGCACCGGTCGTTATCGGCGACGATGGCACCCCCGTTAGCCTGGCGTGGTGACCATCGTCGAGGACCTGCTCGCCGGGCCGCGGGGGCGGCGCCTCTGCTGGGAGGTCGTGCTCGGTACCGTCGGCGACCAGCCGGACGACGACACGCTCTTCTGGGCGTCCTACTGGACCTCCGCCCACCGCGGTGACGGCGTCTCGCTGTTCGGACCCGGAGCGTCCGAGCCGCGTCCGGCTCCGTCGGACGACGACGTGGTCACCGCCGTCGAGGCCCTGTTCGACGCTGCCGACCCCGCGTCGGCCACGCTCGACCAGGTGCTCGCGGCCCTCGGACGCGCGGCGGAGTCGGCGATGTGGTGGCAGGAGCCGGACGCCGAGGACGTCCTGCTCCAGACCGTCGTCCCGCGGTCGCTGCACGAGCGGATCGCCACGGCGGTCGCGGCTGCCCCCGGCGTGCAGGCACTGTTCGCCACGGACCAGGATCCGGCCCTGGCTCCTGCTCCGGCCCTGGCTCCGGCTCCGGCTCCGGCTCCGGCTTCGGCTTCGCGACAGTGGACCGTCATCCCGGACACGTCCGGGTACGGCGGCGCCGTTCGCCCTGCCGCAGCAGTGCTCGCCGAGTGGCGGCGCGAGCTGCTGGACGAACGCTCCCACGGCCTGGGCGACCCGGTCACCGCGCCGATCAGCGGGACGTGGTGGACGACCCCTCCCAGCGGGCTCCTCGACACCACCACCGAACGCGACGGCCGCGGGCCACTCGGGTTGTGGGCGGTCGAGGACCACACCGGGTGGGAGCGCGCTGCGGTCGCCCCCGTTGCGGTCGATCCGTCCGCGCGCATCGTGGTGGTCGACGACGCCGAGGACTGGGCCGCGCTCTGCCGTGCGGCACCGATCGACGTCACGGCCACGACCCGTCGCCACGACTGGTACCGGGCGACCGGTCGCGACGGCGCCTGGGTGGTGCCGGACTGGGCCGCGATCGCCGAGCGGTACGACGCGGTGCACCTGACCCTGCGGGGGTGGCTGCGCGCCTCCGGAACCGCGATCCCGGTCGACGCGGACTCGGCCGACGGCACCGCGGACTCGGCCGACGGCACCCTGGACTCGGCAGAGGGCACCCTGCACTCGGCTGACGGCACCCCGGCGAGCGTCATCGCCGGGTGGACCCCCGACACGACGGTCTGGCTGCGCGACCCCCGACCCGCGCTCGGCCCCTCGACGATGTGGCGGTGGAGCGGCGAAGACCGCGGCTGGTTGCCGGCCTGAACTCTCATGGACGAGTTATTCCCGATCCGATCCTGGATGATCGCCGGGCGATGTCCCCTGTTTTATCTCATGAGCGTGTTACCGTGGCGACCATGTCCGACACCACCACCGTCGTCACGCCCGCCGAGCCGACCGGCACCGCGCCCGCCGCTCCGCTGCGCGAGGTCGGCGCCCTCATCCGGGGCGCCCGCAAGGGCCGCAGCATGACCCAGACCCAGCTCGCCGAACGCGTCGGCACGAGCCAGAGCGCGATCAACCGCATCGAGCAGGGCGGACAGAACCTGTCGCTCGAGATGCTCACGCGCATCAGCGACGCGCTCGACCAGCAGATCGTCTCGATCGGCGGCGCCCCGCAGCGCGCCCACCTCCGGGTGCAGGGCGGTCGGAAGCTCAGCGGCTCCATCGCCGTGAACTCGAGCAAGAACGCCGCCGTCGCACTGCTCTGCGCGTCGCTGCTCAACCGCGGGGTCACCCGGCTGCACAAGGTGGCCCGCATCGTCGAGGTCGACCGCATCATCGACGTGCTCCGCAGCCTCGGGGCCACCGTCACGTGGTCGGAGGACGGCGAGGTCCTCGAGATCGTCGCCCCGTCGGACCTGCGACTGGACGCGATCGACGCCGACGCCGCCCGGCGCACCCGGAGCGTGCTCATGTTCCTCGGCCCGCTCAGCGGTCGCTACGGCTCGTTCCGTCTGCCCTACGCCGGCGGCTGCGACCTCGGCACCCGCACGGTCGAACCGCACCTCATCGCCCTGCGGCCGTTCGGCGTCGACGTCGAGGCGACCTCCGGCTGGTACGAGGTCGACGTGGCGAACACCGAGGTGCCGACGAAGTCGGTCGTGCTGACCGAGCGCGGTGACACCGTCACGGAGAACGCGATCCTCGCCGCGGCCGCCCGCGACGGCGTCACCACGATCCGCAACGCCAGCCCCAACTACATGGTGCAGGACCTCTGCTTCTTCCTCGAACTGCTCGGCGTGCAGGTCGAGGGCATCGGTTCGACGACGCTCCGCATCACCGGGAAGAGCCGTATCGACGAGGTCGTGGACTACTGGCCGAGCGAGGACCCGGTCGAGGCGATGAGCCTCCTGACCGCGGGGATCGTCACCGCGTCCACCCTCACGGTGACCCGAGCGCCGATCGAGTTCCTCGAGATCGAGCTCGCGACCCTCGCCGAGATGGGCCTGCGGTTCGACGTCAGCGAGGAGTACGCCGCCGCCAACGGTCGCACGCGCCTGGTCGACATCACGGTGCACCCGTCCGAGCTGCACGCGCCGATCGACAAGATCCACGCGATGCCGTTCCCGGGCCTCAACATCGACAACCTGCCGTTCTTCGTCGTCATCGCGGCGATGGCCGAGGGCACGACGCTCGTGCACGACTGGGTGTACGAGGGCCGGGCGATTCACCTGCTCGATCTCACCCGCCTCGGCGCGAGCGTCACCCTGCGCGACCCGCACCGCCTCGACGTGACCGGCCCGACGCACTTCTCCGGCGCCGAGGTCAGCTGCCCGCCCGCCCTGCGGCCCGCGGTCGTCATCCTGCTGGCGATGCTCGCCGCGAAGGGCGAGAGCGTCCTGCGCAACGTCGGCATCATCGCCCGCGGCTACGAGCAGCTGCAGGAACGCCTCAATTCGCTCGGCGCGTCCATCGAGACGTTCCACGACTGACCCTCAGCACCGCCCGGGCGACCTCTCCGGTCACCGCACCCGACGGCCCGTCCCCGCAAGTGGGGACGGGCCGTCACCCGTTCCGGAGAACGCACCGGTGCCTCCGACGCGTCTGCCAGACGGGACGGATGCGCGATCCAGCCGACAGGTGCTGCATGGGGACATGGCCACGAGATCGCTCCTGACCGTCCCCCTCGTCCTCACCGTGGCGGCCGCCGCCGCCGCGTGGGTCACCCTCGGCCCGGCAGCCGCCCTGGCCTTCGCCGCACTCGCCCTGCTCGAGATCGCGATGGCCGCGGACTCGTCGGTCCCGATGGCGGGCATCGCCGGTCGGCTGCACTCCCCCGCACGACGGCTCTTCCTGTCGCTCGGCATCGTCGCCGGAGTGCTCGCGATGCGCCTGCTCCTGCCACCCGCGGCCGTCGCCGTCGGCGGAGCGGCGGACCCCGCGTCCGCCGTCGACGAGGCCGTCTTCGCCCCCGGGTCCTTCTCGGAGCACCTCGCCGAGGTCCGTCCCGCACTGGCTTCCTTCGGCGCGGCCTTCATCTGGTTGGTCTTCGCCGAGTACCTGTTCAACACCGACCGCCTGTCACGGCGGTCCTGGCTGGGCGGTCTGGAGGCACGGCTCGCCCGGGTCGCGCGGCCGCGCGTCTGGTCCGTGGTCACCGCTGCGACCTGCGTGCTCGTCACGACCGTCCTGGTCGGACGCCACGACGCGTGGGCCCCTGACACGGTGCTGCCGGTCGCCGTCTGCGGCGCGGCCGGCGTCGGCGCGTACCTCGTGTCGAAGCGGATCGCCCGGTGGGCGCTGCGGGGCGTGGACGGCACGGACACCGGAGCGGTCGGGACGAGCGGCGCGTGGCGGGTCCACGCCTACGCCTCGACGGTGGTCTTCGAACGCGGGCTCGTCGTCTTCATGCTGTTCGAGATCCTCGACGGCGTGTACAGCCTGTCGGGGTCGGGCGTGCTCGGCGTGGACGGACTCGGTGCGCTCGAGCAGGCCGCACTCGCGGTCGCAGCCATCGCCGTCGGCGCGGTGTTCCTCGCCCGGACGACGTCGCGCCTGGACCAGGCGGCGACGCTCAAGCGCCTCCGGTACCTGAAGGCCGGGGCCGCGTACGTCCTCGGGGTCCTCGCGGTGCTGCTCTGGACGAGCCTGCTCGTGCCGGTCCCCGGGGTGGTCGTCGCCTGGTTCGGCACCGTCGTCATCGGTCTCGCGCTGGCCAGCTCGCTGCCGTGGCGGGCATGGGCGCGACGGTTCCGGCGGCGGACCCTGGCGGGCTGACGCGATCGCGGTCCGTGCCGCCCCTCGCCGTTCAGGGGATCGGCACCGGCTCCCAGGAGACGAAGAGCTGCATCCGGAACGTCGGCGTCGTGTCCGACGGACGGAACCGCGAGCTGAGCGCCGCGGACATCCCGTCCGGCACGGGCACGTCGGTGCTCGCGCCCAGCCGCCCGCTCGTCTCCGTCCCGTCGATCGAGGGGACCGACTCGACCTTCTCCTGCAGCTCGTCCGCTCCGTTCGTCGGGAGGTCGGCCGACTCGAGCGCGTCCCGGTAGGCCGCGACCCCTGCGGCCGCACCGGAGGTCGTCGGTCCCTCGACCTGCAGGACGAACGACCGACCTGCCGGGGTGATGACCTCGCCGGAGGAGTCGGTGAGCCCGTCCGGGTAGTCGTCGACGGTGACGATCACCTCGCCGACCGGCAGGTCGACGACCCGGTCGCCCGGGAGGACGAAGCGTGCCGGTCGATCATCGGTGGAGCTGTAGGCGGCGACCGCGTTCCGGACCGGCGACTCGCCGTCGGTGTCGACGCCGAACGCCTCGACGCTCGGCGTGCCGGTGAGGTCCCAGACCTCCACGCCGTCCTCGAGGCGCATGGCGGTCGGGGTGGGGCCGTTGTGCTGCACGTCGGTCTCGCTTCGGTCGGGACGGGTGGAGGGGTCGGACTGGGCCCCCGGTGGCGGGCCGGCGCAGCCCGACAGCAGGGCGACGACCGCGGTGGCGACGACCGCTGCCGCGATCCCTGGGCGACGAGCGTTCAGTGCCATGCGAGCTCCGAGTCGTGGAGGTTGTCGAGGAGTTCCGGGATGCGGTTGTCGAGCCGACGTTGCTGGATCCGATCGGGGACCGACCCACCCACGAGTTCGCGGGCACGGTCGGGGTCGTCCTGGACGAGCTGCTGCCACGCGGGCAGCGTGTCTCCCTCGATGTAGTCCCACCGGGTATCGAACTCCGAGATGTTCCCCTGGGGGATGTACCAGTGGTCCACCCAGCCCTGTGTGCCGGGGCTGAAGGGGTTCACGTCGACCGGTACGTCGATGCCGCCCTCGAACTGGCCGAGCGTCTTGGTTCCGGGGATGGACGCGTCGCCGACGATCCCCAACATCGTCGTGAGGGCCTCACCGGTCGGCTCTCGGTCGTGCATCTGCTGGTAGGCGCCCTGGATGGTGTCGCGCTGCTCGCGGAGCAGCAGGGTCTCGTTGCCCTGTGCGATGCGGTCCTGGTCCCCCGTGCGCCTGCCGGCGTCGATGTCCTGCCAGGCGGAGTACGTCTGCCGCTCCGACAGCGCGGCGTCGACCGGGTCGTCGTTCGCACCGCGGAGGAGCCCCGCGGCACGGAGCTCGTCGATGCTCGTCATGCCGCCGTCGAGGTAGGCCTCGTGCATCGTCGAAGCGTCCAGGAAGATGTCCTTCTGCATGCCGAGGAACGTGCGTTCGTAGAAGGCGATCTCGTCGTCGCCCATCCCGGCCAGCTGGTCGATGAGCGGTCGGATCGACGGAGGCGCCAGCGGACGTGCCGTCTGGATGTGGTCGCGGAACGAGTGCAGGTCGAGGAAGCCCGCCGCGAAGTCCGGGCCGACCATGTTCGCCATGCCGGCCCACGTGAAGGCGGGATCGTCGAGGTACAGGCTCGCGTAGTACTCGTACGAGCCGGCGACCTGCGGCATCAGTGCCGGAGCTCCACGGTCCAGCTGCCACGTCGCCATGTCGATGCCGACCTTCTCGGCCGCACGGGTCACGTACATGCGTTGCAGCACGTCGGCGTACCGGGTCGGCGGCAGGTCGGCGGCGCGGGCCGCTCCGACGATCGCCGACAGCACCGTCGACGACGTCCCCCACGCGGGTGGATCCGCGACGAGCCGGTCGAGGACGTCCGGGTTCGCCGCCAGCCATGCCGCTCCGACCTCCGGATCCATGTGCGACAGGACCTCGAGGGGGTCGACACCCTCGGCGGAGAGGGCGGCGGCGACGACGAGGTCGAGGACCCGGTCGGTGAGGGTGCCGTTGCCCGCCTGCTCGAAGGCGCCAGCGACGTGCTCGATCCATCCTGCGTCCGCGTCGTTCTCGTCCACGAGGCGCCGAGCGCCGTCGACGAACCCCGGGCCGCCGGTCGGCACCCACGAACACGAGGCAACGAAGCGCGACCACGCGGTCCCGACCCGGTCCACCTCGGCGCGGAGCGCGGTGTCGGCCGCTCGGGCGTGCGTCACGAAGCTCCGGAGGTCGGTCGGGTCGGCGCTGCTCGTCGCGGATCCGGAGCCGGTCGAGGTCCTGATGCGCTGCGTGGGCGAGAACACGACGGCGACCGTCGGGGGCTGCACGGGCGGCGCGGTCGGCCGCGGGTCGAAGAGCCCCTCCACCCCCGAGGCGATCCACTGCACCGCGTCGTCGTCCCGTCGTTCAGCGCGGTCCGCCTCACGCGCGTCCCAGGCCGCGACGTCGGCGAGCCGAGCGCGCTCCTCGGCGGCCAGCTGCGTGGCGAGCCGGACCTGCCGCGCCAGGTCGTCGAGCACCGACGCCAAGCGGGCTCGATCCTGGGCCTCGGTCGCGCACGCCTGTTGGAAGAGGCGTGCGTACGCGCCCCGGAACTCTTGCGACGCCGACTCTGCCGAGCTGCGTCTCCCTGCCCCCTGCTCAGCGAGGACCCGGTCTGCGTGTGATGCTGCCGTCACGAGTCCCTGCGCGGCGCCGTCGTCGAACTGTACCCCCATACAGGTGGAGCATAGCCGCCCTCCACCATCCGTGCCGGACCGATCGGGAAGGACGTGCAGCACGTTCGGCGTTGACTGACGCGTCGCAACGAATCCTGAGGAGACACGTGCTCGGTCCAGAACTGGTGGTGGCCCTCGGGCTCGCCATCGCCGTGACGGCTGCCGTCGCGGACCGCATCAGGATCGCGCCGCCCGTGCTCCTGCTCGTCATCGGCGCGCTGCTCGCCTTCGTCCCCACCTTCGGTCGGGTCGAACTGCCCGCCGAGGCCGTGCTGCTGCTGTTCCTCCCCGCACTGCTCTACTGGGAGAGCCTCACCACGTCGCTCCGGGAGATCCGCAAGAACCTGCGCGGCATCGTGTTGATGGGCACGCTGCTCGTCGTCGTGACCGCCGGCGTCGTGGCGACGCTCCTGCACCTGCTGGGCATGCCCTGGGGGCCGGCCTGGGTGCTCGGCGCAGCGGTTGCCCCGACCGACGCCACGGCCGTGGGTGTGCTCACGAAGATGCTGCCCCGCCGGAACGTCACGGTCCTCCGCGCGGAGAGCCTGGTGAACGACGGCACCACCCTGGTCGTGTACGGCATCGCGGTCGCCGTGACCGTCGGGACGCAGGAGCTCACGTTCTGGAACGTCTCCGGCATGCTCGTCCTGTCGTACGTCGGCGGGGTCGCGGCCGGACTCCTCGCCGCGTGGCTCGGCTCGCTCGTGCTCCGACGGGTCGACACGGTCGTGCTCGAGAACCTCGTCACGCTGCTCGTGCCGTTCGCGGCGTTCCTCGGCGCCGAGGCCGTCGGCGCGTCCGGGGTGCTCGCCGTCGTCGCCGCGGGCATCGTCGTGAGCCAGGTCGCTCCGAAGCTCGACCGGGCGGAGACCCGCCAGCAGGTCCGCGCCTTCTGGTCGTTCCTCACGTACCTGCTCAACGGTGCGCTGTTCGTGCTCGTCGGCATCGAGGCGATGGTCGCTGCCCGTGCCCTCGCCGCCCGTGAGCTGTGGAGCGGCGTCGGTCTCGTGCTCGCGGTCTCCGTCGTGCTCGTGCTCGTGCGGTTCGCCTTCGAGGGCACGATCGGAGGAACCGTCTGGCTCGTCACCCGGCGGTTCGGCGGCGAGCCGCGGGAGGGTCGACGCGACCGACTGGTGAGCGGCTTCGCCGGGTTCCGCGGTGCGGTCTCCCTGGCGATGGCGGTGGCGGTGCCGCGCACGCTCGAGTCCGGGGGCGCCTTCCCCGACCGCGACCTCATCGTGTTCGTCACCGCCGGCGTCGTCGTCGTGACCATCGTCGGCCAGGCACTCGTGCTCCCCGCCGTCCTGCGGCGCGCGGCGCTCCCCGAGGACGAGTCCGTCGGCGAGGAACGCCGCTACGCCGAGCGCACGGCGGTCGAGGAAGCGCTCGACGCGCTCCCCCGCCTGGCGCGCAGGGCAGGTGCCGACCGGGCGACGATCGACCGCGTCCGACGCGACCTGGAGGCCCACCTCGACGTGATCCAGGCTCGGGAGGAGGACGACGAGGACCACCCGACGCTGCAGAGGCACGACGCGACGGTCGCGCTCGAGCTCGCCCTGGTCCGGCACAAGGCCGCCACCCTGCTGCGGCTGCGGGACGACGACGAGATCGACGACCTGGTGCTCCGGCAGGTGCGCGCGGGCTACGACGCCGAGGAGGCGCGGCTCGAGGGATCGACGCCGACCTGAGCCCGCTTCAGAGTGGGTCCCGACCGCGATGACGAACCGCCCGCGTCAGCCCGCGTAGTGACGCACGGTCGCTCGGATCACCTCTGCGTGTTCGTAGATGCTGTCCATGCCGTCGATCGGGTGCTTGGTCTCGACCTTGTCTTCGTCGAACAGGCCGAGGTACTTCTGCTTCTTGCCGTTGAACCAGAGGCGGGCGATGGGCTTGCGGTTGTTGTCGTCCAGGAGCACTGCGAAGTACGACTTCTGGTCACGGTGCGCGATGCGGTCCGGCTTCACTTCACTGCACGCGATCGCCTTGACGATCTGGTACCCCTCGAGCTCCTCGAGCGTGGTCTCGATCTCCGTCTCACGGTCGAGGTCTTCCTCGGCGACGGCAGCACTCGTCAGTTCAGCAGCCGGGGTCTCAGGTTGCATCGGCGCGCTGTAGGAAGCGCCGAGAGCGGTCTTCAATCGGTCGTTCACTTGCTCGTTGAGGAACTGCTTCGATGCCTTCGAGACGAGGGTCTTGAACTGAGTTCGAGTCTCTTGTGTGAACCGCCCCTCGTACACACGGGAGGTGAACAGACGAACGAAGTCCTCATCGGGTTCCCTGAACTGCCCGGCGATCGCTCGTTTGATCGATCCGACGTACTTCAACTCCTCTGCCGCGCTGATGACCGAATCGAGGTCGAAGACGTCCTTCGTCAGCTTGCTCAGCTCAGGAAGGAGCGTTTCGTCGATGTCCGAGAGATCGAGGACGAGGAAGGGGCGGTCGTCCATCTTGTTGGGGGCGTCGAGGTCGGTGTAGAAGTTGTAGACCTCTCCGTTCGTCAGAACAGCGATGCGCGCATTCGTGACGGAGAAGTAGCGGAACAGCTGCGAGGCGTGCTCGATCTTCAGTGGTTCAGTCGACTTCTTGCACTCGATGAGGATCTGCACCTCACCGTCGCGCATGATCGCGTAGTCGACCTTCTCGCCACGCTTGACCCCGACATCGGCCGTGAACTCGGGTACCACCTCGAGCGGATTGAACACGTCGTAACCGAGGATGGTCGAGATGAACGGCATCACGAACGCGTTCTTCGTCGCTTCCTCGGTCTGGATGGCGTCTCGCTGGTTCTGCACCTTGGTCGCGAGCGCTGCAAGACGTTCTTCGAACTCCACTGTTCCTCCTCAGTCGATCTCAGCGTAATTGAGCAACGGTCGTTCAAGTGGACGGCCGGTCCCCCTGTCCTGGGGACAAGCAACGGGGAGGGATCACGACCGTCGACTGAGGATCAGAACCACGCTTCCGGCGACACCTCGAAGCCGTCCTGTCGAATCAGACGGCTGCAATGACGATCAGTGGCGGATCCGCTGCGACAGGCGGTCAGCCGGTCGGGACCTGCCCGGCCCGGAGCATCGCCCGCTCGAGCAGTTCGAGGTCGATGCCGACGTGCCGACGTGCGAGCACCCCCGCGTCGACCGACCGCCCGGCGCAGACGGCGTCGACGAGCCCCTCGTGCTCGAGCAGGGCACGGTGCTCCATCTCGGCCATGCCCTCGGCGGTGCCCCAGAGGTGCGCGGGCGCCGCGATCGACACCTGCGACTCGAGGTCGGCGAGCGCCGCTGCGAGCACGGCGTTGCCGGCGGCGTCGATGATCGCTCGGTGCAGCACCGCGTCCG
The DNA here is from genome assembly GCF_044755625.1 of Curtobacterium sp. NPDC092190. Lineage (NCBI taxonomy): Bacteria > Bacillati > Actinomycetota > Actinomycetes > Micrococcales > Microbacteriaceae > Curtobacterium > Curtobacterium sp. NPDC092190. The sequence goes on along the minus strand of NZ_JBIVRJ010000001.1, from coordinate 397,264 downwards.
CCTGCTGCTTCTCGAGCCCGGACCCGGCAGCGCGGAAGTCCTCGAGCCGGGTGCGCAGCGTCGTCCGTCCGTCGTCGGTGATCCGCTCGGCCGCTGCGGTTGCGAGTGCGCCGTGCAGCAGGGCGATCGCGTCGGTGGTGTCGCGGATGCCTGCCCAGCGGGCGAGCAGGGTCCGGGCGACGGCGTCGGAGGACGAGTCCGGCCACTGCGAACGGACGAAGGTCCCGCCGCCCCGTCCTCGACGTGTCTCGAGCAGGCCGCGGTCGACCAGTCGCGCGAGGGCCGCGCGGACGGTCACGCGTCCGACACCGAGGAGCACGGCGAGCTCACGCTCGGGCGGCAGCCGGGAGGCGGGCAGGTACTCCCCGACGGCCACGGCGGTGACGAGCCGGTCCTCGACCTCGTCGACACGGGTCTCCGTCGCGCGATCTGGCACTCGGCCCCCTCCTTGCGTTTCGTCCACGTTAAAGGACGAGAAAAGGTATTGCAGAGAACCTTTGCCCGGTCCATGCTGTGCGTCATGTCCCGCATCACCGAAGGCACGATGCCGTTCCAGGACGGCGAGACCTGGTACCGCGTCACCGAACCCGACGCCCCGACCCCCGGTGCGCTCCCGCTCGTGGTCCTGCACGGCGGCCCCGGCATGGCGCACGACTACCTCCGGAACCTCGGGGCGCTGGCCGACGAGACCGGTCGCACCGTCCTGCACCACGACCAGTTCGGCTGCGGCCGCAGCTCCCACCGACCCGACGCCCCGACGGAGTACTGGACCCCGCAGCTCTTCGTGGACGAGTACGCGGCCCTCGTGGACCACCTCGGTCTCGGCGACCACCACGTGCTCGGCCAGTCGTGGGGCGGCATGCTCGGATCCGAGATCGCGGTCCGGCAGCCGGAGGGGCTCCGCTCCCTGGCCGTCTGCAACTCCCCCGCGTCGATGCAGCGCTGGGTCGAGGGCGCCGCCGAACTCCGCGCGCAGCTGCCCGAGGACGTGCAGGCGGCCCTGACGCGGCACGAGCATGCCGGCACCGTCGACGACCCTGAGTACCTCGCCGCCACGCAGGTGTTCTACGAGCGCCACGTGTGCCGCGTCGTCCCCATGCCCCAGGACTTCGTCGACTCCGAGACCCAGATGGAGCAGGAGCCGACGGTGTACCACACCATGAACGGGCCGAACGAGTTCCACGTCGTCGGCACGATGCGCGACTGGACCGTCGTCGACCGGCTCGACCGCGTGGCGGTCCCGACCCTCGTCGTCGCCGGCGAGCACGACGAGGCGACGCCCGCCACGTGGCAGCCCTTCGTCGAGCGCATCGCCGACGTCCGCCAGCACGTCTTCCCCGGTGCGAGCCACTGCTCGCACCTGGAGCAGCCCGAGGAGTTCCGCCGCGTGGTCGCGGCGTTCCTCGCCGAGCACGACGACCAGCCCACCGGCTGAGGCGACCAGCCAGCCGGCCGGGAGGCGCGCACCCAACCCCGCCACGCGCCTCCCGGCCGACACTCCACCGGACCCGACCGGCGTGCCCACCCAGCCACACGCCCGGCGTCCGTCATCCCCCTCCCACGCACCGTCTCCCCGAACGGAACCACGATGTCGCAGCAGCACAGCGAGCTCTCTGCACAGCAGCAGCTCGAGGCCTACGGCTACAAGCAGGAGCTCAAGCGCTCCGTCTCCACCACCGACCTGCTCGTCTACGGGCTCGTCTTCATGGTGCCGATCGCCCCGTGGGCGATCTTCGGCACCGTCTACAACGCCTCGAGCGGCATGGTGCCGCTCGTCTACCTGGTCGGCCTCGTCGCGATGATCTTCACCGCGCTCGCGTACGCGCAGATGGCGAAGTCGATCCCCCTCGCCGGCAGCGTGTTCTCGTACGTCGGCCGCGGCATCCACCCCACCGCCGGGTTCTTCGCGGGCTGGGCGATCCTGCTCGACTACCTGCTCGTCCCGACGCTGCTCTACGTGTTCGCGGCCGAGAGCATGGTCGGCATCTTCCCCGGCACCCCCCGCTGGCTCTGGGCACTCGTGTTCGTCGCGATCAACACCGTGATCAACCTGCTCGGTGTCTCGTCCCTCAAGCTCGCGAACCGCATCTTCCTGCTCATCGAGCTCGTCTTCGTGGCGATCTTCGTCGTCATCGCGATCGTCGCGTTGACCGGCGGGACCGTGCCCGGCGCCTCGTTCAGCACCGACCAGGTGTGGGACCCGTCGAAGGTGTCCGCACCGCTCATCGCGAGCGCCCTGTCGATCGCCGTGCTGAGCTTCCTCGGCTTCGACGGCATCTCGACGCTGTCCGAGGAGTCCACCGGCCGCCGCGGTGGCGCCGGACTCGCGATGGTCCTGGCACTCGTCATCGTGGCGTTCCTGTTCGTGCTGCAGACGTGGCTCGCGTCGGCGCTGGCGGGCGGTCGTGACTCGTTCCCGGAGGGCGAGGCAGGGAACGCGTTCTTCACCATCGTCGAGCAGGCCTCCTCGAGCGGGTGGGCCACCGCGTTCTTCGCCGTCAACGTGCTCGCCGTCGGCATCGCGAACGCCATGGCCGCCCAGGCCGCGACGAGTCGCCTGCTCTTCTCGATGAGCCGCGACCGGCAGCTGCCCGCGTTCCTGCACAAGCTGAACGGCAGGCTCGTTCCGCAGAACGCGATCATCGTCGTCTCGGTGCTCTCCGCGATCCTCGTGCTGTTCTTCGTCGGGCAGATCGACACCATCTCGTCGCTCGTGAACTTCGGCGCGCTGTTCGGCTTCATGCTCCTGCACGTGTCGGTCGTCGTGCACCACGTCGTGAAGGGGAGGTCCCGCAACTGGCTGCTGCACCTCGTCGTGCCGCTCATCGGCTTCCTGATCATCGGCTACGTCCTGCTCAACGCCGCCGTCGAGGCGAAGGTGGGCGGCATCGTCTGGCTCGTCGTCGGCGCCGCGGTGTTCCTCTACTACCGCCGGACCGGCCGCTCGACCGAGGTCGGGTCGGAAGAGCCCGGCACACTGGGCGAGGGGTCCGTCGGCGGCCTCGACACCACCACCACGGAGAAGGGCCACCGATGACCACCCCCGACCACTTCCTGCCGAACACCCTGGGGCGGCCCGGGTTCGCCGCCGACCGGGAGCCCGTGCTCCGGATCACCCCGGGCACCGGCGAGACGATCGGCTTCGAGACCACGGACGCCGTCTACGCCGAACTCGACGAGCACCACGACCTGGCGCAGCTGCAGGCACCGATCAACCCGGTCACCGGCCCCGTCTGGGTCGAGGGTGCCGAGCCCGGTGACGTGCTCGCGGTGCACATCCACGACATCCAGCTCACCACCCACGGGTGGTCGGTGTCGCTGCCGGGGTCCGGCGCGCTCCAGCACGTCATGCCCGAGGGCGTCTTCGCCCGTCGCTGCCCGATCGAGGACGGCGTGGTGCACGTCACCGACCGGCACGCCTTCCCGGTCCGACCGATGATCGGCTGCATCGGCGTCGCACCGGCATCGGGGACGAACTCGACGATCATGCCGGCGTACGCCGAGGGCGGGAACATGGACGTCACCGAGGCGCGTCCCGGCTCGACCGTGTACCTGCCGGTCCGGGTGCCCGGTGCCCTGCTGTCGATCGGGGACATCCACGCGATCATGGCCGAGGGCGAGTCGTCCTTCGTCGCGATCGAGGCGCAGGGCACCGCGATCGTCTCCGTCGACCTCCTGCAGGGCGGTCGGCCGATCCGTGCACCGCGCATCGAGACCGACGACGAGTGGCTCTTCGTCGGGCTCGGCGACCCCGTGCAGGAGAGTGTCCGACGCGGCTACGAGGACGCGTTCGCGTTCCTCGTCGAGGACCACGGGTGGACGGCCGAGGACGCCTACGCGGTGCTCAGCGCGGTCGGCGACTCGAAGCTCGGCGGGCCGACCGGTTCCGGCGACCCGGACCCGCTGCACCCGTTCGCAGCGGTCGGGGCGGTGACCCTGCACCGGGTGCCGAAGGCGGTCCTGTAGCGGACGACGGACGGGAGGCGCGGGGCGGGGCCGCCACGGGCCTCCCGTCCGGCGGTCCCCGCGGCACCAGCGTGCCCGGTCGTGCGGACCGGCCCGCGGGCCGACCGCGTGCTCAGTCGTCACCGAGCACGACCGACGGATCGTCGACCTCGGCGTCCGGCGGCACCGACGCCGTCGGCTCGGGCACGCCGCTCACCGGTGCGTCCCACGCCGCTGCGCGACCTCGCCGGACCGCGGTCGGCCTGCGGCCCGCGCCGCGGGCTCGGGCATCGCCCGCCACACCTGTCCCCAGACCTGCTCGTACTCGACGCGGGACACCTGCCCGCGACGGACGGCGTCCTCGACCAGGCAGAGCAGGTCGAGCGAGGCCTCGAGGAGCCGGACGTCGCCGTGCACCTCCGGCTGACCGTTGCCGTGGAACACCGTGATCGTCAAGCGTCTGACCCCGGGACGCAACCGCCGTGTCGCCCGGACGAGCAGGACGGGACCGGCGGCGTAGAGCAGGACGGCGACGACGAGGCCGACCGCCGGCACGCGGTGCAGCGCCACGACGAGTGCGACCGCTACGAGTGCGCCGGCCGCACCCCAGACCTGGAGCGCTCGGAGCAGCAGGAGCTCGCCCGCGGTGGTCCCCGGGGCGTGCACCTCGAGCGTGCGCCCGCTCCACAGTGCGCGGGAGACGGGCTGCACGGTGCACCGGCCCCACGGGTGCCACCCGGTGCGCCGTGTCGGGAGCGGTCGTCGGTCTCGGTTCGTGTCCACGACGACCAGCCTGTGGCGGACTGTTCGGGGCCGAGCCGGTCCTGACGGCGTCCTGACGGCTCGGACCGGATCCCGTACGACGTCCTGACGCTGCGACGTCGGGCCTGCGTCGTCCGTCCTCCGCCCGCTACCGTTGCCGGATGGACGACCACGCCCTCGCCGCTGCCCTCGTGACCGACGCCGCCCGGCTCGCGGCCGACATGCGTCGGGACGGGACCGACGCGGAGCGGAAGACCTCGGCCGCCGACCTCGTCACCGCCGCCGACCGCGCCGCCGAGGACCTCGTCCGTCGGATGCTGCTCGAGCACCGCCCGGACGACGGGGTGCTCGGCGAGGAGGGCACCCGGTCCGAGGCGACCCACGGACGCCGGTGGACCGTCGACCCGATCGACGGGACGTTCAACTACGTCGCCGGCCTGCCCGCGTGGTGCAGCGCGGTGTCGCTCGAGGTCGACGGCGTGCTCCGGGTCGGTGCGGTCCGTCGTCCGCTCGCCGACGAGACGTGGGTGGCGTCGGACGGGGTGACGACCCGTGACGGCGAGGCCGTGCCGCCGGTGCAGGACGTGACCCTCGCCGCGACGAGCGTGGCGACCTTCCTCAACAGCTCGCACCTGCGCGCCGCCGAGGCGGCGCCCATGACGGCGCTCCTGGCAGCGGCGGCAACGGTCCGGATCAGCGGGTCGGGGTCCTGCGACCTGGTGGACGTCGCAGCGGGCCGCATCGGCCTCTGGGTGCAGACCGACTGCGCCGACTGGGACTGGCTCCCGGGGCGGGCGCTCGTCGAGGGCGCCGGTGGCGCGGCCACCGTCGTCCGGGCCCACGGGCACGACTGGCACCTCGCCGGAGCCCCGACCGCGGTGCGCGAGGCCGCCGAGCTGCTCGGCGCCTGAGCAGCACCCTGCGCGGAGGGGCGGCACTGCCCGAAGCCGCCTCCTCCGCACCGCCCGGTGCACGTCGTCGTGCACCGGGCGCGTCCTCGGTGGTACCCCCACCGAGACGTCCGGCCGTCAGGCCGTGGCCTGCAGGCGGTCCTGCTCGTCGACCGCGATCTCCACCGTGCCGGACGCGGACGGTCGGCCGAGCGCACGGTGCTCCCAGCCGGCCGCGCGGTACGCGTCCGCGTCGAGCGCGTGCCGGCCGTCGACGATGCGTCGGTGGTGGACGAGCGCGCCGAGGTCGTGCGGGTCCACCGTGCGGAACTGCTCCCACTCGGTCAGCAGCACGACCACGTCCGCATCGATCACCGCCGCGGTGAGCGACGGCGCGTACCGCAGGGTCGGGTAGGCGCGCGCGGCGTTCTCCATCGCCTCGGGGTCGTACACGGTGACGACGGCACCCGCCTCGTCGAGCATCCGTGCGACGTCGAGCGCCGGCGCATCGCGGATGTCGTCGGAGTTCGGCTTGAACGCCGCGCCGAGCGCCGCGATCCGCTTGCCCGCCAGGTCCCCCTCCGCCATCTCCGTGACCAGGTCGACGGTCCGCTGGCGGCGGCGCAGGTTGATCGCGTCGACCTCGTCGAGGAAGCGGACCGCCTGGCCGACACCGAGCTCCTGCGCCCGGGCCGAGAACGCGCGGATGTCCTTCGGCAGGCACCCGCCACCGAAGCCGAGGCCGGGCTTGAGGAAGCGGCCGCCGATGCGGGTGTCGTGGGACAGGGCGCCCGCCAGGACGCTGACGTCCGCACCGGCCGCCTCGCAGACCTCCGCCATCGCGTTGATGAAGGAGATCTTCGTCGCGAGGAACGAGTTGGCGGCCACCTTGACGAGTTCCGCCGTCGGCAGGTCGGCCACGACCAGCGGCGTCCCCTCGTCGAGGACCGGGCGGAAGGCTGCACGCAGCTGCGCCTCGGCCCACGCCGTCTGCACGCCGAAGACGAGCCGGTCGGGGTGCAGCGTGTCCTGCACGGCGTAGCCCTCGCGGAGGAACTCCGGGTTCCAGGCGACCTCGACCTCGGTCCCGGCGGGGGCGACCTCCGCGACGAGCGCGGCGAGCCGTTCGGCGGTCCCGACCGGCACGGTCGACTTCCCGACGACGAGCGCGCGGCGGTCGATGTGCATCGCGAGCTCGCGGAAGGCGGAGTCGACGTACGTCATGTCGGCGGCGTGCGACCCCCGCTGCTGGGGCGTGCCCACGCAGACGAAGTGGACGTCGCCGAACTCGGCGGCCTCGCGCAGTGACGAGGTGAACCGCAGCCGACCGGACGCCAGGGCCTGCGCGAGCTGCTCGGGCAGGCCGGGCTCGTGGAAGGGCACCCGGCCGGACATCAGCGCCTCGACCTTGGCGGGGTCGACGTCGACGCCGAGGACCTCGTACCCGAGGACGGCCATCGAGACGGCGTGGGTGGCGCCGAGGTACCCCGTGCCGATGACGGTCAGGCGGGGCTGGTGGGCGACCGGCGGCATCGCGGTGTCGGGGATGGGTGTGACGGAAGCAGACATGGGAAGGGCTCGCTCTCGGGTCGCGAAGGGTGGGTGGTGACGGACCGCGGTGGCCGTCGGGTGTCAGTCGGTGCAGGCCGTGGTGCTGAACTCGTTCGAGCCGACCACGGTGTTGTCGCAGGAGACGGTGTTGCCCTCGACGGGTCGGAGGGCGAACGCGACGCCGTCGGTGTTGCCGAGGTCGACGCGGTTGTCGGTGAAGGTGTTGTCGGTCCCCCAGCCGGACAGCAGTTCGTGGGTCTGGAAGCCGTCGAGCGGTGAGCGGACGCCCCGGTTCCCGGTGACGGTCCACCCGTTCCCCTTGACGTCCACCCACGAGTCGGCGTGGTTCTCGCCCTGCATCCCGACACCGTCGAAGGAGTTGTCGGAGAGGGTGCCTCCGGTCGTCCCCTCCTTGATGTCGACGTTCTCGGCAGCGGTGTCGGCGATGGTGTTGCCCGTGACGACGTTTCGGTCGCTGCGGTCCTCACGGCAGTCCGAGACCTTGCACCAGTTGCTCTTCGAGGAGCCGATGTAGATGCCCTCGCCGAACTGCGGCTTCCGGAGACCGGTCCTGCTGACGCTGTTGCCGCGGACGGTGTTGTCGCTGCTGTCGGCGCGCAGGTGGATCCCCTCGTCACCGATGTCGGTGACCGTGAGGCCGTCGACCGTCGAGTGCTGGACGTCGTCGAACATGACGCCCTTCTGCCCGTTGCGGACCGTGAACCCCTCGAGCCGCCAGTAGGACGCGCCGTCGAGGTGCAGGACGTACCCGCCCTCCACGTCGCCGCCGTCGAGCACGGCGTCACGCGGGCCGCACAGCGTCACGGGTGCGTCCGACGTCCCGGCCGCGGAGGCCTCGAACCGGCCGGTGTACGTGCCGGACGCGAGCCGGATCACGGCCCCTGCTCGAGCGTCGTCGAGTGCCTTCTCCAGGGCCTTCGCCGTGCTGACCGTCGTCGTCGCGGCGGCGTCGCACCGGGCCGTGTCGACCGGGGAGGCCTGTCCCGTCCCGGCGTCGGGCGATCCAGTCGCGGTCGCGTCGGGCGTCGCACGGGTGTCCGGGACACCGTTCGGCGTCGCGGCCGGGGTCTGCTCGACGCTCGGCGTCGGCCGGGGGCGAGCGGCCTGCTCGTCCCCCCGGTCCGCACCGCTCGTGGCGGCCCACACACCGCCGACCACCAGCGCTCCGACCGCCAGGCCCGCTGCGCCGACGACGAGGTGTGACCGCAGGCGACGGGGTCGTCGCGTCACCGGTCAGCTCCCCGAGGGTGCGACCGCACCCGGCTCGGCAGCGTGCGTGCCGCGGCCCGCCACGGGCGGGAGACCGAGCGAGGCCGGGTCCACCGCGCCGCGGGTGTAGCTGGACAGCGGTGCCTGCTTCGCGTACGGCAGCTCGCGCTGTCCCCGACGTCGACGTCGTGTCCCGCCGATCGCCGCGACCAGCACCACCGTCAGTAGCAGGAGCCACAGCACCGTCAACGGTTGGAACACCGCGCGCAGGGTGACGAGGAACGGTTTCGTCGACTGCCACTCGACGGTCGTGTTGCCCTGCTGGGCGGCTCCGTCGGACCGGGCGAGGTCGATCGCGCTCGGCCCGCGACCGTCCACCGTGTTGTTCTCGACGGCCGTGCCACCCACCGCCCCGACCATCGTGACCCCGTGCACGCGGGCATCGTCGATCGCGTTGTTCGTCACCGACGAGGTCGCGCTGTCCCGGACGTACACGCCGATGTCCGCGCCGTCGACCGAGTTCTCGGAGACCTCGGTGCGACTGGGCCCGTCGAGGACGGCGATGCCGTTCTGCGACGAGTCCTTGACCACGTTGTTGCGGACGACCACGTCGTCGGCGTCGTGCCGGACGACGATGCCCATCTCGTTGCGTGCGACCGTCGACCCGCTGATCCGGACGTTCTTCCCGCCGATCACCTCGATGCCGTAGCGCCCGTTGCCGGAGCTGTTGCTGTCCGAGAGCGCGTTGTTGCCGTAGGTCGTCGTCGGCATGCCGGCCGCGTTCGGCCCCGCCGCGAGCCCGCTGCCGTTCAGCGTGATCCCGTTGCGACCGTTGTCCGAGGCGGTCACCTGGCTGAGGACGATGCCGGTCGACGCCCGCGTCATCTTCACCCCGTCCACCGCGTTGTCCGTCGACCGGACCGATGTGAACGTCGAGTTCGTGACGTAGCGGTGCAGCACGAGGCCGTCGATGAGCGAGTGCTCCACCGTGGCGTCCGACATCGTCACGCCGTCCGCGCTCGTCAGGAAGAGGCCGTAGGCGTTCCCGGCGAAGGTGACGTGCTGCACGAGGGCGGACACGTAGCTGTAGCCGCCGGCGCTCGCCGTGGCGCTGCCGCTCTTCGGCAGCTCGCCGGTCGGCAGGATGGCGTTGCCGAAGACGTCCTTCGTGGTCCGTTCGGTCTTGCCCTGCTGGTCGCCGGAGGCCTGGTCCAGGGTGGAGAGGTTCGTCCCGGTCAGGGAGACCCCGCCGGTCGTTCCGCTCCAGAACCCCAGGTGCGAGAACGCCGCGTACTGCAGGGTCGCGGTCCCGCCCTGCACCCGGACGTACGCCCGTCCGTCCGAGGTCTGCTGGTCGACCCGCCCTGCCTGCGGGTCCCAGGCGTCGATCGTGACCGGAGCCTTCGCCGAACCGACGACCTGCAGGCTGCCGGCCTGGGTGACGATCGACACGAAGCCCTCGTGGTTGCTCGCGAGGTGGATGCGCAGGCCGTCGGGGCTCGCGAGTCGCAGGGTCGCGCCGTTCTCGACGACGATGTTCTCGCTGAGCAACCAGGAGCCGTCCGGCTGCTTGACGAACGTGGACGGTGCGAGCCGTGCGAGGTCGTCGACGGTGTACGCCGCACCACGGGCGACGAGGACGAGTGTGTACGACGAGCCCGTGGCGAGCCGGTACGGCTGCGAGACCGCGAGGCCGCTCCACCGCGCCGCCGAGGCCAGTGCACGGACGTTGTAGATGCGGTCGTTCTCGGCCGTCACCAGCCGGGCCTCCTTGTCCGGGTCGCCCCCGTAGGGTCGTCCCGTCACCGGGGCCGCGGCCGCGGACGTCGTCGCCGCGACGGCGGCGGTGGGCACGCCGAGGACACCCGTGAGCAGGAGCCCGGCACCGACGAGCAGCCCCGCGGCGAGCCGCGGCGTCGTCTTCGTCAGCGCGCTCATGCCGCGACCGCCTGGTCGTCGGAGGTCGCCGCGACGGCACCCTGCGGCAGGACGACACCGGGTGAGGCCACCCGGCGACCGGTCGTCGTCTCCGGCTGGAGGGTCCGAGCCTGCTGCCCGTCACCACCGACCTGGTCGGCGTGCCGGGTGAGCCACCCCTGCTTGTTCATGGTGACGAACGAGTACACCTTGATCGGCAGGGCGACCGCGATCACGACGAGGGCGAGCATCGGCAGCACGAGCAGGTCGAGCGGGTGGCGCTTGAGGTTCGAGACCCCGCGCACCGCACGGCCGAAGAGCAGCCAGCCGATGGTGAACAGGACGCCGACGGTGCTGAGCTCCAGGCGGCTGAACAGCAGGTACCACATCGTGATGCCCATCGTCACCGGGGTCAGGATGATCTGCAGCACCGTGATCTTCGTCACGAAGGGCACCCGCCAGACCCACCCCTTGGCGATCGCCGTCAGGTACGTGCGGTAGGAGTTGCGGCTCCAGCGGATGCGCTGCTTGAAGAACGCCTTGCCGCTCGCCGGGAACATCGACAGCGCCTTCGCCGACGACTGGTGCACGGTCTTGTAGCCCGACGCGATGACGAGCCACGTCAGACGGCCGTCGTCCCCGGCGATGCACCGGCGGCCGAGGAAGAACTCGTTCTCGAGGTTGTCGAGCACCGGCAGCACGGCGGAGCGCCGGTAGGCCGCGGTCCGACCGGACAGGATCGGGACCGCACCCGCCGCGCCCATCGCCGGGACGTAGTTGAAGTACCGCAGGTTGACCAGCCAGTCGGCGATGATGCGCCAGATGCTCGAGTTCCGCTGGTAGACGTTCTGCTGCGTGCCGACACCGCCGACGCGCTCGTCGACGAAGGGCATCTGCACGGCTTCGAGGAGACCGGGCTCCCACGAGGTGTCCGAGTCCACCAGGACCAGGACGTCGTACTTCGCCCGACGGATGCCCTCGCCGAGCGCGCTCCGCTTGCCGACGTGGTGGAACAGCACCGGCTTGACGGTGGGGTCGCCCACCGCCACGATCCGGCGGTACGCCTCGGTGTCCGCCACGTCGAGGACGATGATGATCTCGTCCGGGTGCTGCTCCCGCCAGGAGTCGAGGCAGCGGAGCAGGATGTCCGGGTCCTCGTGGAAGGACGGCACCACGACCGAGGTCGTCGTGCGGAAGCCGTTCTCGACCGGACGAGCGCGCGCCGAGAGCACGACGCGGTAGAGCCACAGTGCCCAGACGATGATGCCGGCGATGCCGATCGGGAAGTACTTGAGCGCTTCGTGACCGAAGGCGGCGATGTTGTCGAGCACGACCTGGGTCGAGGTCTGCGACGCGAAGAGGACGAGCGGGTGCATGAGGTCGGGTCCTTCGTGCGGTGTTCGGTTTCGGGTACGGAACACGACACTCGGCAGCACCGCACGACGGCACGCCGCGCAGGGTGACGCGGGAGCCGCCTGGGTCAGCGGTGCGGAGAGGGTCGGGACAGCGCCGGATCCCCCCGTCGCTGCATGTCGCCAGCCCGGATCGGGGACCGTGGTCCCACTCCGACGCTGAGCGTTGGGCTGAACGTACTCTCGGGTGTGTCGCACCACAAGCACAAGGGAACCGCATTGCGGTCTTGCGGGATTCCGTAGCGGGGTGCTCCGCCGTTGCGGTGCGGTCCGGTGGGGTGCCGCACCGCACCGGACGGGAGGAACGCGGCGGTCCCGCCGCGCGCCTCCCGTCCGTCACCGGCAGGTCGTCTCCCCGCGCGGGGACCGGGCGGCGTCCCCTCGGCGGGCTGCAGCGCCCGCAGCGCGTCCGCGCTCCGCTACAGTCGGGCCTGTCTGCTCGACCCGGGTCGGAGCAGGACCGCACAGCACGACCCCCGTGCACGGCGCGGTGACCGAGGGGTGGGACGTCGTGGCGCGTGCAGGATCAGACGAGGAAGGCCAGGGGTCGCGGGCACCCGCGGAGAGCGGACCCCCGCGTCGCCGCCGCGCAGCTCGCGCCGCTGCGCTCGCCCTGACGATCGTCACGTGCGCGGCGGTCCTGGTGGGTGTCGACACGCTCGTGCCCAGCGGCGACCCTGCCGGAGCCGGCACCGCGGGGCGCGCCCCCAGCGTCACCGCGACGAAGCTCACCGCGACCAGCAGCGTCACGGCGACCCGGACGACCGTCCGGACGACGCTGCGCTTCACGAACCACTCGACGACCCGCAAGCCGGCCCGCGACGCCTGGCTCTCGCTGACCGCCGGCAGCCGGCAGTACACGCTCGGGCACGTCGGGATCCCGTCGCTCGCTGCCGGGGCGAGCACGACCGTCCGGGTGTCGCACCGGGCACCGGCACGCGCACCGGCCGGGACGTACGCCGTTCGCGCCTGCACCGGTGCGTACGCGGCGGCCGGGTGCCGGGCGTCGGCCGCCTCGGTCAGGACCGGCCGGTCCGCGCCCGCACGACCGGCCACCGGGGTGATGCTCGACGTCGCTCGCGCGTACTACCCGGTCCCGCTCATCGAGCAGTACGTCGACCTGCTCGCGGACGACGGTGGGCGCTTCCTGCACCTGCACCTGACCGACGACCACAACGTCGGCATCGAGAGTGCGGTGCTCGGGCAGACCACGGCGAACGCCGACCTCGAGGACGGCGTGTGGACCAGCCGGGTCACGGGCCGTCCCTTCCTCAGCGCCGCGCAGGCGCGCGAGATCGCCGACCACGCGGCACGGCGCGGCATCACGATCGTGCCCGAGATCGACACACCGGGGCACATGGCGGCTGCGTTCGCCCTGCTCGAGGCCCGGCACGGTGCGCGCTGGGTCGACCGGATCCGAGCCGACGAGAGCGAACTCGACGTGACGGCGCCGGCGAGTGCCCGCCTCGCCGCAGACCTGCTGCGCGAGGTGACCCGGACCTTCCCGGCCAGCCGCACCGTGCACATCGGCGGCGACGAGTGGGGCGACGACGCCACGGCGGCCCAGCGGGTCGGGTGGTTGAACACGATGGCCGCCGCCGTCGGTGACCGGGAGGTCTGGGCCTGGAACGACGGCATCGACCGGGCCGTCGTCGGACGGCTGGACCCGCGCATCCACGTCACGTACTGGAGCTTCGACGGCGACACCGAGGACCCGGCGGAGCGCCGCGACCGCCGAGCCCACCGAGCCGGCGCGGACGACCTGGCGGCGGTGGGGACCAACCTGCTGAACTACGACTCCTACTACCTGTACGAGGTGCCGACCGACCTCGACCCCGCCGACAGCGCGTACACGGCGGCCGACCTCCGGGCCCACTGGTCGTTGCGGACGTGGGACGGTGACTCCGGGTCGCGGCTCGCCGCACCGATGTCGGGCGCGGCGGTCGCGATCTGGGGCGAGGACCTCGCGTCACCGCCGTCGGACGCGCTGTTCCGGTGGAGCGCGCCCCACGTGCTCGCGATGCTCGAGACAGCGGGGTCCTGACGACTGCCTGACCGGGCGGCGGAACGGTGTCGGTGCCACGCTCCGGGGGCGGCACCGACACCGGTCCTACTTGATGCCGGTCGACGCGATGCCCTGCACGAACTGCCGCTGGAAGGCCAGGAACACCACCAGCAACGGGAGCACGGTCACCGTCGCGATCGCCATCACGGCCCCCCACGGGGAGCTGAACGCCGGGTTGTTCGTCAGGGTCGAGAGCGCCACCGGCACGGTGAGGTTCTCGTTGCCCTGCAGCACGACGAGCGGCCAGAGGAAGTCGTTCCACCGGGTCATGAAGCCGAGGATGACGAGGACACCGACCAGCGGTCCGCACGACGGCAGCACCACGCGGAAGAACGTCTGGAACTCCCCCGCACCGTCGAGCCGGGCGGCCTCCATCAGCGCGTCCGGGACGCCGAGCATGAACTGCCGGGCGATGAAGATCCCGACGACGTCGAACAGCGTCGGCAGGATCACCGCCCACGGGGAGTCGACGAGCCCCATCTTCGCGACGACGAGGAAACTCGGCACGATCGTCACCTGGATCGGGATCATGATCGTGACGAGGAACGCGGCGTAGAGCAGACCGCGGCCGAGGAACCGGAACTTCGCGAGCGCGTACCCGGCCATGAGTGACACGACGACGCTCAGCGCGGTACCCAGGCTCGTGATGAGCGCCGAGTTGCCGAGCCACCGCCACACCGGCTGGGTGCTGAACACCTGGGCGTAGTTGTCGAACGAGGGCTCTGCGGGGAAGAGGTAGAACGAGCCGCTCTGCGACTGCCCTCCGGGCGTGAGCGCAGACACCACCATCCAGTACAGCGGGAACACCATCACGACCGCCAGTGCGGTCAGGACGGCGACGAGCAACCACCGACGCGGGCGGTGACGTCTCCGGGCGCGCGGTGTGGCCGAACGACCACGGGTCTCCAGGACGGCCATCAGAGCACCTCCTCCGCCTTGCGGTCGGCCCGCTGCCGCAGCAGCGTGAACACGAGCAGGATCGCGACCAGCACCAGTCCGAGGGCTGCCGCGTAGCCCATCCGGGCGTCGATGAACGCCGACCGGAACACGTACTGGATGAGCACGGTGGTGGAGAAGCCCGGACCGCCGCCGGTCATCACGTAGATGACGTCGAACGCCTGCAGCGAGAACACCACGTTGAGGATCGTGAGGATCGACGTGGTCGGTCGGAGGAGCGGCCACGTGATCGTCCGGAACCGGGCCCAGCGGGACGCCCCGTCGATCGCCGCGGCCTCCTTGAGCTCGGCGGGGACGGACTGCAGCGCCCCGAGGTAGATCACCATGCAGAACCCGATGCGGGTCCACACCACGACGATCACCAGCGTGGCCATCGCCCACCCGGGAGCGGTCAACCACGGCGACCGTCCCAGCCCGAGGGCTTCGAGCAGGTTGTTCACCACGCCGTAGTCACCGTTGAAGATCCACGACATGACGACGCCGACGACCACGCCCGCTGCGACCATCGGGACGAAGAACAGCGCACGGAAGACCCCGCGACCGGGCAGCGGTCGGTTGAGCGCCACGGCGAGCGCGAGTCCGATCGCCATCGACGTCGGGACGGTCCCGATCGTGAACACGAGCGTGTTCCGCAGCGCGGTCACGATCAACGGGTCCGAGCCCATGGAGACGAAGTTGCCGCCCCCGATCCACTCCCCGTCGCCGATCGAGGTGCTGCTGTCGCGCAGGCTCAGCAGGACCGCGATGACGATCGGGACGAGCGAGAACGCCAGGAAGAGCAGTCCCGCGGGACCGACGAAGACGTACGGGACGAAGCGGCCCCGTCGCGACCGGGTGGGCCGTCCGGCGCGGAGCCCGCCGGTCGGCGGCCTGGTCGTCGCCGGGTGCACCGGCGCGGTCTCAGTTCGCAGTGACACTGCGCATCGCCCCCATCATCTGGTCTGCTGCGTCCTCCGGGCTGAGCTGCCCGAGGAGACACAGGTCGAGGTAGTCGGCGAAGACCGCGTTGAGCGATGCGAAGTACTGCCCGCTCTCGGCCTTCACCATCGACAGGGGGATCGTCGCGCCCTGGTCGATGAACTGCTGCATGGTGTCGGAGTGGGTCGCGTACCCGATGTCGGCGGCGTCGAGGGACTTCCGCGCCGGCAGCCAGTTGCCGTCGTGGCAGAAGCGTTCGACGTTCGCCCGGCTCGTGATCATCACGACGAGTTCCGCTGCGAGCTCCGGGTACCGGCTCGACTTGGTGACCGCCAGGGCGTTCCCGCCCAGGTCGCTCGCCTCGCCGGAGTTGCGCACCATCGGCGCGGTGCCCCAGTCGTCGGGCATCTCCTCGTCGAGCTGTGCCATCGGCTCGGGGTTGTTGAGCATCATCCCGATCTGCCCCGTCATGAAGAGGTTCCGGGCGACGTCGCCGCCGCCGGTCTTGCTGAGGTTGCCCGTGGTGGCGAGGCCCTCGGAGTACCACTTCCGTCCGAACTCGAGGGCACCGATCGCCTCGGGGGTGTCCATCGACGGGGTCGCTCCGTCCTCGCCGAGGAAGGCGCCGCTGTTCTGGTACACGAAGGGCAGCCACCGGTACGCGGTCTCCGGTCCGCTCCAGCCGTAGCCGAAGGCGTACTTCCCGGTGACCTGCTTGACCTCGCGGGCGACGTCGAGGAACTCGTCCCACGTCCAGGCGTCCGCGACGGCGGTCGGCGGCGTGACGCCGATGCGTTCCATGACGGTGCGGTTGTAGTAGGTGATGAAGTTGTCGGTGTGCTGGAACACCCCGTACACGCCGTCGTTCCGAGCGCCGATCGCCCAGAACGGGTCCGTGTAGTCGGCCCGGTAGTCGGCGGGAACCTGAGAGCTGATGTCGACCAGGCTGCCGTTGGCGGCGTACCGACCGATCTGCTGCGGGGTGATCCGGATGATGTCCGGGGCGAGGTCGGCGGCGAGGCGGGTGATGAACCACTGGTGGAACTGGCCCGTCGTGACCTCGACGGCGACGCTCGTGCCGGGGTGCGCGGCGACGAACTCGTCGGCGATCGCCTGGTAGCTGGTGATGTCGGTCGGGATGTTCCAGGTCGACAGGCGGATGTGCTTGGTGCCGCCGTGCGCGGCGGTCCCCTGCCCCGCGCAGGCCGCGAGTGCGCCGGCCATGGAGATGCCGGCGAGCGCGAGGAACCCCCGTCTGGCCAGCTGGGGGGATGGTCGGGTCGGCATGGTCCTCTCCTTCGAGGTCGTGGTGCCGTGTGCGTTCGGACGGGAGGCGCGGCCTGCGCGGGCGCGTCGTCGCGCCCCGCGTGGACGGGTCGCGACCGGTGCTGCGGTCGCGACCCGACGGGTGGCCGCGCCGGCGCGGGGACGGTGACCCCGCGCCGGGCGTGCGGGGTCAGACGAGCGCGGGACGAGCCTCCCGGTCGGCTCCCACGGGCGCACCGGAGGTGACCGCCGACGCCGGACGCAGGGACTCGGGCAGCAGCGCGGCGTGCGCGTGCAGGAGTTCGTCGGTCATCGCGGCGATCCGGTCGAGGGTCAGGTGCGCTGCGGTCAACGGGTCGAGCGCGACCGCGTGGTGCACGTGTGCCACGTCCCCCGTGAGTGCGGCGCGCACGGCGAGCGTCTGCACGTTGGTGTTCGTGCGGTTGAGCGCGGCGAGCTGGGGCGGGAGTTCGCCGAACGACGTCGGCTGCACGCCCTTGCCGTCGACCAGGCACGCGACCTCGACGCAGGCGTCGGACGGCAGGTTCTGGATGACGCCCGTGCTGTTCGGCACGTTGCCGTACACGACCGCGGGGACGCCGGTGACGATCGCGTTGACGATGGACGCGCCGTACTCCACGCTCGGAGACAGGTCGGCCTTGAGCTTCTCGAGCTGCGCGTCCACGTCGCCCTGTTCGTCGTGCGCGCGGCAGATCTCGTAGTAGTCCCAGCGCTCCGGGATGTACTCGAGCACGGTCTCCGGGTCCTTCCGGAAGTACGGGACGTACTCGCTCGCGTGGTGGCTCGACTCGGTCTCGAAGTACCCGAAGGACCGCATCAGCTCGGTGCGGACCTGTTCGTTCCCGCCCTCGTAGTTGCTCGCAGCGACGGCGGCCTCGCTGTGGTCACCGTCGTCGTCGTGCAGGTCGGACGCCGCGGTCCCCCGCCGGTGCTTCGCGGACATGACCTCGCGGAGGCGCGGGTACAGGTCCTCGCCGCCCCGGCGTCGGAACTCGAGGATCCAGGCCTGGTGGTTGATGCCGGCGCTGACGAACTCGACCTCGTCGTACGGCACGTCGAGGGTCCGGGCGAGCATCCGCGTCGTCCCCTGCACGCTGTGGCACAGCCCGACGGTGCGCAGGCCCTTCGCGTTGAGGAACGCCGTCGCCATCGCCATCGGGTTGGCGTAGTTGATGAACTGGGCGTCCGGGCAGAGCTCGAGGGCGTCACGGGCGATGTCCTCGTAGGCGCGGACGGACCGGAGGAACCGGAAGACGCCGCCGGGGCCGACGGTGTCGCCGACCGCCTGGTCGATGCCGTACCTCCGCGGGATCTCGACGTCCCACCGGTACGACTCGACCCCGCCGACCTGGAACGTGATGATGACGACGTCGGCGCCGTCGAGGGCTTCGCGCCGGTCGGTGGTCTCGAGGACCTCGACCCCGAGCCCGTGGTGAGCCACGAGTTCGCGTGCGGCCGTCGCGGTGCGGGCGACCCTGCCCGCGTCGAGGTCCATGAGGTGCAGGGTCGCGTCCTGCAGTGCGGGGAAGCTCACGAGGTCGCCGATGAGGCGGAAGGGGAAGACGAAGCCGCCGGCGCCGATGATGGTGATCTTGGTCATGTCGTCACGCTAGGAAGCGAGGCTCCCCCGGGTCCTCCGGCTTCGGACGGGAGGGTTCCAGGATCCTCGGACGGGCTGCTCCCCGACGGATGCCGGCCTGGCCGAGCGGCCGGTACCGGCCCTGCCGGTCGGGCGGTGCGCTGTCGTAGGCTCGCGGTGTGCTCGACGTGGAGACGGTGGAAGCGGCGTACTGGAGCCATCGCGGCCCGGCGCCGCTCATGGCGTCGTCGCACCGGCACGACGACCTCGAGATCAACCTCGTGCTCGAGGGGCGGCTGGACTACCGGTTCGGCGGTGCGCCCGTGAGCGTCCACGCCGGGGAGATCGCACTCTTCTGGGGGTGGACACCCCACCAGCTCGTCGGCGACGCGACCGGGACCGGGCAGTTCCGCTGGGTGCACATCCCGCTCGGCGAGGTCCTGGCGTGGGGGCTGCCCGACCACGACCTGGGCGCCATGCTCCTCAACCGGCCCGTCGTCGTGCCCACGGCCGCCGCCGGTCGGGACGTCGAGTCGATGCTGGGGTCGTGGCAGCGCGACTTCGCGGACGACGGCGCCGAGGTGATCGCGAACCTCGAGGCCCAGGCGCTCGTGCGGCGGCTCCTCCGCCACCACCGTGACGCCCTCGCCCTGCGCGCCGAGGACGGACACGGCACCGCGGACGCGATGCACCGGGTGATCGACATGGTGCGGTTCGTCGTCGACCGGTTCCGGGACCCGATCGAGGTCGCCGACGTGGCTGCCGCGGCACACCTGCACCCGCACTACGCGATGACGGTGTTCCGTCAGGACGTCGGCGCGACGATCCTCGAGTACCTGACGCGCTGCCGGGTCGCCGAGTCGCAGCGGTTGCTCGCGACCACCTCGCTGACCATCTCGGAGATCGCGCACGCGGCGGGCTTCGGGTCGCAGTCGAGCTTCTACGCGCACTTCACCCGGGCCTGCGGAACGGCACCGGGCACGTACCGGGCACAGCTGCGCGAGGGCCCGAGGCGCTGACGGTCGCGCTGGCCCGTCAGGTCGGGCGGTCCTGTTGCGTCCCTGACGACCTCGGTCCGCGACTGCTCGGGGTCAGGAGTCGCAGGAGCCGAGCGGAGTCGTCCACGTCGCCGTCCTGTCGGTCACTGCTCGAGCGCTCGGCGCAGCAACGGCAGCAGCGCGTTCCCGTCGCGGCCCCGGACGACGGGCACGCCGTGCACCAGCGTCACCTGCTCACGCCCCGACGTGGACTCCTGCACCTCACGGATGGCGATCGCTGCGACCGCCTCGCGATGGTCGCGAGCGAAGGCCGAGTAGAGCTCGGGGTCGTGTTCGCCGTCGTCACCGATGAGCACCCAGGAGACGTCGGGCAGGTCCTCGCGCAGCCGGAGGAGGGAGGACCGCTTGTGTTCCTTCCCGTCCCGGAACCAGTGCGTCGGTGTGATCCCCCAGTCCGTCATGAGCAGCGTGCCGGCCGGGAACCCGTTGCGTTGCAGGAACCGCGAGGCGATCCCCGCGAAGTTCCACGGACCGTTGCTGACGTAGACGACCGTCGGCTGACCTTGACCACGGACGACGTCCTGCACGAGCTCGGCCATGCCGGGGACGGCCTTCCGCGTCGCACTCCTGCCGAAGAACGTCCGTCGGGCGGCTGCGATCGGGTTCGACATGCCCGTGACCCACACGGTGTCGTCGATGTCGCAGACGACGCCCCGGTGTGACCCGCCTGCGACGGCGTGGATCGGCACACGGGTCGGCGCTCGCCCCGGCAGTCGCAACACGGCGTCCTCGGGAGCAGACCCCGACGAGTGATCGAGCGCCACGCTCAGGTCCACGAGCCCTTGCTCGTCACTGAACGCCGTCGTGGTCGTGCCGCCGAGCGCGACCTCCACCTCGACGTCGGGGCGTTCCACCGTCAGCAGCCGACGCCATGCGGCGATCCCACGTCGGGCGGCCGGGTCGACCGATGCCGGTGCGAGCACCACCCGGGCCAGGACACGGCCCTGCTGCGCGTCGGCGTAGCCGGAGTACGGCAACAGGGCGGGGCGCCAGCCGAGCCGCGTCAGTCCGCGGGCGAGCCACTTGCGGGCACCGGTCACGACGACGTACGTGACGGTGAGGAGCTTCGGACGCGAGGTCCCCGGGCTGCGGAGCGACGATGACACCCGTCCACCGTACGGGGGCAGGGTCGACCGGGGACTGCCCGACGGGTGATCACCGACGATCCGGGGCAGCCGGACCGTCGACGTGCCCGTGGAAGACTCGCGACATGGACCTCGACGACCTCGGCCAGCGGATCTGCATCCTGGGGCCGTCGAACAGCGGCAAGTCGACCCTCGCGGCGGCCGTCGGCCGAGTCCGTTCCCTTCCGGTGATCCATCTGGACCAGTACCGGCACCTGCCCGGGACACAGTGGGTCGAGCGCCCGGACGACGAGTTCGAGCTGATGCACGACGAGGTGGTGCGCACCGATCGGTGGGTCATCGACGGCAACTACTCCCGCTGGCTCCCCGAGCGGCTCCGGCGCGCGACGGGCCTGGTGGTCCTGGATGCCTCGCCGGCAGCGAGCGTCGTCCGGTACGTCCGCCGGACCCTCTTCGAATCCGACCGCGCCGGGAGCCTGGACGGCACTCGCGACCGTCTCCGCATCGAGATGATCCGGTTCATGCTCGGACCCGCCAGGAAGAACCGGCTCCGGTACCGACACGCCTTCGACGAGTTCGGACGACCGAAGGTCCTCCTGCCGGACCGTGCGGCCCTCGAGGACTTCTCCCGTCGCAACGACCTGGCCCGGCGCAGCCCCCACGGATGAACCGTCCGCTGGGCGGTCGGCTACCGAAGCGGCTCGGACGATGGCGAGGTGGCGCGCAGGACGAGACGTACCGCCTGTACCGCCTCAGCGGGCACGAGGTGCACGTCGTCGAGCGACGTCGCGGCGATCCAGGTCGGGGCGTACTCGTTGCGCTCCGAGGCACGCTGCAGCTCCGGGCCTCCGAGCGACAGCTCCGCGGAGCTCACCCGCACCGTGATGAGATACACGGCAGGTGTGTCGCTCTCCACAGGGACGTCGAGCAGGTCGCCCACGTGACCGTCGAGCCCGGTCTCCTCGAGCAGCTCACGGCGGCAGGCCGCACGGAGATCCTCGCCCGCTTCGACGCCACCACCGGGGAGCACGCAGTAGCTCCGCCCGTCCTTGCGTCGCTCGATCACGAGCACCCGCTCGTCGCGGACGACGACTGCCACTGATCGGATGCGCACGACCTCAGCTCACCACGTTCTACTGCTCGTCCGTCGCCTGGAGTGGGTACGCCAGGGTGCCTCGGCCTCGACCTCGACCTCGACCTCGGAAGCCGACAGCTCGCCAGAACGCGACCGCATCGCGGTCCTCGGGTGACGGGTCGACCACGAAGTGGGTCCTGCCGCTCGCCCGGACCCGCTCGAGCAGGGCCTCGACCACCTGTCGACCGACACCCGCACCACGCTCCGCGGGCAGCAGGATGAGGTCTGTACCGGCGCCCGATCCATCGGCGTACAACTGCGTGAAGCCGACCACTCGGTCGTCGACCTCGACGAGGAAGCACTCGACGTCCGGGAGACGAGCGCCCAGGTACTTCTCCCGGAGCTGCGATTCGGACCGGAACCCAGGCCCGCCCCATCCCTCGAACGCCGGATCGCGGAACAGTGCCCGCACCTCGAGGAAGTCGCCAGGCGTGGTGGGCCGGAGGATCAGCGCTCGCTCACTCCCTCGCATCGAGCGAGCCTCCCACCGCACGTCTCGCAGGTCAACGAGCAACGCGTTGTCCCGGACGACACCGCGCTGAGCCACGAACGGCCCCTGACGGCGAGCTGCCGGAGGGGCCGTGGGCGTCAGGGCGACCGTCGTCAGTCGGTCGTCCGTCGCCGCGGGCGGCGGGCGAGTGCTGCGGCTTGGTCATCGCGGGTGTAGTCGAGCGCCTGGATCGCGTGTTCGACGCGCGAGCGGGTCGTGGGTCGGACGTTGGTGGCGCCGTTGAGGACGCGGGACACGGTCTGGTGTGACACGTGCGCAGCGGCGGCGACGTCGTGGATGGTGGGTGGTTTCGGCACAGCTGGCTCCCGTCGACGTGAGGTGCGGGCACCGTCCGTGGACGACGTGACGGTGCCCGCCGCGAAGCCGGTGGATCAGGAACCGGCCTCGCTGCTCCGCCCGTCCACTCGGTGCCCCGGGTCGGGGCCGGGCGGAGGTCGGAGCGGCCTCAGTGGCCGGCGCCGAGGTTCCCGGCGAGGCGGCCGTGGAAGGCCCGGCTGGCGTCGTTCATGCCGCGGATCTCGACCCGCTTGCCGTGCTGGTGGTACTTCGTCTCGATCGAGTCGAGCGCGGCGACGGTGGAGGCGTCCCACACGTGCGACCTGGTCATGTCGATGATCACGAGCTCGGGGTCGTCCGAGTAGTCGAACTGGGTGGTGAGGTCGTTGGAGGAGGCGAAGAACAGCTCACCCTCGACGGTGTACAGCGCGTGTTGTTCACCGGTCGGGAGCGTCTCCATGCTCCGCGAGACGTTGGTGAAGTGGGAGACGCGGCGGGCGAAGACGACCATCGCGGCGATCACACCGATGATCACACCGATGGCGAGGTTGTCGGTGGCGACGACGATCACGACGGTGAGGACCATGACGATCGTCTCGCCGACCGGCATCCGCTTGAGCGTGGAGGGCTTGATGCTGTGCCAGTCGAAGGTGCCGACGGAGACCATCACCATGACGGCGACGAGGGCTGCCATCGGGATGATCGCGACGACGTCGCCGAGCCCGACGACGAGGACCAGCAGGAACACGCCGGACAGGAACGTCGAGATGCGGGTCCGAGCGCCGGAGGCCTTGACGTTGATCATCGTCTGGCCGATCATCGCGCAGCCGCCCATGCCACCCAAGAGGCCGGAGGCGATGTTCGCGACGCCCTGCCCGAGGGATTCGCGGGTCTTGCGGGAACCGGT
This sequence comes from Curtobacterium sp. NPDC092190, assembly GCF_044755625.1. Taxonomy (NCBI): domain Bacteria; kingdom Bacillati; phylum Actinomycetota; class Actinomycetes; order Micrococcales; family Microbacteriaceae; genus Curtobacterium; species Curtobacterium sp. NPDC092190. Next base: position 373,779 of record NZ_JBIVRJ010000001.1, on the reverse strand, counting down.
GTCGGTGACCTCGTCGACGAGCTTCGCGGTCATCAGCGACTCGAGCAGCCCGACGAGCGCCATGGCGAGGGCGTACGGGGCGATGATCGTGAGCGTCTCGAGGTTCACCGGGACGTTCGGGATGAACAGGGTCGGGAGGCTGTCGGGCAGCTTGCCCTCGTCGCCGACGGTCGGGACGGCGATCGACGCGAACACGGTCACCAGGGTCAGGACGACGATCGCGACCAGGGGTGCAGGGATCGCCTTCGTGAGGCGTGGCAGCAGGACGATGATCGCGATACCGGCCGCGGCGATCGGCCAGACGAGCCAGGAGACGCCGATGATGTTCGGCAGCTGCGCGGTGAAGATCAGGATCGCGAGCGCGTTGACGAAGCCGACCATCACGGACCGGGGCACGAACCGCATGAGCTTCGCCGCGCCCAGCCCACCGAGGACGAGCTGGAAGATCCCGCCGAGGAGGACGGTGGCGATGAGGTAGTCGAGGCCGTGTTCCTCGACGACGGGGGCGACGACGAGGGCGATGGCTCCGGTGGCGCCGGTGATCATCGCGGCGCGGCCGCCGACGAAGGAGATGACGACAGCCATCACGAACGCCGAGAACAGGCCGACGCGGGGGTCGACCCCGGCGATGATCGAGAACGAGATCGCCTCGGGGATCAGGGCGAGGGCGACGACGAGGCCGGCCAGGACCTCACGGAGCAGGATCTTCGGGTTCCGCAGTGCGGACAGGACGGTGGGGCTGTGGTGCACCTGGACGGGCACCGACTGCGTGACGGTGGTCACGGGTCTCCTTCGGATGGGGGTGCGGGCGCTGCGCCCGCGAGAGCTGTCGTGGGGCGCGTCATCGCGCACGGCCGGCGGCGGCAGAGCGTCCAGCCGGATCCAACCCTTCCGTTGCGGGAAGGTTGGTATGGTTCGACTCTAACGCAACGGAAGGGTTGTTGCGCAAGTGGAGGGTGACGACGTGACGATGTCGAACGAGTACCTGATGCACATCGGCGAGGTCGCCGAGCGCACCGGGTTGAGTGTGAAGACGATCCGCGACTACGACGCCGCCGAGGTGCTGCACCCGTCCGGCCGCACCGAAGGCGGCTTCCGCCTGTACTCCGAGGACGACGTCGCCCGACTCCTGATGGTGCGGCGGATGAAACCGCTCGGGTTCTCCCTCGGGGAGGCCGGGATCCTGGTGGACGCGGTGAAGATGCTCGACGAAGCGCAGCCCGACGTCGACCTGACCGCGGTCCGTTCGCGGGTCGCTGCGTTCATCCGGGACGCTGAGACACGACGAGGGCGCCTCCAGGAGCAGCTGCACATGGTCGACGAGTTCCTCGACGAACTCCGCGCGCACTGACCCGCTCGCGGGCGGCCGCTGGTACTCGCGTGCCGCTGGCCGATCAGCTGTGCAGTGCCGGGTGACGTGGGGCGCGGGCGAAGACGGAGACGACGGCGACGACTGCCGGCAGGATCGCGGCGACCAGCACCGGGGTGGCGTAGTCGCCGGCGACGTCGTGGCCGAGCGCGAGCAGCAGCGGTCCGAACGCGGTCGAGGCGAGGTTCGTCCCGGTCGCGACGCCGCGGATCACGCCGATGTTCGCCGTTCCGTAGTACCGGACGTACGCGGCGGCTTCGATGCCACGCAGGGCTCCGCCGGCGGCGCCGAGGACGAGCCCGTAGAGGACAGCGGTCCACCCGGTGTGCACGATCGGGAGCAGCAGGAGTGCGCCGGTGAGGGTCGTCATCGCGATGGTGACGCCGAACTTCGGCGGGATGCGGTCCGACAGCGCGCCCGTGAGCAGGGTCGCGGCGATGCCGGTGACGGTCTGCGGGAGGAAGTTCGCGGCCGCTTCCCCCGGGGTGAGGCCCTGCTCGCCGAGGACGGCGACCTGGTGGAAGGCCAGCGCGGTGCTGAGCATCCCGGACACCGCGAGCCCGGCAGCGATGGTCCAGAACATGCCGGTGGCGGCCGCTTCCCGGAGCGTCCACACCGGCCCGCCACCGGCAGCTTCCGCGGACTTCCTGCCCTGGGCAGTGGCGGTACGTCGCGGAAGGAGCAATCCGATCGGGATCACGACCGCGGCGACGACGACCGCCTCCACCCGCCACGCGACGTGGATGTCGGTGCCCGCGATCAGGGTCTCGACGAACACCGGCACCAGGGAGATCCCCCCGGAGCCGATCCCGGACGCGATCCCGAGCGCGAGGCCCCGTCGGTCGGCGATGCTGCGGGCGACGAGCGTCGTCGCGGCGAGCGAGAGCGCGCCCTGTCCGGCCATGCGCACACCGACGAACCCAGCCGTCAGGCCGACGATCCCCGCGACGAAGCTCAACGCGGCGAGGAACACGGCGAACGCGACCCCGATGATGATCGTCATCCGCCGGACGCCCCACCGGTCCAACGCTCGACCCGTCAACGGCAGGACGCACGCACCCAGCAGGGTGCCGATGAGGTAACTCGTCGACACCTCCGTCCGTGAGATGCCCAGCTCCCGGATCAGCGGGTCCGTGAACACCGACAGGCCCGCCGTCTGCCCCGGCGCACTCATGACCGACAGGGCACCGCCCGCAGCGATCACCGCGACCCACGGCAACCAGCCACGTGCACCCCTCGCCGTCCGGCCGGGCGGCGTCGCTGTCGGATCCGCCGGTGGGACGGCACCCGGGGTGGGCAGGGTGATGTCAGATGTGTTCGGGGAGGACGTGATGCCACGCTCGCTTTCACTGGGGACTCCCGAACCCTACCGCCACGGAAGGGTTGTCGATCCCTGGTACAGGGGCCGGGGACACGACGGCGCTACGCTCGCCAGAGCCCAGCAGGACCACGAAGGAGAAGCCGATGACGGAGCGAGCCGCACCGACGACGATGCACATCGGCGAACTCGCCGACCGTACGGGCCTGTCGAACCGGACGATCCGCCACTACGACGAGGTCGGTCTCCTGCACCCGTCCGGCCGGACCGAGGGCGGCTTCCGGCTCTACACCGACACCGACCTCGCCCGGCTGCTCATCATCCGTCGCATGAAGCCGCTCGGCTTCTCCCTCGAACAGATGGCCGAACTGCTCGCCGTCGTCGACGCCCTCGAGGTCGTCGGTGACGGACCCGGGCAGGCGCGTCTCCGCGAGCAGCTCGACGAGTACATCCGCGACACCGAGCAGCGGCGCGCGAAGCTCGAACAGCACCTCGGCATGGCCGACGAGTTCCTCGGGATCCTCCGCGAGCGGTGAACGCCGGAGCACCTGCGAGGCGATCTGTCGACGAGCGAGGCACGCCGGGGAACGGTCGTTCTCCCCGCGTTGTGGGTCTCGAGGGCCTCCTCACGGCCTGGTTCGATGGTCCCCGTACCGGACTCGTGATCCGGACGGTGTCGTGTCTGGCTGCATTCGGGTTGCAGCCAGGCACTGCTTCCCGTGTCCCGTGTCCCGCCCGTCTCCGGCCGGTCCGCAACTCCTGCACGGGGGCGTTCACGGGATGACCACTGTCCGCGCCCGGTCGGGGGGTTGCGGAGCAGTAGACAGGGCAGTTCACTCGAGAGCGCACCGTGTTCCACTACGGCAGGGAGACCAGCACCGATGCGTTCGATCGTGTACACCAGCACACAGACCCGTCCGATCACGGACACCGAGCTCGCGCAGATCCTCGCGGTCGGGCGGGAGAAGAACACGGCCCTCGGGGTGACGGGCATCCTGGCGCACAAGGGTGACAACTGCCTCGGGATCATCGAGGGCGACGACGAGACCGTTGCTGTCCGCTTCGAACAGGTCCGCCGTGACCCTCGGCACACGAACGTCCGGATCCTGGCGGACGAGCCCGTCGCCCAGCGGTCGTTCCCGGACTGGTCGATGGCGTTCCAGCCGCTCGATCCGCTGATGCAGCAGGTCCCGGGATTCAGTGACCTGTTCGGCCCCAGCCAGCCAGCCGACCCCATGTTCGGCCTGACCCGGGCGCGAGGGCTGTTGGAGTGGTTCCGGAAGCACCCGCTGGCACCCCTGACGAGCCGGACGGCCGAAACGGACGAAGCACCGCGCACGCGCGCGATCGACGGGGCGATCGCCGCGCTCCACGACGGCGGCGTCTCCCGGTTCACCCTCGACGTCGTCGCTGAGCGCGCGGGCATGGACGCCGACGAGGTCCGTGCGGCGTTCCCGACGGAACGGGCGCTGCTCGCCGCGACCGTCGAACGGTGGACGCAGACGATCGCGGCGCCGCTCGTGCCGTTGATGGCGGAGAAGGGCACCGTCCCGTTCCTGCACGCCCTGCTCGCTGCACATGCGGAGCAGCCGGCACTCATGGAACTCCTCGCCGCGAGTCTCGCGTCCGCCGCTGACCCGACGGTGGAGGGCGCCGACTACCACCGGTCCACCTACCGGCGGTTCCGGCAGTCGATCCGTGACGGGCTCGCAGCGGACGTCCGCGACGGACGGGAGCCGGCGACCATGGACCCGGTCCGGGGCGCGCAGCAGTTGCTGGCGCTGTACGACGGGCTCCGCCTGCAGGCGCTGCTCACCACGGACACGGACCTCGTCGACGCGTTCGACCGCGCGGCGACGCGGATGCGTCGCGGGTGGTCCGAGCAGTACGAACAGCCGTCGTACTGGGACACGCCCGGCGCCGGGACCCGCTAGCGCCTGCGGGACCGCCGCTCGTGCCGTGGTTCGCCACGGCCCGAGCGGCGGCCCCGCACCGTGCAGGAGCAGGGACGGCGCGGCCGCGACCGACCGCCCCGCTCCCCTACCGCTTCAGGTTCGTCAGCTCCTGCAGCACCTCGTCCGAGGTCGTGATGATCCGCGCGTTCGCCTGGAAGCCGCGCTGCGCCACGATCAGGTTCGTGAACTCCTGCGACAGGTCCACGTTCGACATCTCGAGGGTGCCCGAGGCGAGCTGTCCCACACCCGGGTCGCCGGGTGCGCCGACGGTGGCCTGGCCGGAGTTCGCGGTCGCGCGGTACCCGGATGCGCCGGTCTTCTCGAGGCCGGCCGGGTTCGCGAAGGTGGCGAGGGCGATGCGGCCGATCGCCAGCGAGGACCCGTTGGAGAACGACCCGACGACGGTGCCGTCCTTCGAGATCGAGTACCCCTGCAGGGAGCCGGCCGCGCTGCCGTTCTGCTCCGAGATCGACGCGGTGTCGAGCGACGCGTAGCCGGTCGTCTTCGAGACGTCGACGGTGATCCCGCCGACGGTGACGGGGCCACCGCTGGCGAGCGACCCGTCGGTGTTGAACGTCAGCGTCGTCGCCGGGCCGAGCGTCCCGCCGTCGATGCGGCCCTGGACGCTCCACTGCGTCGCCGAGGTCTTCGTGTAGGTCAGCGTGAGGGAGCGCTTCTCGCCGTCCGGGCCGTAGACGGTGGCCTCGCGGACCTTCTGGGCGTCGACGGCGGTCTCGGACGGCAGATTGCCCGTGACCCCGGCCGTCGTGGTCCGCACCGCGGGTGCTGCGGCGTCGATGGGCAGCCGGATGTCGGTCAGGCCACCACCCTCGTTGACCACACCGTTCGTGGCCGAGTAGCCCTGCACGATCTTGCCGTCGGCGGTGACGAGGCGACCGTCGGCGTCGAAGTCGAACGCGCCGGCGCGGGAGTAGACGGTGTCGTTGCCGAGGCGGGTGACGAAGAACCCGTCGCCGGAGATCATCAGGTCGGTGGCCTTGCCGGTGGCCTGTGCGGAGCCCTGCGCGAAGTTGGTGGAGACGCCGGCGACCTGCACGCCGAGGCCGATCTGCGCGGGATTCGTGCCGCCGAGGCCGGTCTGCGGTCCTCCGGCGCCCTGGGTCATCTGCGACAGGGTGTCCTGGAAGACGGTGGTCGACGACTTGAAGCCGACGGTGTTGACGTTGGCGATGTTGTTGCCGGTGACGTCGAGCATCTGCTGGTGCGAACGGAGACCGGAGATGCCGGAGTAGAGGGAGCGGAGCATGGTGCGACCTTTCGTGGAAGGAAGACTCGTGGAGGGAAGACTCGTGGAGGGAGGACGAACAGGAGGGGGACGAGGAGCGCGGCCGCGGGTCAGGCGGCCTTGATACCGGAGATCACGTCGAGGTCGACCTCCTTCCCGTTCACGGTCACGGTCGGCACGCTGTTCGCGTACGACACGGCGGTGGCGGTGCCCGAGACCGCGGTCCCGGTGCTCGCGTCGGTGTAGCTGACCTGCTTCCCGACGAGGTTCGCGGCGGCGATCCGCATCTGCAGGGAGAAGTTCTCGTTCGCCGTCGTGGTCTGGTTGGTGATCTGCTCCATCGTCGCGAGCTGCGTCTGCTGGCTGATCATCTGGTTGGTGTCCATCGGCGAGGACGGGTCCTGGTTCCGGAGCTGCGTGACGAGCAGCTTCATGAACACCTCCGAGTCCATCGTCTGGGACTTCTTCGCACCGGCGGTCTGGGCGATCGCCGCTGCCTGCGTGGCAGCGTCCACCGAGCCGGTGATGCCGTCGAGGGGCATGGTGTGGTCTCCTTCTCGTGTCCGCGTCAGGCGAGGACGTCGAGTCCGACGGATCGGACGGTGGTGGGCCGGGTGGTGACCGGCGCGGTCGGGGTGGGGCGGGCCTCCAGGCCGACTCCCGGGCGCAGCACCGTCGGTGCCGGCCGGTCGTCGCGACCGGGCTGCGCGCCCGGGTGGTTCTGGGAGGACAGGTCGAGGGTCGTGGTGGTCCCGCTGCCGGCAGCGTCACGGCGGAGGTCGGGCAGCACCTGCCGGACCGCGTCGCGGCCGGCGTCCGACGCGGCGAAGAGCTCGACGTGCATCCCGTGCGCGGTCACGTGCGCGCGGACCGTGACGGGACCGAGCGCGTCGGGCGTGACCTGCACCGTGACGACGTGGTCGCCGGGACCGGCCTGCGCGAGCGTGAACACCGGGCGCGCGAGCTGCTGTGCGAGGGGCGCCGGGGCGTTCGCCGTCGCCGCGCCCGGCGCGGTGGGGAGCCCGGTCGTCGCGGGTGCGGGGACCGCGAACGGCGTCTCGCCACTGCGCGGGGCGGTCACGGCCTGGAGGCTCGGATCACCCTGGCCGCCCGTCCGCCGGTCCGACCCGTCGTCGCCCCGGGCCCCGGTGGCCGGTCCGGTCTGCACGACCGGGGCGGCGGCGGTCGCCGTGCTCGCCGTGCCGGTGTCGGCAGGGCGACCGGCCTGCGGCGCCGACGACACGCTGGTCGCTGCCGTGGGGCCGGCGGCCTCGGCCGCGGCGTCCGTCGTCGCGAGCGGGCTGCTCGCCGTCGTGGTGGGAAGGGTCGTGGCGGTCAGGGTCGCGGTGGCCCCGGTCGTGGTGGTCCCGGCAGTGGTGGTCTCGGTCGTCGTGCTCGCGGACGCGGTCACGGCGACGGCTGTCGCGGCTCCGGGAGCGGCGGAGCTCGACGCCCCGTCCACCGCGACGGGTCCGAGGACCGACGGGGCCGCGACGGTCGAGCCGGTCGCCGCAGAGGTGGCGGTCGTCGAGGGCGCGCCGGGTGCACCGGTCGTCGACGGCGTGGTCGCGAGGACGGGCGTCGTTCCCGCGGACACGTCGGACACGTCGCCTTCGAGCGGCGCCGCAGCGGGACGGACCACGGCGGGCTGTGCCGCACCGGGCCGGGGAGCGCCGGACGTTCCTGCAGGTCGAGCGGTCGTGGACGGCACGGCGCCGACCTGCGGTCCGGTGGAGCGCGCAACGGCGGGTCCGGAGCCGGCAACCGGTGCCGGCGTAGCGATCCCGGCCGCCGCTGCGCGGTCCGCGGTGCTGGCAGGACCGGCGGTCCCGCGCGTTTCTGTGACTCCGAGCGGGTCGGAGGCCCCGGTCGGTCGTGCATTGCCGGCCGAGGGCGCGACACCGTCCGTCCCCGCGGTCCCGACCTGGGGCGACACCGCATCGTCCGACACGGCGGCGGCGCTGGCCGACGGGACCGCGACGAGGGCGGTGGGCACCGGCACGATGCCGAGCAGCGTCGGGTCGGTGGCGGGGACAGCGGCCGTCGTGTCCGCGGTGGTCGTGTCCGCGGTGTTCGGGGCAGCGGCGGTCGTGTCCGCGGTGTTCGGGGCAGCGGCGGTCGAGGCCGGAGCGCCCGTGGCGGGGGCACCCGAGGCGGCGGCCGTCCCGGACGGCGCACCGGTGACGCCCGCGGGCCCCACCGACGCGCCGCCCGACGTGCTCGACGCGGCCGGCGCGAGCACCGCGGCGAGGGCGGCGCCGAACGGCAGCGCCGAGGTCGTCGACCCGGCGGTCGCAGCGCTCCCCGGTGCGGCGGGGGCCGGGGAGAGGGTCGTCGTGCTCACGGTGCTCATGCAGCACTCCCCCGCATCGCCGACAGGAGTGCCGCGGTCTGCAGGTCGGTGACCGACTGCGCCGCACCCGCTGCGGAGACCGAGCGGGTCGCCGCAGGAGCCGCGGCCTCGCTCGGCACGATGCGGCGGATCGTCGCGATGTCGGAGTCCTTGTACCAGTTGTCCACGATCCGGACGTCCTTGCCGGGTCGGGGTGCGTGCAGCACCTTGCCGTCACCGACGTAGATCACGATGTGCTGCTCGCCCTTCGGGATGATGAGGTCGCCCGGCTTCGCGTCCTTGAGCGACCCGACGGGCACCCCCATGTCCGCCTGGTCGGGCACCACGCGTGGCATCGTCACCCCGAGGTCCTTGAACACCGTCTGCACGAGCCCGGAGCAGTCCATGCCGGACCGGGTCGTCCCGCCGAACACGTAGGGCACGCCGAGGTACTTCTTCGCGTCCTCGACCACGTCGGACCCCGTGGCGCCGCTGCCGGTCGCCAGGGTGCCGCGGCCCGCGTCGACCGAGGTGGCCGGCGTGCGGGACGCCCCGTCGGCAGCAGCGGTGCCGGCGGCGCCGGCGCTCGTCGACGTCCCGGTCGCGGTCGCCAGGGCGTCGGCGAACGCGCCGGTCGTGGCCTCGTTCGAGGCGGAGCCGCCCGCGGAGGCGGTGGTACCGCCGCGCAGGGCGTCGATCTGGGTGCGGATCTCGGCGATCCGGGAGAGCACGGCGTCGACGCTCATCGGGCACCACCTTCCGTGCGGCGTCGTGCCGCGATCTCGTCGAGGGCGTCCTGCTCGGCGCGCAGGCCGGCGGCGGCCTGCTCGCGGTCGTGGTGGCCCTGGAGCTTCTCGAGGCCGAGCGCGGCACGGCGGGCGGCGGAGTACGCGGTCCGGGCGGCATCGGCATCGGCACGACGGGTGCGTGCGACGGCGTCGAGCTCCTCGAGCATCCCCCGGGTCGAGGCCCGCGCGGCCGCGAGCGCGCTCAGCGTCGCGGCGTCCGTGACGAGCTGCTCCTGCTCGCGGTCCGCCAGGTTCCGCCGCGCGGCGATGCGGGCGTCGGCGGCGTCGCGGACACGGTCGTTCGCGGCGGCCAGAGTGGCGGCGGCGCGGTCCTGCTCGGCGTGCCGCAGGCGCAGCAGTCCGGCGAGGGGGAAGCGTCGGGCCATCAGGCGGACACCCCCAGTCGGGCGACGAGGGCGTCGAGGGCTCGCCAGGACGTCCCGGCGTCCGCGCGGTCGTCCATCCCCTGTCGGAGGAACGCGTCGATCGCGTCCTGGTGGGTGACCGCTGCGTCGACGAGCGGGTTCGTGCCGGGCTGGTAGGCGCCGACGTCGAGCAGGTCCTGCGCGTTCCGGCGGGCCGCCATCACCTTCCGGAGCGCGGTGGCCGCAGCGCGCTGCCACGGCTCGGTGACCTTCGAGGCGACGCGGGACACCGACCCGAGCGCGTCGACGGACGGGAAGTGCCCGGTCACGGCGAGCTTCCGGTCGAGCACGACGTGCCCGTCGAGGATGCTCCTGGCGCTGTCCGCGATCGGCTCGTTGTGGTCGTCGCCGTCCACGAGCACGGTGTAGAGCCCGGTGATGCTGCCGACCCGGTCGGTGCCCGCGCGCTCGAGGAGCCCGGCGAGCACCGAGAAGGTCGACGGCGGGTAGCCCCGGGTCGCGGGCGGCTCGCCCACGGACAGTCCGATCTCGCGCTGCGCCATCGCGACGCGGGTGAGCGAGTCCATCATGAGCACGACGTCCTGCCCGGCGTCGCGGAACGACTCCGCGATCCGGGTGGCGACGAACGCCGCGCGCAGGCGCATCAGGGCCGGCTCGTCGGACGTCGAGACCACGACGATCGAGCGGGCGAGGCCCTCGGGCCCGAGGTCGTCCTCGAGGAACTCCCGGACCTCGCGGCCGCGCTCCCCCACCAGGGCGATGACGTTGACGGCTGCGTCGCTCCCGCGCGCGATCATCGACAGCAGCGAGGACTTGCCGACGCCGGAGCCGGCGAACAGGCCCATGCGCTGTCCACGACCCACGGTCGTCAGGGTGTCGAGCACACGGACGCCGAGCTGCATCGGCGCGTCGATCCGCGTGCGCGCCATGGCGTTCGGCGTCGCGTGGTCGAGCGGCACCCAGCCGTCGGTGTCGAGCGGACCACGGTCGTCGATCGGCCGTCCGAGCCCGTCGAGCACCCGGCCGAACAGCCCTGCGCCGGTCGGCACCAGCACGGGACGGCCGGTCGGGCGGACCGGGGTGCCCGCGCTCACCGCGACGAGGCGTCCGAGCGGCATGCAGCGCACACCGGTTGGATCGGTGGCGACGACCTCGACGGGGGTCTGCGGACCGCCCTCGGCGCCGACGGTCAGGACGTCGCCGATCCGGGCCTCGACCCCGGCGACGGTCAGCCCGAGGCCCACCGCGCTCGTGACGAGGCCCACGCGCTGCGGCGCGGCGAGGGCGATCGCCTCGTCGAACCCACGGGGACGGAGGAGGATCGCGGTCACCGGGACGCCTCCGGCCGGTCGGCGGAGCGGCCCAGCGCCGCGCGCGCACGGTCGAGCGCTGCGCCGATGCGGAGGTCGAGCAGCCCGTCCGGCAGGTCCACGACGGCGTCGCCGTCGAGCAGCGCCACGTCCGGCACGACCGGGACCGGCAGCGCGAGGTCGGCGACGCGGGCTGCGTCGGCGGGGCTGAGCCGGACGGCCACCGCGACGGTGGCGTCGACCGAGGCGAGCGCCCGACGGACGGTCGCCTCCGCACCGGTGGTGGGGCGTACCTCCTGGCCGTCGCCCTCGCCGGTCGCGTCGTCCTGGCGCCCGGAACGCACCACGTGTCCGACGACGGCCTCGGCCAGGTCGAGCGCAGCGTCGACCAGGGACTCCTCGGCGTCGGCCAGCACCGGCACGACCTGGGAGAGCATCGCGTTCGTGGCCGCGTCGAGCACCTGGACACGGCGGACGGTCTCGGCCTGGAGCGCCGCGAGTCGCGTTGCGTGCTCGGCCTCGAGCCGGGCGTGCAGCGCAGCGGTCTCGGCCTGGGCGGCACGGAGGCCCGCGGCGTAGCCCGCGGCGTGGCCGCGCACGTCGGCGGCCGCTGCGAGGTCGCGGGTCGTCGCGCTCCCGAGCACGGGGAACGCGACGCGCTGCACGGTGGTGTCAGTCAACGAGCTCGTCCTCCTCGGCGCGGTGGACGGTTATCGTGCCCTCGGCCTCCAGCTCGCGGACGGAGCGGACCACCTCGGCGCGCGCCTCCTCGACCTGCGAGACGCGCACGGGGCCCATGGCCTGCAGCTCGTCGTCCAGCAGCTCGCGGTTGCGCTCGGACACGTTCGCGCGGATCGTCTCGACGACCGGCGTCGGCGCACCCTTCATGGCGGTCGCGAGGAGCTTCGAGTCGATGCCGCGGAGCACCTGCTGGATGTCGCGCGACTCGAGCTTGACGATGTCCTCGAACGTGAGCATCCGCGAGCGGATGTCCTCCGCGAGCTCCGGGTCGCGCGCCTCGAGGCCGTCGAGCACGGCCTTCTCGGTGGCGACGTCCGAGCGGTTGATGATCTCGACCAGGGGCGCGATGCCGCCGACGACCTCGACGCTCTCGCGCGGCGAGACCACGGCACCGGCGCGCTGGCGGAGGACGCCGGCGACGATCCCGACGGCCTCGGGGGTCGCCGTGCCCATCGTCGCGAAGGCCTGGGCGACGTCGGTGCGGACACGGTCGTCGACCCCGGCGAGCACCGCGCTCGCCTGCCCGGGCTGCAGGTGCGCGAGCACGAGGGCGATGGTCTGGGGCAGCTCGCCCTCGAGCAGGCTGACGACCTGGCCGGGTTCGGCGTCGTCGAGGAACTCGAACGACTGCCCGGCGAGGTTCGAGGCCAGCCGGTCCATCACGCCCGCGGCGCGTTCGGACCCGAACGACGCCTCGAGCAGCCCGAGCGCGGCGTCCTTGCCGCCGCGCTTCTGCACGCGGCCGCGCTGCGTGATGCGGTGGAACTCGCTCATCGTGCGGTCCACGACGGAGTCGTCCACGCGGCGCATCCGGACGATCTCGGCGCTGATCTCCTCGGCCTCGAGCTCGGTGAACTGCTTCATCACCTCGGCCGCGCGCTCGGTCTCCATCTGCATGAGGATGAGCGCGACCTTCTGCGCGCCGGTCAGGGCGCGGTCGGTGGTGCCCCCGCCGGCGGGGACCGGGACGAGCGCGCTCACACCGGCGACCGGTCGTCGAGGAGCCCGCGGAGCAGGTCGGCGGTGCGCTTCGGGTCGCGCTCGGCCAGCGCGGAGATCTCCTGCCGGCGACGCTCGGCGCTGATCTCGTCCGTCGTCAGCACCTCGGTCGGGGCGTCGTCGTGGGGCAGCGTCTGCAGCGCGACCGTCTGCGGCTCGACGGCCGGGATCGCCAGGTCGTCGGTACCGAGGGGCAGTTCGAACGTCTCACCGGCGAAGGCGTCGAGCTCACCGACGTCGACGGCCTCGCGCGACTGACGGCGGGCACGGCGGGCCAGCACGATCGCGAGCACGATCGCGGCGGCGAGGACGGCGACGACGATGCCGGCGGTGCGGATGGCCGACCACATGGCCTGCTGCTGCTCGGCCTGCTGCTGCTCCTCGAGGGCCTTGGCGGCGTCCTTCGCCGCGGAGTCGTCGAAGTCCATCATCGCGACGCGGACCTGGTCGCCCCGGGCGTTGTCGGCTCCGGCGGCGGCGGACACCAGGTCGTTGATGCTCTGCAGGTTCGCGTTCTGCACCGAGTCGGCGCGCGAGTTCAGGGCGACCGAGATGGTCTGCCGCTCGACACCACCGGCGGGGATCTGCGTCGTCTCGGTGGTCTTGTCGACGGCGTTGTTCTTCGTCGCCGACTCGTTCTTGTAGCCGTCGTCACCGGCGGCCGTGCCGTTCGTGGTGGTGCCGCCGGCGGTCCCGTTCGGCACCGCGATGTTGTCCGGACCGAGGACGCCGGTCGCACCGGCGCCCGCACCGGACCCGGAGCCGTACTCCTCCGTCGAGCTGGACTCGTTGAGGGCGACTGCACCGCCCTTCGGCTGTGCGAAGCTCTCCGACGTCCGGGTGCCCGACTGCTGGTTCATCGTCGCCGAGACCACGACGCTCGCGTTGCCCGGTCCGAGCGTGGTGTCGAGCAGGTCCTGGATCTTCTTCCGGGTGGCCGCGTCGTAGTCGGCCGCCTGGTCGGCGCCGCTGCCGGTCGCTCCGGTACCGACCGCGGAGAGGGTCTGGCCCTTCTGGTCCACGACGGAGACGTCGGTGGGCTGCATCCCCTCGACCGCGGCGCTCGTCAGGTGCACGATCGACTGCACCTGGTCCGTGGTGAGCTGCGCGCCGTTCTCGGTCGCGACGAACACCGACGCCGTCGGGTCCTTCTCCTCGGACACGAAGACGGTCTTCTCGGGGATGGCGAGCTGCACGGTGGCGGCCTTCACGCCGTCCATCGACGAGATCGTCTTCGCCAGCTCGCCCTCGATCGCCCGCTTGTAGGTGACGTCCTGCTGGAACTCCGAGCTCGTCACGCCCATCTTGTCGAGCAGCGAGTAGCCGCCCTCGTTCGACGACGGCAGGTTGTTCGACGCCGCCTTGAGCCGCTCCGAGTACACCTTGTCCTGCGGCACGAGGATCGTCGCGCCGCCGTCGGTCAGCTGGTACGGCACGCCGTCGGTCGTCAGCTGGTCGGTGATCGAGCTCGCGTCGGCTGCGGCCAGTCCGGTGAAGAGCGGCGCGTAGGACGCCTTGCCGAGCCAGCTGGCGAGGGCGATCCCGCCGAGCACGAGTGCGGCGACGCCGATCAGCGCGATGGTGCGCTGCGCGGCGGAGAAGCCCTTCACGTAGGCGACGAGCCGCCCCCACGTGTTCTGCATCGCGGCGGGCATCAGGCCTGCATCCGCATGATCTCGTTGAACGCGTCGACGCCCTTGTTGCGGACGGCTGCGACGAGCTCGAGGGTGACCTGGGCACGGGTGGACGCGATGGTGGCGTCGTGGATGTCGTCGAGGTTGCCCGTGACGGCCTTGAGCGCCAGGGTCTTCGAGTCGCTCTGCAGCTGCTGGAGCCCGTCGACCGCGTTGCCGAGGCTCGCGGCGAAGCCGTCGCCGCCGGTGGTCGGCTGGACCGCGCCGGCGCCCGCGGCACCGCCGAGCGCTCCGGCACCGGTCGCGGCGTCCGTGGCGCCGGCGAACGCACGGGTCATCGCGTTGGTGGTCACACCGTTCAGTGCGTCGATGGGCATCAGTTCTTCCCGATCTGCAGTGCCGCCTCGTAGGCGGTCTTGGCACGGTCGACCACGGCGGCGTTCGCCTGGTACCCGCGCTGGGCCATGATGAGGTCCGCCATCTGCGTGCCGAGGTCGATGTCCGGCATGCGGACGTAGCCCTCCGCGTTCGCGAGCGGGTTGTCCGGGTCGTAGGTCACGCGTCCGGCGGCGCTGCCGAACGCCGCCCCCTTGACGTAGGCGCCCGACGTGCCGGCGCCCTCCTGGACCTCGACGTAGCGGGCCTGGAACGCGGAGTCGTCCATCGAGCGGACCGTGTTGACGTTGGCGATGTTGTCCGAGATCGCGTCGAGCCACTTCCGGTGCACGGTCATGCCGGTGCTCGCGATGCCGATCGCGTCGAAGGTCGTCACGAGTTCGTCCGCATCGCGGCGCGGAGGGCCGTCGCCTCGCCGCCGACCGCCTGGGTGGCGAACTGGTAGCGCAGGACCGTGTCCACGTTCGACAGGGTCTCCTGGTCGAGGTTGACGTTGTTGCCGATCTCGTTCGTCGGCTCGAGGCTGCGCGCGGTGGTCGCGGTCGCGTGCCCGTCACCGTGCACGATCGACTGCGCGAGGGCGTCCTCGAAGCGCACCTTCTCGGCGTGGTAGTTCGGCGTGTTGATGTTCGCGACGTTGTTCGCGATGGTGCGCTGTCGCAGCGACAGCCCGTCGAGCGCGCTCTGCAGCGCGACGCTCGTCACGGAATCGAACACGGGTGGCCCGTCCCCTCGGTGTGCGACGTCGTGCGACGTCGCCGATTGGCGGTGGCCGATCCGTGGCCGAACGAGTGAGCGATCCGTGCTCGGAGGGCGCTGTCGGCGGCGGCGCTGGGGACGTTAGGGCTCGCCCCGAACGGGGGGCGGGGGCTGGCTGCGGCGGCGGAGCTCGTCGAACACTCGTCGCGTGCTCCGCTGTGGTGCGACGAAGCCGCTGTCGTCCGACGACGCATCTGTCGTCCCGGCCCGAGGTGCGCGACGGCCCACGACCGACACGACGGAACCGCTGTCGTGCGACGACGCATCTGTCGTCGTGCTCGCTCGAGCAGGTGCGCCTCAGGCGGAGGCGTCCAGGTACACGGAGCCGCGCGGCTCGTCCGTCGCCGCGACCTGACGGAGCGCGCCGAGGTGCTCCAGGGTCTGCCGCCGCTCGGTCTCGAGCGTCGACATCCGGTCGCGCTGCGCGGCCAGCAGCCGGGAGGCACGACCCACCAGCGCGCGCGGCACCGGTCCGAGCGTGGTCGGGACGACCCACGGGGTCGCGTCGAGGACGATCGCTGCGGTGCCGTCCGTGGTCGCGTCGATCGTGGTCAGCTCGTGCTCGAGGGCGTCGAGCACCGCGGCCCACGCACCGTCGGCGGTCTCAGCGGCGGGGGTGGGGTGCGGGTCAGGCGACACCGAGCGCTCCCCCGGTGCCGACCTGCGGCGCCTGGGTCGTCGGGAGGGCCGCGGCGGCCTCGTGCCACGACTGGCGCAGCGGCTCCAGGATCCGGATGCAGTCGCGCGTCGCCTGCACGTCGCGGTGCACGTTCGCGGTGATCAACGACGTCGACGCGTAGTTGTAGATCGCGAGGAGCCCCTCGCCGCCGTCCCACACGTCGATGCGGAGCGTCGACGACAGCTCGCCGACGATGGCCTGGGCGTGCAGCAGCTGCTCGCGCGCGGCCTCCCAGTCGGACGTCGTCTGCGCGGCTTCGGCGCGGTGCAGGTCGAGGAGCAGCCGGTCGTAGAGCATCGTGACGAGCTGTGCGGGTGTCGCCGAGAGCACGGCCTCGTTCGTGTACTGCGCTCGGCGCTGGTCGGTCACCGTGCGGGGCTGTGCGGCCTGACGGAAGGCGGCGGACTGCAGGTCGAAGGCGTTCATGGTCGTTCCCGTCAACTCGTCGACGTCGATGCCAGCTGGCTGGAGAGCCACGCCGACTGGGACTGGAGCTTGCTGAGGCTGGTCTCGAGGGCGGAGTACTGCGCCTGCAGCGTCGCCCGTCGTGCGGTGAGGCGGTCCGACCAGTTGTCGATCTGCGTCGTCAGGTCCTTCGCGACCGACTGCTGCCCGGTGATCGAGGTCGTGATCGACCCCGTGTACTTGTCCGACGCGGCCGTCGCCGCGGCGCCGACGTTCGTCGCGACGCCGGACAGCATGGCCTGGGTGCCCTGCGGGTCGTCCGCCAGGGCCTTCTGGAAGACCGCGGCGTCGAAGCTGAAGGTGCCGTCCTTCTGGATGACGATGCCGATGGACGACGGCGACTTCCCGTTCACCGGCGTCGACATCGTCGTGGTGAGGCGCTGCACCGCGTCGCGGGTCGTGCCGTCCCCGGTCAGGACCCCGGCCTTCGTCGACGTGGTGCCGGTGGTCGGACTCGTGGTGCTCGTCACCGCCGTGTTCGTGGCGTAGTACGAGGTGATCGCGTTGAGCGCGTCGACGAGTCCGGACGCGACGGCCTGGGCCTTCGTGGTGTCCTGCGCGACCGTGACGGTCACCGGGTCGGTCGTGGTCTGCGTGACCGTGACGTCGAGCCCCGGCAGCAGGTCGTCGAACGTGTTCGTGGCGCTCGTGACCGTCTGTGCGGCGGCGGTCCCCGCCCAGAGTGTGACGCTCGCGTCCTTGCCCTGGGTGACGACGGCGGCCCCCGGCTGGGTGAAGACGTTCGTCGCGGTACCGGCCATCACGTCGTCGGACGAGCCGCGGTAGAGCGTGAAGGAGGCCGCTGCGCCGGTCTTCGTCGCGCTGAGCTGCAGGCGGTAGAGCTTCGTGCCGTCGGCGTCGGTCCCGGCCGCGACCTTCGTCGCGGTCACACCGGCGCCGGCCTTGTTGATCGCGGTGACCGCGTCGTCGAGCGATCCCGAGGCCGGTGTGACGGTGGTCTTCTTCCCGTCGGCACCGACGAGCGTGAGCGGCTCGGCTGCGGACGCCCAGGTCGACATCGCGGCGGTGACGCCGACGTGTGCCGCCGCGGTCGACCCGACCTGGAAGCTGACGGAGCCGGCCGAGGCCGTGGCGTCGGTCGCGACGGTGACCCCGGTGGACGAGCTCTTCGCGGCGTACACGTCGAGCGACGTGGCCTTGGCGGCGTCGCCGGCCTTCGTCGCGAGCGTCTGCACGAGCGAGTTGATCGTCTGCAGCGACGACACGAACGAGTTGGTGTCGGTGAGCTTGTTCTTGAGCAGGGTCTGCGGGACCTGCTCGATGGTCATCAGTGAGTTGATCAGGTCGGAGGTCTTGAGACCGCTGACCAGACCGTCGATCGCGAGACTGTTGCCCGAGACGGACGACGTCGACATCGCGGGGCTCCCTGTCGTCGGGGGTGGTCGTGGGTGTGGTGACGCCGCCGTCCGGAGGACTCGAACTCCTCCGGACGACGGCGTCGGTGGTGCTAGCGGAGGAGCGAGAGCACGCCCTGGGTGCTCTGGTTCGCCTGCGCGAGCATCGAGGTGCCGGCCTGGCTCAGGATGTTGTCGCGGGTGTACTTGACCATCTCCTGCGCCATGTCGACGTCGGTGATGCGCGAACCAGCAGCGGTCAGGTTCTCCTTGGCCACGTTCGTCACGTTGATGGCGTGGTCGAGGCGGTTCTGGATCGCACCGATGTTGGAGCGAGCCGCGGAGACGTAGGCGATCTTCTCGTCGATCGTGCTGATGGCCGCCTGAGCCTGCGCCGCGGAACCGAACTGCAGGCCGCCAGCCGAAGCCGTCGTCGCGCCCGAGAGACCGTCGCCGCTCACCGTCACGGCGCTGCCGTCCTTCGCGGTGATCGTCAGCTTGCCGTCGACCGCAGCCGCGGTGTACTTCGCCGAGATCTTGTCGTCGGCGTTGAGGGCGGTGGCGAGGTCCGAGGCGTCCGCGTAGGTGGCGTCGGCAGCGACCGCGAAGGTCTCGGACCCGATCGTGAGCGACTTGCCCTTGATCGCGTCCGTGTCGACCGTCGCAGTCGTGGTCGACTTCGACTTCAGGTCAGCAGCGAGCGTCGAGACGTTCGACTTCGAGAGGTCGATCGTGATCTGGCTGCTCGTGTTGCCGTCCGCGCCGACCTGGAAGGTCAGCTTGCCGTCCTTGCCGGTACCCGCCGAGCCGTCCAGCAGCTTGATGCCGTTGAAGTTCGACGAGTCCGAGATACGGGTGAGCTCGTTGGTGAGCTCGTCGACCTCGGTCTTGATCGCCGTGCGCGACGTCTCGTTGTTCGAGTCGTTACCCGCCTGGACGGCGAGGTCGCGCATGCGCTGGAGGATCGAGTGGGTCTCGGTGAGGCCACCTTCAGCGGTCTGCACGACGGAGATGCCGTCCTGCGCGTTGCGGGCGGCGACCGTGAGGCCACCGACCTGCGACTTGAGTCCCTCGGAGATCGTCAGGCCCGAAGCGTCGTCGGCAGCACGGTTGATGCGGAGACCGGTCGAGAGCTTCTCGAGGGACTTCGACAGGTCGTTCTGCGTCGCGTTGAGGTTCCGGTACGTGTTGAGTGCCGAGAGGTTGGTGTTGATGGACATACCCATGGTGGTTTCCTCCGTGAATCCTTGGGTGGTGGTGTCTGCCCGTCCATGGGCTGACATCCGTGACTCTCGGCAGGTCCGCCGAGGTCGTTAGGTGTCGGCGAGGAAATCTCCTCGCCGAAGATCAGCTGGCTGCGACGACCGTCGGCGTCGACGCGTCCTGCACGGCGCGGGCGACCCCGGCGGCGGCGTTCGCCGCGACCCGCGCCAGGTACGCACTGCGCCGCGCGGCGGTCGTGCGCGACACCGGCTCGACCGCGGTGCCGTCGCCGTAGTGCTCGGCGAGGCCGTCCCGCAGGAGCCGCATCGCCTCGGACCGCTGCTGCGACACCGCGGAGTGCGTGATCCCGAGCTCGGCCGCGACCTCGGTGACCGAGCGGTCGCCGAAGTAGACGTTCTCGACGACGTAGCGCATCCGGTCGGGCAGCGCGGCGACGGCGGCGCGCAGGTAGCGGCGCTTCTCGGCCTCGAGCAGGTCCTCACCGGGCAGCGGGTCCTCGGACGCGATGACGTCGTGCACGGTCTCGTCGATCGTGCCGACCGTCCGTGCGGCGTCGGACATGGCGTCAGCGGCGGTCTGGCGGTCGACGCCCATCGCGTCGGCGATCTCCTGCACGCCGACCGAGCGACCGAGTCGGGCGGACAGGGCCTCCTGCGTCGCGAGGGTCTCGCGGATGCGCTTCCGGGTGCCGCGCGACGCCCAGTCGGACGAGCGCATGTCGTCCGCGAGCGCACCGGTGATCCGGGTACGGGCGTAGGCGCCGAAGGGCACGCCGAGCTCCGGGTCGAAGGCCTCGGCGGCGGCGACGAGTGCGAGCGAGCCCACGGCAGCCAGGTCGTCACGGTCGAGGTGGGTGGCCCGCGCACGGACGTCCGACACGATGTAGCCGACGAGCGGCAGGTGCTCCACGATCATCGCGTTGCGTGCGTTCCGGTCCATTGGCTTCCCCTGGTCGACGTGCTGACTGACCCGTCCGTGGGCGCGACGGACACCGGCCCTCGGGAGGCCGGTGCGGTCGACGAAGAACCACCCGGTTCCCTCCGGGCGGTGCACCCGCGCCCCTGCGACGCGGTGCGGGAGTGTCCCCCGCGGTGCGGTTCGAATGTATCGGCTGGGAAGTCACCGGTGCAGGCTGTGAACGTCCCCAGTGCGGGGGGACGCGGGGTTCCAGCGGTCCGCACTTCAGCGGACAAACCGGCACGAACCGCCGGTTCTGTCCCCCGGTCTGGGTGACGGTGCGTCTCCCGGGAGCGCAGGCCGGGAGGCGCGGCACCGCTCCGCCGAGCAGCGCCGGCCCGTCTCGTGCTCGCTTCCACCGCCGCGGTCCGCTTACGACCGTGCGACCGGCGTCGATAGTCCCCGCTGTCCACCGGAAGGCGGACCGGCACGACCCGCTGGTCGCCGACACCGATCCCGAACCGGGAGGAGCCATGAGCGTGAACGACCTGTCCGCCGTCCTCTGGCGCGAGCGCGAACTGCTCGAACTGCTCACGTTCAAGCTCGAGGAGGAGCAGCTCCTGCTCGCCGCCGGGCGCTCCCGCTGGGTGTCGCACGCCAGCCGCGAGGTCGAGCAGGTCCTCGAACGGCTCCGCAGCACCGGGCTCGAGCGCGCCGCGTCGAGTGCCGCCGTCGCCGAGGAGTGGGGTGTCGACCCCGACGCTCCCCTGCGCGACGTGGTCGCCGCCGCGCCGAACGGCCCCTGGGGCGAGATCCTCGCGACGCACCTCGCCGCGATGGTCGAGCTGACGACGCACATCGGCGCGCTCCGCGACGAGAACGACCGCTTCCTCCGGACGGCTGCCCAGGCCACCGAGGAGACCCTCGCCGGCTCGGTCGGCGACGCGTCCACGTACGACGCCTCGGGCAGCTCCGGCTCCCGTCCCGACGCCGCACGCCTGTTCGAGGGGACCCTGTAGCACCGTGGTGAGCACCTTCGGATCCCTCGCGACCGCCTACTCCGGCCTGACCGCGGCACGCGCCGGCATCGACGTCACCGGGCAGAACATCGCCAACGCCGGCACCGCCGGGTACACGCGCCAGCGCGTCACGCAGTCGTCGGTCCCCGCCGTGCAGACCGGTTTCGTGCACGGCACCGCTGCCCTCGCCGGGCAGGGCGTCTCCGTCGACGGCATCGCACGCCTCGGCTCCCTGACGCTCGACGCCGGCCTCCGCGCGGCGACCGGCTCGTCGGCCTGGGCACAGACCCGCGCGACCGGGCTCTCGGCGATCGAGGACGGCCTGCACGAGCCCGGGAAGAACGGCCTGTCGGCACAGCTCGACGTCTTCTGGTCCGCGTGGGGCGACCTCGCCGCGCACCCCGACGACGCGGGCGCCGCCTCGTCCGTGATCGCCGCCGCGACCACCGTCGCGACCGCCCTCGCCACCGGCTCGAAGGCGCTCGACACGCAGTGGACGACGGTTCGTTCGACCGCCGCGACCCAGGTCGACCAGCTCAACGACGCGGCGGAGCAGGTCGCCGGGCTGAACGTGCAGATCCGGTCGGCCCTCGCCGCCGGTGGCAGCGCGAACGAACTGCAGGACCAGCGCGACCGGCTCACGCAGCAGATCGCGGGACTCGCCGGCGGCACGGTCCGGACGAACACCGACGGCACCGTCGACGTCCTCCTCGGCGGCAACCCGCTCGTGCAGGGCGACACCGTCCGGACCGTCGCGCTCGAGGGCGGCGCGCGTCTGGGCGACGGCGCTGCCGTGTCCCTCCGCTGGACCTCGGGCAGTGCCGGCTCGGTGGCGCTCGACGGCGGCTCGATCGGTGGCGCGCTCGCACTCCTCGCCCCCGCTGCCGGCGGCACGGGTGGCGCCATCGCCGAGGCGTCAGCCGCGTACGACCGAGTCGCGACCCGACTCGCCGAGACCGTGAACACCGAGCACGCGAAGGGCACCACGCCCTCGGGTGCCACCGGAGCGCCGTTCTTCGCCCTCGCCGCGGGCACCCCGGCCGCGCAGGGCCTCTCGGTCGTCCCGACCGACGGCGACGGGTTGGCGACGCGGAACGCGGCGGGACAACTCGACGACTCGTTCGCCGACACGCTCTCGCGACTCGGCACGGTCGCCGGGGGTGCGGACAGCACCTGGGCGAGCTTCGTGGCGGGGGTGGGCAGCGCCTCCCGGACGGCCTCGTCGGAGGCGACGCTCACCGGACTCGCCCTCACCAGCGCGCGCACGCACCAGCAGTCGGGCGCCGGCGTGGACCTCGACGAGGAGAACGTCAACCTGCTCAGCTACCAGCACGCCTACCAGGGCGCAGCGCGCGTCCTCACCGCGGTCGACGAGATGCTCGACACGCTCATCAACCGCGTCGGACTCGTCGGGAGGGGCTGACCGTGATCACCCGTGTGACCACCCAGATGTCGATCACGGCCGCGACGGAGCGGCTGCAGGCGAACGCCGCCCGCGTCGCCGACGCCACGCAGCGCGCCACCACGCTGCAGGCGATCGCGAAGCCGTCGGACGACCCGGTCGGCACCGGCTCGTCGATGCAGGTGCGGAAGGAGCAGGCCGCCGCCGCGCAGTACACGCGCAACGCGAACGACGCGGTGGGCTGGCTCGCGACGACCGACAGTGCCCTGTCCGGCGCCCACGCGGTGCTGACGACGGTGCGGGACCTGACCGTGCAGGCCGCGAACTCCGGTGTGATGGACGACACCGCCCGCGACGCGTTCATCACGCAGTTCCGGGCGCTCAAGGCCGACCTCGAGTCCGCCGCCAACACGACCTACGGCACGCGGTCGGTCTTCGCCGGCTCCTCGACCGAGGCGACCGCCTACACGAGCGCCGACGGCTTCGCCGCTGCGACCACCGCGGTGTCCCGACGCGTCGGCGACGCCCAGACCGTGCGGGTCGACACCCCGGGGGCTGCGGCGTTCGGCTCCGGCGCGACGTCGGCCTTCGCGGTGATCGACGGCATCGTCGCCGACCTGCAGAACGGTGTGAACGTGAACCCGAAGCTCAACGACGTCGACGCGGCGTTCGGCACCCTCCGTGCGGCGCAGGCCGACGTGGGTGTGCGGCACGCGGCGGCACTGGGGGCGCAGGACGCGCTGAAGACCTCGTCCGTCGCGCTGGAGACCCGTCGCGCCGGCATCGAGGACCTCGACCTCGCCGGTGCGGTCCTCGACCTGCAGGTGCAGCAGACCACGTACCAGGCAGCCCTCGCCGTCACCGCGAAGGTCCTGCAGCCGACCCTGATGGACTACCTCCGATGAGCATCGACCTGACCTTCCCCACGCCGCCGTTCGGGCTGTCGCCGGCACCCGTGTTCACCCTGGAGCCCGTCGAGGGCGCCGAGGGGCTCTTCGCCCTGCACGGCGACGACGCGCGGCTGTTCCTGCTCGACGCCGCGGTGCACCTGCCCGACTACGCGCCCGAGCTCACCGACGAGCAGGCGGCCCTGATCGGCCTGACCGACCCCGCCGACGCGATGCTCCTCGTGGTCGCCAACCCGGGGGCGTCCGGCACGACAGTGAACCTGCTCGCGCCGGTCGTCGTGCACGCGCGCACGGCCGTCGGCGCCCAGTTCATCCTCGAGGACCAGGACCTGCCGCTGCGCGCGGAGCTCGCGCGGCGGTAGCGCGCCGGGGCCCTGGCGCACGCTGCGGGCGCGGGGAGCGGGGCTGGCTGGCTGGCGCTGTCGTACGACTCACCCGCTGTCGTACGACAACGGATTCGTCGTACTTCTCGCGAGACCGCGGCCCCTCGCGGCTGACACGACAGATCCGCTGTCGTACGACATCAACGTTGTCGCACTGCTTGCGCAACGGCGGCGTCTCGCGGCCGGCGCGACAGATGCACTGTCGTACAACATGGACGTTGTCGCACTCCTCGCCGCCATCTCTCCTGCACAGCCGGGAGGCGCGGCTCACCGTCCCCAGTTCGGCCAACTGCCGTCGTCGATGCCGATCCAGAGCACGAGGCTTGCGGGCATGCACGAACGAGTCCTCGCCGTCCCCCTCATCCACACGAGCTGTTTCCCCTCCGCCGAGCGCCGTGCGCTCCAACGTCGCGCACAGCGCGGCGACCTGCGGAGGATCCGCCCCGGTGTCCTCGTCGACCCAGGAACGGTCGTCGGTCTCCTGCCGGAGGAACACCACCTGCTGCTGGTCCGCGCCACTGCACACCGCATCCGTCCGCCGACACTGTTGGCGCACCGCAGCGCCGTCCTCGCCCACGGACTCCCCCTCGTCTCCGCCCTGCCGGATCGAGTGGAACTCCGCGACCCGCGGCGTTCTCGCGTGGAGACGACGACGTACCAGCGAGTCCGGCCAACCGTCGCGCGTGCGCCCCGCGGCCGATGGGAGGGGACGCCGCCATACACCCCCTCCAGGTTCGGAGGGCTCACGGTCGAACCGCTCGTCGACGTCCTGGTGGACATGGCCGTGACCGAACCGCTCGGCGCAGTGCTCCCGGCCGTCGACGCGGCGTTGCACGATCGCCGTGTGCTCCCGGAGATGCTGGCGGAGGCGGCCGACACGGTCACCGTTGCACGTGACAAGGCGGCGGCGGCGCTCGGGATGGGGTCGGCGTTGTCCGACTCTCCGGCGGAGTCGGTGTGCCGGGTGCGCTTCCGACTGCTCGGGACGCCGGAGCCCGTCCAGCAGCACGTCTTCAGCCGCGCGGGAGACCGGACGGCAGTCGTCGACTTCTGGTTCCCGGACCAGGGCGTCGTCGTCGAGGTCGACGGGCGGGCGAAGTACGGCGACGGTGCGGACGCCGCCGCCGCACACTGGCAGGAGAAGCAGCGCGAGGACTTCATCCGGTCGTTCCCCGAGGTCCGCACGGTCGTCCGGGTCGTCTGGGCCGACCTGATGGAACCCGAGCGCTTGCGCGCGAAGCTCCTCCGAGCGGGTGTGCCGTGCCGGTGACGACGACCTGCACGACCACCGAGCCGGCGCGCGCGGCGTCCTGCGAGTGCGGAGCTCCCACCGCGTCGGCGTACGTTCTGCGTCATGGCCCGACAGCACAACGACGGGGCGATCGTGCCGATGCCGCCCGCCCCGGTCCAGTCCGACACCCGCGACGACCGCACCCCCACACCCGAGAATCCCACGGGGTGGACCAAGATGCTCGACCGCGTCATCGCCGTGCAGCGTCCCGTGGTGGTCGCGCACGTGAACGCCGTGCGGCGTCGCCACCCGGATGCGAGCCCCGCCGAGGTCATCCAGATCCTCGAGCGGCAGTACCTCACAGCGGTGACCACGGGTGGCGCTGCCGTGGGAGCGAGTGCGGTGATCCCCGGTGTCGGCATGGCAGCGGCGCTCGGCCTCAGCGGTGCCGAGACGGTCGGCTTCCTCGAAGCCACGGCACTCTTCGCGCAGTCGGTGACCGAGGTGCACGGCATCGCCCTCGAGGATCCGGAACGCTCGCGCACCCTCGTGATGGCCCTCATCCTCGGCGCTCCGGGGACGCAACTCGTCAAGCAGCTCGCCGGTCAGGCCACCGGGGGCCAGGCACGCTCGGCGTTCTGGGGCGAGATGGTGACCGCCTCCCTGCCGAAGCAGGTGGTGAGCGGCATCGGTGGCAAGGTCCGCGACCAGTTCATCAAGCGCTTCGCAGCGCGGCAGGGCGCCTCGGTCCTCGGCCGTGCGCTGCCGTTCGGCATCGGCGCGGCCGTCGGCGGCCTGGGCAACCACGCACTCGGCAAGAAGGTCGTCCAGGCGTCCCGCGAGGGCTTCGGACTGCCACCGCGGCACTTCCCCGTCGTCCTCGAGACGAAGCCGACCAAGCCGACGAAGGAGCGCGGCCGTGGGGCGAAGGATCGAGCGGCCGGCGACGGACGAACGGACGAGAAGGAACGTCGAGCGCTGCCGTGGCGCCGGAAGGAGCGAGACGACGAGGACCTCTGGGCGGACACGCCGCACCGTGACCCCCAGCACGACCGCGAGGTACCCGACGGGCGCGGCGAGCGCGGCTGACGTCGCACGGCTGACGGCGCGCGGCTGACGGACGGGAGGCGCGGTGCCAGCGTGCACCGCGCCTCCCGTCCGTGCGCGGTCCGCGTCCGTCGACGGTCAGCGTCCATCGACAGGCAACGTCCGACGTCCGACGTCCGACGTCGGGCGTCCGTCGACTGATGACGCCCGTCGACGGGCCGCCTCCGTCAGCGCGTCACCGGGTCACGACCGCCGCTTCGGCGTCCGCACCACCTGCCCGGCGTGCGCGAAGCCCCCGCCGAAGCCGAACAGCAGCGCCAGGGTGTCCTCCGGCAGCTCCCCGCGGTGCCACGCCTTCGACAGCCCGAGCGGCACGCTCGCGGCCGAGGTGTTCCCGGACTCGACCACGTCCCGCACGACGTACTTGTCCCCGCCGCCGAGTGCCTCGGCCAGGGGCTCGATGATGCGGAGGTTCGCCTGGTGGAAAGCGAGGACGCCGATGTCGTCGAGCGTCACTCCGGCTGCGTCGACGACCGCGCGGGCGTGTCCCTCGGCCTCCGTGATCGCCCAGCGGTAGATCGACCGACCCTGCTGCGTGAAGTACTCGGGGTCGCGCGTGACCAGCACGGCCTCGTTGAGGTGCGGCACGCTTCCCCACGACACGGGTCCGATCTCCGCGGTGTCGGCAGCACCGATCACCACGGCTCCGGCACCGTCGCCGACGAGCACGCAGGTCGAGCGATCCGTCCAGTCGGCGATGCTGGACAGGGTCTCGGACCCGATCACGAGGGCGGTGTCCGAGGCGCCGACGCGGATCGACTGGTCGGCGAGGGCCATCGCGTACTCGAAGCCGCTGCACGCCGTGTTGATGTCGATGGGTGCCGGACCGTTCGCCATCCCGAGCGCCGCGACGACCCGTCCGGCCGTGTACGGCGACCGCTCGCGGTGCGTGGTCGAGGCGACGATCACGAGCCCGATGTCGGAGGGCTCGAGACCGGCGTCGGCGACGGCCATCCGACCGGCCTCGATCGCCATCGACACGACGCTGTCGTCAGGGCCCGCGATCCGGCGGGTCCTGATGCCGGTGCGGGTGGTGATCCACTCGTCGTTCGTGTCGACCATCGTCGACAGTTCGTCGTTGGTGAGGACCCGGTCGGGTTGGTGGTGGCCGAAGCCGAGGATCCGGCTGCCACGGAGTGCTGGCGTGTTCACCCGCGGCACGCTACTCCCCTCGGTCCACGGCGCATGCCGGGCGGAGCATGCACGAACGAGTCGACAGCCGGTCGGGACGCCGCGCAACCGCAGCCGTCGCCGGCGCGGTCACCCCCACGCGACCGTCGCCGGTCCGGTCACCGCCGCGCCGCTGCCGTCGCCCGGTCGTTCGCCCGCTTGATCGCCTGGACGAGTTCGTCCTTGTCCATCTTCGAGCGGCCGCTGACGTCGAGGCGCTTCGCGACCTCCATCAGGTGCGCCTTCGAGGCGTTCGCGTCGACGCCGCCCTGGGTCTCCCCGGAGCCGCGCGTGCCCTCCGCGCCGGAGTCCGACGGACCGGAGGAGTCCTTCTCCTCCCAGTGGTCGCCGACCTTCTCGTACTCGTGCTTGACGGCGGCGTAGGCGGTGCGGTGTGCGCGCTCTCCCGGACCGTACGTCTCGTTCGCCGAGTCGAGCGTCTCGGCGAAGATGTCCTGCGCGTGCTCCGGCGACCGCTGCAGGGTGCTGGGGATCTCGTCCTTCGCGGGCATGGTGCGTCCTTCCGTGTGGGGTCCATCGGCCGCGCTCCGTGGAGGACGGCTCGTCCCGTTCTACGCCGGGCGCATGACCGGCACCCGCAGGGCCTGGTTCGCACACCCGCACCCGCGTAGACCGGAGGCATGGACTACACACACCTCGGACGGACAGGGCTGTCGGTGTCACGAGCGGTGCTCGGCACGATGAACTTCGGACCGGAGACCAGCGAGGACGACTCGCACGCGATCATGGACCGGGCGCACGAGCTCGGCGTGAACTTCTTCGACACCGCCAACGGCTACGGCGGCTCGGTGGGCAAGGGTGCCACCGAGGAGATCATCGGCCGCTGGTTCGCGAAGGGCGGCGGTCGACGCGAGAAGACCGTCCTCGCGACGAAGGTCTACGGCGAGATGACCGACTGGCCGAACGGCGGCAAGCTGAGCGCGCTGAACATCCGGCAGTCGCTCGACGCGAGCCTCCGTCGGCTGCAGACCGACCACGTCGACCTGTACCAGTTCCACCACGTCGACCGGGCGACCCCGTGGGACGAGATCTGGCAGGCGATCGACGTCGCCGTGCAGCAGGGCAAGGTGCTCTACGTCGGCTCGTCGAACTTCGCCGGGTGGCACATCGCGCAGGCGCAGGAGGCAGCCGTACGCCGGGGCAGCCTCGGCCTGGTGAGCGAGCAGTCGATCTACAACCTCGTCGTGCGCGACGTCGAGCGCGAGGTCCTGCCCGCCGCCCGTGAGTACGGCCTCGGGATCATCCCGTGGTCGCCGTTGCAGGGCGGACTGCTCGGCGGGGTCATCGAGAAGACCGAGAACGGCTCCCGCCGCCTGTCCGGCCGCAGCGCGGAGTACGTCGAGGGACACCGCGACCAGCTCACCGCGTACGAGTCGCTCGCGAAGGAGCTCGGTCACACCCCGGGCGAGCTGGCCCTGGCGTGGCTGCTGCACCAGCCCGGTGTGACGGCGCCGATCACCGGCCCGCGCACGATGGAGCAGTGGGAGTCCGCGGTGCGCGCCGTCGACATCCGACTCGACCAGCGCGCCCTCGACCGGCTCGACGAGATCTTCCCGGGCCACGACACCTCGCCGGAGGACTACGCCTGGTGACCTGACAGAACGGCGCACCACGCGCCGTGGTCGCGACCACCGGACGGGAGGCGCGGTGCGGGTCCGCCCCGCACCGCGCCTCCCGTCCGTGATCGGCGCCACGCGCCGCGCCTCCCGTCCGTGATCGGCGCCACGCGCCGTGGTCGCGACCACTGTGACGGGCACCGCCCACGACGACGGGCCCCGCGCCTGCTGTGTGCGCGGGGCCCGTCGTCGTGCGGGTGGTGCGGTGTCTAGCGGACCGAGACCGGGGTCTCGTCGCGCTCCTCGTAGAGGACGTAGCCCTCTTCACCGTGGACCGCGGTGTCGATGCCGGCGACCTCGTCCTCGGTCTTCACGCGGAAGCCGATCGTCTTCTCGATGGCGAAGCCGATCACGAAGGCCAGGACGAACGAGTAGACCAGGACAGCTGCGGCGGCGACGGCCTGCTTGCCGAGCTGCTCGAAGGAGCCCGAGTAGATGAGACCGGTGTCGTCGGCGAAGAAGCCGAGGTAGAGCGTGCCGAAGATGCCGCCGACGAGGTGGACGCCCACGACGTCGAGCGAGTCGTCGAAGCCGAGCTTGTACTTGAGGTCGATCGCGAAGCAGCAGACCACACCGGCGAGGAAGCCGAGCAGGATGCCCCAGCCCGGGGTGAGCGCGGCGCAGGCCGGGGTGATCGCGACGAGACCGGCGACGGCACCCGAGGCGGCACCGACGGAGGTGGCCTTGCCGTCCTTGAGCTTCTCGATGAGGAGCCATCCGAGGATCGCGGCGGCCGGAGCGGCGAGCGTGTTCACCCAGGCGAGGGCGGCGATGCCGTCAGCGGCCCCCTCCGAGCCGGCGTTGAAGCCGAACCAGCCGAACCAGAGGATGGCTGCACCGAGGAGCACGAAGGGCGGGTTGTGCGGCTTGTGCGCGCCCTTGGCGAAGCCGACGCGCTTGCCGAGCACGAGCGCCAGGGCGAGACCCGCGGCACCGGCGTTGATGTGCACCGCGGTGCCACCGGCGAAGTCGATGACGCCCCACGTGGCGAACATGCCCGAGGTGAGGTTGAAGACCCAGGAGGCGACCGGGAAGTAGACGACCGTGACCCAGACTCCGGCGAAGATCATCCACGCGCCGAACTTCGCGCGGTCGGCGATCGCGCCGGAGATCAGGGCGACGGTGATGATCGCGAAGGTGGCCTGGAAGCCGACGAACGCCATCGACGGGTACGCGGCGTTGATCGTCGAGGCCTTGGCCTCCTCGAACGCCTGGCCGAGGCCGATCTGGTTCCAGTCGATGCTGAAGAACCCGACGATGCCCGCGACGTTCGTGCCCTCGCCGTGGTTCGCGAAGGCGATCGCGTAGCCGTAGAGCACCCAGAGGACGCCGACCAGGGCGATCGCTCCGAAGGACATCATCATCATGCTGATGACGGACTTGGCCTTCACCAGGCCGCCGTAGAAGAAGGCCAGGCCGGGTGTCATGAACAACACCAGCGCCGCCATGATCAACACGAATGCCGTGTTGCCCTGATCAAGCATCTGTTCACCTCTCGCGATTGCAGTGCGGCTCTCGGGACCGCCCTCGGGTGCTGACGAGTCTGGCGACACGACGTTTCGCGAGGGAGCACGATGTGTTTCGCGGGTGTAACGCGTGGGGCTCCCGTGTGAACGGTGTGTTTCCGGACACCGGATGACGGGTCCGACACCGCTGACGGGACGCCGCGAGGGCCGGACGGTCGCGCGCGTCGGACGGGAGGCCCGTGGCGGTGTCGCCACGGGCCTCCCGTCGGACGGTGGCTCAGTCGGCCGCGCGGGACAGCGCGACCACGCGCGACGCGGCCCGCAGGTACTTCTTGCGGTAGCCGCCGTCGAGCATCGCCTGCGGGTACACCTGGTCGAGCGGCGTACCGGACGCGACGATCCGCACCTGCGCGTCGTAGAGGCGGTCGACGAGCGCCACCCAGCGCAGTGCGTCGGTCTGGTCGGTGAACGCCTGCACGTCGGTCAGCCCGACGGCGTCGAGCCCGTCCACCAGCGCGACGTACTTCGACGGGTGCACGGTCGCCAGGTGGTCCACGACCGCTCGGAAGTCGTCGAGCGTCGTCGCCCCACCGGGCAGCGCACCGACGACGTCCCCGACCACCCGCGCCGACTCGTCCACGGCCCGACGGCGGTAGTCGAGCCCGTCGATCCGCATCGTCTCGAACCGGTCGGACATCGCCTGGATCTCGCGCAGGAAGTCCTGCGCGGCGAACCGGCCCTCGCCCAGCGCACCGGGCGGGGTGTTCGACGTCGCCGCGAAACGCGTGCCCGACTCGGACAGCTCCTTGATGAGCCGGGTCATCACCATCGTGTCGCCCGGGTCGTCGAGCTCGAACTCGTCGATGCACACCAGGGACGTCCCACGGAGCAGGTCGACCGTGCCCTGGAACCCGAGCGCGCCGACGAGCGCGGTGTACTCGATGAACGTGCCGAACGTCTTCCGCGACGGCTCCGCGTGGTAGGCCGCGGCGAGCAGGTGCGTCTTGCCGACACCGAACCCGCCGTCGAGGTACACGCCGGAGCGCGCCGGCTGGACCGGTTCGCGGCGGCGGCCGAACAGCCCGCGCCGCGCTGGCTCCGGCCGCGTCGCGACGAAGGCCTCGACCGCGTCGCGCACCGCCGCCTGCGACGGGTACTCGGGGTCCGGCCGGTAGCTGGCGAACGACGCGTCGGCGAACTGCGGCGGCGGGACGAGCGCGGCGGCCATCTGCTGCGGCGTCACCTGCGGATCACGGTCGACGAGGTGTGCAGGCAAGTGTGGCCCCTCCGGGAAGCATGTCGTGCGGTGTCACGTTGCAGGTGGCGGTCGGTACGTCCGCGTACCGTTGCCCGCGGGCACCGAGGACCGATCCTATGCCTCGCCCGCCCCGCTCGTCCCGCAGCCTGGAGGTACCCCCGATGACCGCACCGGTCGACCCGTCCGAGAAGTTCGCCGCCTACGCCCACCCCGAGCGCCTGGTGTCGACCGAGTGGCTCCAGGAGCAGCTCGACGCCGGTACCGGGTCGCCCGACCTCGTGGTCGTCGAGTCCGACGAGGACGTCCTGCTCTACGAGACGGGCCACGTCCCCGGCGCGGTGAAGATCGACTGGCACACCGACCTCAACGACCCCGTCCAGCGCGACTACATCGACGGCGCGGCCTTCGCCCGGCTCGTCGGCGGCAAGGGCATCGGCCGCGACACCACCGTCGTGATCTACGGCGACAAGAACAACTGGTGGGCCGCGTACGCCCTCTGGGTGTTCACGCTGTTCGGCCACGAGGACGTCCGGCTGCTCGACGGTGGCCGGGCGAAGTGGATCGCCGAGGACCGCGCGGTCACGACCGACAGCACCGAGGTCACCCCGGTCGAGTACCCCGTCGTGGAGCGCCGCGACGAGCAGGTCCGCGCCTTCAAGGAGGACGTGCTCGAGCACCTCGGCAAGCCGCTCATCGACGTGCGCAGCGCCCCCGAGTACTCCGGCGAGCGCACCACGGCCCCGGACTACCCGGAGGAGGGCGCCCTGCGCGCCGGACACGTCCCGACCGCCGTGAACATCCCCTGGGCCACCGCGGCCGCTCCCGACGGCACGTTCAAGAGCCGGCAGGAACTGGACGCCGTCTACCGCGACGGTGCCGGCATCGGGGATGCCGACGAGGTCATCGCCTACTGTCGCATCGGCGAGCGCTCGAGCCACACCTGGTTCGTGCTGCAGCACCTGCTCGGCTACGACAACGTCCGCAACTACGACGGTTCGTGGACCGAGTGGGGCAGCGCCGTGCGCGTCCCGATCGCCACGGGCACCGAGCCGGGTACCGTTCCCACCCGATGAGCACCGAACTCCCCCGCCCCCTCGCCGAGATCCGCGACGACTTCCTCGAACTCTCGCAGCAGGACCGCCTCCAGCTGCTCCTCGAGTTCTCCGACGAGCTGCCTGCGCTGCCCGAGCGGCTGCAGGGGCACGAGGACGAGCTCGAGCGTGTCGAGGAGTGCCAGTCCCCTGTCTTCATCACCGTCACGGTGGGTGCGGAGGGCGATGCGCCGGACGTGGTCCGGATGCACGCGACGGCGCCACGCGAGGCACCGACCACCCGCGGCTTCGCGTCGATCCTGGCGCAGGGGCTGTCCGGGTTGTCCGCACCCGAGGTCCTGGCGGTCCCGGTGGACTACCCGCTGACGCTCGGACTCACCGAGGCGGTCAGCCCGCTGCGGATCCGGGGCATGGTCGGCATGCTCGGTCGGGTGCAGCGGCAGGTGCAGGCGGCCGCTGCGGACTGATGGCGGTCTCCTGACGGACGGGAGGCGCGGGGCCGGCCGCCCCCGCGCCTCCCGTTCGTCACTCTGTCCGTACGCGATATCTCCCCTCCTGGTCATCCGCCCTCCTGCCGTGCCAAGATCGAGGAGTCATCGGGGGGAGACATCATGGCGAAGGTCCACGGCAACGATCCGACTGGGTACTCGTACGGTGACGCCGACGCACTGAAGACCGCGGCGCGCAACCTGGCGTCCGCGATCAACGGACAGACTGCGACGCGTGCCGCTGCGGTGACGAGCGCGGGACGCGAGTTCCGCGGGTACTTCTCGCAGGTGTTCGCCGACAACGCCGGCATCGCCTCCCGCAGCGCGAGCAAGCTCTCGGACGCGCTGTCGTCCCTGGTCGGCTTCGTCGACGAGCTGCGCGAGGCGGCGAAGCAGGAGGACCGACGACGGGCCGACGCCAAGGCGTGGGAGGCTCGGAAGCGCGAGCGCGAGGAGAACTTCTTCGTCGGTGCCGCGCACGAGGTGTCGACGTGGTTCGGCGCCGAGGACGACCCGAAGCCCCCGGAACCCGAGCCGGAGCCCCAGCTCCAGGCCGATGCCGTCTCGGTGCGCGGTCGCACGATCCCGGCGGGCGGTGGCGGCAGCGGGGGCACGTCGTCGGCGGTGCCGGCTGATCTCCGCTCGTTCGCGTCGAGCACCCGTGGTGCCGACGACTCCCTGTCCGGCTCGGTGTCGTCCTTCCGCAACGCCCTGAGCGGCTACGAGTCGGGGTGCAACACGTGCTGGGGCACGCTGCACGCACAGTCCCTCGTGACGGCGGTGCAGGACTGGCTCACGGACAACGGACACGACGCCTCGTGGGCGTCTCGGCGGTCCGACCAACAAGGGCAATCCTGATGGGTTGCTCGAGAACAAACGACACCAGATGCGCGAGGCGCGCTACCAAGCAGCAGGAGGGGATCCGTATTGAGTGCTTCGAAGGACGTCCTGGAGGTCAGGGTCAGCGACGTCTTCAGTGTGAAGATTGACGACGATCGCGCCTATGTCGGTCAAGTTCTGCATGTCGGCGAGGGTGCGGTCTTCGTCGTTGTCTTCGACCACCTCGTTCGGCATCCGGTCGCGATCCCCGATGCGCTCGCCGCGCTGATGCACCCGCCGATCGTGGCCAGTTGGACCCACGACGCGCGATTCCGGCCGGGAATGTGGGAAGTGGTCACCCAGGCGCAGACCGACAATCGGCGGTATCTGCCCGCTTCCACCTGGGGGCTGCCAGAAACCGGGGGCGTCCGACTTACGAGCTTCGATGAGACGAGGACCCGCGCGGCGACCGCCGAAGAAGCCGCTACCATCCCTCCGAGAACGACGCGATCGCCCATGCTCATCGAGAAGTTCCTGATGATGGCTGCCGGTGTGGCACCCAGAAATCCCGCTCTCGAGAAGGTGCGCTGGGTGCCGATGCCATCATCGTCGGAACTCTTCCCGGACTGAGTTCGGCTTGCACCGGGGCCAGCGTCAACGTCTCGCGATCGCCTCGCCAATGGTACTGGAGAGGGCTTTCAAGGCTCACCACAGCATCGGTCGCTTGATGTTGAACAATGCGAGGAGCGTCTCCGACGTGTCCATCGGCGAAGTGTTCACGATTCCCGTCGACGACCAGCGCCGCTCGGCCGGCCAGGTCGTAAGCGAGTACATATCTGCTCTCTACGTCATCATCCTCGACCGAATCTTCGGAGCTGACGAGGACCCGTCGCTCAGACTCGACGATCTGACGGGGTCGGAACCGCTGTTTTCCCGGCTGATCTTCGACTCCCGATTTCGACCAGGAATGTGGGAGATGATCGGACACGCTGCCGCCGACTCTGAGCGGTATCTGCCTGCCTTCACCTACGGGGCTGCCGAACTCGATGGCGTCAAGATCACGAATTCAGCGGCTCCGAGGTTCGGCATGCGACAGAATCCGAGTCGAAGGAGATTCCCCGTCGCGCGATCGACTCGCCGCTGATCTTGGAGAAAGCCATCCAGGCACATCACGGCATCCGTCGCTGGCTTCCGGCTTTCGAAGAAGTTCGGCACCGACCGGGGATAGCGTCGGCGAAGCTGTTCGATTGATCGTGTATCTCGGCATCAGACCGGAGTTCTGACATGCAAGAAGTGTTCTTCCTCTCGTCCATGGACAGCCTGCGGTTCTCGTCCGTCTTCCGGTGCGAGGTGGAACGACCGATCGAGCTCCCGAACGGACACCATGCGCTGATGGTCAGCTGCGATCCACCCCTGAGCGGCCAAGAACTCGGCCACCCGCTCGGCATCAGCGAGCTCTTGCTCTGGAGTCGGTTCGAGGACGAAGACCTCTGGACATTCCCCGCCTTCCCGCACTTCGTGCAGATCTGCCTGCCCGACGCCGATCTGCCTGCCGATGCCATGCCCGCGAACATCGCCTGGGGCGAGATCTACGAGACCGAGGCGGACGCGCGCTCGCATGAGATGGACGCTCGCCCGTCTGAGCGAGCACTTCGAAATCCAGACTGCCCCACGAAGTGCGCACGATGAACGAACTGGCCGTCGAGGACGTCCCCCTGCTCCTCGTCGGAGAGACGGTCGACGCCATATGGGTCGACCACGCGCTCCGACTCCTGCTCTCGAACGGCGCCACCGTCATCCTGGAGTGCCCGTTCTCCCTCGGTCGGTCCCCCGACGCCGCGACGATGATCGACCCGGAGGGCGACAAGTCGGGGCTGGTACCGGCTCTCCGCCTGCACACGCTCGTGGTCACCGAGGCGCACGCCACGGGCTCGACGCTGTCGATGACGTTCTCCGACGGCTCGCGTCTGACCGCCGGACCGCACCCCGAGTTCGAGTCGTGGCACTACATCGGACCGGAGACGCCCCCGACCAGGATCATCATCATGCCGGGCGGGGGCCCTGCCATCTGGCTTCACCACCCAGAGACCGAAAGCGGCCTTCTGTCCTTCCGGACACGGCCGTCGGACGAACACCTGCTCCCCGCGTTCCACGACGTCTTCACATCGCTGACCGTCCCACCGCTCCGGTGGCTCGTCACCGATCTCGACATCGTCGTGCGCTCGGGATCGACGGTGAACGTGCACGAGTGGGACCGTCGTCTCAGAGCAGCACCGCCACCTGGCCTGTGGTTCTCACACGACGAGATGCTGACGCTCGTCCGTGACAACGACCAGCTGATCGACGGCGAGTTCTTCGGCGTCCCGTTCGGCGCCGCGGCTGACCCGGCCCGGGCGGTCCTCCGCATCGACTTCTTCCACAGCGGCGAGGCCTCCGTGGTCCTGGATCCCTCGGTCATCGGCGTCTCGGAAGCGTTCGAGCGGCTGTTCGGTCCGGAGGTCGCGGTACCCTCGATCGGCACTCGAGACGCTGACCTCGCCGCGTACCGCGTCCAGTCGCTCCTGCTCGCGTTCCTCGACACGCTCCCCGCGCCGGGAGCGGCGGAACTCCGACAGCAGGCCGAGGCGGTGCGAGCCGTCCAGGAGACAGCTCCGAGGATCTGGGACGTCGTGCTCGCGGAGACACCCCGAGCCGACTTGCCCGACGGTCGTCTGCCGGGATCGCTGGCCTACCGCACGGACGAGGCACCGCTCGCGGGTGAAGTCCTCGTGTGGATGCTCGACGGCCGGATCGACTCCTTCGAGCTCCCGTGGTTCACGACGGAGATGCCGGCCGAACTCCCCCGGCCGGACCAGCTCATCCGCGCCGCGGACGAGGGCGACGGAGGTCACGGTGTCCGGTAGTCGGCACGGCCACAGCCGACACGCTCCGGCTGCTCCCCGCATCCTCGTGGAGGCATGACGTGACGACCTCCGGCACGAGCGTGCCACTGCTCCGCCTGACCCTCCCCAGACGCCTCGACGTCCCACCCGAGCCCACGAGATCCTGGACGCCGTGCCGGACGACGCGGACGTGCTCGGGTACGACGCCCCTGCCGCCGCGATCGCCCGCGCACTCCGCCGGAGCAGACGAGCGGGGACGCCCCGCGACGATGCCCTCGTGACGCCCCTCGACGAGCTCGGGCACGACCCGGTGCTGGTCCGGTAGGTCGACCTCGGCGACGAGGTCCTCACGGTCCTGCTCCGGGCGTCGGACGGCGCGTTCCTGTCCGCTACGGTCACTGACCGTACCGCCGGGGTCGAGACCATCAGCGCCGCTGAACTCGCGACGCTGCTCGCCGCGACCGCGGCACCCGGCGCTGACCGGGCCCTCGAACTCGTCCGACTCCTCGCGCCCGACGACCGCATCAGACTCTTCGAGCAGGGCGCTCGAACGACCGCGGAGACGTTCGCGACCAAGTACGGTCTGCCCGCCGAGCGGGGGTTCACGGTCCTCGACCTCGAGTCCTTCGTCGCCGCAGTGGCACGCTTCGACGCTGACGACCTCCCCTTCTGCGCTCTCGACGCTCCCGGAGTGGTCGCGACCGTCGCGTTCACACCGGACCGCGCCGCGGTCCTCGCGACGACGATCGCGCGACGTCTGCCGCACGACCAGGACGACGACCGACCCTGACCCAGGACGGCCGGGAGGCACGGTGCCAGCTGGCACCGTGCCTCCCGTCCGACGATCGTTCGCGTCTACCGCGCGCTCGTCGCGTCCGTCGGTTGCACCACCTCGGTGAGCCACGCGAGGATCCGTGCGTCGAACCAGTCGGCGTCGTGGTTCCAGAGCTTCGTGTGCCGCGCGGTCGTCTGCACCTCGAGCCGGACGATGTCCGGCCGGACCCGCGCCAGTTCGTGCGACGCCGATGACGGCACGAACCCGTCGTCGTCGCTGTGCAGGATGAGGATCGGCACGTCGAGCTCGTCAGCTCGGGCGACCATGTCGAGTTCCCGGAGGTCCACCGGGTGGTGCAGCCCGGCGACGTGGTGCAGCACGGGCGTCCGGAGGATGCGCTGGGCGACCTTGCGCACCGGGCGCGGGAGCTTCAGGACACGGCTCTGCGACTCGAGCACCGCGTGCCAGTCGACGACCGGCGACTCGAGCACGATCCCGTCGACGAGCCCGGCGAACCGCGACCGCACGAGGGTCTGCAGGACGACCGCACCGCCCATCGACCATCCCATGAGCACGACGCTCCGGGCCTGCTGCGCGGTGAGCCAGCGGAGCACGCCGTCGACGTCCTCCCACTCGGTGCTGCCGAGGCCGTAGCGTCCGTCCTCGCTGCGCGGGGCGACGCCGTCGTTCCGCCACGAGGCGAGGACGACCGAGTAGCCGGCGGCGCGGAAGACCGGGACGGCGCGGATGGTCTCGGCGCGGGTGACCCCGCGACCGTGCACGAGCACGGCCCAGGGCGCGTCGGGGTCGTCGGCGCGGACGACCCACGCCGGCGCGGCGCCGTTCGGTGTCGGGATGTCGACGTCCTCGACGGGCACGTCGAGCTCGCCTGGCGTGAGGTAGAACCACCCGCCCCAGCGCCCGCGCCGAGCCGCGGTCGGGTCGCCGGCGTCGATCGCGATGATGCGACGCGTGACCGTGGTGTCGGTGGTGCCGAGCACCTCACCGACGCGCAGGTGCCCGGTACCGCCGCCGAACCACAGGCTGTAGCGCCCCTGCAGCTCGGTGTCGGCGGTCCGTTCGAGCGTCACGGTCATCCGACCGGTGTCGACCGCGTGGATCGGGACACGCTCGACGCGCTTCCGGTCGGGCGTGACGACCGCTCGGGCGACGGCGGCGACGAAGCCGCCGATGACCGCGGTGGTGACCGCAGCGGCCGCGATGCCCGCGCCGAGCGCGACGACCCCGGCCGATCGTGCGGTCTCCTGGGCCACGTCCTCGGCGGGTCGCGCTGATCGGGACATGGTCCGGAGCCTAGTCTGCAAGCGTGTCCGAATCCCGAGAGCCCGAGGCCTTCGAACGCCTGCGCGCGTTCGTCGCACCGGGCCGGACCCGCACCGAGACGACCGTCACCGAGATCCCCTCGCCGTCACGCATCGCACCGCACTCGATCGCCCTCGCGGCGGACGTGTCGGGCGCCGTGCACGGCATCGACTCCGACCTCGGGACCGGCCGCTTCATCGCCCTGTACGACCCCGCAGAACCGGAGGGCTGGGGCGGCGCGTTCCGCGTCGTGACCTTCGCCCAGGCACCGCTCGAACCGGAGATCGGCGTCGACGAGTTCGTCGCCGACGTGACGTGGAGCTGGCTCGTCGACGCGCTCGCTGCCCACGGTGCGACGTACGACCGGGCGTCG
Organism: Curtobacterium sp. NPDC092190; assembly: GCF_044755625.1. NCBI lineage: Bacteria > Bacillati > Actinomycetota > Actinomycetes > Micrococcales > Microbacteriaceae > Curtobacterium > Curtobacterium sp. NPDC092190. The sequence goes on along the minus strand of NZ_JBIVRJ010000001.1, from coordinate 334,633 downwards.
GGCACGGCGACCAAGATCATCTCGCGCGGCTACGGCGACCTCGCGGCCCAGGGCGACGGCGCACAGCTCGAGCTCCGGGCCTCGTGGACGCCCCGCGACGAGGACCTGACCGCGCACGTCGAGGCCTGGGAGGAGATCGTCGCGATGCTCGCGGGGCTCCCTCCGGCGTCCGACGGCGTGACCCTGCTGGCCCCGAGGAGGACCACGAAGTGACCGACCCCGCCAGCCAGGCCCGCGACGCCGTGTCGGGCGCCTCGGCCGATCCCGCGTTCGAGGACGCGCACGCCACCGTGCGCGTGATCGAGGACCGCGACGAGTACCTGCAGGCGGTCGACGCGATCGCCGCCGGACACGGCCCGGTCGCGGTCGACGCGGAGCGTGCGAGCGGCTACCGGTACTCGCAGCGCGCCTACCTCATCCAGGTCTTCCGCCGCGGTGCGGGCGCCTTCCTGTTCGACCCGATCGCGATCGGTGACTTCGCGGAACTGCAGGCCGCGATCGTCGACGAGGAGTGGCTGTTCCACGCCGCCTCGCAGGACCTGCCCTGCCTGCAGGAGGTCGGCCTCGTCCCGACCCGCATCTTCGACACCGAGCTCGGTGCCCGCATCGCCGGGTTCCCCCGCGTCGGTCTCGGCGCGGTGGTCGAGCAGCTCCTCGGCATCACGCTCGCCAAGGCCCACTCCGCCGCCGACTGGTCGACGCGTCCGCTCCCCCAGGCCTGGCTCGTCTACGCCGCGCTCGACGTCGAGCTGCTCCCCGACCTGCGCGACGCCCTCGCCGCGGTGCTCGACGCCGCCGGCAAGTCGCGGATCGCCGCCGAGGAGTTCGCCGCCGTCCTGACCCGCGCCCCGAAGCCCCCGAAGGCCGAGCCGTGGCGCCGCCTGTCCGGCATGCACGCGCTCCGCGGCGCGCGGGCCCTCGCGATCGCCCGGTCGCTCTGGACCGCACGCGACGCCTACGCCCGCCAGGTCGACACCGCCCCGGGTCGCATCGTGCCCGACTCGGCCATCGTCGCCGCAGCGGCGGCGAACCCGACCTCGAAGGCCGAGCTGAGTGCCGTCAAGGCCTTCACCGGCCGGGCGAGCCGGTCGGAACTCGACCGCTGGTGGGCCGCCGTCGAGGAGGGGCGCACGACCGAGGACCTGCCGAAGCTCCGCGGCACCGGCGAGGCGACGCTCCCGCCGCCCCGCGCGTGGGCGGACCGCAACCCGGAGGCCGACCGCCGCTACAAGGCCGCTCGCGCCGCCGTCGTCGCGCGTGCCGAGGAGCTCGACGTCCCCGTCGAGAACCTGCTCACCCCGGAGACCCTCCGGGTGGTGTCCTGGGAACCGCCGACACCGATCGCGACCGAGACCGTCGGAGCCGCCCTTGCCGGGCACGACGCCCGCCCGTGGCAGGTCGAGGAGACGGCGTCGATCATCGCGCACGCCTTTGTCGACGCCGCACAGCAGCCTGCTGCCGAGAGCAACACCGGCTCGTAGGAACACCCCAACCGGCATGCGCTCGCCCAGGCGGCGGGCATAGCGTCGGTACCGTCGCCGGGCTCGGCCCGGCCGGTCGGGGCGGAACGTGCCCCGACTCGATCGAAGAGGATCTGGAGGCCCGGATTGGCCAGAGCAGCAGACGTCGTGTTCGTGGACGGTGTGCGCACACCGTTCGGACGAGCCGGTGAGAAGGGGGTGTTCTGGAAGACCCGCGCCGACGACCTCGCGGTCCACGCGATGCGCGGTCTGCTCGACCGGAACAGCCAGCTCGACGGCGCGGCGGTCGACGACGTCGCCGTGGCCGCCACCACCCAGCAGGGCGACCAGGGCCTGACCCTCGGCCGCACCGTCGGCATGCTCGCCGGGCTGCCGAAGTCGGTCCCGGGCTACGCCATCGACCGCATGTGCGCCGGTGCGATGACGAGCGTCACCACGCTCGCCGGCGCGATCGCCTTCGGCGCTGCCGACGTCGCCATCGCCGGCGGGGTCGAGCACATGGGCCGCCACCCGATGGGCTTCGGCGCCGACGTGAACCCGCGCTTCGTCGCGGAGCGCATGGTCGCGACCGACGCGCTGGTCATGGGCAGCACCGCCGAGCGGCTGCACGACCGCTTCCCCGCCATCACGAAGGACCGCACGGACGCCTTCGCCGTCCAGTCGCAGCAGCGCTACGCCGCCGCGTGGGCGGCCGGCAAGCTGCAGCCCGACGTGGTCCCGGTCGAGGTGAACACCGGCGAGGGCTGGGACATCGTCACGGCGGACGAGCCGCCGCGTCCCGGCACCACCCTGGAGGCCCTGGCTGCGCTGCGCACACCGTTCCGGCCCCACGGACGGGTCACCGCCGGCAACGCGGCCGGTCTCAACGACGGCGCCACCATGAGCCTCCTCGCCTCCGAGGACGGCGCGAAGCAGCACGGCCTGCCGACGAAGATGCGCATGGTCTCGTTCGCCTTCGCGGGCGTCGAGCCCGAGGTGATGGGCGTCGGGCCCGTCCCCGCGACCGACAAGGCGCTCCGCAAGGCAGGGCTGACGATCGACGACATCGGGCTCTTCGAGATCAACGAGGCGTTCGCCGTCCAGGTGCTCGCCTTCCTCGACAACTACGGCATCGCCCAGGACTCCGCGAACGTCAACGCCTGGGGCGGCGCGATCGCCGTCGGACACCCGCTCGCGTCGAGCGGCGTCCGGCTCATGAACCAGCTCGCGGCCCAGTTCGCCGAGCGGCCGGACGTCCGGTACGGCATCACGACGATGTGCATCGGCCTCGGCCAGGGCGGCACCGTCATCTGGGAGAACCCGAACTTCAGCAAGAGCGCGGCACGGAAGGCGGCCTGACGATGACCACCACCCCGATCGACCAGCTGACCGAGCTCAGCGCCGACGAGGTCGTCACCCACTCGTACGTCAAGCACGTGCCGCTGCCGTCCGGTGGCACGCTCGCCCTCGTCACGCTCGACAACGGCAAGGACCACAAGCGCCCGTCGACCCTCGGCCCGCGCACCATGCGCGAGCTGTCCGACGTGCTCGACACGCTGCGCGCAGCGGCCTCCGCCGGGAGCATCCAGGCGGTCGCGATCACCGGCAAGGAGTACTGCTTCGCCGCCGGTGCCGACCTGTCGCAGGCGGCAGCGCTCCCCTCGCGCGAGGTCGCTCATGAGCTCGGCGCCCTCGGGCACGCGACGCTCCGCAAGCTCTCCGACCTCGGTGTGCCGTCGTTCGCCTTCGTGAACGGCATCGCGCTCGGTGGTGGGCTCGAGATCGCCCTGCACTGCACCTACCGCGTGTTCTCCTCGGCGGCGCAGGGCATCGGGCTGCCCGAGGTCTTCCTCGGCATCATCCCCGGCTGGGGTGGGGCCACGCTGCTCCCCCGCCTGATCGGTCCCGAGAAGGCGCTCCGCGTCATCGTGGAGAACCCGCTCAAGAACAACCGGCTCATGGACGGCAAGGCCGCCGTCGAGCTCGGCATCGGCGACGCGCTCATCCCCTCCGTGACCTTCCTGCCGTCCGCGGTCGCGTGGGCCGACGGGGTCGTCAGCGGCCGCAAGAAGGTCAAGCGCGCGAACGAGCCCGGCATGCTCGAGAAGGCCGCCTGGGGCACCGTGGTCAAGGTGGCGCGACAGCAGGTGGCCTCGAAGATCGGCACCGTCCCGAAGTCGCCTTTCCGTGCGCTCGACCTCGTCGCCGCAGCGAAGTCGGGCTCGCTCGACGACCGCTTCGCCGACGAGGACGACGCCCTCGCCGACCTGCTCGCCGGTGACCAGTTCGCCGCGTCGATGTACGCGTTCGACCTCGTGCAGAAGCGCGCGAAGAAGCCCGTCGGCGCTCCCGAGGGCGTCGAGGCGAAGAAGATCACGAAGGTCGGCGTCCTCGGCGCCGGGCTGATGGCGTCGCAGTTCGCGCTGCTGTTCGCCCGCCGTCTCGGCGTCCCGGTCGTCATCACCGACGTCGACCAGGCCCGCGTGGACGCCGGGGTCGCGCGCATCGCCGGTGAGGTCGAGAAGCTCCGCGAGAAGGGCCGCATCTCCCCCGACGACGCGAACCGCATCACGGCGCTCGTCAGCGGGTCGGTGTCGTACGACGCGTTCGCCGACGCCGACTGGGTGATCGAGGCCGTCTTCGAGGAGATGTCGGTCAAGCAGGACGTCTTCCGGAAGATCGAGCAGGTCATCGCGCCCGACGCGATCCTGGCGACGAACACCTCGTCGTTGTCGGTCGACGAGATGGCGTCGGTGCTCGAGCACCCGGAGCGCCTCGTCGGCTTCCACTTCTTCAACCCGGTGGCCGTGATGCCGCTGCTCGAGGTGGTGCGGGCCGACGAGACCTCGGACGAAGCGCTCGTCACCGCACTCACGGTCGCGAAGACCCTGAAGAAGACCGCGATCATCACCGCCGACCAGCCGGGCTTCGTCGTCAACCGCGTGCTCGCTCGGGTGCTCGGCGAGGCGATGCGCGGCGTCGAGGAGGGCACGCCCTTCGAAATCGTCGCCGAGGGTGCTGCGCCGCTCGGCCTGCCGATGTCGCCGTTCGAGCTGCTCGAGCTCGTCGGCCTGCCCGTCGGTGCGCACGTGCTCGACTCGCACCACGCGGCGTGGCCGGAGCGCTTCTACCCCGGTGACGGCCTGAAGCGGATCGCGGAGCACGGCACGATCCTGACCCGCGACAAGAAGGGCACCGCCACCGGGTACGACCCCGCCGCCGTGAAGCTCGTCGCACCGTCGAAGAAGGACGCGAAGCCGGTCGACGCGGCGACGATGCAGCAGCGGTTCGAGGACGCCCTGGCGGACGAGGTGCACCGCATGCTCGAGGACCACGTCGTCGAGCACGTCGAGGAGATCGACCTCGGTCTGATCCTCGGCGCCGGCTACCCGTTCCAGGCCGGTGGCATCAGCCCCTACCTCGACCGCTCCGGCGCCTCGGAGCGCGTCTTCGGCGGCACGTTCCACACCCCGGCGATCGTCGGCCCCGCCTCGCGCTAGCCGACTCGAACCACTCCGCACAACCGGAAGCACCTCGCGCCACGGGAACCCGTGGCGCGAGGTGCTTCCGGTTGTGCTGTGGCACGCCGAACCACGCGCCGGCAGGCCGGCACCGAACCACGCGCCGGCACGCCGAACGGTGCCGCGACTCGCGCCGGTGCCGCGCCGACCGGCGCCGCACGAGCCTCAGTGGTCGGCCGACTCCCGAGTCCGCGCCGGCTTCGCCTGGGGCAGCTTCGTGCCGACCACCTGGTCGATGACGTCCCGCGCGATCGCCTGCGCCGTGAGCCCCACGTCCGACAGGATCTGCGACCGCGAGGCGTGGTCGATGAACTCGTCCGGCAGCCCGAGCTCGTTCACCCCGGTGTCGACCCCGGCGGCACGCAGGTCCTGCCGCAGCCGGGTCCCGACTCCACCGACGCGGACGCCGTCCTCGATCGTGATGACGAGCCGGTGGTCGCGCGAGAGGTCGATGAGCGAGGTCGGGATCGGCACGACCCACCGGGGGTCGACGACCGTGACGCCGATGCCCTGCGATTCGAGCAGCCCGGCGGCTTCGAGGGCGACCGGCACCATCGAGCCGACGGCGACGAACAGGACGTCGGGTTCCTGCCCCTCGGACGGGTCCCGCAGGACGTCCACGCCGTCGTGCAGCCGACGGATCGCCGGGACGTCCGGTCCGACGGATCCCTTCGACCAGCGCAGCACCGTCGGGGCGTCGTCCACGGCGACGGCCTCGCGGAACTCCTCGCGCAGCGTCGCGGCATCGCGCGGTGCGGCGATGCGGATCCCGGGGACGACCTGCAGCAGCGCGAGGTCCCACATCCCGTGGTGCGACGGCCCGTCCGGCCCGGTGATGCCCGCGCGGTCGAGGACGAACGTCACGCCGGCACGATGGAGCGCCACGTCCATGAGCACCTGGTCGAACGCCCGGTTGAGGAAGGTCGCGTAGAGCGCCACGACGGGGTGCAGCCCGCCGTAGGCGAGCCCCGCCGCGGTCGTCACGGCGTGCTGCTCCGCGATGCCGACGTCGATCACCCGGTCGGGGTGTTGCTCCTGGAAGCGGTGGAGCCCGGTCGGTCGCAGCATGGCCGCGGTGATCGCGACGATCCGCTCGTCGGCCGCACCGACCGACGCCAGCTCCGAGGCGAACACCGACGTCCACGAGGGCCCGGACGACACGTCGAGCGACTCCCCCGTCTCGGGGTCGATGTGCCCGACGGCGTGGAACTGGTCCGCCTGGTCGCGGAGCGCCGGCTCGAAGCCGTGGCCCTTCTCCGTGATCGCGTGCACGATGGTCGGCGCGCCGTAGGCCTTCGCCTGCCGGAGCGCCGCCTCGACGGCCCGCTGGTCGTGACCGTTGACCGGCCCGATGTACTTGATGTCGAGGTTCGAGTAGAGCGCCTCGTTGTTGGTGAACCGCGCCAGGAACCCGTGGAGTCCGCCACGGACCCCCCGGTAGAACGCACGACCCGGCGCACCGAACCGCGAGGCGACGGCCTGCGACTTCTCGAACAGCGCCCGGTACTCACGGCGGGTGCGCACCGAGCTGAGGAAGCGCGCCATGCCCCCGATCGTCGGCGCGTAGGACCGACCGTTGTCGTTGACCACGATCACCAGGCGGCGGTCGTTGCTGTCCGAGATGTTGTTGAGCGCCTCCCACGTCATCCCGCCGGTGAGGGCGCCGTCGCCGACGACCGCCACGACGGTGCGGTCGTCCTGCCCGGTCTGCCGGAAGGCGCGGGAGATCCCGTCAGCCCAGGACAGCGACGAGGACGCGTGCGAGGACTCGACGATGTCGTGCTCCGACTCGCTCCGCTGCGGGTAGCCGGCCAGCCCGCCGCGCTCGCGCAGCTTCGAGAAGTCCTGCCGCCCGGTGACGAGCTTGTGCACGTACGACTGGTGCCCCGTGTCGAAGACGAACGGGTCGTGCGGCGAGTCGAACACGCGGTGCATCGCGAGCGTCAGCTCGACGACCCCGAGGTTCGGTCCGAGGTGCCCGCCGGTCTTCGCGACCTCGGCGACGAGGAACCGTCGGATCTCGGCGGCGAGCTCCGTCATCTGTGCGTCGGACAGACGCCTGAGGTCGCGCGGCGACGTGATGCTGCTCAGCAGGCTCACGGGCGCTCCTTTCGTGGGGCAGGTCCCCACACTATCCGCGCGACCGGGACACGGACGGGAGGCGCGTGGCGGCCCCGCCACGCGCCTCCCGTCCGTCCGGTCGCACTCCGCAGAACGCAACGAAGGCGGTCCCGCACAGCGCTGTGACGCTGCGCGGAACCGCCTCGGTTGCGTTTCGTGGAAGGGATCAGACGAGCGAACGGAGCACGTACTGCAGGATGCCGCCGTTGCGGTAGTAGTCCGCCTCACCGGGGGTGTCGATGCGGACGACCGCGTCGAACTCGACCGTCTGCTTGCCGGCCGGCGAGTGCTCGCTCGGCTCCGCGGTGACGTGCACGGTCTTCGGCGTGCGGCCCTCGTTCAACTCGGTGAGCCCCGAGATCGAGACGACCTCGGTGCCGTCGAGACCGAGCGACTCGACCGTCTCACCCGCCGGGAACTGCAGCGGGACGACACCCATGCCGATGAGGTTCGAGCGGTGGATGCGCTCGAAGCTCTCGGTGATGACCGCCTTGACGCCGAGCAGGTTCGTGCCCTTCGCCGCCCAGTCGCGCGACGAGCCGGAACCGTACTCCTTGCCACCGAAGATGACGAGCGGGATGCCCTGCTCCTGGTAGTGCTGCGAGGCGTCGTAGATGAACGACTGCTCGCCGTCGGGCGTCGTGAAGTCGCGGGTGTAGCCGCCCTCGACGCCGTCCAGCAGCTGGTTCCGCAGGCGGATGTTCGCGAACGTGCCGCGGATCATCACCTCGTGGTTGCCGCGGCGCGAGCCGTAGGAGTTGAAGTCCTTGCGGTCGACGCCGTGCTCGTCGAGGTACCGACCGGCCGGGCTGTCGGCCTTGATCGAACCGGCCGGGGAGATGTGGTCGGTCGTGACCGAGTCACCGAGCTTCGCGAGCACGCGGGCACCGGAGATGTCGGAGACCGCGTCGGGCTGCATCGTCATGCCCTCGAAGTACGGGGGCTTCCGGACGTAGGTCGACTCGGTGTCCCACTCGAACGTGTCGCCCGTCGGGGTCGGCAGGTTCTTCCAGCGGTCGTCGCCCTCGAACACGGAACCGTACTCGTGGGTGAACATCTCGGTGTCGATCGACGTGTCGATCACGTCCTGCACCTCGGCCGCGTCGGGCCAGATGTCCTGCAGGTAGACGTCGTTGCCGTCCTGGTCGGTGCCGAGGGCGTCCTTGTCGAAGTCGAAGTGCATCGACCCGGCCAGGGCGTACGCGATGACCAGCGGCGGCGAGGCCAGGTAGTTCATCTTCACGTCGGGGTTGATCCGGCCCTCGAAGTTGCGGTTGCCCGAGAGCACCGCGGTGACGGCGAGGTCGTTGTCCTGCACGGCCTGCGAGATCTCCTCGGGCAGCGGGCCCGAGTTGCCGATGCAGGTGGTGCAGCCGTAGCCGACCGTGTAGAAGCCGAGGTCCTCGAGGTAGCTGGTGAGCCCGGCCTTCTCGTAGTAGTCGGTGACGACCTTCGAGCCCGGCGCGAGGGTGGTCTTCACCCACGGCTTGGCCTTGAGGCCCTTCTTCGCGGCGTTCCGCGCGAGGATGCCGGCGGCCATCATCACCGACGGGTTCGACGTGTTCGTGCACGAGGTGATCGCGGCGATCGCGACGGCACCGTGGTCGATCGTGAACGTGTCGCCGTCGGCCACGGAGACCGACGTCGGCTTCGACACCGTGCCGGGCGCGCTCGAGGCGTGCACGGGGACCTCGGACGCGGGGGCGTCCTGCAGGTCGTCGACGGCGTGCTCGTCACCGGGCGCGGCGGCGACCGGGTCGGACGCCGGGAAGGTGTCCGCCACGGCCTTGTCCTCGTGCGTGTGGTCGATGCTCGCGTAGTTGGCGAGGTCGACCTCGAACTGGTCCTTGGCCTTCGACAGCTCGATGCGGTCCTGCGGGCGCTTCGGGCCGGAGATCGACGGGACGACCGTCGAGAGGTCGAGCTCCATGTACTCGGAGTACGCGGGCTCCACCGACGGGTCGTGCCACAGGCCCTGGGCCTTGGAGTACGCCTCGACCAGGGCGATCTGGTCCTCGGACCGGCCGGTCAGGCGCAGGTAGTCGAGCGTGACGGAGTCGACGGGGAAGATCGCGGCGGTGGAGCCGAACTCCGGCGACATGTTGCCGATGGTCGCGCGGTTCGCGAGCGGGACCTCGGAGACGCCCTCGCCGTAGAACTCGACGAACTTGCCCACGACGCCGTGCTTACGGAGCTCCTGGGTGATGGTCAGCACCACGTCCGTCGCGGTGACGCCGGCGGGGATCGAACCGGACAGCTTGAAGCCGACGACCTTCGGGATGAGCATCGACACGGGCTGGCCGAGCATCGCGGCCTCGGCCTCGATGCCGCCGACGCCCCACCCGAGCACGCCGAGGCCGTTCACCATGGTGGTGTGCGAGTCGGTGCCGACGAGGGTGTCCGGGTACGCGTAGAGCTCACCGTCGAACTCGCGGGTGTACGTGACCTTCGCCAGGTACTCGATGTTGACCTGGTGCACGATGCCGGTGCCCGGCGGGACGACCTTGAAGTCCTCGAATGCGGTCTGGCCCCAGCGGAGGAACTGGTAGCGCTCCCCGTTGCGCTCGTACTCGAGGTCGGTGTTGCGCTGGAGGGCGTCCTCGCGGCCGAACAGGTCGGCGACGACGGAGTGGTCGATGACCATCTCGGCCGGCGAGAGCGGGTTGATCTTGTTCGGGTCGCCGCCGATCTGCGCCATCGCCTCGCGCATGGTGGCGAGGTCGACGATGCACGGGACGCCCGTGAAGTCCTGCATGACCACGCGGGCCGGCGAGAACTGGATCTCGGTGTCCGGCTCGGCCTCGGGCTTCCAGGAGCCGAGCGCGCGGATCTGCTCCTCGGTGACGTTCGCGCCGTCCTCGGTGCGGAGCAGGTTCTCGAGCAGCACCTTCAGGCTGTACGGGAGCTTCTCGTGCCCCGGCACCGTGTCGATCCGGTGGAACGCGTAGTCGACACCCCCAACCGAGAGCGTGTCCTTCGAGCCGAAGCTGTTGACTGCAGCCACTGTGCCGCCTCCCTACTGATCGGTGTGCCCTCATCATCGCGGGCGTCGGAACGTCCCACCAGCAAGGCAAACCTAATCCCGACGGTGCTGGCGCGCCCCCGGGAAACTGTCTCGATGTCGAGACAACTCTACACCGCGGCGGTGTCCTCCCGACGCACGAACACCGTGCGGACGAGCAACCACGTGACCCACAGCACGGCCGCGTAGAGCGGGACGCCGAGCACCAGCTTCACCGCGGCGAGGAGCTCGACCTGCGCGGTCAGGTACAGCGGTACCTCGACGGCCAGCCGGAGCGCGAAGAGCCCGACCCAGATCCACGTCGCCACCGTGAGCACCCGGCGCTTGGTGGGGTCGGCACGCCAGTCGACGTGGGAGCCGTCCTCGTCCGGCGGGAGCAGGAAGCCGACCACGACGCCGATCAGCGGCCACCGGATCGCCAGGGTGACGAGCAGCCCGACGAGCCACACCGAGTTGATGACGATGCCGGGGATGAAGTTCGTCTCGGCCCGGCCGGTGACCAGCGCCAGGACCGCCGAGACGACCACGCCGGCGATGCCCGCGAAGGACATCACGAGCGACTGCCGCTGCGCCAGACGGACCACCACGAACACGAGCCCGACGAGCACCGGGATCACGACGCTCGGCACGAGCTCCTTCGTGATCGCGTAGACGACGAGGAACGCGAAACCGGGCAGCACCGACTCGGCGAGCCCGCGCACGCCGCCGACCGCACCGAGCAGCGCACGGCCGGAGGGCGCCTCGCCCGGCGCGACCCGGGCGATGCCGGCGTTCTGCACCGCCGCGCGGAACTGCGCCGAGAACGACGGCACGGCGTCCTCGTCCACGGAGTCGTCACCAGCCGTCCGGGCCGGGGCCGTCCGTCCAGCCGGGACGGCCGGCCCCGGCCCGGTCGGACCGTCGACCGGAGCCGCGCCCTGGTCGCTCGCGTCCGCGGGACGGGGGGTCTCGTCGTGGTCCGGCACCGTGCCTCCAGGCCGTGTCGTGGGTCGTTCGTCGCGGACGGTCGTCAGACGGCGGTCTGCGTCGACTTGGGCATGTGCAGCGGGATGAGGTCGCGCGGCGGCATCGGCGTCGTGCCACGCACGACGACCACGCTGCGGAAGAGCTCCTCGATCTCTGCGGCGTCGTCCGGCTGTTCCGCGGCCTTGCCGGCGATCACGCCGCGCAGGAACCAGCGGGGGCCGTCGACACCGACGAAGCGTGCGGCGCGTGCACCGTCGGTCGCGCCGGAGCCGTCGACGACGACCGGCACGAGAGCGCGGAGCTCGGGACCGAAGGGGCCGTCGACCTCGTCCACGCGGCCGCCCTGCCGCTCGATCTGGTCGGCGATCTGCGCGCGGATCTCGTGCCACAGCCCGGTGGACCGGGGCGCGGCGAAGGGCTGGACCTGGAGCGTGGACTCGTCGTAGTCGAGCCCGACCGCGACGACGCGCTGCGAACCCTCCTCGACCTCGAGGCGCAGGTGCAGGCCCTCACGCGGGAGGACCTTCACGCCGCCCAGGTCGACGTACGGGCGGACCAGGTTCGCCTCGGTCTCGTCGTGCGGGCCGTTGTCGGCACGGTCGGCCGGAGCCGACTTGTCGGTCGGTGCGACCGCGTCCACCTCGTCGAGGTCGGCGTCGGCATCGGTCGCGATGTCGACCTCCGGCGTCGTCCCCGCGATCACGGCGTCGTCGGCGACGGCGTCCGCCACCTCGACCTCGTCACGCTTGCGTCGACCGAACTTCATGCGCCCGTTCCTTCCTGGAAGTCGTCGGCGGCACCGTACAGTGCGCCGCTGCGGTGGTCACCGTAGCCCGAGGAGCCGAAGCCGCCCTCGCCGCGGACACTGTCCGGCAGCTCCTCGACGCGGGTGTAGGTGACCCGCGGCACCGGCATGACGACCACCTGCGCGATGCGGTCCCCCACGTGCACCTCGTACGGCTCGGACACATCGGTGTTGAGCAGGGCGACCTTGACCTCGCCCCGGTAGCCGGAGTCGACGGTGCCGGGGGCGTTCACGATCGTGACCCCGTGCTTCGCCGCGAGGCCGCTCCGGGGCACCACGAAGGCGACGTGGCCGTCCGGCAGTGCGATCCGGAGCCCGGTGCCGACGAGACGGCGCTCCCCGGGCTGCAGCACGAAGGCCTCGGTCGAGACGAGGTCGGCTCCGGCATCACCGGGGTGGGCGTGGACGGGGGCGTTCTCCCCGGTCCAGAGCACGTCGACTGGTTCGGTCACGAGACGAGGGTAGTGCACGAGCGTGGTCGTTCCGTGACCGTTCCGTGACCTGCTCCGACTCGTGGTGGGATGGAGGGGTGACCGTGTACCGCGAACGACTCTGGGCCCCGCCCGCCCTCTACCTGGCGACGGCGCTCGTCATCCCCGCGAGCCTGCTCGTGTTCCTGCCGATCAGCGTCCTGGCCGGCGTCCTCGTGGCGACCGGCATGTACCTCGGCGTGGTCGTGCTGCTCTGGGCGCTCGCCCCGACGATCGAGGTCACCGACACCGAGTTCCGCGCCGGCCGTGCGCACCTGCCGCGGACGCTCGTCGGCGAGGCCACCGCGCACACCGGCGCCGAGGCCACGACCCAGCGCGGTCCTGCGCTCGACGCCCGCGCGTGGACGCTCTTCCGCGGGTACGTGCGCGGGGTCGTGCGCGTCGAGGTGACGGACCCGGCGGACCCGACGCCCTACTGGCTGGTCAGCGCGCGCAACCCGCAGGCCGTGGTGGACGCCCTGCGTTCCTGACGCGGCGTGCCGCCGGCGCGAGCTCGGGCTCGCATAGCGGTCGCGGCGGTCCGGTCGGGAGGCGCGCCCTCCCCCGTCCCACCGGTTCCAGTCCGCCAGTCGCGAGCGTTCGAGCCCCTCACGCCCGCAATGGGATGACGATCCGCGCGTACGAAGCAGGAACTTCCGATCTCCTACGCGCGGAACGGTCTCCCACGCGCGGAACGGCGCTCCCGCCCCGCGCCGCAACGCGGAACGGCCCGCCACCCACGAAGGGTGACGGGCCGTCCCGGTGGAGCTGCGACTCAGAGCGCCGCGCACTCCGCGCACACGGGGCCGAGCTTCGACTCGTGGTCGAGCTGCGAACGGTGCTTCACGAGGAAGCACTCGACGCAGGTGAACTCGTCCACCTGCGGCGGCAGCACGACGACGTCGAGGTCGACGTCGCTGAGGTCCTGTCCAGCGAGCTCGAAGCTGCCGGGGTTGTCCGAATCATCGTCGACGACCCCCGACATCTTGTCGGGAACGCGCTCCTTGAGGGCCTCGATCGACTCCGAGTCAGAGGATTCGTCGGTCTTCCTGGGGGCGTCGTAATCGGTGGCCATGCCCATCCGTTTCTCGTGTCGAGAGGTCGTCGCCGGTGATCGGCGGCGACAGTTTGCACCACGACCCGCGAGAGCGCAAACCGAACGCCGTGCGGGATCGTCAGGCCGTGCAACCCACTGTGGTGGTCGGACATTCCCGGCGGCCGGGAGCGGACGAGGACGGTGCGCGGGGCCGGCAGCGGACGAGGACCGTCCCCGGGCGTGCGGGAGTCCGCGGCACGCCCGTGCGCCTCCGCGGCAAGTCCGCGCGCGTGCGGGAGTCCGCGGCACGCCCGTGCGCCTCCGCGGCAACGGGGATGCACCGCTGCATACTCCTGGGGTACGAGCACGACCGTACGCAACGCTCGGGAGGCGCAACCATGCAAGACGTGAGAGTCATCGGAGTCGAGTCCGGGGCACTCCTGCTCGCGACCGACGGCGGCACCGAGTACCGGTTGCCGGTCACCGCGTCGCTGACGAGCCAGGTCCGCCAGGCCAACCCCGACGCCGGCCCCCAGAAGCGCGTGTCGCCGAAGGACGTGCAGGCCCGCATCCGTGGTGGCGCCGACGCGGCCGACGTCGCAGCGGCGCTCGACGTCGACGTCGAGTACGTCCGGCGGTTCGAGGGTCCGGTGCTCGCCGAGCGCTCCTTCGTCCTCGACGCCGCACGACGTGTCCCGGTCACCCCGACCGACGCCGAGGCGCCCGACACCTTCGGCGAGGCCATCGAGGCCAAGCTCGAGGCCGGCGACGCGACCGGCGTCGCGTGGGCGTCGTGGAAGAACGCCGAGCAGGGGTGGCAGGTCCGGGTCCGCTACACCGCGTCCGAGGTCGAGCACGACGCGCAGTGGTCCTTCGACCCCAAGACGTCGACGCTCACGCCCGACAACGGCGACGCCCACCGTCTCTCCGACACCGACGACGAGGGCATCGCTCCGCGCCTGCGTGCGGTGGAGAACGACCACCACGACGCCGACGGCACGCGCTTCGACTCCGGTGCCTTCCGCGTCGAGCAGGCCGAGGACGCGCCGGCCCCCGAGGCCCAGGAGCGTCCGCTCCGTGCGCCGCTCCCCCGCATCGGTGCCGCGCCCGTCGAGGAACGCTCGCCCGGCAACGAGACCGCCGACCTGCTCGAGGCACTCCGCCGTCGGCGCGGTGAGCGCGAGGCGGCATCCTTCACCGAACAGCAGGACGAGCCCCGCGGGACCTCCATCAGCGTCGTGGACGTCCCCCTCCAGGGCTGGGACTCGCCGGCCTCCGCCCCCGAGCGTGACGACCGTCCGGCATCGGCTCCCGAGGCCGACGGCCGCTCCGAGCGCAAGAAGCGCAACCGCCGGTCGATGCCGAGCTGGGACGAGATCGTCTTCGGCACCCGCCCGGAGGACCCCGCCTGATCCAGCCTCCTCGGTCCGGTCCGTCCGGCCTGGAGGCCCGGTGCAGCCCCGCCACGCTCGTCGCGTCGCGGGGCTGCTCGCGTTCCCGCCCGGGTCAGCCCGCGAAGGCGCTTGCCAGCCGCAGGGGCACGAAGACCTCGTCGTCCGTCATGGCACCGTGCTGCCCGATCATCCGCTTCGGCTCCTTGCGCGGGTCGAGGTCGCGGTCGTCGTTGAAGGCCCACGACCCCCTCGCGACCACGACGACGTCCCCGATGCGCGGGAGCACGCGGTCGTCCACGGCACCGAACCACCCGGCGGCCACGGCCTCGTCGCGGCTGGCGACGTACGCCTTCTTGCCGTAGCGGGTGCGCCAGGCCTCGACCAGCGCCGGGACGTCGGTGCCGGGGCGCACGACCAGCTGTCGGCAGCGGGGGTCCCCGGCGATCCCCACGACGTCCACGAGGAGCGCGGGGTCCATCGCGATGTTCGCCTCGGCCGGCACGTCGAGCACGCCGTGGTCGGCCGTCACGAGGATGCCCACGTCGGCAGCGCCGCGGGTCGCGAGCCGGGCGAGCTCGCCGTCGAGTGACTCGAGCGCCGCGGTCCAGCGGTCCGACTCCCACCCGTGCTTGTGCCCGATCGAGTCGAGCTCCGGCACGTAGAGGTAGACGAGCGATCGGCCGGACGCCGTCGCCGCCAGTGCGGCGTCGACCCGCTGCGCGATGCTGTCGGCTGCGGTGTACCGGGCACCGCCGAGCACGTTCGCGGTCATCCCCGAGGACTCGTAGCGGGCCGGACCGACCACCACGGGCTCGATGCCGAGCGCGCTGGCCTCGGTGAAGACGGTGTCGGCGAGCAGCCAGCCCGTCGGCACCTCGGAGTCCCAGCCGGACAGCAGGTTGACCACCCGCTCACCCTCGGGCTCCCACCCGCTGTAGCCGACCACGCCGTGCGTGCCGGGCGAGCGGCCGGTCGTCAGGGTGCTGAGCGCCGCGGCGGTCGTCGTCGGGAACCCGCTGCGCAGGCGCTTGAGGGTGCCGCCGCCGGTGGCGGCGGTGAGCCAGCGAGCGTGCCCGGCGCGGGCCGACAGGGCGGACGACCCGAGGCCGTCGACCAGCACGACGACGACCGAGCGGGCGGGACGGAGGGTGATCCGTGCCTCCCGGCCGGTGGTGCGCAACCACGTGTCGTCGGCGGCGCCGAGCGCGACGAGGCAACTCGGCAGCACGTCGGCGAGGTTCGCGGTGGTGTCTGGGGCGCTCGGTACGCTGGGGGGCACCCCACGATCCTCCCAGAAAGGTCCCATGGCACGCACGGAAGCAGTCGGCCTGCCCGACGGTGAGCGCATCGAGGACGTCGACGTCTCCGAGGAGATGCAGGGTTCGTTCCTCGAGTACGCGTACTCCGTCATCTACTCGCGGGCCCTGCCGGACGCGCGCGACGGCCTCAAGCCGGTGCAGCGACGCATCCTCTACCAGATGGCGGAGATGGGGCTCCGACCGGACCGTGGGCACGTGAAGAGCGCCCGCGTCACCGGCGAGGTGATGGGCAAGCTGCACCCGCACGGCGACGGCGCGATCTACGACGCCCTCGTGCGCCTGGCGCAGCCGTTCACGATGCGTGTGCCGCTGGTCGACGGGCACGGCAACTTCGGGTCGCTCGACGACGGCCCCGCGGCCGCCCGGTACACCGAGGCCCGTCTGGCCGAGCCGTCGATGGCGATGACGGAGGGCCTGGGCGAGGACGTCGTCGACTTCGTCCCGAACTACGACAACCAGATCATGCAGCCGGGCGTGCTGCCGGCGGCGTTCCCGAACCTGCTCGTCAACGGCGCCTCGGGCATCGCGGTCGGCATGGCGACGAACATGGCGCCGCACAACCTGGGCGAGGTCGTCGAGGCCGCGAAGCACCTGCTCCTGAACCCGACGGCGACCCTCGAGGAACTGATGGAGTTCGTGCCGGGCCCGGACCTGCCGTCCGGTGGCACGATCGTCGGACTCTCCGGGGTGCGCGACGCCTACGCGACGGGCCGTGGCTCGTTCCGCACCCGGGCGAAGGTGTCCGTCGAGAACCTCACGCCGCGCAAGGTCGGCCTCGTCGTCACGGAGCTGCCGTACCTGGTCGGCCCCGAACGCGTGATCGAGAAGATCAAGGACGGCGTCCAGGCGAAGAAGCTCGTCGGCATCTCCGACGTCAACGACCTGACGGACCGGAACCACGGGCTGCGGCTGGTGATCGGCATCAAGTCCGGCTTCAACCCGACGGCCGTGCTCGAGCAGCTCTACAAGCACACCCCGCTCGAGGACGGCTTCGGCATCAACAACGTCGCGCTCGTGCAGGGGTCACCGCGCACGCTCGGCCTGCGCGAACTGCTCGACGTCTACGTGCAGCACCGGCTCGACGTGGTCACCCGGCGCTCCCGGTACCGGCTCGCCCGTCGGAAGGAACGGCTGCACCTCGTCGAGGGTCTGCTCATCGCGATCCTCGACATCGACGAGGTCATCGAGGTCATCCGCTCGTCCGACGACTCCGAGGCCGCACGGACGAGGCTGCAGGACGTCTTCGACCTGTCCGAGGTGCAGGCCGAGTACATCCTCGAGCTGCGTCTGCGGCGCCTGACGAAGTTCTCGCGCCTGGAGCTCGAGGGCGAGCGCGACCAGCTCCTCGCCGACATCGCCGCGCTCGAGGAACTGCTGGCGTCCGACGCCCGCCTCCGTGCCCAGGTGGCGGTCGAGCTGACCGAGGTCTCCGACCGGTTCGCCACGCCGCGCCGCACCCTGCTCACCGAGGCCGATGCCCCGGTGCGCGGTGGCCGCAAGGCCGCGGTCGACCCTGAGTCGCTGCAGATCGCCGACGCTCCGTGCCGTGTGCTGCTCTCGACCACCGGTCGACTCGTGCGGGTGGACATCCCCTCCTCGGACCTCGGGATCGTGCGGGTGCCGAAGCGGTCGAAGCACGACGCGGTCCGCTCGACCGTCGTCTCCACCGTCCGTGGGCAGGTCGGTGCGCTGACCTCGACCGGCCGCGTGCTGCGGTTCTCCCCCGTCGACGTCCCCGCGGTGCCGCCGGCGTCCGTCCGGCTCGACGCCGGCGTGCGGGTGTCCGACTACCTCGGGATCGCTCGCACCGAGTCCGTCGTCGCACTCGTCGACCTGTCCGCAGGGGCGGGCGACTCGCTCGCCATCGGTACCGCGCAGGGCGTCGTGAAGCGCGTCGCGACCGGCGCCTGGCCGGACAAGGACGAGTTCGTCGCCATCGGGCTGAAGCCGAAGGACACCGTCGTCGGGGCCGCGCAGGCGCCGGAGTCGGACGACCTCGTGTTCATCACGTCGAACGCGCAGCTGCTGCGGTTCCCGGCTTCGGGCGTCCGGCCGCAGGGGCTGCCCGCAGGCGGCGTCGCCGGGGTCTCCCTGGCTTCCGGCGCATCGGTGATCTGGTTCGGGTCCGTGGCGCCGTCCGAGGACGCAGTGGTCGCCACCGTGTCGACGGCGTCGGGGGCGCTGCCCGGCACGGACCCCGGACGGGCGAAGGTCTCGGCGTTCTCGGAGTTCCCCGCGAAGGGCCGTGCGACGCAGGGTGTGCGGGCGCACGCGTTCCTCAAGGGCGAGGACGGGCTGACCGTGGCGTGGGCCGGCATCGCGCCGCCGCACGCCGTCGGGTCGGACGGAGCCGCGCGGACCCTGCCCGACTGGCTGTCGAAGCGCGACGGGTCGGGAGCGCCGCTCGAGGCCGTGATCGGCTCGATCGGCGGCAGCGCAGCAGCCCTGGACGGTACCGCGGGCGAGGCGTAGGCGGGGTCCCGCCCGCCGCTGCGCGCGAGTGTGCGGCCGCCGTGTTCCCGCCCTGGTCGCACGACTTGCCGTCCCGCGCCGCTGGTGCCGACGTGTCGTGCGACCGGAGCGTCGGCACGCGGCGTGTCACGCGCCCGGAGGGTCGACCTGACGGCCGGGAGGCGCGGTGGCAGTCAGCGCGTCGCCTCCCGTCCGCCAGCTGGTCCCTCGAGACGCCCGGGACGCCGCGAGACGCCGTGGGATCCACGAGACGAGGCCGAGTTCGCGAGACGCCCCCGGATCCGGGGGCGTCTCGGCACGACGACGGCGTCTCGTCCGGCCGGCGGTGTCTCGGCCAGACAGCAGAGGGCGAGAACCGTCGGCCAGCGCGAGTCTCGGGCCGTGCGCCGCCGCTGGGCGCCGCTTCGCGCTGCGGCCGTGCGCCGCCGCTGAGCGCCACTTCGCGCTGCCGCTGGGCGCCGCCCCGCGCCGCCGCCGGGCGCCGCGCTCCGCGTCGCCGCCGCCGCCGGGCGCCGCGCCGCCGCCCCTACGCGTCGATGCGGTCGCGGTCGAGACCCTCGCCGGCCAGGATGAACTCCTTGCGCGGCGCGACGTCGTTGCCCATCAGCAGCTCGAACACCTTCGCGGCGCTCTCGGCATCGGTCACGTTCACCCGACGGAGCGTGCGGTGCGCCCGGTCCATCGTGGTCTCGGCGAGCTGGTCGGCGTCCATCTCCCCCAGACCCTTGTACCGCTGGATCGGCTCCTGGTACTTCTTGCCCTGCTTCGCGAGCTTCTTCAGCACCGCCTGCAGCTCGGCCTCGGAGTAGGTGTAGAGCGTGTCGTTCGGCTTGCCGCGGTTCACCACGACGACCCGGTGCAGCGGCGGTACGGCGGCGAACACCCGGCCCTGCTCGATCATCGGCCGCATGTACCGGAAGAACAGCGTCAGCAGGAGCGTGCGGATGTGGGCACCGTCGACGTCGGCGTCCGACATGATGATGATCTTGCCGTAGCGGGCCTGGTCGATCTCGAACGAGCGGCCGGAGCCGGCGCCGATGACCTGGATGATCGAGGCGCACTCCGTGTTGGACAGCATGTCCGACACCGAGGCCTTCTGCACGTTGAGGATCTTGCCGCGGATGGGCAGCAGCGCCTGGTACTCGCTGTTGCGGGCGAGCTTGGCGGTGCCGAGCGCGGAGTCGCCCTCGACGATGAAGAGCTCCGTACCCTCGGCGTCCTGCTTGCGGCAGTCGGCGAGCTTGGTCGGCAACGAGGAGTTCTCCAGCGCGTTCTTGCGCCGCTGCGTCTCCTTGTGCGCCCGCGCCGAGATGCGGGTCTTCATCTCGGCGACGACCTTCTCGAGCAGGGTCGCGGCCTGCGCCTTCTCGGTGCGCTGTGTCGAGGTGAGGACGTCGGTGAGCTGCTTCGCCACGACCTGGTCGACGATCTTCCGGACCGCGGGGGTGCCGAGGACCTCCTTCGTCTGCCCCTCGAACTGCGGCTCGGGCAGGCGGACGGTCAGCACGGCGGTGAGGCCTGCGAGCACGTCGTCCTTCTCGAGCTTGTCCTGCCCGACCTTGAGCTTGCGGGCGTTCGCCTCGACCTGCGTGCGCACGGCCTTGACGACGCCCGACTCGAAGCCGGTCAGGTGCGTGCCGCCCTTCGGCGTCGCGATGATGTTGACGAAGCTCCGCTCGACGGTCTCGTACCCGCTGCCCCACCGCATCGCGATGTCGACCTCGCAGGTCCGCTCGACCGAGGTGGACACCATGTGCCCCTTGTCGTCGAGCATCGGAACGGTCTCCGTGAAGGTCCCGGTGCCCTGGATGCGCCAGACGTCGGTGACCGCGGAGTCGACCGCCAGGTGCTCGACGAACTCGCTGATGCCGCCCTCGTACCGGAAGCGCTCGATGACCGGACCGGGCGCGACCGTCGTCCCGGTCGCCTCGGCACGCTGGGCGGCAGCCTCGATGGACGCGGCCCGTTCGTCGGTGATCGTGATGCCGAGCCCGGGCACCAGGAAGGCGGTCTGGCGGGCGCGGTTGACCAGGTCGCCCGTGCTGAAACGGGCGTCCGTGGTGAAGATCTGTCGGTCCGCCCAGTACCGGATGCGGGACCCGGTGACCCCCTTCTTCACCTTGCCGACGACACGGAGCTCACTGCCCGAGGTGAACGGGGTGAAGGGCGCATCCGGCCCGTCACCGGCGAAGGTGCCGGGCTCGCCCCGGTGGAAGGACATCGCGTAGGTCTTGCCACCGCGGTCGACCTCGACGTCGAGGCGCTCCGACAGCGCGTTCACGACCGAGGCACCCACGCCGTGCAGGCCACCGGAGGCCGCGTACGACCCGGACCCGAACTTGCCGCCGGCGTGCAGCTTCGTGAACACGACCTCGACCCCGGTCAGGCCGGTCTTCGGTTCCACGTCCACAGGGATGCCGCGGGCGGTGTCGCGGACCTCGACGGAGCCGTCGGCGTGCAGCACGACCCCGATCTCGTCGCCGTGACCCGCGAGCGCTTCGTCGACGGAGTTGTCGATGATCTCCCACAGGCAGTGCATGAGCCCGCGCGAGTCCGTCGAGCCGATGTACATGCCCGGACGCTTCCGAACCGCCTCGAGCCCTTCGAGGACGGAGAGGTGTCGTGCAGAGTAGTCGGAGCTCACATCCCGATGGTACCGAGGGGCACCGACAGCCAGACCGCCGGACAGCGGCGCGGCTCGGACTGGGGACAACCGCTCCGCGCTCAGCGAAACAGGCGGTCCGGGATGCACGGCTCCCAGCCACCACGTGTTCAAATGGTGGTCCACCCGCACCACCTGCGATCCGTGAGGAGCACAGCAATGACCCAGACCGTGCAGGACCTCTCCATCGACGAAGCCAGCAGCCACCAGCTCACCGCCGCTGACCGCTGCGACAGCTGCGGAGCGCAGGCGTACATCCGCGCCACCATGGCCAGCGGCGAGCTCTACTTCTGCGCCCACCACGGCGCCGAGTTCAAGGAGAAGCTCGCAGCCACCGCGCTCGAGTGGCACGACGAGAGCAGCCGACTCCACGAGTCGAAGTAGTCGTCACCAGACGGACGAACGGGAGGCGGGGGGGCCCCCGGGCCCCCCCCCCCCCGGCGGGGGGGGGGGGGGGGGGGGGGGGGGGCCCCCCCCCCCCCCCCCCCCCCCCCGGGGGGGGGGCCCCCCCCGCCCCCCCCCCGCCTCCCGTTCGTCGTCGTGACGACCGCCAGGTCGACTAGGCGATCCGCTTGAAGGCCTTGTCGACGTAGCGGTCGACGGTCGCGCGCGCTTCGCGCGCGTACCGGTCGACGGTCGCCGTCCGCTCCGGGTCCGGCGCGTACTCGCGCCCGAGGCGCGTGGTCGCCGCAGCGAGCACCGCATCGGTCAGCTGCGGGTTGAGCGGCAGGATCGGCCCCTGGGTGTGCGTGCCGAAGGACGAACCCGTGATCGCCCCCTCGACGGCGGACCCGGCCTGGTTGCCGCCACCGGACACGACGTCGGCGAAGGGCTCGACGCCCGGAGCCACTTCGATCCGGGTCGCGTGGTCCTCGAAGCCGGCGAGACGCTTCGGTGCGCCGGGCAGCAGGGGGTACCGCGTGTCGAGCACGAAGTAGTTCACCCGACGCTCGGCACCGCGGACGGCCCGCGCGTCGAACACGCCGAAGCCCGCGACGGGTGATCCCTCGGTGGGGACGACCTCGTTGGTCGCGAGGTCGAAACCCCCGCCGACGGCCACGACGGGCACGCCGGCAGCGGCGAACTCGCGGAGGGACGCCCCGACACGCGTGACGTCAGCCCCGAGCGAGCGCATGGCGCTGAGCGGCCCGTTGCCCACGACGACGACGTCGGCCGCAGCAGGGAGCTGGTCGCCCGGCGCGTACGTGACGACCTCCGTGGCGATGCCGGCGGCCTCGGCACGGCGGGTGAGGGCCACGACGTTGCCACGGTCGCCCGAGACCCCCATCTGACGCGGGTAGACGTGCAGGATGGTCAGCCGGTCGGCCGTCATGCGGTCTTCTCCATGTCGCCGTGGCCGAGGGCCTTGCGGGCGATCATCATGATCTCGTAGTTGACGATGAAGTTCTTCGTCCCCGACGTCGTCGAGCCGAGCTGCTCCATGTGCCGGATGGCAGCCTCGACGTCGGGCTCGACACGGCCGATGCGGACACCGGCGTGCTCGAGCGCGATGGCGATCTGCCACGCCTTGTCCCCGGACACGACGTCCACGTGGTCGAGCTTCGAGAAGTCGATGTCGTAGATCCAGGAGATGTCCGGGGTGCCCTCGTCGATCGCCATGAGGACCTGCTCCGGGCGGTCCGGCAGGGCGTCGAGGTTGAGCTGCAGGCTCGCCGCGTTCTTGAACATCGTGAACTCGGCGGACTCGCCAGCGATCGGCAGGCGCTCGCCTCGCCCGTACGCGGGCTTCATCGTGCCGAAGGCCCTCGTGACGGCGTCGGCCCGGAACTGCGCACCCAGTGCGGCGCTCGCGGTCGCGGTTGCGGCCGCTGCGTCCACCGCGTAGTGCAGGCCCCGTGCCGGCAGCCGGACGGGGATGTCCGTGCCGTCGAACCGGATCGTCGCTCCGTCGCCGGTGTCGGCGACGACCTCGGACTCGGCAGGGTTCGGCTCGCCGGCGGTCCGGTCGAAGTCGTCGGCGTTCTGCAGCCCGTTCGGGGCCGCAGCGACGACCTCGGCGCTCGCGCCGAAGCGGAGCACGCGCTGGCCCGAGCGGCCCGCGTACGCGTCGAGGAACTGGTCGTCCCGGTTCGTGATGACGTTCGCCGTGGACAGCGCCGCCGTGTCGAGCATCATCGTCGCGACGCGCTCGGTCTCGAAGAACCGGTAGAGCTGGTCGACCTGCACGTTGAGCATCGTCACCGTCGACGGGGACAGGATGCCGGCGAGCTCGACCGCGAAGGCCTCGTCCACCTCGAGGATGCCGATGTCCGCCTTGAGCCTGCCGGTCAGCGACACCTCGGACAACAGCGCCGAGGCGATGCCCTGCGGCAGGTTCGCACCGGACGGGTTCGTGAAGACGCGGAGGCCGTGTGCCCGGACGATGTCCGAGATCATGTGCGTCGTCGTCGACTTGCCGTTGGAGCCGAGCACGAAGACGACGCCGTTCGGGAACTGCTTCGTCACGTGCTGGAGGAAGTCCGGCACGAGCTTGAGGACGATGTAGCCCGGGTAGGCGGACCCGCCGCCCCGCGCACGTGCGAGGGCGCGGAGGACCCGCCCGACCAGGATCGGGATGAGGAAGCGCATCGGCCTACTCGAGGTAGTCGCGGAGCGACTGCGACCGGGACGGGTGGCGGAGCTTCGCCATCGTCTTGGACTCGATCTGTCGGATCCGCTCGCGCGTCACGCCGAACGTGTCCCCGATCTGGTCGAGGGTCTTCGGCTGACCGTCACCGAGGCCGAAGCGCATGCGGATCACGCCCGCCTCGCGCTCGGACAGGGAGTCGAGCAGGCTCTCGAGCTGCTTCTGCAGCATCGTGAAGCCCACGGCGTCGGCCGGCACGACCGCCTCGGTGTCCTCGATCAGGTCGCCGAACTCCGAGTCGCCGTCCTCACCCAGCGGGGTGTGGAGCGAGATCGGCTCGCGACCGTACTTCTGCACCTCTACGACCTTCTCCGGGGTCATGTCGAGCTCG
Source organism: Curtobacterium sp. NPDC092190 (assembly GCF_044755625.1). Classification (NCBI taxonomy): domain Bacteria; kingdom Bacillati; phylum Actinomycetota; class Actinomycetes; order Micrococcales; family Microbacteriaceae; genus Curtobacterium; species Curtobacterium sp. NPDC092190. The sequence continues at coordinate 310,407 of NZ_JBIVRJ010000001.1, read as the reverse complement.
CGGGCGAGCTCTTCCGGAGTGGGCTCGCGACCGAGGTCCTGCAGCATCTGGCGCTGCACACGGGCCAGCTTGTTGATGACCTCGACCATGTGCACCGGGATGCGGATGGTGCGGGCCTGGTCGGCCATCGCGCGGGTGATCGCCTGACGGATCCACCAGGTGGCGTACGTCGAGAACTTGAAGCCCTTGGTGTAGTCGAACTTCTCGACCGCACGGATCAGACCGAGGTTGCCCTCCTGGATGAGGTCCAGGAACTGCATGCCGCGGCCCGTGTAGCGCTTGGCCAGCGAGACGACGAGGCGCAGGTTCGCGCCGAGTAGGTGGGACTTCGCGCGCTGCCCGTCACGGGCGACCCAGCGGAGCTCGCGCTCCTCCGGCTTGGAGAGACCGGTCGAGTGCTGCAGCTTGTCCTTGGCGAACAGGCCGGCCTCGATCCGCATCGCGAGCTCGACCTCCTGCTCGGCGTTGAGGAGCGCGACCTTGCCGATCTGCTTCAGGTAGTCCTTGACCGGGTCGGCGGTGGCGCCGGTGATCGTGGTCGAGTAGACCGGTGCCTCGTCGTCGTCGGACTGCGAGATGACGAGCGCGCCCGCGGCGACCGCTGCTGCGGCGTCCGGCTTGGCGTCCTTCTCCTCGGTCTCGGTGTCCTCGGCGTCGTCCGTCGAGTCGACGGCGTCGTCCGCGGGCTCGACGGCCTCGTCGTCCTCGTCCTCGTCGTCGGCCTTCTTCTTCGCGCGCGTGGCCGTCTTCTTCGGCGCTGCCTTCGCAGCGGGCTTCTTCGCGGCGGTGGTCTTGGTGGCGCGCTTCTTCGGCGCAGCCTTCCCCTCGGCCGCGTCGGCGTCGTCCGCCGCGACGGCCTCGGGCTCGGTGTCCTTCGTGGGATCGATCGTCGTGCTCCGGGCAGCCATGCGATCACCTCTCTCGTCGTGCCACGTTCGTGGGGTCGTGGCTTCCCTCGCCGCCCAGGGCCTGGGCCGCAGTCCCCCGCGTCGTCAGGTCCTACCGTTCCGGGCAGCATGAGGACCCATGTCAAGTCCCCCGACCCCCGCGGCGCAGCGAGGCGACGCGGTCGTGAGGGGCCCGAACGGGTCCGTCCTCCATTATTGCACGGCCTGCTTCCGCAGGCGCGCAACCAGTGCAACCCAGAGCGGCCCCACCCGTATTCCGTCCTGCGCGTGCATCTGCCGCCGGGTCCGTCGGCGCGCGAGCAGCAGCATCACGACGCCGAACCCGACCACCACGTACTGGACGGTGAGCGCGATGCGGAAGTTGTCCCAGGCGAACACCGTGCGCCCCGTCGCGCCCGATACGACGTCGAGCAGCGTCCCGATGAGGAACATCATGACGAAGGCCGCCAGGAACCCGCCGACGTTCACGACGCCGTTCGCCGAGCCGAGCGACCCGACCGGGTTGAAGCTGCGTGCGAAGTCGAAACCGATGAGGGATCCCGGGCCGCCGACCCCCATCGCGACCACGAGCAGGACGAGCAGCCACGTCGGCGGGTGCCCGGGCCAGAGCAGCACCGCCGTCCACACCACCCCGAGCGCCAGGACGATGCCGAGCACCAGGTTCGACCGCCGGAGCGGGAACCGGGCGCAGAGCACGCCGAGCACCGGTCCCACGACGAAGCCGGTGACGACGACGACGGTGAGGAAGCCGGCCGCCTCGGACGGGCTGTACCCGAGGCCGCGCAGCATCGGCACGCCCCACAGCAACGAGAAGACCGTGCCGGACGACTGCGTGACGTAGTGGGACCAGAAGCCGAGCTGCGTGCCCGGCCGCCGCAGCGCGTGCCCGAAGGTGTGGAAGGCGCCACGCCACGAGTGCGGCAGGGGCAGTGGGATCGTGTCGGTCCGCACCGCGACGGGGCCGTTGCGGACGAAGACGACCGCCAGCACGAGACCGACCAGGCTCGCGGCCGCGGCGACCCCGAACGCCGGGGTCCACCCGGCGGTGTGCAGGAGCACGGCGAACGGGAAGGCCGACAGGACCTGTCCGACCTGACCGAGGTTGCCCGTCCACTGGGAGATCTGCGGCAGGATGCGGCCCGTGAACCACATCGGGACGAGACGGATCACCGAGATGAAGGTCATCGCGTCGCCGGCTCCGACGAGCACCCGGCCCGCGATGGCCGGGCCGATCGTCGGCGAGAACGCGACGACGACCTGGCCGACCACGAGCAGCGCGGCGCCCAGCAGCACGAGCCTGCGCGGCCCCACCCGGTCGAGCGCGATCCCCACCGGGATCTGCAGCCCGGCGTAGACGGCGATCTGCACGACGGCGAGCGTGGACAGGACCGCGGCCGAGACCGCGAAGCGGTCCTGCGCGTCGACGCCGGAGACCCCGAGCGACGACCGCTGCACCACGGCGAGGACGTAGGCGAGCACCGCGACGCCCCAGACGAGGAAGGCACGGCGGGAGTTCACCCGACAAGGCTACCGACGCGCGGCCCGCGCCCGACACGTGCTGTGGAGGACGGGAGGCGCGGTGCGGGCCGTGGAGGAGCCTCCAGGCCGCGAGCGGCGCAGCCCGCTCCCTGTCAGTCAGTCGATCGACGCGTCGCCGTCGGACCGCCGGTCGGCCAGGAAGCGCTCGAGCTCGGCCGCGATCGCGTCGGCGGTCGGGACCTCGCCGTCCTCGTTCGTCAGGGGCGACGCGACCGGGTTGCCCTCCATGTAGGTGTCGTGCCGTTCCTCGAGCACACCGACCAGGCGCTGGAGCTCGGGGTTGCCCGCGACCTGCTCCTCGACGCGTGTGCGGAACTCGCGGTCGGACGCACGCAGCGCGTCGGTCGGGAAGATCAGACCGGTGGCCGCCGCGATGCTCGACAGTGCGGTGACCGCCGCGTCGGGGAACTCGGTGTCGCCGAGGTAGTGCGGGACCAGCAGGACGAGCCCGGTGACCGATGCACCCAGCTGCGTCAGCCGGTGCTCGACCAGGTGCAGGACGTTCGCGGGCGCCTGCGTCTCCGGCTTCCACACGCTCAGCTGCTCGACCAGGTCCGCGCGGGTCCCCGACACCGTCAGGCTGATCGGACGGGTGTGGGGGACGGGCATGGGGATGGACTGGACCCACGTCGTGTCCGCGACCTGCAGGCGGTCGGCGAGGCCGGTGACGGCGTCGACGAACCGGTTCCACTGGAAGTCCGGCTCGTACCCGGTGAGGAACAGGAACGGCTGCCCGAGCTCGTCGCGCACCAGGTGCAGCGCCAGGCGCGGCGGTTCGACGGCCGTGATGTGGTCGTGCTCGAAGGTGATGACCGGCCGGCGGGCGCGCCAGTCGAGCAGGACGTCCGGGTCGAACTCCGCGACGAGCTCGTGGTCGAGGCCGTCGAGGATCGACGTGGCCACCTGCGCGACGGCGGACCCCGCGTCGACGAAGCCGGTCAGGCCCGCGACCAGGTGCAGCCCGGCCGGGACGGTCGGCGCGCCGTCGGGAGCGGAGTACAGGTCCTCGGGGTGGTTCACCGTCCCCATGCTAGGCGGCACCCCCGACCGACCCCTGCGCCGGCCCGACGCTCTCGGCGAACACGTGCTGGCTAGGCTGGGCGCATGGTCCGACCGACGCTCTCCACCACCACCTCGACCCCCTCCGACGTCGACGCCGACGTCCTCGTGCTCGGCGTCCGCTCGGGCACCGACGGCGGTGCCCCCACGATCGCTCCGAGCGCTGCCGGCGCCCTGGACGCGCTCGCCGACCTCGACCTCGGCTCCGTCGGTGTGACGGGTGCGAAGGACCAGCTGGTCCGCCTCCCCGGTACCGGCGTCGCCGCGGCCGGGATCGCACTCGTCGGCCTCGGTGCCACGGTCGACGCGGCGTCCGTCCGCGCGGCCGCCGGCAGCGCGGTCCGCCAGCTCCCCCAGGCTGCGTCGATCGCCCTGGCGCTGCCGACCGACTCGGCCGAGCTCGTCGACGCCGCGCTCGAGGGTGCGGCGCTCGGCTCCTACGCCTTCACCCGGCACAAGGGCACCGGCACGACCGCTCCGGCCCGGGGCGACCAGCGCATCGCGGTCGTCGCGCCGGCCGACACCGCCGCCGACGCCACCGTCCGGCCCGCGATCGTCGCCGACGCGGCTGCGCTCGTCCGTGACCTCGTGAACACCGCCGCCGGCGACCTCGGCCCGGCGGACGTCGCCGACGTCGCCGTCGCGCAGGCCGAGGGCCTCCCCCTCACCGTCGAGGTCCTCGACGAGCAGCAGCTCGAGGAGCAGGGCTTCGGGGGCATCCTCGGGGTCGGCCGCGGCTCCGAGCGTCCCCCGCGCCTGGTCGTCGTCCGCTACGAGCCGTCGTCGGCGTCCAAGCACCTCGCGCTGGTCGGCAAGGGCATCACCTTCGACTCCGGCGGCCTCTCGCTGAAGCCCGCCGCGTCGATGCTCGGCATGAAGACCGACATGACCGGCGCCGCCACCGTGCTCGCCGCGACGATCGCCGCCGCGCGCCTCGGCCTCGACACGAAGGTCACCGCCTGGCTGTGCCTCGCCGAGAACATGCCGTCCGGCTCCGCGACGCGCCCCGGCGACGTGCTCACCCTGAAGAACGGGAAGACCGTCGAGGTCACGAACACCGACGCCGAGGGCCGACTCGTCCTCGGCGACGGCATGGTCGCCGCCTCGCTCGAGCAGCCCGACGCCCTCGTCGACGTCGCGACGCTCACCGGCGCACAGGTCGTCGCCCTCGGCGACCGGACCACCGGCCTGATGGGCAGCGACGACCTGGTCGCACGGGTCCGCGCGGTCGCCGACGCCGTCGCCGAGCCGATCTGGCCGATGCCCCTGCCCGAGGAGCTCGACGCGCGACTCGCCAGCGACGTCGCCGACATGGTCAACGCGACCGTGGGCAACCCGGCCGGTGGGATGCTCCTCGCCGGCAAGTTCCTCGAGCGGTTCGTGGGCGACGGCGTGCCGTGGGCGCACCTCGACATCGCGGGCCCCTCGGAGCACAAGGGCGGCGGGTACGGCTGGCTCGGCAAGGGCGCGACCGGCGTCATGGTCCGGACGCTCATCGGGCTCGCAGAAGAGCTCCAGTCCAGGTAGTAGGTTGGTGTCCGGCGGGCTGCGCACCGACGCGCGTCCGCCGGAACCAGCGGGACGGGACCGGAACCATGCGGTCCGACCGTCGGACGCCGCCGCCGCGGTGTCCAGTGGGGTCCGACCGGGATCCCGACACGCACGAGGGAGTTGCACCAGGTGACGGAACAGACTTACGACGTCGTGGTCCTCGGTGGCGGCAGTGGTGGCTACGCCGCTGCGCTCCGGGCCGCCGAGCTCGGCATGAGCGTCGCGCTCATCGAGGGAGACAAGCTCGGGGGGACCTGCCTGCACCGCGGCTGCATCCCGACCAAGGCGCTGCTGCACGCCGCCGAGGTCGCCGACGCCACCCGCGACGCGGAGAAGTACGGCGTCATCGCCGAGTTCGCCGGCGTCGAGGTGCCGAAGGTCATCGACTACCAGCAGGGCGTCATCAACTCGAAGTACAAGGGCCTGCAGGGCCTGGTCAAGGCGCGCGGCATCACCGTCGTCGAGGGCTGGGGCCGTCTGACCTCGCAGAACACCGTGCAGGTCGGCGACCAGACCGTCACCGGCAAGAACGTCGTGCTCGCCACGGGTTCGTACTCGAAGTCCCTGCCGGGCCTCGAGATCGGCGGTCGCGTGATCACGTCCGAGACCGCGCTCAAGATGGACTACGTCCCGAACAAGGTCGTCATCCTCGGTGGTGGCGTCATCGGCGTCGAGTTCGCCAGCGTGTGGAAGTCGTTCGGCGCCGACGTCACGATCGTCGAGGGCCTGCCCCACCTCATCCCCGCCGAGGACGAGTCGATGTCCAAGCAGCTCGAGCGCGCCTTCCGCAAGCGCGGCATCGAGTTCTCGCTCGGCGTGCGCTTCGACCACGTCGACCAGCACGAGAACGGCGTCGTCGTGACGCTCGAGGACGGCAAGACCTACGAGGGCGACGTGCTCCTCGTCGCGGTCGGCCGTGGCCCGCTCACGCAGAACATGGGCTTCGACGAGGTCGGCGTCGCGATGGACCGCGGGTTCGTCACGACCGACGAGCGCCTCGCCACCAACCTGCCGAACGTCTACGCCGTCGGCGACATCGTCCCCGGCCTGCAGCTCGCGCACCGCGGCTTCCAGCAGGGGATCTTCGTGGCCGAGGAGATCGCGGGCCTGAAGCCCGTCGTCATCTCCGACACGAACATCCCGAAGGTGACCTACTCCGACCCCGAGGTAGCCTCGGTCGGACTCTCCCAGGCCAAGGCCGAGGAGGAGTACGGCAAGGACAAGGTCGACTTCTACGAGTACAACCTCGCGGGCAACGGCCGCAGCCACATCATCGGGACCTCCGGCGCCGTCAAGGTCGTCCGGGTCGTCGACGGCCCGGTCGTCGGTGTCTCGATGATCGGCGCGCGCGTCGGCGAGCTCATCGGTGAGGCCCAGCTCGCGGTGAACTGGGAGGCGCACCCGGAGGACGTCGCACCGCTCGTCCACGCCCACCCGACGCAGAACGAGGCCCTGGGCGAGGCCTTCCTCCACCTCGCGGGCAAGCCGCTGCACGCGCTGTGACGACCACGTCCACCGTGCACACCGAGACAATGACAACCACCACCACAGCAACCCGCGAACAGGAGCCCACCCGATGAGCGAATCCGTCAACCTCCCGGCGCTCGGCGAGAGCGTCACCGAGGGCACGGTCACCCGATGGCTGAAGAACGTCGGTGACCGCGTCGAGGTCGACGAGCCGCTGCTCGAGGTCTCGACCGACAAGGTCGACACCGAGATCCCGTCGCCGATCGCCGGCGTCGTCGAGGAGATCCTCGTCCAGGAGGACGAGACCGTCGAGGTCGGCACCGCGCTGGTGAAGATCGGCGACGGCTCCGGATCGGACTCCGGTTCGTCGGACGACCAGGGTGCGGACCAGGACGCCGCAGCCGCCGAGGAGAGCGAGCCCGAGACGGCTCCGAGCACCGAGCAGGGCGAGGAGCAGAAGGCTCCGGAGCCGCAGCAGGCCGAGCCGGCGCCCGGTGGCCAGACGCAGCCCGCCGCCCCGCAGGCACCGTCGGCTCCGCCCGTCCCGCAGGCCGCTCCGGTCCCGCCGCCCGCCGCCGTGCCGGCAGCGGTCCCCGCGCCCGCCGCGGCTCCGGCTCCGGCCGCAGCCGGTTCCACCGCGTCGGCGTCGGTGCCGAACCCGAACCAGGACGCGTCGGCCTCCGGCTACGTCACCCCGCTGGTGCGCAAGCTCGCCAACGAGCAGGGCGTCGACCTGTCGACGGTCTCCGGCTCCGGGGTCGGTGGCCGCATCCGCAAGGAGGACGTGCTCGCCGCCGCCGCGAAGGCGTCGTCCGCCGGTTCGTCGGCTCCGGCCGCCGCGGCGTCCGGCCCGTTCGTGGCCGAGACCTCGCCGCTCCGCGGCACGCGCGAGAAGATGACGCGCCTCCGCAAGGTGGTCGCCGAGCGCGCCGTGCAGTCGATGACCTCGACCGCACAGCTCACCAGCGTCGTCGAGGTCGACGTCACGAAGGTCGCGCAGTTCCGCGACGCGAACAAGGCCGAGTTCCTCGAGAAGACCGGTTCGAAGCTCAGCTTCATGCCGTTCTTCGCCCTCGCGGCGTCCGAGGCGCTCAAGGCCCACCCGAAGATCAACTCCACGGTCGAGGGCGACGAGATCGTCTACCCGGACCACGAGAACGTCTCGATCGCGGTGGACACCGAGCGCGGCCTGCTCACCCCGGTGATCAAGGACGCGTCGGGACTCTCGCTCGCCGACTTCTCGAAGGCGATCGCGGACCTGGCCGAGCGCACGCGCAACAACCAGCTCAAGCCGGACGAGCTCGCGGGTGGCACCTTCACGCTGACCAACACCGGTTCGCGCGGCGCGCTGTTCGACACCCCCGTGGTGTTCCTGCCGCAGTCCGCGATCCTCGGCACGGGCATCGTCACCAAGCGTCCGGCGGTCGTGAAGGTCGACGGGCAGGAGGCGATCGCCGTCCGTTCGTTCGTCTACCTCGCACTGTCGTACGACCACCGGATCATCGACGGCGCCGACGCGTCGCGGTACCTCGTCGCGGTGAAGAACCGCCTCGAGGAGGGCAACTTCGGCCCGAACCTCGGCTACTGAGTCGTCGCTCCGATCCGCACCGGACGGCCCCGGTCCCCTCGTGGGACCGGGGCCGTCCGGCGTTCCACCGGGAGCGTCGGAGCCGGCCCGGTGCGTCGCGGGCCGGGGCGGTCCGGCGATCCTGCGGCCGCGGGCACGGGCACGGGCACGGGCACGGGCACGGGCACGGTCAGCGCAGACCGGTCGCTGCGGTCACGAGACCGCCCGCGACCACCGTGCCGACGAGGACGTGCCGGACCGGCACTCGGCGCTCCCGTCCCAGGGGGATCCCCTGCTCGACCAGGTCCCGCACCACCCGGGCGACCGAGCCGATCGCGTCCGTGGTGTCGTCCGGCAGACGCCCGACGCCGACGTGCTCCTCGTCGGGGAAGGCCGGGCCCGGTCTGCTCCAGCGCACGGGTCGGGGTGGCGCGGCTCCGACGACGAGGTCGAGCGCGTCCGAGATCGTCCGAGCGTCCCCGTCCCGCGCGGCGTCGAGGACCGGGTCGAGCGTGCCGCGGGCGGGTGACCGCGCGTCCACACGGTCCCACACGCAACGGGCGGCGGTGACGAGCTGGCGGGCGCCGTCGAGGCCACGGGGAGACGGGAGCGGGTGCGCCGGCGGCGTGCACGCGACCCGCGAGGAGGCTGCTGCTGCCTCGGCCCGAGCGGCCGCCGTCGCCCGGGAGAGGACCCCGGCGGCAGGGGCCGTCGTCCGGGCGTCCGCACCGGGGTCAGGCGACGTGCGTGTCGTGCAGGCGACCGACGCCCCGGGAGGACGGTCGGCGACGACGATCGCTCCCGCTTCGTCGACGCGCACGGCGTCGAAGGGGACGGCTCCGAGCACGACCGCACCCGATCGTGCCCGCGCAGCGAGTTCGAGCAGGGGCACCGTCAGGGTGACCGCCACGCCCTCGGTCGGCGTGCCGAGTGCCTCCAGTGCGTCCTCGAGCGCGCGGGTCGACGGGTCGAGGACCTCGGCGGCGAGGTGGCCCTGCGGGCACCTGCCGACCCGGGTCACCGGAACGAGGTGCGGGCCGGCGCCGGCGGCGCGGTCGGCGACCCACCCCGAGAAGTCGGCGGGGTCCTGTGCACCGCACCACCGTCTGCTGCCCGCTGTCGTCGTCATGGTGACGAGCTTCACGGACGCCGGACGGGCCCCCCGGCCGGCGTGCGGTACCTGTGGACGGCGACGTTCGCCCACAGCCTGGGCACCAGCGGTCTGCGAGCGATGGTCGAGGCCGTATCCTGGTCGCATGGCACGCAGCACTCCCCAAGCAACGACGGCGAAGGAGCCGGGTCGTCTCAAGCAGATGTACCAGGTCTTCACCATGACCCGTCGGGCCGACCCGAAGTCCGTCTGGTGGTTCCTGCTGGCGTTCGTCGGCCCCGTCGTCGCGGGTGTCCTGCTCGCGCTGCTCCTGCCGGGCCAGAACTGGCTCGCGATCACGCTGTGGATCGTGGCCGGCGTGCTGCTCGGTGTGCTGCTCTTCCTCATCGTCCTCGGTCGGCTGGCGGAGCGTGCCGCCTACTCGCAGATCGCCGGGCAGCCGGGCGCCGTCGGCGCCGTGCTCTCGAACTCGCTCCGCCGCCAGTGGCGATCGAGCGAGATGCCCGTCGCCGTGCACGGCCGGTCGCAGGCCGCCGTCTACCGCGCGGTCGGCACCCCGGGTGTGGTCCTCATCACCGAGGGGCAGCGGGGCAACCTCAAGCGCCAGGTGGACGAGGAGCGCCGCAAGGTCCAGCGCATCGTCCCGAACGTCCCCGTGCACGTGGTCCACGTCGACGACGACGAGGACGGCGTGACGCTGCACAAGCTCCCGCGGGCGATGAACAAGTACAAGAAGGCGCTCAACCGCAACGAGGTCCTGGCGGTCGCGAACCGTCTGGACTCCCTCACGCACAGCCCGGCGGCCGCGATCCCCAAGGGCATGGACCCGATGCGTGCGCGCGCCGGACGTCCGCGCTGATCGTCTCCCCCGCGCTCCGAGCGACGACGCCCCCGACCGTGCCAGGTCGGGGGCGTCGCTGCGTGCGAGGCGCATGCTCCTCGTGACTGTGGTCTCGTCGGAGCGACGACCTTGCCGGTGGTGCTGCCAGGCAGAACGACACCGCCGCTCTCGTCCGACAGCGATCTCGTCGTTCTCCCCCCGCCGCCGGGCGACCGCGGGCTGAACGACACCGCCGCTGTCGTGCGACAGCGATCTCGTCGCTCCGCCCGTACCCGCCGGACGACCCGCGGGCAGAACGACACCGCCGCTGTCGTACGACGTCGACGATGTCGTTGCGCGTCGTTCGCACGCCTCCGGCTCCGCGCGCGTCCGGCCGCGCCGGTCAGCGCCGGACGAGCACCGTCCCCGCGATGCGGTCGTGCGCACCACGGCTGTCACGGTCGATGATGAGCGCCGGGACGACCAGGCAGAGCAGCACGGTGCGGACGATCGGTCGCCACACCCCGACGTAGCCGCCGCGGATCGGGACGACCCGCAGGCCGACGCACACGTGACCGAAGGAGCCCGACAGCGTGCAGATGAACAGGACCTGCAGCACCGCGAAGATTGCGAGCTGGATCCACGTGTGCGCGATGTCGCCGGATCCCTCGAGCGGCGACCACACGCCGGTGACGTACGCCACGAGGTCGGCCAGGATGCCGTCGATGAGCAGCCCGACGACCCGGCGACCGATGCGGCCGACGCTGCGCGGCCCGTCCTCGGGGAGCCCGAGGTCCTTGCCCGGCCACCCGTCCGGGTGCTCCCCACCGGGGTGTGCGGACGACGCCGAGGGCGGGGTGGTGCTGCGGGCCATGCTCCAAGGGTAGGCGACTCCGTGCCCGTAACACGCACGAAACAATGCAGTCATGTCCGGGAAACCCGGTGTCAATAGCCTCGTCGGAGGGTGCACCCGCGGCACCTCCGACATCACCTACCCCCCAGGAGATCGACACACATGTTCAGCGATTCCTCCGAGGTGCTCGCCTTCATCAAGGACACGGACGTCAAGTTCCTCGACATCCGCTTCACGGACCTGCCCGGTGTCCAGCAGCACTTCAACATCCCGGCGTCGACGGTCGACGAGGACTTCTTCTCGGTCGGACAGCTCTTCGACGGCTCCTCGATCCGCGGCTTCGCGTCGATCCACGAGTCGGACATGCAGCTCATCCCGGATGTGACGACGGCGTACATCGACCAGTTCCGCGCCGAGCGCACGCTGATCATGATCTTCGACATCTACAACCCGCGGAACGGCGAGATCTACGGCCGCGACCCGCGCCAGGTGGCGAAGAAGGCCGAGAAGTACCTCGCGTCGACGGGTATCGCGGACACCGCGTTCTTCGCGCCCGAGGCCGAGTTCTACATCTTCGACGACGTCCGCTACTCGGTGACCCAGAACAAGTCGTTCTACTCGGTCGACTCGGAAGAGGGCGCCTGGAACACCGGTCGCGAGGAAGAGGGCGGCAACCTCGCCAACAAGACCCCCTACAAGGGCGGGTACTTCCCGGTCTCCCCCGTCGACAAGACGGCCGACCTGCGCGACGACATCACGCTCAAGCTGATCGAGGCGGGCTTCGAGCTCGAGCGCTCGCACCACGAGGTGGGCACCGGCGGCCAGCAGGAGATCAACTACAAGTTCGACACGATGGTCCACGCCGCGGACGACATCCTGAAGTTCAAGTACATCGTCAAGAACACGGCCGACCAGTGGGGCAAGGTCGCCACGTTCATGCCGAAGCCGCTGTTCGGCGACAACGGCTCGGGCATGCACACCCACCAGTCGCTCTGGAGCGACGGCAAGCCGCTGTTCTACGACGAGAACGGCTACGGCGGCCTCTCGGACGTCGCGCGCTGGTACATCGGTGGCATCCTGAAGCACGCCCCGGCGCTGCTCGCCTTCACGAACCCGTCGATCAACTCCTACCACCGTCTGGTCAAGGGGTTCGAGGCTCCGGTCAACCTGGTGTACTCGGCCGGCAACCGCTCCGCCGCGATCCGCATCCCGATCACGGGCACGAACCCGAAGGCGAAGCGCATCGAGTTCCGCGCGCCGGACGCCTCGGGCAACCCGTACCTCGCCTTCGCGGCGCAGCTGATGGCCGGCCTCGACGGCATCCAGAACCGCATCGAGCCGCACGAGCCGGTCGACAAGGACCTGTACGAGCTCCCGCCGGAGGAGGCCAAGGGCATCCCGCAGGTGCCGGGCTCCCTCGACGAGGCGCTCGAGGCGCTCGAGGCGGACCACGAGTTCCTCACGAAGGGCAACGTCTTCACCGAGGACCTCATCCAGACGTGGATCGACTACAAGCGTGAGAACGAGATCCTCCCGCTCGCGCAGCGTCCGCACCCGTTCGAGTACGAGCTCTACTTCGGCGTCTGATCTGCGCTGACACCACGAAGGCCCCGCACCGGTTCCGGTGCGGGGCCTTCTGCGTGCGGGGCGCGTCGTGCGGTGGTGGTGACCGCCTGGAGGCCCGGTGCCGGTCCGGCGGACCGACACCGGGCCTCCAGACAGTCGCGCCCGCACGTTCCTGCCCATTGCAGCCGAATGGGATGCCGAATCGCGCGAAGGAGGTCGGGAGGAACGACCTCGTACGCGCGGAAGAGCCTCCGAGGCGCGGAACGGTCTCGTACGCGCCGAAGAGCATTCATCGCACACGACGGAGCGGGGTCCCTGCCGCCCCCGGCACGGACCCCGCTCCTGCGCGGTGACGACTAGCGCGCTGCGGCCAGCACGTCGTTCGACCCCGCCGCCACGCTCACGGCCGAGCTCGCGACCGGTGTGGGCCGCCCCAGGGAGCGGACGGACCACCCGGCCTCGACCCAGTCGGCGACCGGGAGGCAGTTGCGGGCGTCGATGACGGTGCGACGGCCGACGATGCCGCCGAGCGACACCGGCGACGCCTGCACGATCTCGTCCCACTCCGTCAGGACGAGCACCACGTCGGCACCCTCGACCGCGTCCTCCTTCGTCGCCGCGTAGGACAGCGTCGGGAAGGAGCGACGAGCGGTCTCGTTGGCCTCCGGGTCCCACAGCGTGACCTGCGCGCCGCGGAGGTGCAGCGCCGCGGCGACGTTGAGCGCCGGCGAGTCCCGGACGTCGTCGGTGAGCGGCTTGAACGCGGCCCCGACCACGGCCACGCGGCGGTTCAGCACGGAACCCCCGAGCGCCTCGATCGTCATGTCGATGACCCGCTCGCGCTGCCCCATGTTGATCTCGTCGACCTGCTGCATCAGTCCGACGACCCGACCGGCGCCGATCTCGTTCGCACGGTGCATGAGCGCACGGATGTCCTTCGGCAGGCAGCCGCCGCCGAAGCCGAGCCCGGCGTTCAGGAACTTGCGCCCGATGCGGACGTCGTGCCCGAGGGCGTCGGCGAGCGTGGTGACGTCGGCACCGGTGATGGCGCACATCTCGGAGATCGCGTTGATGAAGGAGATCTTCGTCGCGAGGAACGCGTTCGCGCTGACCTTCACGAGCTCGGCGGTCGCGAGGTCCGTCGTGATGACCGGCGTGCCCTCGGCGATCGGTGCCGCGTAGACCTCGCGGATCACCGCGTCTGCCGCCGCCGACGCGCCGCCCCAGACCAGACGGTCCGGGTGCAGGGTGTCGTCGACGGCCTTGCCCTCGCGGAGGAACTCCGGGTTCCAGACGAGCTCCGCCTGGATGCCGGACGGGCTGAACTCGCGGACGATCCCGCGCAGTCGCTCCGCCGTCCCGACGGGCACCGTGGACTTGCCGACGATGAGCCCCGGGTGCGTGAGGTGCTCCGCGACACCGCGGGTGGCGGCCTCGACGTAGGTCAGGTTCGCAGCGTGCGACCCGGCCTTCTGCGGCGTGCCGACGCAGACGAAGTGGACGTCCGCGGCGGCGACGGCCTCGGCCAGGTCGGCGGTGAACCGGAGCTTCCCGGTGGCGACGTGCTTCGTGATGAGCTCGGGCAGGCCGGGCTCGTAGAACGGCACCTCGCCGGCGGACAGGGCGGCGAGCTTCGCGGGGTCGACGTCCACGCCGATGGTCTCGAAGCCCATCTCGGCCATGGCGGCCGCGTGGGTCGCGCCGAGGTATCCGGTGCCGATGACACTGATGACGGGAGCCGGCCGCACGTCGGCGGCGTCGGTCTTCTTCTGAGCGGTCACTGCTTGACCTCCTGCAGGTCGTAGTCGGTGTCGGTGCGGGCGATGCCCTCGGCGAAGGTCGCCAGGCTGTCGGCGCGGGAGTCGAGGCGCCAGTCGTTCGTGGTGCGGGCGCCGTCGACGATGGTGGTGGCCACCTGGCTGAAGTACGCGAAGCCGATGACGTCACGGTTGGCGGGGTCGGCGAGGGCGTCGAAGAGCGAGTCGATCCACTGCGACTTCTGGCTGTCCGAGACGCTGCCGCCGGTCTCGGTGGCGCCGATCTCGTTGAGCAGGACGTGCTTGCCCGGCGCAACCTGCCGGAGCTGCGCGAGGGTCGCTCCGAAGGTGTTCTGGAACGTGGGCTGCTCGGTGGCCGTTCGGTAGTAGCCGCTCATGCCGACCCAGTCGACGTAGTCGGCGCCCGGGTAGTACTGCCGCATGTAGTCGAGCGTCTGGTACTTCGGGTTGCCGAGCTTGTCGATGCGCGACGGCGACCAGTTCCAGATGACGTAGTCGTTCGCCCCGTTGGCCTGGAAGACGTCGTGCACGTGCTGCCACATGGCGACGTACGACCCCGGCGCGTTCTGCTGCTTCGACCCCTCGGACCAGTTGTACCACTGGCCGTTCATCTCGTGGTCGAGGCGGATGACGACGGGCATCCCGTTCGCCTTCAGCGCCCTTGCGTAGGACGCGAGGTAGTCGTCGAACTTCCCGGAGACGATGTCCTGGTTCGTGTAGCCCTCGACGTACGGCTGGTCGTTCCCGGTCTTCGCGGGCACGGTCTCCCACGTCATCATCGGCAGGCGGCCGTTCGCCCACGACCGCTGGACGGCGCTGGCATTGAAGTCCTGGTCGAACCCCTGGAAGTAGCCCACCATGTTCGTGGCCCGGCCGACCTCCTGCGAGACGCGGTCGTACTCGGCCCAGTTGAAGGGCGACTGCGTCGTGTAGAGCCCGTACCAGCGGGACTGCTGACCGAGGATCTGCGCCTTGGTCGGGGTCGTGATCGGTTCGGACGCGACCGGGTCCTTCGACGGGCCCGCGGTCCCGCCGGTGCCGCCGGTCCCGCCCTTCCCGTCGGAGGCGCCCGAGCCCGAGCCCGCGCCCGAACCGGAGCCGGAGCCGGAGCCCCCGCCCGAGCCGGCGCCGGAGTCGGAGGCGCCGGCGGCGGTCCCCGCAGCGCTCCCGCTCGGACCGGACGCACCGGAGGAGCCCGCCGGGCCCGACCCCCCGGCGGACGCCTTGCCGCCGCTCGTCGCAGCGCCGAGGTCGGACTGCAGCGAGGCGATCTGCGCCTTCAGGCGGGTGATCTCCTCGGCCCGCGACCCGGCCTGCGCTCCCGAGGAGTCGAGCTTGCCCTCGAGCTTCCAGATGGTCTGCTGCGCCGCGTCGAGCTTCGCGCTGAGTTCGGCGGCGGTGGGCTGCTTCGCCTTGGGCGGGGTGACGCCGAGGGCGGTCTGCACCGCGCTCGACACCGGGCCGGCCGGCGACACCCAGACCGTCCAGGTGATCAGGCCGAGCACCAGGACGATCGCGACCGTGCCGATCGCGGTGCGGCGGGCGTGCTTGCTCGACTGGGCCCACCACGTGCTGGTGGAACGGATGAGGTCAGACAATGAGGAACGCCTCCAGTGCGAGGATCGCGAACCCGATGAGGTACGGGATCGCGGCGTACGGGTTGCGACGGCGGGCCTTCGCCGACGCCGGACGGGCAGGCGCCGCGGGAGCCGCAGCGGCCGTCGCCGCCGATCGCCGGGTGGCGAGGACCGTCGCGGTCGAGGTGGTCGTGGCGTCGGCGCCGAAGAGCTCGTCGAACGCGCGGTCGGCCGCGGCCTGGTCGCCGACGTCGACCCGGGACCGGGCGACGTCGGTGCGGTCCGCCGGTGGGAGCCCGGCGTCGACCGGGCTGACCGGCGTGCCGGTGGCGGTCGGCTGGACGGCGGCCGCCGGGTCCTCCTCCATCGGACCACCGGCGTAGGCCCCGGCGCGGGTCCCCCACCCGGACGCGTGCGCCAGGCGGAAGAAACCGATGAGCCGGATCGGCATGAGGAAGAACGTCGACACGATGATGAACATCGGCAGCCGGAAGAAGTCGCTCGGCTTCTCGGCGAGGTGGCGCATCTGGCGGACCGCCATGCTCAGCACGCTGGAGACGACCATGAGCCCGGCGACGTAGACGAAGCCCGTCGAGAAGCCGTACTGCTGCAGGATGCCCTGGTACAGGTTCTCGCCCTGCCCGGTCACCGCGCGGTAGATCCAGCCGGCGATCACGCCGAAGAGCATGAACGGCAGGATGATGTCGGTGAGGAAGAACACCGCCAGGATCGGCGCGTGACCGAGCATCCACGGGAGCATGCGCAGCGTGTTGTACTGCGAGCCGCGGGCCCAGCGCAGCTGCTGCTTGAACAGCTTCTTCACCTGCAGCGGTGCGTCCGTGTAGACCAGCGACGTGTACTGGTAGACGGTCCGGTAGCCCTCCTTGAGGGTCAGGTTCGTCAGGGTGCGGTCGTCGGACACCTCGAGGAAGACGCCCATGAACTCCTCGTGCATGAACCGGTCCATTACACGGGCGAGGATGTTCCGGCGGAAGGCGATGGTGCGCCCGGGCAGGCACCCGATCTGGCCGAGCACGCTCTGCGCCGGCATCGAGTAGAGCGCCCGCGAGTTCTCGAGCCAGTCGGCCCACCGGGTGATCCACGAGCGCGTCGGCTCGAGGATGCGCTGGCGGGTGGTGACCCCGCCGATGGACTCGTCGGCGAAGGGCTTGAGCAGCTCGGAGAGCGTCCCCGGGGTCCACACCGTGTCCGAGTCGACGAGCACGGTGATGTCGCCCGTCGACATCTCGGTGCCGACCTTGACGGCGTTGCGCTTGCCCGGGATCGGCGTGTGGGTCCAGCGGACGAGCGGGGCGAACTCGTCGCAGACCTGCTCCAGCGCCTCGTTCCTCGCGCCGTTGATGACGACGATGATCTCGCCCGGCCCCTGCTCGACCATGCGGCCGATCACGTCACGGAAGAGGTCGATCGGCTCGTCGACGACGGGGACGACCACGCTGGTCGTCCCGACGAAGGTGCCGGTGTAGGGGCGGTAGCGGGCGGACAGGACGACCTTGAGCAGCCAGAGCAACCAGATCACCGCGGAGTACACGGCGAACAGGTAGAACTCGGGGTGCCCTTCGACCATCTGCCGGATCTGCAGAATGAAGGTGAACATCGATCCCTGCTTCAACGTTCGAGGTGGGGATTCCGCTTCATCGAGGAACCGTGGGCGGTTCGGGTGAGCCCATTGAGGCAGAAGCTGGGTGCCACCGCAACGCGACCCCTGTCCGGGGGTGTTTCCAGGAGGTCACGGGGTACAACGCAGTCCCCCTCGCGGCAGACCGCGGCTGTCCGCACTGCTGCTGACAGCAGGAATGTGGACCGGTCCACCGCCGTCCGGAGCGCAACAGCGGCCGATGACGACCCGGCAGGCAGGGCTCACTAGTGCAGGAAACCCCAGGTCGAAGGGCACGTACCCCCGTCCGGGGGCTGCCTGGTCGGGACCGCTGCTGCCCCGGTCCGCAGCCCCCGATCACGGTCCGGTCACGACGGGTGGGCCCGTGCCGGTCGGGGTACAGCGCGGCAGCCGTCGGGGGACGGCGGACGACATCAGGAATTCATCGACGACGACGTGTCACGTTCCCCCGCGGACGTCGGTCCGGGCGTGTCGCCCCACCCTCAGGCGCCGTAGAACTCCCGCTCGAAGACCTGGCGAGCGCGCCGTGTGACGCCGAGGTAGTCGTCCTCGAGCCGGGACGCCGATCCGGGCGGGTACTCCATCAGGCGCGCGATGCCCTCGAGCTGCACCCGGTCGACGGGCAGCACGTCGGTCGTCTTCCCGGACCAGAGCACGAGGGCGCTCCGGGTGCGGGACGCGAAGCGCCAGGCGGCGCCGAGGCGGTCGGCGTCCTCCGCCGCGACGAGTCCGGCGGCGGTGGCGGCGTCGAGCGCCTCGAGCGTCGAGGTGGTCCGGAGCCCGGGCACCGTCGTCGCGTGCTGCAGCTGCAGCAGCTGCACGAACCACTCCACGTCGCTGAGGGACCCGCGGCCGAGCTTCAGGTGCCGCGCTGGGTCGGCTCCGCGTGGCAGCCGCTCGGACTCGACGCGGGCCTTGATGCGCCGGACCTCGCGGACCGCCTGCTCGTCGATGTGCTCCGGGTACCGGGTCCGGTCCGCCAGGTGCTCGAAGTCCCGCAGGAGTCCGTCGTCGCCGACGGCACCACGGGCCCGGAGGAGTGCCTGCGCCTCCCACGTCAACGACCACCGGGCGTAGTACGCGCCGTACGACTCGAGCGTCCGCACCACCGGTCCGTTCTTCCCCTCCGGACGCAGGTCGATGTCGAGCTCGAACGGGTGGATGGCGTCGTCGGTCAGCCGCGACAGCTCACGGACGATGCGCTGCGCCGCCCGCGAGGCCTGCTCCGACTCGAGGCCCTCCGGCGCCCGGTACACGTAGAGCACGTCGGCGTCGGACCCGAAGCCGAGCTCCCGGCCACCGAAGCGTCCCATCGCGACGATGCCGAACGCGAGGCCCTCGGGAGCGTCGCGCCGCGCGAGGGTGAGCGCTCCGGTCAGGGTCGCCTCGGAGACGTCGGACAGCGCCGGACCGAGTGCGTCCACGTCGAGGTGGCCCAGCACTGCGGCCATGCCGAGCCGGAGCGTCTCGCGACGTCGGGCGGACCGGACGAGGGCGGCGGCACCGTCGACGTCGTCACCGTGTCGGGCGGTCGTCGCGGCGTGTTCGGCGAGCAGGGACGCCAGCGGTCGGGGCCGGAGGAGCGTCTCCGGTTCGTCGAGCCACGCGACCGCTTCGGGGAAGCGCTCGAGCAACCCGGCGAGGAACGCCGACTCGGACAGCACGGTCGTCAGGGAGTGCGCGGCGCCCGACGAGTCGCGGAGCATGCGGAGGAACCAGCTCGACTCCCCCAGCGTGTCGCTGAGGCGCCGGAACGCCAGGAGCGCCCGGTCCGGAGCCGGCCCCTCGGCCATCCACCGCAGGAGCACGGGGAGCAGGTTGCGCTGGATCGCGGCCCGCCGGCTCGTGCCCTGCGTGAGCGCGCGGATGTGGCCGAGCGCGCCCGAGGGGTCCGCGAAGCCGATCGCGCCGAGGCGGTCGGCCGCCTGGTCGTTCGTCAGGACGATGTCACCGTCGGTCGCGGCCACCGCCGAGAGCAGCGGTCGGTAGAAGAGCCGCTCGTGGAGCCCGCGGACCTCGAGCTTCACGCCGCGCCACCGCTGCTCGAGCGCCGACGCCGAGGTCGCGAGCCCGGTCGAGCGTGCGAGCACCCGGAGCTCGTCCTCGTCGGAGGGCATGAGGTGCGTGCGCTGCAGTCGTCGGAGCTGGATGCGGTGCTCGAGGAGGCGCAGCAGGGCGTAGTCGGGGCCGAAGCGTGCGGCCTCGGGTCGGCCCACGTACCCGGCGGCGGCCAGGGCGTCCATCGCCTCGAGCGTCGAGCGGACCCGCACGGTGTCGTCGTCGCGGCCGTGCACGAGCTGCAGGAGCTGCACGGTGAACTCGACGTCGCGCAGCCCGCCCGGCCCGAGCTTGATCTGCCGGTCGACCTCGTCGTCCGGGATGTGCTCGGTGACGCGTTCCCGCATCCGCTGCACCGACTCGACGAACCCGGGCCGGCCGGCGGAACTCCAGACGAACGGGGCGACCGCTGCGGCGTAGCGCTCCCCCAGGTCCCGACTGCCGGCGATCGGCCGCGCCTTGAGCAGCGCCTGGAACTCCCACCCCTTCGCCCAGCGCTCGTAGTACGCCACGTGCGAGTCGAGCGTCCGGACGAGCGCGCCGTCCTTGCCCTCCGGCCGCAGGTTGGCGTCGACCTCCCACAGTGCCGGTTCGGCCGCGAGGTCGGTGATGGCGTGCGTCGCCGCGATCGCCAGCCGCGTCGCGATGAGGACGGCGCGGTCGGTTCCGACGCCGGAGCCGGTCTCGTCGTCACGGGTCGACTCGGTGACGAAGATGACGTCGACGTCGCTGACGTAGTTGAGCTCGCGTGCGCCGGCCTTCCCCATGCCGATCACGGCGAGCGGGGTGGCCTCGACGTCGGCGGCGGGGAACGGGACCTCGCGCCGGGCGACGGCGACCGCCGCCTCGAGCGCCGAGCCGGCCAGGTCGGCGAGCCCCGCGGCGACCGCCGGGAACGCCTCGGTCGGGGCGGGGTGCAGCACGTCGAACAGGGCGATCTGCGCCAGGTGCCGCCGGTAGCGCACCCGCAGCCGGAGGCGGGCGTCCTCACCGGTGGCGTCCGCGACCGCCTCGGCCAGCGACTCCGTGTACGCCTCCTGCGACCACGGCGGGGTGACCGGCTCGAGCAGCAGCGCGATCTCCGCCGGACGACGGTGCAGGAACTCCCCGAGCCCCGTCGACGCACCGAGCAACCGGACGAGCCGCTCGGTGGCCGCCCGGTCCGCCAGGACCGGCCGCAGCTCGTCCGGCGCACGCTCGAGGAGCCGCTCGAGCAGCCGGAGCGCACCGTCGGGATCGGCCGTGGACTCCCACAGGGCCGGGGCGTCGGCGACCGGCACCCGTAGGTCGGGGCCGAACCGGGCCTCCAGGCCGGCGATCCGCTCCAGGCTCTCCGACAGCTCCGCGAAGCCCAGGCGGGCCATCTCGGAACGGGACGTCTTCGTCCGACCGGTCATGGGTGGCGCACCGGGCGGCTGCTAGAGCGCGCCGAGGTTCGTGCGGAGCTCGAACGGCGTGACCTGGTCGCGGTAGGCCTTCCACTCCTGCCGCTTGTTGAGCAGCACGAAGTTGAAGACCTGCTCGCCCAGGGTCTCGGCGACGAGCTCCGAGTCCTCCATCAGACCGAGCGCGTGGTCGAGGCTGGCCGGGAGCTGCTTGTAGCCGAGGGCCTTGCGCTCGGCGTCGGACAGGCTCCAGACGTTGTCCTCGGCCTCCGGCGGGAGCTCGTAGCCCTCGTCGATGCCCTTGAGGCCCGCCGCGAGGAGCAGCGAGTACGCCAGGTACGGGTTCGCGGCGGAGTCGATGCCGCGGTACTCGACGCGGGCGGACTGGCCCTTGTTCGGCTTGTACAGCGGCACGCGGACCAGGGCCGAACGGTTGTTGTGGCCCCAGGTCACGAAGGACGGGGCCTCGTCACCGCCCCACAGGCGCTTGTACGAGTTGACGAACTGGTTCGTCACGGCGGTGATCTCCGGCGCGTGCCGCAGCACACCGGCGATGAAGTGCTTCGCGGTCTGCGACAGCTGGTACTCGCCGCCGGCCTCGTAGAAGGCGTTCTGGTCGCCCTCGAAGAGCGACACGTGCGTGTGCATGCCGGAGCCGGGCTGCCCCGACAGCGGCTTCGGCATGAAGGTCGCGTAGACGCCCTGCTCGATCGCGACCTCCTTCACCACCGTGCGGAAGGTCATGATGTTGTCCGCCATCGTCAGCGCGTCGGCGTAGCGGAGGTCGATCTCGTTCTGCCCGGGGCCGGCCTCGTGGTGGGAGAACTCCACCGAGATGCCGAGGTCCTCGAGCATGCGCACCGAGCGGCGGCGGAAGTCGTGGGCGCTGCCGCCGGGGACGTTGTCGAAGTAGCCGGCCTGGTCGACGGGCTGCGGGCCGCCGTCCGCCCAGTCGCGGCTCTTCAGCAGGTAGAACTCGATCTCGGGGTGCGTGTAGAAGGTGAACCCACGGTCACTCGCCTTCGCCAGCGTCCGCTTCAGCACGTTGCGAGGGTCGGCGACGGCGGGCTGGCCGTCGGGCGTCGTGATGTCGCAGAACATCCGCGCCGTCGGGTCGACCTCGCCCCGCCAGGGCAGGATCTGGAACGTCGAGGGGTCCGGGTGCGCCAGGACGTCGGCCTCGTAGGAGCGCGTGAGGCCCTCGATCGCGGAGCCGTCGAACCCGATGCCCTCCGCGAAGGCCCCCTCGACCTCGGCCGGGGCGATCGCGACGGACTTCAGCGTGCCGATGACGTCGGTGAACCAGAGTCGGATGAACTTGATGCCCCGCTCCTCGATGGTGCGGAGCACGAAGTCCGTCTGCTTGTCCATGGACGCCCTTTCCGTGGTGCTGCTGGGGCTCCCAGCCTATTGGTCCGCGTCGTCCCAGCGCTCGTTGTTCGCCTTGATGCGGTCCAGGGCGTGTTGCGCGTCCTCGCGGGTGTCGAACGGGCCGATGCGGTCGCGCTGCGGCGACTGCGGGCCCTGCTCCACCTCGTGCGTCTTCTCGTTGAACCACCACTGGGACTCGATGCGTTCGTCGCTCATGGCGCCACCGTACCCACGGCGGTCGGGCGCCGCCCGCGCGCGGCGGGTGCGGGGTCGGACCACGCTCGCGCGCGGCGCGCGGCGGGTGCGCAGCCGAGTCTCGGGCTGCGCGACAGTCTTCGCGCACCGGGGCGCGCGATCGGTCGCTCAGCTCGAGACTCGCGGGGTCGCGGACCGGGAACGGTCGCGGGGAACGGCCGGGCGGTGGGGGTGACCGGCCTGGAGGCGCGGTGCCGGTCCGGCGAGCCGGCGACGCGCCTCCAGGCCGTCGCGTGGGGCGCGGGGCGCGGGGCGGGCGGTCCTGAGGGCGGGTTCGAGCCGGGGCGTCGCCGGTGCCCCGCGCGGCGCCGCGAGACGCCGGCGTCACCGCCGGACGCCCTCGGCGCCGCGAGACGCAGCCGGATCACGCGGCGTCTCGGCACCGGCGAGGCGTCTCGCACCGACGCCGGCGTCTCCCGCACGTGCCGCGCCTCGCGCACGTGCGGGGCCTCTCGCGCGGCCGCCGGCGTCTCGGCGCCGGCGTGCGGCGGGACGGCGGCCTGCCGCACCCGGTTAGAGTGGTCGGCATGCCCCGGGACGAACACGGACACCTGACCGCCGGCCGGATCTCCCCGCAGCGCCCCGTGCCGAAGGACATCGAGCGTCCCGAGTACGTCGGGCGCGTCGAGCCCCACGAGCACGGACTCGGTGACACGTACACGCCGGACGAGGTCGAGCTGATCCGGGCCGCGGGACGCATCGCCTCGCAGGCCATCGACGCCGTCGGGGACGCCATCCGCCCCGGGGTCACCACCGACGAGCTCGACCGCATCGGCCACGAGTTCGTCGTGTCCCACGGGGCCTACCCCTCCACGCTCGGCTACCGCGGGTACCCCAAGTCGCTCTGCTCGAGCCTGAACGAGGTCATCTGCCACGGCATCCCGGACGACACCGTGCTGCAGGAGGGTGACCTGGTCAACATCGACATCACCGCCTACAAGGACGGCATGCACGGCGACACGAACCGCACGTTCGTCGTCGGGCAGGCGTCGCAGGAGGTGCAGGACCTGGTCGACCGCACCCGCACCGCGCTCGAACGCGGGATCAAGGCCGTGGCCCCCGGACGGCAGGTCAACGTCATCGGACGAGCGATCGAGGCCTACGCGAAGCGCTTCGGCTACGGCGTCGTCCGCGACTACACCGGTCACGGCGTCGGTCGTGCCTTCCACTCCGGGCTGATCATCCCCCACTACGACGCGCCGCGCTTCGACGACGTCATGGAGCCGGGCATGGTGTTCACCATCGAGCCCATGCTCACGCTCGGCGGCATCGAGGCCGACATCTGGTCGGACGACTGGACCGTCAGCACCCGCGACAAGTCCTGGACCGCACAGTTCGAACACACCCTCGTCGTCACCGAGCGCGGCGCGGAACTCCTCACCGTCTCCTGACGGACACTCTCGAAAGGCACCGCTTCTCATGACCTCCCTCGCAGTCGGCGTCGACATCGGCGGTACGGGCATCAAGGGCGCGATCGTCGACGTCGCCACCGGCGAGCTCACGACCGACCGGATCAAGAAGGCCACCCCCGAGGGCGGCAAGCCGCACGACATCGTCGCGGTCGCCAAGTCGATCCTCGACGAGCTCGCTCCGGCGGCGGACGTGCCCGTCGGGGTCTGCTTCCCCGCGATCGTCCGTGACGGCAAGACCATGTCGGCTGCGAACGTGTCGAAGAAGTGGATCGGCTTCGAGGCCGAGGCGCTCTTCGAGAAGGAGCTCGGTCGTTCCATCCACTTCGTCAACGACGCCGACGCCGCCGGGTTCGCCGAGCAGCAGTTCGGCGCGGCGAAGGGCAAGGACGGGCTCGTGGTCGTCACGACCCTGGGCACCGGGATCGGCACGGCGCTGATCAACGACGGCGTTCTCATCGTCAACTCCGAGCTCGGCCACCTGGAGATCGACGGGCACGACGCCGAGACGAAGGCCTCGTTCGCGGCCAAGGAGCGGGACGAGCTGTCCTGGAAGCACTGGGCGAAGCGCCTGCAGAAGTACTACTCGACGCTCGAGGCCCTGCTCTCCCCCGAGCTCTTCGTCGTCGGCGGCGGCGTGTCGAAGCACCACGAGGAGTTCCTGCCGCTGCTCGACCTGCAGGCGGACATCATCCCCGCGACCCTCCGGAACAACGCCGGCATCATCGGGGCAGCGACCCTGGCGGCGCGCAGCAGGTAGACGGCGCTGCCGGCAGCGCTGCTCCTGCCCGTCCGACGGCGCCGTCCGACGCCGGGACCGTCCGACGACGCGGAAGCCGCCCTACGGCACCGAGACCGTCCGCCGGCGGCCGGCTCCCGCTGTCCGGCGAGCGGGCAGGACATGCCGCGCGTGGTCCGACGACCGGGTGCGATCGGTCGGGTGTCAGCGTCGAGCGTGACAGATCTGGCCCGCTCGGCGAACGACGGCGGGCAAGAGAGGGGCCGGACGCCGGGACCGTCGGCAGCAGGCGGGCGCGGGACGGGGTCGGCAGCGGTAGACTCGGGGGTGCGAACGGGTCGGTGAGACGGTCGCGTCACTCCCCCGGGAGTGCCGAGGAACGTCCGGGCTCCACAGAGCAGGGCGGTGGGTAACACCCACCCGGAGCAATCCGCGAGACAGTGCCACAGAAAGCAGACCGCCGGCGGCGACGTCGGTAAGGGTGAAACGGTGGTGTAAGAGACCACCAGGGGTCCGGGTGACCGGATCCGCTCGGTAAACCTCGCCCGGAGCAAGGTCAGACAGAGGACGACGAGGCTGCTCGCTGAGTCCTCGGGTGGACCGCTGGAGGCCGGCGGCAACGTCGGTCCGAGAGAGATGGCCGTCACCGCGAGAGCGGGACAGAACCCGGCGTACGGCCGGCCCGTTCGCACACACGACACCACGAGCGCGCCCCGCGCGTCCCCACCGACGACGGACGGGAGGCTCGTGGCGGTGTCGCCACGTGCCTCCCGTCCGGTGGTCCCGCGTCTACAGGCCGGACTCGGCCGTGCGCACCAGGATCGCGTCGCTGTCGGGGCAGAGCACGACGTCGTCGGGCGCGGCCCGACGGATGTCCTGCAGGTCCGAGTTCGTGAGGGTCACGCCCGAGGCGGTCGAGACCCCGCCCTGCAGCAGCGACGCACCGAAGCCGTAGCGGGCACGCTGCCGGTCGTACAGCGCCAGCAGGTCCGCGGGCACCTTCGTGGCGACGGCCGCACGGCTCTGGACCGCCGACTCGCGGTCGGCCTCGGCACGGGCGATCTCGGAGTCACGTTCCGCGACCAGGGTGGCACGGTCCGCCTCGACCCCGGCGAGCTTCGCCTCGATGTCCCCGACGCGAGCGCGGTGCACGTCGAGCTGCTCCATCACCTCGAGCTCGGCGGTCTCCAGGTCGCCGATGCGGCGACGGAGGGACTCCATCTCGCTCTCGAGCCCGGCGGCGTCCTTCGCGCTGGAGACGTTCTGCAGCATCGTCGTGTCGCGCTCGATGCGGGCCTGCGCCGTCGCGGTGTCCGACTCGAGGCGTGTGCGTTCCCGTTCGGCGTCCTCGACCTGGCCGGTCGCGGCGGCGAGTTCGGCGCGCAACGAGGCGGCGGTCGTGCCGAGCTCCGTGAGACGGTCGCCCTTCTGCAGGGCGGTGATGCGGTGCGACAGACGGGTCACGTCGTTGTCGAGGCGCTGGAGGTCGAGGAGGACGACCTGGTCCTCGGGTGCTGCCTTCACGGTCGGTCTCCTTCGGGGGCGGGGGTGGGAGCGGCGGTGCCGGTCGAGCCGGAGCCGTCCGCGGCGGTCGGTCCGGGTGTCGGCTCGGCCGCGGGCAGGACGGCGAAGTCCCAGGGGTCGGTGCGCAGGTCGCTGACGGTCACGCGGACGCCGGCGAGTCGTCGGAGCTGCTCGGCGGCGACGTCGAGCCAGAGCCACTCGGTCGCCCAGTGCGAGGTATCCACCAGCGCCGGGCCGTCGACGAGCAGGGCCTGCTCGCGGAACTCCGAGGCGGGGTGGTGCCGGAGGTCGCTCGTGACGTAGACGTCGGCGGTGCGGACCGCGGCGTTGCCGAGGTAGGCGTCGCCGGCCCCGGCGCACAGCGCGACCGTGCGGACGGGCCGGTCGAAGTCGCCCGAGACCCGGACCCCGGTCGCCGTCGGCGGCAGGAGGTCGACGAGCTGCCGGGCGAGCGCGCCCAGGGTGGTCCCGTGCGGCAGGACCCCGACACGACCGATGCCGGTGCCGGGCTCGGCCCCCGGCTCGAGCGGCCGCTGCTCGGAGAGGCCCAGCCGGTCCGCGAGCACGGCCGAGGTCCCGGTCGTCACGACGTCGGCGTTCGTGTGCGCGGCCAGCAGGGCGGTCCCGCCCCGCACGAGCGTCGCGAGGACCCGTCCCTTGGCGGTCGTCTCGTCGATCGTGGTGACGCCGCGGAGCAGGAGCGGGTGGTGGGTGAGGAGCAGGTCGGCACCCACGGCGACCGCCTCGTCTGCCGTGGCCGGCACGGCGTCGACGGCGAGGTGGACGTGCTCGACCGGCTGGTCCGGGTGCCCGGAGACGAGCCCCACGGCATCCCAGGACTCGGCGCCGGCGGAGGGCCACAGGTCCTCGATCACGGCCTGGAGTTCGCGGAGCGTCGGCATCCCGTCAGTCTACCGAGCCGCAGGCGGGGTCCGGGTCGCTCAGCGGCGGCCGAACAGGGACCGCAGACGTGCCACGAGGCGCGCCCACCAGCCGGGTCCGGTGCTGTCCGTCGTCGGCGCGTGCTCGTCGTCGTGGCTCGCCGTGGTCTCGCTCGCGGGCAGGGCCACCGCCTCGGGCAGCACGACCGGCGTGCTCGCCGTCGCACCGGTGTGCGCGGTCAGCGCGGCCGCGAAGGCAGCCCGGTCGATGACGGTGGGCCCGGTGGCCGGCTGGACGAGCGGAGCGGGCCGGGTCGCGGCCGACAGGGGCGAGCCGACCGGGAGGCCCAGCACCGGCCGGACCGGCAGCTCGCGGCCCGGGGTGGTCGCCGCAGCGTCGACGGCACCCGAGCCCGTGGTCGCGAGGACCCCGGTCGTGGTCGGTGCGGTCGTGGCCCGCTGGACGGGTCGCGTCGGGGTCGCGACGTCGGTCCGGGGTGCGGCGGCGCGCGGGGCGGCTGCTGCACGCACCGGCGTCGGCACCGGTGCTGTGGCGGCGCGTCGGGCGGCGGCACGATCACGGCGCGCGACCTCGTCCGCTGCGTCGGCGAGCAGGTCCGCGAAGACGGCGCGGGCGAACGCGCGCGCGGCGTCGACCTCGGCGTCGTCGAGGTGGGCGACGGTGGCCTCCCAGGCGGCGAGGCGCGCGAGGTCCTCGTCGCGGCGACGGACCTCGTCCTCGAGCAGCACGATGCGGTCGATCGTGGTGCGACCGCTCGTGGCGGAGACCTCGACCGCCAGGTCCTCGATGCGCAGGGCGATCCGGGCGGGCGGCTCGGGGAACGACGGGGCGCAGGCCGCGACGTGCCGTGCACGGTCACGACGACGGAAGGCGGTGGGCTCCGAGTGCTCGGCGGCGGGCGCGGCAGCGGCGGGTACGAGCGCGGGCGCGGGTGCGGCCTCGGCAGCGGCGGACACGGGCTCGGGTGCGTCCGACGCCGACTGGGGCTCGGGTTCGGGTGCGTCCGACGCCGACTCGGGCTCGGGCTCGGCAGCAGCCGCACCAGGGCCGACGGGCACGGCGGGCTCGGCGACGGCGTCCGTGGTCACCGGGCGCTGCACCGGACCCGTGACCGGCGGCACCACGAGGTCCGCCAGGTACGGCGTACGGGTGGCCGGGACGTCTCGGAGCCACTCCTCGAGCTCGCGACCGAACGGGTCGACGAGGGGGGTGCGCGCACCGGGCTGGGTCTCCATGTGACGCAGGATAGATATCACGCGCGCCGGATGCGGGGAGATCCGCGGTGTGTCGCGCATCCCGCACTCTCGGACGTGACGTACCGGGTCGGAGATGAGCGGCGTGTCAGAGCCTCGGGAGCGACTCCGCGAAGTCGTCGAGCAGGCGCCGACCCTCGTCCCAGGCACCGACACCGCTCGCGACGTTCACGTGCTGCCGGTCCCCCACCCGGGCCACCCGGGACCCGAGCGTGCCGGCGAACGCGACGGCTCGGTCGACGGAGCAGTACGGGTCGTCGTCGCTGACCACGAGCACGGTCGGTACCGCGACTGGTCGGCGCGGAGCACGGAAGCCGGCGGCCTCGGCGGGGAACACCGGCGCCTCGGGGTCCGGGGCCGCCACCAGGAACGCGCCGACGACCCGCTCGTGAGCGCCGTCGACGCCGTGCTCTGCCAACCAGTCGGCCACCGCCAGGACGCCCAGGCTGTGCGCGACGAGCACCGGCGGCCGGGAGCAGGCGTCGACGGCCTCGGTGATCGCCCGGCTCCAGTCGCCGGGCTCCGGGTCCGACCAGGACCTCGGTGCGATGCGCACCGCACCGTCGGCGCGCTCGTCCTGCCAGCGGGACTGCCAGTGCTCGGGGTCCGACCCCCAGATGCCCGGGACGACGACCCAGGGGTGCCGGTCCGCCGGGCGCAGCTGCTCCTCCATCCGGGCAGCGTAGCGGGCACCCGGGCAGCGGAGCGGACGTCCGGGCAGCGGAGCGGGCAGCCCTGGCGGCGACGACCGTCAGCTGTGCAGGGTGTCGCGCGGGTACTCGCCGAACCGCGCCGAGTAGGCAGCCGAGAACCGACCGAGGTGCGCGAAGCCCCACCGGACCGCGACCGCGGCGACCGTGAGCTCCCCCGGGGTGCCCCGGTGGAGCTCCTCGCGGACACGGTCCATCCGGATGCCACGGAGCATGGCGTTCGGGGCGGTCCCGACCTGCCGCTGGAACGCCTGCTGCAGCCCGCGGACGCTGAGTCCGACGTGTTCGGCCACGTCGGTGGTCGTGATCGGGGTGTGCGCGTAGGCGTGCATGTACTCGACCGCTTCGCGGACCCGGCTCGTCGCACCCTGCGGCATCGGGACCTCGGGCGCGATCTGCTCGTGCGGGAAGGTCCGCAGCATCGCGAGGGCGGTCTCGCGTGCGGTCTCGGCCATGACGAGCGGTGAGGGAGCCGCGGGGCCGAGGACGACCTGCGCGGCCCGTCGGACCTGTGCGTTCCACACCCGCAGGTCCTCGGCGTGCGGTCTCGCGGTGTGGTCGAAGACGATCGCGCCCGCCTGCCCGCCGTGCTCCTCCGCCGCGATGCCCTCGAGGAACCTCCGGTCGAAGTGCACGAGGTTCTGCCGGACGTCCTCGACCTCGAAGACGAAGGGCCGACCTGCCGGGAACACGAGCGCGTGCCCGGGAGCGAAGGACGCCTCGTCCCGACCGACGTCGACCGTGCCTCCGCCGTCGGTCGTCCACATGACGGCGTAGTCGTCGCCGGAGGACGCCTCACCCGTCGCGTGCGCGTCGAAGTGGGTCGACCGGAACGACATCGACGCGTCACCGACCGCCTTGAAGCGGTACCCGAACGACCGTGCGGTGTGGCGCGCAGCGAAGTGCGCGCCGTCGTACGCGTCCGAGAAGAGCTGGAGCGCCGCGCCGAGGTCGGTCCCCACGGCTTCGTAGCGCATCCGGGTGTCAGCGCGCGTCTCGGTCGTCACCGGGCCGAGCGTGGCACGACATCGCCGGTCCCGCGTGCGCACCGTCCCGGAGTGCGCGGACCGGCTCCTCCCGTGCGGGAAACGGATGATGCGCGGGCCGAACGCGGAGACCGGTCAGCGGCGGCCGCGCCGGACGACCCATCGGTTCCGGTCGTCGACCCGCTCGTAGCGCAGGTCGTCGACGACCATCTGCACGAGCGCGAGCCCGCGGCCGCCCTCGGCCAGCGCGTCCGGCAGGTGCGCCGCCGACGGGTCGACCAGGACCGGCACACCGTCGTCGGACAGCGAGACCGTGACCTCGTCCGGGCCGACGTCCATCCGGAGCGAGCAGGACACCGGACGACCGCCGGCTCCGTGCTCGATGACGTTCGAGGCGAGCTCGACGAGGGCGAGTTCGAGCGCCATGCGGTCCTCGAGGGACAGCTCGGGCTCGTGGGCCCACACCGAGGACAGGAACGTGTGCACCGCCGTGACGTCGTCGGGCGGGCAGGCGAGGTCGAGGACGTGCTCGCCGGTGGCCACGGTCATGCCCAGTTCGTCACCGCGGCGTCCCCGTCCGGGTACGTCCGCAGGATCTTGTCGATGTTGGAGAGCTTGAGCACCATCTGCACCTGCTCGGAGGGGGCGGCGAGCCGCAGGTCTCCCCCGGCCTGGCGCGCGGTCTTCAGGCAGCCGACCAGGGCGCCCAGTCCGGACGAGTCCATGAACTCGACGCCGGAGAGCTCGACGACCAGACGCGAGCGCCCGCCCTCGACGACCTTCGCCACGGTCTCGCGGAAGGCTCCCGCGCTCACCATGTTGAGTCGTCCGCTGCACTCGAGCACGGCGGTGTCGTCTGTCGCCTCGTGTACGACGATGTCCATGCAGGGGCCTCCTCGGTTCGGTGCGGGTGCACCCTGCAACCTACCGGGTGTGAGCCGTCAGGCGGTACGGCCTCGCCGCGTCGCGAGGACCTGGACGACAACGGCGGCCGCCATGAGCGTCACCATCACGGCGCCCATCGCGGTCGCGGTCCCGCCGAGCGCACCCGCGAGCGGCGTCCCGAGCCCGCCGAGTCCGAAGGTGAGACCGCCCTGCAGTGCGGCCGCGGTTCCCGGGTGGGCAGCGCCGACGTGCTGCGTCCGGGTCATGGCCGCGGGCAGCACGAACCCCCAGGCCCCGGTGACCACCGCGAGCCCGCACCAGACCGGCACGGGTCCCGCTCCGGCGAGGGCAGCGACCAGGACGACCGCGCTGCCGAGGGTCCCCGTGGCGAGCCCCGCGGTCAGCAGGGAGTCCTCGGAGAACCGGCCGACGACGCGGCGGAACACGAGCGTCGTGACGACCATCACCGAGGCGTTCGTCGCGAACACGAGCGTGTAACGCTGCTCCGAGAAGCCGTACTGCTGCTGGAACACGAACGAGCTCGTCGCGATGTAGGCGAAGAAGCCGATCGTCGAGAGCACCCCGGTCAGGACGTAGGCCCGGAAGCGCCCGATCGCGAGCAGGTCCCGGATGCGACGCCCGTTCGCCCGGAAGCCGGTCCCGCCCCGGGCGGCCGGCGGGAGGGTCTCGCCGAAGCGCAGGACGACCGTGACGGCGAACGCCGCCCCGAGCACGGCGAGGACGACGAACATCAGGCGCCAGGACCCGACGGTGAGCACGGCGCCGCCGGCCAGCGGTGCGACGACCGGCCCGACGGCGTTGATCGCGGCCAGGGTGCCGAACACCGTCGCCGCCCGTGGCCCCGAGGTCGTGTCGGAGACCATCGCACGACCGGCGACGGCTCCGGCCGCACCGGCGAGTCCCTGCAGCACGCGGGCGGCCACCAGGGTGCCCGCGTCCGGTGCGAGCGCACAGCCGACGGACGCCAGCGCGAAGCCGGCGGTCCCGACGAGGAGCAGCGGTCGCCGTCCGGTGCCGTCGCTCACGGGCCCGGCGAGGAGCTGGCCGACCGCGAACGCGACGAGGAACGCCGTGAGCGACAGCTGCACGACCTCGGGTGTGGTGTCGAGGTCGCGGGCGATCGTCGGGAGCGCCGGGATGTACATGTCGGTGGCGAAGGGCGAGACGCCGACGATCAGTGCCAGTGGGACGATCGGCGGCAGCCGGGTCGTCGCGGTCGTCGGTCCGGTCCCCGCGCGCTCCGTCGTCACCGACGCCACGCTACGCCCGCGCGGACCGATCCGCGACGGCCGTCGGGCACCACGCTGACCCGTGACGGACGGGGTCGTGGGCGGATCAGCCCGTGTTCTGCAGACCGGCCGCGACCCCGTTGACGGTGAGCAGGAGCAGGCGGTGGTCGCCGTCCGTCGGGTCGGTGCTGCCGGAGGTCCGGATCGCCCGCAGGGCGCGCAGCTGCAGGTGCGACAGCGCGTCGACGTACGGGCTGCGCAGCCGCACGGCACGCGCGAGCACCGGACGGTCCTCGAGCACGTCCGCCCCCCCGGACACCCGCAGCACCCAGTCGCGGGTGCGGAGCATCTCGTCGAGCACCTTGGCGGCCAGGTCGTCGCGGTCGGCGAGCTCGAGGTAGCGGCGGGCGATCTGCTCGTCGGTCTTCGCGAGCGACATCTCGACGTTCTTGATCATCGCGCCGAACAGCGGCCACTCCGCGTACGCGGCGCGCAGGGCATCGACGTCGCCGACGGCCTCGAGCGCGGAGCCGAGGCCGTACCACCCGGCGAGGTTGATGCGTGCCTGCGTCCACGAGAACACCCACGGGATCGCTCGGAGATCCTCGAGCGACTCCACGCTCAGGCCGCGTCGGGCCGGGCGGGAGCCGAGCGGCAGGAGTCCGATCTCCTCCATCGGGGTGACGCGGGCGAACCACGGCGCGAAGCCGTCCGCCTTGACCAGGTCGTAGAACGCGCGGCGCGAGACGTCGTCGAGCTGCTGCGCGAGGTCGGCGAAGCGGGTCGCCGCGACGGCCGTGCGCTCCTCGTTCGACGGCGACGACGCGAACAGCGTTGCCGAGGCCATCTGCTCGAGGTGCCGTGCCGCGATGTCCTGGTCGCCGTACTGGGCGAAGATGACCTCGCCCTGCTCGGTGAGCTTGAGTCGCCCGTCGATCGACCCCGGCGGCTGTGCGAGGACCGCCTCGTTCGCCGGGCCACCACCGCGGCCGAGCGATCCGCCGCGGCCGTGGAACAGCGTCAGCTCGACGTCCTGCTCGCGCGCCCAGTCGGCGATCCGTGCCTGTGCGTCGTAGAGCGCCAGGTTCGCCGAGACCGGGCCGACGTCCTTCGACGAGTCGGAGTAGCCGAGCATGACCTCGAGCCGACGCCCGGTCGCCGCGAGCCGCCGCTGGAAGGGCTCGGTGCGCACGGCCTCGTCGAGGATGTCGACGCTCGCGTGCAGGTCGGCGAAGGTCTCGAACAGCGGGATGACGTCGAGCACCGGGGCCGCGTCACCGCAGGCGGCACGGGCGAGCTCGTGCACGTTCGCCAGGTCGGCGGCCGACTGCGTGAAGGAGACGATGTAGCGGTGCGCGGCACGGACGCCGTAGCGCTGCTGCAGGTCCGCGACGGTGCGGAACACCGCGAGGACCTCCTCCGTGGTCTCGCTCAGCTCGCCGCCGGCCCGGATCTCCGCCAGGGCGTTCCGGTGCACCTGCGAGTGTTGACGGACCTCGAGCTCGGCGAGGTGGAACCCGAAGGTCTCGACCTGCCAGACGAGGTTCTGCAGGTCGCCGTTCGCGGTCCGGACGGCACCGGCGGCGACGAGCGACGCCTGGATCACCCGGAGGTCGGCGAGGAGTTCCTCGGGGTCGCCGTAGGCCAGGCCCTCCTGGCCGCGGCGGGTCGCGCGGATGCGGGCGGCGACGAAGAGCAGTGCTCGACGGTGCGTCTCGTTCGGGGCACGGACGCCGATCCGCTCGGCGATGCCCGGGTCGAGCTGCTCCTGCGCTGCGACGAGGGCCTGCAGTCCGGCGTCCGCGGGGGTCTCGGCGGCGTCGAGCGTCAGTGCCGAACCGATGCGGGTGGCTGCGCGGGAGAGGCCGAGCAGGATGTGCTCGGCGGCGATGTCGGCGGCCTGCTTCGTGACGCCGGCGGTGACGTGCGGGTTGCCGTCGCGGTCGCCGCCGATCCAGGTGCCGAAGCGCACGAAGGCCGGTGCGGTCACCGGGACCCGACCGGCGTCGTCGCCGAGCAGCCGGTCGTCGAGCAGGCGGTAGACCTGCGGCACGATCTCGAACAGGGTCTGGTCGAACACGCTCATCGCCGTGCGGACCTCGTCGAGCGGGGTCGGCCGGGTCGTGCGCAGCGGTGAGGTGCGCAGGAGCGTGGTGATCTCCTCGAGCAGCCGCCGCTCGTTCTCGGCGCGGGCGGTGGCGTTGCGCGAGCGGTCGCGCTCGTCGATGAGGTCGGTGATGCGCCGGACGGCCGTGGTGACCGCGCGACGGCGGGCCTCGGTCGGGTGGGCGGTGAGCACCGGGTGGAACCGCAGGTCGGCCAGGCGCGCGGCGGCCTCGTCGGCACCGACCTGCTCGACGAGCGAGGCGTACGTCGCGGGGAACGAGTCGCCGGGCAGGCCGCCGTCGTCGCCCCGGGCACGGAGGACGCGCACGCGGTGGTGCTCCTCGGCCAGGTTCGTCAGGTGGAAGTACGTCGTGAACGCCTGGGCGACGGCCTCGGCCCGCTCGGCGGACATGCCGGCCACGATCGCCTCGGCACGGGCGGCGCCCTCGGCGTCGGAGCCCTCGTAGGCGTCGATGACGGCGGCACGCAGGCTCTCGACGTCGTGCAGCAGCTCGTCACCCCCGGTCTCCCGCAGCACCCGCCCGAGCAGGATGCCGAGGTACCGGACGTCCGCGCGCAGGTCGCTGTCGACCGCGCCGCTGACGTCGTCCCGTGCGCGCCCGTGGCGCGTCGATCCGTCGATCGCCGTCATGGGTTCCTCTCACGTTGCGCCGGGACCGCGTCCCGGGTCCCCAGCACTGTACCGGCGTACGCGGGCACGTGACGACGACCGTCCGGACGGACCGCGGACCGCCCAGGGCACGGCCCACCAGCGCGCCGACGGACGCGGCGGCGGGCGCAGCGGCGGTCGCGCCGGCGGTCGATCCGCCCCGTCGTGCCCGGAGCCCGATCAGGCGGCGAGCACCGGCACGGTCAGGCGGGGAGCAGCGGCACGGTCCGACCGTCGCCCGCCGTCGGGCGACGCACCGAGGCCACCAGCGCCCGGTCGAGGCCCGCGGCCAGCTCCACCTCGGCGAGCACGGCCTCGCGCTCGGCGTCCGACCACGGGGCCGCGTCGAGCTGGGCCCGGTAGGTGTCCTCGAAGGCGGCGGGGTCGGCCACCTGGTCGAAGATCGTGAAGAGCACGCCGTTCGTGTCGAACCCGAACCGGTCCTCGAGCATCCGGGCCAGGGTGGGGCCGCCCGTCAGGTCCCCGAGGTACCGCGTGTAGTGGTGCGCGACGAACGCCCCGGGCGAGGTCGCCGCGACGGCGCACAGGCGACGGACGTACGCGGTGGTCGCGGCGGTCGGACAGCAGAGCTCGGACCAGTCCGGACCGACGAGGTACTCGAGGTCGGCGCGGATCGCGGGCATCCGGGTGAGCTGCGTCGTGACGAACGGCGCGGCGACCGGGTGGTCCGCCATCCGCTCGGCGGCACGCTCGAGGGCGTCGTACACGACGGCGTACTGGCCGAGCAGGTCGGCGTAGTCGGCGACGTCGCACTCCCCCGCGAGCAGGTCGTGGGCACCGCCGGTCCACACGGCCGGGTCCGCAGCGGTGCGGGAGCGCCGGCGCAGGAGCTCGGAGAACGGCGTCACGGTCGGACTCATGAGGTGAGGCTAACCTCAGTAGCTGGCAAGGTCGAGCACCGGAAGAGGAATCCCAGGATGAGTCCCAAGCGCACCCAGCACGTCTTCGTCGTCGACCGCACGGAGCACCTGTCCCCGCACATGGTGCGCGTCCACCTCGGTGGTCCGGCCTTCCGGGACTTCGTCGACGGGGCCGACCCGGACCGCCTCGCCGCCACGGACAAGTACGTCAAGCTCCTGCTCGCGCCGCCGTCGAGCGGCCTGACCCCGCCGTACGACCTCGAGGCGCTGCGCGAGACCCTGCCGAAGCACCAGCGGCCGGCGCGCCGCACCTACACGGTCCGGTCCGTCGACCACGCCGCAGGGACCATCGCCATCGACTTCGTGCTGCACGACGACCACGGGCAAGACGCCCACCGGCACGACGCCCACCGGCACGACGACCACCGGCCCGAGGACGGGCACGGCGACCGGGGCCTCGCCGGCCCGTGGGCCGCCGCAGCTCAGCCCGGTGACCTGCTCGCCCTGTCCGGACCCGGCGGCGGGTACGCACCGTCGACGGACCCGACCGTCACCCACGTGCTCCTCGGCGACGACAGCGCGATGCCCGCGATCGGCGCGGCCCTCGCCGCGATGCCCGACGACGCCCGCGGCATCGCGCTCGTCGAGGTCGGCGGCGCAGCCGACGAGCAGCCGCTCGAGCACCCGGACGGGGTCGACCTGCGGTGGCTGCACCGCGACGCCACCGGCGCCGAGCCGGGCACGCTGCTGGTGGCCGCCGCTCGGGCGCTGCCCCGTGCCTCCCGACCGGTGCAGGTCTTCGCGCACGGCGAGCGGACCGCGGTGAAGGCGCTCCGCCGCGTGCTGCAGGACGAGTGGGGCCTCGAGAAGGCGGAGATGTCCCTGTCCGCGTACTGGGCGCTCGGGCGGGCCGAGGACCGGTTCCAGGAGGAGAAGCGCGAGCCGGTCGGCGTGATCTTCGCGGACTGAGCGACCCCGGTCCGTGCGTCGGCCGGGAGGCCCGGCGCGCGTCGGTGGCGCACGCTAGCGTCCGCCGGGTGGTCACCCCTCCTGCCGTCCCCGCCTGCTGCGTCCCCGGTTGCGACGCGCCGTCCGCGGACGGCTTCGGCGCCGTCCTGCCGCTCTGCGGCGGACACGTGACCCTGGTCGCCGAGGTCGCGGCGGAGCACGTCGGAACGGAGGACGCGCTGCCGGGCCCGTGCCCGGTCTGCGGGTCACGCGTGGGCGTGCGCTGGCCGAGCGCCGTGCTGTGCGGGACGTGCGAGTGGCGGTGGGGCGACGTGCCGGACGGTGAACTGCCACCGCCGCGCGTCGACGTCGTCTACTACCTGCGGCAGCGCGACGACTTCGGCGACCGGGTGAAGATCGGTACGACCGCGAACCCGCGGCGACGGCTCGCAGCGGTGCCGCACCAGGAGCTCCTGGCGTTCGAACGCGGCGACCGGTCCGTCGAGCGACGACGGCACACGGCCTTCGCGGACGACCGGTTCCCGGGGACGGAGTGGTTCCGGACCACGCCCGCACTGCTCGAGCACGTCGCGCGGGTCGCCGCGGGCGTGGACGACCCGTGGGCGCTGCACGCCCGGTGGACGAGCGAGGCACTGGCGCTGCGCGGCTGAGGCCGGCTCCCGGTCCCTGCACGGCAGGGACCGGCTCCCGTTCCCTGCGCGGACGTGTGCCGTGCGCGACGCGGGTCGTGGAGGTGCCGCGCGGAGATGCCGCGCAGCACCTCGGGTCAGGCCGCTGCAGCCGTCGCGCGCTGCCGGTCGGCTGCTGGGTCGTCCCGCAGGAACCGGTCGGCGGTGCGCAGGGACAGCGCCATGATCGTGAGCGCGGGGTTCGCGATGACGGCACTCGGGAACACCGAGTTGTCACACACCCACAGGTTCGGCACGTCCCACGACCGACCCGCCGGGTCGACGACGGACGACCCGGCGTCGGAACCCATGCGCGCCGTGCCGATCGTGTGGGCGGTGCGCTCGAGCACCCGGACGTCGGTCCCGCCGGCAGCCTCGACGATGGCGGTCATCGTGCGGACGGCGTGGGCGCGGATCGCGTCCTCGTTCGAACCCGGCGAGAACGTCACGCGGGCCCGGGGCACGCCGTGCTCGTCGAGGTCGTCGGAGAGCACGAGCCGGTTGTCGTCGTACGGCAGGCACTCGGCGTTGATGCCGACGCCGGCCGTCCGCGGGTAGTCGCGCATCGCCTTGACGAGCTCGGCACCGCGCAGCCCGCCGCCACGGACCAGCGTGGTCGCGAAGGTCAACGGCTGGACGCCGAGGCTCTGGATCAGGTAGCCGCCGGCGAAGTCCGCGTCGGTCGGCCGGACGAAGTCCTCGGTGATGATCGACGACGGGTACCCGCGGTACGAGCGCATCGACTCGTCGAAGGTCGCCCACACCTGGGTGGCCCCGTGCGCCGTGAAGTTGCGGCCGACCTGGCCGCTGCTGTTGGCCAGCCCGGTGTGCAGGAGCAGGCGCGGCGTCTCCACCCCGCCCGCGGCGAGCACGAGCGACCGGCACCGCTGGCGGCGCTCACGGCCGTCGCGCGTGTAGAGCACGGCGCACACCCTGCCGTCGGCGTCGAGCTCGATGCCGTGCACGAACGACTCCGGACGGATCTCCGCGCCGAAGGCGACGGCGGCGGGTAGGTAGGTCGTGTCCATCGACACCTTCGCCCCGTTGCGGCAGCCCTGGTGGCACGACCCGCAGGACACGCACGCCTGACGCAGCCCGTGGTGCTCCTGCATCCGGTCCTCGGTGGTCAGGGCGACCGGTGCGTCCGTCGCGGTGATGCCGAGCGCCGCGGTGCCACGCATCATCATGTCCGACGAGGCGTTCCGCGCGGGCGGACCCATCCGGTACCGGCGGTCCGGGTCCCACGGGTAGTGCGCGGGGCCGGCGACGCCGACCTCGTGCTCGACGCGCTCGATGTACGCGGTGAGCTCGGCGTGGTCGATCGGCCAGTCCTCGCCCTGCCCGCTCTCGGTGCGGAGACGGAGGTCGTGCGTGCTCGGGCGCGGGGTGAAGGCGCCCCAGTGCAGGGTGGAGCCGCCGACGCCGGTCCCGCTGTTGTTCGGACCGAAGGCGGTCGGAGCGGCACCACCGCTGATGCGTTCGTCCATCCAGTTGATGTCCGCCGGTGCCTCGACCTCGTCGGGCGTGTGGTCGCCGGGCTCGGTGTTCCGACCGGCCTCGAAGGCGACGACGCTCAGGCCCTCGCGAGCGAGGCGAGCGGTCAGCGGGGCGCCGCCGGCACCCGTCCCGACGACGACGACGTCGACGACCTCGTCGTCCTGGTGGTGGCGCTGTGCGTCGAGTCTCATCGTCCTGCTCCCTCGGGTTCCCACGCTTCCCGCTGCCCGGCTCCGAGCAGCTGGAAGCCCTGCTTCCGGACGCCGTCGCCACCGTTGGCGAAGCCGTCGTAGTCGATCTCGGACATCGTGGCGGGGTGGGCGAGCCACTGCTTCACGAGGTCCACGCTGGCGTCCTCGAACCAGACCCGCAGCTGTTCCGCCCCGAGCGGGCCGTCCGACCGGTACCGGCCGGCGGCGACGTCCTCGAGCACCGCGGGCAGGTCGTCGGAACCGACCGTCGCGAGCACGTCCAGCGCGCCGCGGTAGGCGTCGGCGTCCTCCGGCATCCCGTCGGGGCGCCATCCGTCGCCCTGCCCGGCGGCGAGCTGACGGTCGACACGGAGCGCGACGTCCACCTCTCCCGGCCCTGCCTGCGGGACGACGATCCGAGCCACCGCCCGGAGCACGTCGAGCTGCTGCGGGGACAGGGCGTCCGGCGTCGCGGCGGGGTCGTCGGGCAGCGCACGCACCGCGAGCACGCCCCGGGTCCGAGCACTCACCCGCGGCGAGGCGATCACCCGGGCCTGGTCGGCGGGGACGACCGGTCCGTGGGCGACACGCCGATCCCAGAAGCTGCGCACGAGCGCGGCGACCTCCTGCGGGCGCTCCCACGGCAGCAGGTGCGCGGCGCCCGGTACCTCGTGCAGCTCGGCGGCGGGCCAGTGCGGCATCGTGAGGCGACGCTGCGCCCCGGCCGCCAGGTCGCCGTCCTCGGCGCCGGCGAGCACGAGCGCCGGGACGGGGTTCGGCTCGGCCGTGGTCGACCAGTCCTCCCGACTACCGCGGAGCAGCCAGTCGCGCCAGGCGCGCGGGTCGGTGCGGCGCACGTCCTGCACGGCCTGCTCGTGCCGGTCCGGGGGCAGCACGTCGGCGGTGTTCGCGTCGACGAACTCCGCCGCGTGGTCCGGCTCGATCGGCCCGTCCGCGGCCCACGAGAGCATCGCGTCGCGGCGGTCCTCGTCCATCGGCTCGGGAGCGAGGGGCGAGGCGGCGAGGAGGACGACGGCGCGGAGTCCGAACAGGCCGTTCGCGCCCGAGACCGTGCGGTCGGCGACGACCGTCGCGACCTTGCCGCCCATCGAGTGACCCACGATCGCCCACTCGGTGGCGCCGCTCGCCCCGATCGCCCGCTCGACGAGCACGGCCATCTCCTCGACGGTCGTGCCACCGGAGGCGGGGCTCCGCCCGAAGCCCGGCAGGTCGATGCCGACGAGGTCGAGGGTGCCGGCGAGCTCGGAGCGGAGGAGGGCGAACTCCTCCGAGCTCGAGCCCAGCGCGTGCAGGCAGAAGGCGGTCGCTGTCATCCTTCGTTCCTACCGTCCGGATCGCGCGGGACCCAGGCTCCTGTACCCCTGCGACGTACCCCGGCGGGCGGTGTCAGGAGGACGTGCGCGGTTCGTAGACCGAGAGGAGCATCGCGGCACCCAGGCGAGCCACCCGTGCGGGCTGCGCCGACCGCTGCACCGCGGACTCCACCCGGGCCCCCTCGACGAGCAACGAGAGCGCCTGCGCCACGTGCGACGGCACGCCGGCACGCGCGCAGAGCTGCGTCAGGTGCGCCTCGACGTCGGCGAAGTGCGCTCGCGCGAGCTCGGCGATCGCCGGGTCGGTGCGCCCGAGTTCCGCGTGCCCGTTGATGAACGCACAGCCGCGCCAGCCCTCGTCGGCGAAGCACTGCTCCAGGTACCCGAACACCCCGAGGACCTCGTCCCGCGGGTCGTCGGCGTCCCGAGCGATGCCGTCCAGTGCCCGTCGCCACGCGCCGTGCCAGCGCTGGAGCACGGCGACGACGAGCTCCCGCTTCGACGGGTACGCGGCAGTGAGCTCGTCGCGCGTGAGTCCGGCCTCGTCCGCGACGTCGTCGAGCGTCACCGGGGTGACGCCGTGCCGTGTGAACAGGGTGTCCGCCGCGGTCGACGCCCGGCGTTGTGCCGGGGACTCACGGACGGTGGGGGTCAGGGTGAGGAGGGTCATGTGCCTTCTGCAGGGTCGGGACCGCGGGTGGCGCGAGCCTACTGGCCCGACACGCGAGCGGCGTCGAGGGCCTCGGCGAGCAGGGCCCGCATGTCGATCGGCTGCGTCGGTGCGTCGGCGGCGGCCGACCGTCGTACCGGCAGCACGGTGTCGGCGACCGAGTGGTCCGCCCCGGGCAGCGCGCGGGTCCCGCGGGAGAGCCGCGATCCGCGGATGCCGAGTTCGTTGCGCGGGATGCTCATGCGGACAGTCCCAGCAGGATCGCTGCGGACGCGGCGACGGTCACCGAGAGCAGACCGGTCGACACCGCGGCGATCTGGAGGCCACGCTGTCGGCGGGCCTCCACCACCTCGGCGAACCGCGGGGTCGTGCGACCGATCCCGGCGGCGCGGGCGGTCGTGGGTCCGGTGTCCAGGTCGGTGGCGATGATGGTCACGGTCGTCGTCCTCGGGTCTCCGGGGGGCCGGCCGATCCGGCACCCGTCCACCGAAGACGCTAGGAGACCGCGGCGTCGGGCGGACGCCGACCGGGCGACGACGACGAAAGACGGACGTCCGGCAGTCCTCGTCCGACGATCTCCGGACATCCCTGCTGCGCGGACGATGTCGTCCACCCCCCGGACCGGGGACACCGGTGTCCGGACAGCGCCGCGTCCGGCGGACAGAATGCACGGGACCCATGAACCCGATCACGCCGCCACGCATCGACGTCGAGACGCAGAGCTCCGACCTCGACGAAGCCCGCGACTTCCTCGCGACCGCGTACGCGGGGAACGAGTGGAGCGCCGACGCGACCGGACAGCCGTTCGCGTTCCGCTACTCGGCGGTGGGGGACGCCGCGATGTCGCTGCGGTCGATCCGCTTCGACGGCCACCTCGAGGGCGTCATGACGCCGTCCGACGACTTCGTGGTGCAGTGGACGACCCGCGGCACCGCTGCGATCGGGTCGGGAGACGCGCAGATCGTGATGGAGCCCGGTCGACCGCAGCTCTGGCCGCAGCAGGGCGCCGCGTTCTCGTACGACGACTACGACCAGCGCATCGTCCAGGTCAACCGGAGCGCCCTCGAGGAGGTCGCCGGTGAACGCGGGACCGCGCCCGGGCAGCTCGTGCTCGACCACACCGTCCGACCGGACGAGCGGGCGATGCGCGTCTGGCGGAGCAGCGTCCAGCTCATCTCGCACACCGTCCTCGACCGCCGTGCCTCCCCGCTGCTGCAGGCCGAGATGGGTCGACTCGGGGCGCTGGCACTGCTGGAGCTCTACCCGGTCGTCAGCGCGTCGCTGCCGGACGAGCTGCTGCTCCCCCGCAACGCGCACGTCCGACGAGCCGTCGAGTACGTGCACGAGCACGCGCACCTGCCGATCACGAGCACCGACCTGGCCCGGGTCGCGTCACTCAGCCTCCGCGCCCTGCAGACGGCGTTCCAGCGGACCTTCGAGCTCTCGCCGAACGCGTACATCCGACAGGTCCGGCTCGACCGCGTGCGCGAGGCGCTGCTCGCCGGCGACCCGGCGACGACGAACATCGCCGAGGTCGCGCGCGAGTGGGGGTTCGCCCACGCGGGCCGCTTCTCCGCGACCTACCAGCAGCGCCACGGCGAGTACCCGCGCCAGACCCTGCGCCGATCCGGCCGTCAGCGCGCGTAGGCGTCGACGAACAGCGCTCCGCGGAGGTCCCGCAGGGTGTCGACGAGCCGCTCGATCGTGCGCCCGGAGATGCCGGACACCTCGAGGTCGTACGGACCGAGCGCCGGCAGGCGGCCGGTCCGGATCCGCACGACCTCCCACCCCACGGCGCGGACGGCACGGTCCTTCCGCCGGTCGGTCTCCTGCCGGGGTCCGACGTGCTCGAGCCCGTGTCGGCCCGTGCTGTCGTACTCGATCGCGACGCGCAGCTCCGGGAGCACGATGTCCGGCCAGGCCTCGACGTGGTCGAAGAACGGGCGGTCGAGCCGGATGGCCGTGTGGTCGAACGTGAAGGCGAACCGGTCGCGCAGCGCCTGCCGCAGGTCGGCCTCCACCGCCGACGCCGGCACGGGGGCGCACACGCTCGTGAAGGAGTCGCCCGACGGGACCCTCGGGGTCTTCGGGCAGATCGACCGCGGGACCGGCTGCGACGACCGTGTACCGCTCGCCCGTGTCGAGCGTGCGCCCGACCGTCCCGCAGCACGGGCCCCCGATCGGGACGACGCCACCGCACCGGTCGGTACCCGGCCCACGCCGGGGACCGGGCCTCGCCCCGGAGCCGACGGGAGCGTCCGGCGGCCGCTGACCCGCTCCGCCCGCTGCGGCGGCGGGACCGCTGCCGGCCAGTCCTCGGGGAGCACCGGCCACCGCTGCGGTGCCGCCTGCAGGTGGCACTCGGGGCACCAGACGGACCGTCGGCGCTCCCGCCCGGGTCGCGACCGCTGCTCGGCAGGCGTTGCGACGAAGACGTGACCGACGTCGCACTCCCACGTCAGCAGCACCTCGGCCGCGGGCGGCACCTGCGTGAGCACCACGCCGTGGTTCCACTCCGGGTGGTACTGCCCCACGAGCACCGGGTACGACGCCCACGCCGAGCGGAACTCGCCGACGGCGTACGGTACGGCGGTGCCCCGCGACCACTGTCGCCGTCGCCACCACGCGTCCACCGGTTCGACCACGCCGTCACCGTAGGGAGCACCTCCGACACCGCGACTGCCGAGCCGTCGGGCGCCCGGGCCTGGTCAGCCGTCGAGCGCGTTCCGGACGTACCCGACGACCGCGTTCGCGTGCCCGTGGCCGAACCCGTGCTCGTCCTTCAGCCAGGCCACCACCTCCGCGTGCCGGTGCCCGTCCAGCTGCTCGGCGACCAGGTCGAGCCAGTCCTGCACGGGGCGCCCGTAGGTCCGCTCGATGCTCGGGAAGTACGAGGCGGGGCCCTTCGGCTTCGACCCGTCCTCCGGCGGCTCCGGAGCGGTCACGCGGCGTGTCGTCATGGCCGCCAGGGTAGCCGTGGTCGCAGGACGTGCGGACGCCGGTGCCGCCGCCGTGGCCTCAGCGGAACCCGTCGTCCCGCCGGCTGCGGTGCAGGGTGTCGCTCGGGTGCTCGCCGAAGCGGTCGGCGTACGCGGCGGCGAACCGACCGAGGTGCGGCCACTGCCACCGGCGCGCGACGTCGGCCACCAGGAGGTCCCCGCCGGACGTCTCGAGCTCCCGTCGGGCACCGTCGAGCCGCTCCGCCCGGAGCCTGGCCATCGGCGACTCCCCGAACCGACGGTGCATCGCGTTCTGCAGTCCCCGCTCGCTGATCCCGACGGCGTCCGCGATGTCCCGGAGCGTGACCGGCTGGTCGGCGTGCGCGCGGATCCACTCCGCTGCGCGCGCGGCGGAGCCACGGCCGGTCGGCGCGACGGCCGGCAGGACCGGGAAGGCCGCCACGACGGCGTCGGCGATCTCCGCGTTGATCGTCTGTCGGACGGCGTCGGCGAGCGCGGCGTCCATGACCGGTCCACCGTGCGCACGGATCACGGCGCGCAGGGCCCGCCGCGCGGACTCGTCCGGGGACTCCGGCGCGAGGACCACCGGCCCGGTCGGCAGGTGTCCCCTGCGCACGAGCGCGCGACGGAGCACGCGGTCCGACAGGTGGACCATCGTGATCGTGCGGACGTCCGCCGTGAAGGCGTAGCGACGCGAGGCGGTGAGCAGGACCGGTGCACCCGGCTGCACGGCGAGCGGGTCGCCGCCGTCGAGGTCCTCGATG
Source organism: Curtobacterium sp. NPDC092190 (assembly GCF_044755625.1). NCBI lineage: Bacteria > Bacillati > Actinomycetota > Actinomycetes > Micrococcales > Microbacteriaceae > Curtobacterium > Curtobacterium sp. NPDC092190. The sequence continues at coordinate 265,534 of NZ_JBIVRJ010000001.1, read as the reverse complement.
GTCGCACTGCCGTCCCCGATCCAGAAGACGATGTGCTCGTCGCGCGGCTGCATGACGCCGGCCCGCGTGCCCTGGACCTCGGCCCGGCGGACCGAGACCTCGGCGTCGCCCGCGCCGAGGTAGCGGAAGGTGTCGAGCGCGCTGTCGATCCCGCCGGCGGTCCCGTAGATCTCGTCGAGTTCGTCACCCCGGTGCTCGCTGACGGCCTCCACCCGGAAGCGTCGGAACGTGGGGTGTTCCGTCCCTCGTGCCTGCCCAGTCACGATCGCATGGTCTCAGGACCGGCGGCCGGTGTGCGCTTCCCGGACAGCGTGTCCCGGTGTCGGAGTCGCCGTCCGTGCACCTCCGGACGGCCGAGGGCGGACGGCGGACGGCGGACGGCGGACGGCGAAGCGTGCGGACGGGTCACCACCGGATGCGGGCGAACTCCTCGCGCAGTCGCCGCGCGCGACCGGGGTGCACCTGCTCGACCCAGCCGATCCGGCCGAGCAGGTGCGCGCGGAGGTCGGGGTGCCCGGCGCGGTCCTGCGACGCCGGGCCGTGGACGACGCAGTTGTGCAGGACGGCGTGCAGCCGGTCGACCTCACGGCGACCGGGCGACGGCCGCTCGTTGACGACGACCCCCGTGACCGACTGCCGGCTCCCCCGCCTCCGGACCCGGCTCTTGCGGGGGTTGAGCCGGTACCCCTGCTCGGTCACGATCCGCTCGACGCCGCGCAGGAAGGCTTCGGGTCGGGCGGCCAACCGGTGGTCGCCGCTGAAGGTCAGGTCGTCGGCGTAACGGGTGTACCGGGCACCGGTCGCTCCCGCCCAGCCGGCGAGGCGGGCGTCGAGGTGCCGCAGCGCCGTGTTGGCGAGGGCCGGCGACGAGGGCGCGCCCTGTGGCAGGTGGGCGACGGCGAGGGCCTCGCGCAGCGCGGCGCGTTCCTCGGGGCTCCCGCCGGCCGGCATCGCGGTGAGGACGTGGGGCGGGACCCGGTGGGTGCAGAGCCCGGTCAGGACGTGCGCGAGCGGTTCCGCGTAGCCGGCGGACCGGAACACGCCGTAGACCGTCGGGGCGGTGACGCTGGCGAAGAACGTGGTCAGGTCGGCGCTGAGCACGACCTGCTGCCCGGTGTGCACCGCGGCGCCGGTGACGACGCTCCGTCCCGCCACGAACCCGTGGGCGGCGTCGTGCACCGGGAGCCGGACCAGCAGTCCGTCCAGGACGGTGCGCTGCGTCCGGCGGAGCAGGTCCATCGGCTTCTCGAGCAGGCGCGGTACCCGCCCGGGCCGGACCACCCACTCGTGCCGGACGTGGTGGAGCGGACTGCCCGCCGGGGCGTGCCGGTTCCACGCCCGGGTGTCGGCGAGCCAGAGCAGCCGACCGACGGTGACGTCGAGCGCCCGGGCGAGCTCCGGGAGCGTGTCGACGAGCAGCGGGCTGTCGGTCGCGGGTCGTGCGCGGACGGCGGTGACCGGACGGGCGAGCACGCGGACCGGACGCCGCGCCTCGCGGGAGCGGTGCAGGGCGGCGAGCCGGGGTGCCGCGGCGAGCACCCGGGCGAGCTGGCGGGGTGCGTCGACGGGCGGTCGCGGGTAGGCGTCGAGCGCCGCCCCGACGGCTCGTCCCACGTAGGCGCGGTCGACGCCGACCACGGCGTAGCCGGCGGCGGTCAGGTCGTCGACGGCCCACGAGTCGGCGGTGAGGAAGGCGTCGGCGAGCGCCGTCGCCACGACCTCGAGGGGCGTGGGGTTCCCGGAGGACCCGTCGGTGCCTCCGTGCGGCGTCGCGCGCGGAGCGCGCCGTCCCGCTCGGGGCGTGTCGTCCTGCTGGTCCTGCGTGCCCCGGGGTGACCCCGGAGAGGTCGACGCGTCGCGCGCGTCGGCCGCCTCCCCCGGGAACTCCACGCGATCACCCTACGGCGAGCGACCGACGGACGGGAGGCGCGCGGCCGGACCGCCACGCGCCTCCCGTCCGGTTCCGGTCGTGCTAGCGACGTGGGCGGCCGAGCAGGACCGTGCCGACCACCGCGGCGATGCCCGCCCAGACGAGCGGACGCGTCACGCGGCGGCGTTTCGCCACCCAGCCGCCGTCGGTGGCGTTGTGGGCGTCGGCGGGCTCGTACAGGTTACCGTCGCTCGGCACGCCCTTGCCCCGGAGCGCGAACGTCTCCACCATCGGCTTGGTGATCTTGTGGAACAGTCCCGGGAACACGTACTGCAGCGGCACGAGCGACGCCTGGATCCGCCCGACGAAGCGGTAGCGCTTCGGGTGCAGCGCGGCGCGGACGACGGCCCGACCGGCGCGCTCGACCGACACCGTGGGCGGCAGGGGGTGCGAGGTCTTGCCGGTGTAGTTCGCCCCGTTCTGGTAGATCGGGGTGTCGATCGTCGAGGGGAGCAGGGCGGTGAACCGGATCCCGGTGCCCGCGTACTCGTCGCCGAGGACGTCGACCAGACCGAGTGCGGCGTGCTTGCTCGTCACGTACGCCGACTGGTACGGCGCGGAGAGCAGCGACTGGATCGACCCGACGAGCACGTACGTCCCCGTGCCGCGCTGCTTCCAGTGCGGCAGCAGCGCGGAGATCGCGTGGAGGTGCCCGTACAGGTTCGTGTCGACGACGCGCTTGAACGCCTTCGTCGGGGTCTGCTCGAAGAGCCCGTAGACGAAGAGCGCCGCGTTGCCGACGAAGACGTCGATCTGGCCGAACCGTGCGGTGGTGGTGGCGACGAGGTCGCGCACGGCGTGCTCGTCGGCGACGTCGGTCGGGATCGCGACCGCCTCGGCGCCGAGTGACCGGCACTCGGCCGCGGCGGCCTCGAGGCTGTCGTGGCTGCGAGCGGCGAGCACGAGGGTGGCCCCCTGTCGGGCGAACTCGTGCGCCGCGGCCCTCCCGATGCCGCTCGATGCTCCGGTGACGACGACGATCTTCCCGCGGAACCGTTTGGTCATGACCTCGTTGCTACCCGCGACCGGCTGCGACGACGCCCAGGCCGGGTGCGGTCGCCCCACGGCTTCCCGGACGTGCCCGGGGGTGCGACGATGGGCGCATGCCGAAGGACGAGCTGACGGTCGAGGAGGCGACGGCGATCGCCGAGCACGCCCGGTCCGGGGCGCTCCCGCTCGAGGACCCCGAGGTCCGCCGCGTCGTCGAGCAGGCGAACCGGACGCTGGTCCGGGCGCAGATGTGGGGCGAGGACCGCAGCCCGAGACTGCGCCGGCGTCGGCGGTGGCTCGCCGCGGGCGCGCTGGTGATGGTCCTCGTCTGGGTCGCCGGGCTGTTCGTCCCCCTCGCCTTCCGTCTCGGCCTCTGAGACCGGCGGTCGACCGTCGCGCGAGCGCAGGCGCGACGACCGATCGTCGTGTGAGCCGCGTCGCGTGAGCGCGGCTCAACACGCCCGGCCCTCGGAGTGGGGTTGCCCGGAACACCCCGTCCGGGTTGACTCGACCGCGTGACGAGCACCGCGGACCGCCCCTCGTCGACGCCGACGTGGACGATCAGCGTGCGCGACGACACCGGTCCGATCGTGCTCGGCGGCCTCCGGACGTCGTGGGCTCCGCTCGCGAAGCAGACGGTCATCGCCGCGCTGATCGTCGGGGCTGCCGTGGGGAGCACCTTCTCCCCGTGGCTCGAGGTCACCGACGCCCCGCTGATGTGGAGCGGGGTCGCGATCGCCCTGCTCGGCCTGGTCTTCGCCGCCGTCGCCGTGCGCTCGTCCGCGGCGATGCGGGTCGAGCTGCTCGTCCCCGCGATCGACTTCGTCGCGGTCGGCTTCCTGCGCTACGGCACCGGCGACGCCGCCTCGGTCTTCACCGCGATCGTGGTGCTGCCCGTGGTGTGGGTCGCCGCGAACCCCGGGCGACGGCACGTGGTGTGGCCGGTGCTCGGCACGACCGGCACGCTGCTGCTGTCCTACGCGATCTCCCCGACCGAACCGCGGCCGAGCGAGCTCGTGCGGCTGTTCATCGTCGTGTTCGTGTTCGGGGCGACGGCTGCCGTGACGAACGAGCTCGCGCGGCAGGCCGGCCTCCAGCTCGCCGCGGTGCAGCGCCGGCGTCGGGTGGCCGAGGGCGAGATCGACCGCGCGGCCCTCGTGCAGCAGTCGCTCCTGCCGACGACCGCCGCGGGGCTGCCCGGGGAGCTCCGCGCGGTGGGCGTGTGCATCCCCGCACGGACGGTCGGAGGCGACTTCTACGACTGGTTCCCCACCCCCGGCGGCGCCGCCTTCACCCTCGGCGACGTGATGGGCAAGGGCGTCGGCGCCGGCATGATCGCCGCCGCCGTGCGCTCGCTCATCCGCAGCACCGTCGACGAGTCCGACCCCGCGGTCGCCGTCCGCCGCGCCGCGACCGGGCTCGCGACCGGGACGTCCGACCTGACCAGCGGACAGTTCACGACGTGCTTCCACGTGCGGGTCGACCGTGACGGGCACGCCCGGTGGGTGGACGCCGGGCACGGGCTGACGGTGCTGCGGAGCGTCGACGGCACCGTCCGCCCGCTGCGGTCGGCGCACCTGCCGATCGGTGTCGGCACGAGCTGGACCGCCGAGGACACCGTCCTCGAGCCCGGCGACGTCATCGTGGCCGTGAGCGACGGCGTGCTCGACCTGTTCGGCGGCGACCTCGACTCGCTCGACCGCTTCGAGGCGTGGGTGGCGGAGCGGGACCACCCGCAGCAGGTCGTCGACGGCATCGCCGAGCTCGCGCACGCCGACGAGCACCCCGACGACGTCACCGTGCTGTGCGTCGGCTACGTGCCCTGAGCGGACCGACCCCTCGTCGCGACCGCGGTCCGGCGCGCGTGTCCCTCGAAGTGTGGACTGGTCACCGGACCGATCACGGGGGATGATCGTGCGTCCCGTCCACCGACGGGCACGAGGACAGGGATCCCCCGGATGCTGCACGACCACACGCCGACCGACGCCGCCCACACCGTCGACCGACGCCGCTTCCTGGCGCTCGGGCTGGGCAGCGCCGCAGCCACGACGGCCGCCGTCGGAGCGGCACTGACGCCGGACGACCACGCCGCGGCGGCCACCACGACGTCGTCCGGAGGGGTGCTCCTCGCCGCTGACGAGTTCGACGGCGCCGCCGGCAGCGCCCCGAACCCGGGGATCTGGCGGTTCGACACGGGCGCCGGCGGGTGGGGGAACGCCGAGCTGCAGACCTACACCGACTCGCGACGGAACAGCGCGCTGGACGGCGCGGGCAACCTCGTCATCACCGCACGACGCGAGGCCGACGGCACGTACACCTCCGCGCGGCTGAAGACCGAGGGCACCTTCACCGCGCAGTACGGCCGGATCGAGGCACGCATCCGGATCCCGCGCGGGCAGGGGATCTGGCCCGCGTTCTGGATGCTCGGCGCGGACATCGGGCAGGTCGGATGGCCGGCCTGCGGCGAGATCGACGTGATGGAGAACGTCGGGTACGAGCCCGGTGTCGTGCACGGCACCATGCACGGACCCGGCTACTCGGGAGCGCAGGGGCTGTCGGCCGCTGCGACCCTGCCGAACGGTGCGGCCTGGGCGGACGCCTACCACGTCTTCGGGGTCGATTGGCGCCCGGGATCGGTCACGTGGATCGTCGACGGCGTCGCGCAGCGCACGGTCACCCGGGCCGACGTGGGGACGTCGCCGTGGGTCTTCGACAAGCCGTTCTTCGTGCTGCTCAACGTCGCCGTGGGCGGCACCTGGCCCGGGTCGCCGGACGCGACCACGCGGTTCCCGCAGCAGATGCTCGTCGACTGGGTGCGGGTCTGGCAGCAGGCCTGACGGCCGCCGAGCGGGGCGTGCCGAGCCCGCCACGCTCCTCCCGTCCGTCCAGTGCTCAGCGCCTCGCGCGTGCCAGCAACCAGAGGTACGTCGCGTGGCCGACCAGCGCCAGGCCGAAGAAGACCGCGGCGACCGCGTAGACGCGGTCGAGCTTGCCCTGGCCGATGACGAGCATCACGACGCAGAACACCACGGCCGCGGCGAGGACGCCGACCTGGATCGTCGACCAGATGCGGCGGAAGCGGGGCATGCCGGAGTCGTCCACGGCCCCATTCTGCCCGACCGGCGCGACGGTCCCGGGTCGCCGCGGCCTACTTCTCCGGGTCGTGGCCCCAGTTCATGAGCGAGTACCGCCACTTCGAGTCGTGGGAGTCGCCCTTCGGCTCCTGCTTCGAGTGCCGCGCCACGTAGCCGACGACCTTCCGCATGTGGGCGTAGTCGTCGTCGGTGTAGTCGCCCTGCTTCTTCTCGAGGATGCGGACGATGTGCCGCCCGCTCTCGTGACCGGTGGACTCGCCGCCGCCGTCGGACTTCTGTCCGACCTCCTTCGACTCGTCCGTGTCGAGCCACTCCTTCAGCTCCGACGCGGTCATGTTCACCGCGTCGGCGAAGTCGTCGCGCGTCTGCTTCTCGTCGTGCTGGTCGTCGCTCATGGCGGCCAGCGAACGCGCCGGGCCTGGGTGTCCACGCAGCGCTGCGTGTCCCCCGTTCCGGTGCGCTGATCGGACGCCGCTCCGCATCCGTCCAGCACTGGTCGGGTTGTGTGTCCCCCGAACACCCCACGACAGGAAGCGAGAGCAACATGCGCGCAGTGGTCTGGCACGGCATCGGGGACATCCGCCTCGACGAGGTCCCGGAGCCCACCATCCAGCACCCGGAGGATGCGATCGTCCGGATCACCCGCAGTGCGATCTGCGGCACGGACCTGCACTTCGTCCGCGGCACCATGGCACCGATGGAGGAGGGCACCATCCTCGGGCACGAGGCCGTCGGCGTCGTCACCCAGGTCGGTGACGCCGTCCGCGGGTTCAGCGCCGGGGACCGCGTCGTCATCAACTCGACGATCTCGTGCGGCGCATGCCGGTACTGCCGGATGGGCAAGACCGCGCAGTGCGACGTCGCGAACCCGAACGGCCCGCAGGCCGGCACGAGCTTCTTCGGCGGCCCGCAGTCGACCGGGCCGGTGAACGGTCTGCAGGCGGAGTACGTGCGCGTGCCGTACGCCCGCAACACGATGCACCCGCTGCCCGAGAACGTGAGTGACGAGCAGGCGATCCTGCTCTCCGACATCTTCCCGACCGGCTGGTTCGGCGCCGAGCTCGCCGGGGTCACCCGCGGCGACGTCGTGGTCGTGTTCGGCGCCGGCATCGTCGGCCAGTTCGCCGCCGCCTCCGCCTACAAGCTCGGCGCAGCCCGCGTGATCGTCGTCGACGGCGAGGAGACCCGGCTCGCCGCGGCGCTCGCGCAGCACTGCGAGGTCGTCGACTACAACCGCGAGGACCCGGTGCAGGCGATCATGGACCTGACGAACGGCATCGGCGCGGACGCCGTGATCGACGCCGTCGGCGTCGACGCGGAGCGCCCGAAGCAGGGCCCCGCAGCAGTGTCCGACGAACAGGCCCAGCAGTTCGACGCCGAGGTGCAGCAGGTCGCGCCCGACGCCTCGCCGGACGGCTTCGGCGAGCAGCAGCAGTGGAAGCCCGGTGACGGCCCGTCGCAGGTCGCACAGTGGGCGGTCGCGTCGGTCGCGAAGTACGGCCGCATCGGCATCATCGGCGTCTACGGTCCGACCGCACAGTCGTACCCGATCGGCGAGGCGATGAACAAGAACCTGACGATCCGGATGGGTAACTGCGACCACCACTCGGTCACCCCGCCGCTCATCGACCTGGTGGCATCGGGGCAGTTCGACCCGACCGCGCTGATCACCGAGCACGAACCCATCGGCGACGCGATCGCCGCGTACGAGGCCTTCGACCGCCGCGAGCCCGGCTGGGTCAAGGTCGAACTGGAGGCGACACGATGACCACCGCACCGAGCGACCAGTACGCCTTCGGCGACCCGCGCAGCCGCTACCCCGACGTCTCTCCGGAGCCGCAGACCCAGGACGAGCCAGGCCTGCAGTCGCAGATGACCCCCGTCCCCGACCTCGGCGAGTCCAGCTACCGGGGCACGGGGCGCCTCGAGGGCCGGAAGGCCCTCATCACCGGAGCCGACTCGGGCATCGGCGCCGCCGTGGCGATCGCCTTCGCGCGCGAGGGGGCCGACGTCGTCCTGGCCTACCTGCCCGAGGAGCAGTCCGACGCCGACCACGTGATCGAGCAGATCGAGGCGGCCGGGCGGAAGGCGGTCGCGGTCCCCGGTGACCTGCGCGACAAGGCCTACGCGGGGCAGCTCGTCGAGCGCGCCGTCGCCGAGCTCGGGGGCATCGACGCGCTGGTCAGCGTCGCCGGCAAGCAGCGGTGGCAGCCCGACCTGCTCGACATCACCGACGACCAGTTCGAGGCGACGTTCGACGTCAACGTGTTCGGGCTCTTCCGCCTGGTGAAGGCAGCCCTGCCGCATCTGCAGCCGGGGTCGACGGTCACGACGACCGCGTCCATGGAGGCCTACCAGCCCGCGCCCGACCGCCTCGACTACGCGGCGTCGAAGGGCGCGATCAACAACTTCTCCAAGGGGTTGTCGCAGCTGCTCGTCGAGCGCGGCATCCGGGTCAACATCGTCGCCCCGGGTCCGACCTGGACCGTCCTGCAGCCGAGCGGCGGCGTCGACCCGGAGTCGCTGCCCGAGTTCGGCAGCAGCGAGTCGCCGATGGGCCGCGCGGCCCAGCCCGCCGAGCTCGCGCCGGCGTACGTGTTCCTCGCGTCGCAGGAGTCGAGCTTCGTGGCCGGCGAGACCCTCAACGTCAACGGGGGCATGGTCACGCCCTGACCCTGGACCGCCTCGGCTCGTGGAGCGGACACGCTGCTCTCCGAGCGGGAATGCCCGCGCAGCCGCCGACGTCGAACCATCCACACACCACGCGAAGGAGCACACCATGACCCTCGACCTCCACAAGGGGAACAGCGTCGACACCGAGCGTCACTGCCTGCCGACCAGCACCCTGCACGCCCTGCACGACGACCAGCAGGAGCAGACGTTCGGACGCTGGCTCGGCCAGATCAACGGACAGCGCTGAGCGCGTTCGCTGCGCGCTGACGGACGGGAGGCGCGGTGCCGGCTGGCACCGCGCCTCCCGTCCGTTCGTGGTCACGCCGGACACCGCCGGTCACGGCGAGACGCCGTCACGTCGGCGCGGCGCTGCTAGGTTGCAGCTGTGTCGTGGGGTCGGTGGTGGTTCGCGCTGCAGGCGTCGGGCGGCGCCGTCTGGTGGCTGCTGGTCCCCACCGTGCCGATCGTCCGGACCGCGACGCTCGGCTCGCTCGACCCCGTGCCGGTCGCCGCGCTCGACGTCCCGCTGTTCGTCGTCGCCTCGGCACTGGCCGCCGCGGGCCTCCGCTGGTCCGCCGTCGTCGCCACGGGGTGGACGGTGCTCGTGCTGCTCGGGACGGCCGCCTGGGCGACGGTCACCCGTGAGGCGGGCTGGGGTGTCGTCGCGATGACCGCAGCGACCGTCGGCTCCGTCCTCGCGCTGCTCGGGCGGGTGCCGACCGAACTCGTCACGTCGGGTCCGCTGCGCTTCCGGACCGCCGACCCGGACGCCGGACCCGTCCGGCACCTCCTCGGGACCGCGGTGCAGATCGTCGTGTTCTGGGGGCTCTTCCTCGGCGTCCTCCCGCTGCTGATCGCCGCCGCCGAGACCCGGTGGCGGCTCCGTCCCCCGCTGCCCGACGCCGTCGTGCAGGTGGTCAGCGGGACCGGTCTCGTCGTCTTCGTGCTGGCGAGCCTGCTCGGCCTCGCCTCGGCGGTGTCGATGTCGACGCGTGGCGGCGGAACCCCGTTGCCGTCGGCGATGCCCAACCGGCTCGTGGTCGCCGGCCCCTACCGGGTGCTGCGGAACCCGATGGCCCTCGCCGGGCTGACCCAGGGCGCTGCGGTGGGGCTCGTCGCGGCGTCCTGGACGGTGCTCGTCTACGCGGTCGCGGGCTCCGTCGTGTGGAACTGCGTCGTGCGCCCGCTCGAGGAGCGCGACCTGGAGCAGCGGTTCGGTGACGACTTCCGCCGCTACGCCGCAGCCGTCCGGTGCTGGGTGCCGCGGTTGCGCCCGGTACCGCGGAGCTGAGCGCGCGCCACGGGACGCAGCACGAGCGCGCGAACCGGATGGTCCGCCCGTCCGCGTCCGGAACACGACCGGACCCGCCGGGTGCCCCGGAGCGCGTGCAGTGTGGACGGAGCCGTCCGACCGGGCGGCACCCCGCTCGCGCAGACCCGCCGGCGAGGACGGCCGGCGGGACGACGCGGGAGGTGCAACGGGTGCGATCGAGACTCTCCGACCTGCACGAGGAACCGGGCGAGTGGCACCGGCGTGGGCTGCGTCACCCGGACGAGATCGCGTCCCTCGTGCACACCCGGCTGCTGGAGAACGTCCCGGCCGACCCCGCGTACCGCGACTTCTTCTCCGCCGAGTGAGCGTCGTGCGTTCCTCCGCTCAGAGCTCCCGGAGCATGCGGCCGGCGACGGCGTCGTTCCAGGACGTGGTGGCCCCGACCTCGGTCGCGGTGTGCAGTCCCCCGTGCCCGTCCTCCAGCCCGCACCGCCACCGGTCGAACACGCTCATGCAGAGCGTCCGTGCCGTGCGCACCGCGCCGGCGACGGGCCGCTGCGGCGCTGCGTGGCGGAGCGGACGCTGCGGCGTCCTGTCGCCGAGCGGGTCCGTGGTCGCGTCGTCGGTCGGCTCCGGTTCGACAGCGGGCAGGGGGGTCGTGGTGGTGTCGTCGTGCATCTCACCAGTGGGACGTCACGAGCAGCGGATCCGTCACGAACTGACGCACCCGACACCACGCGGGCACTCTCCGCGCTGCCGGTGCATGCTCGGTGGAGACCGGTCCACCGACCGGCAGCCCGAGTCGGACGGAAGGCGGGGATGAGCGACGGCACCGCGCTGCAGCACGCGTCCGACGCGACGCTCGTCGCCCGCGCGGCCGACGGCGACGTGCTGGCCTTCGAGGTGCTCGCCCGCCGGCACGGACCGCTGATGCGCGTCTACGCGGAGCAGGTGCTCGGCTCCAACGTCGAGTCCGACGACGTCGTGCAGGAGGCCTTCCTGACGGGGTGGCGGAAGCTCGCGGACCTCGAGGACGCCGAGCGGTTCCGCCCCTGGATCATGCAGATCGTCACCCGCCGGGCCCTCGACCGTCTCCGGCGTCGACGTCACCACGACGACCTGGACGACCACGACGAGGCGGCCGACCCGTCGCAGGCCCCGGAGCGTACCGTCGAGACGCGCATGCAGCTCGACGCGATGTGGGCTGCACTGGACCGGATGCCGATCGACCAGCGTCGGTGCTGGCTGCTCCGGGAGACCGCCGGGTACAGCTACCAGCAGATCGCCGAGGAACTCGAGCTCCCGACGTCGACCGTGCGGGGCCTGCTCGCACGGGCGCGACGGTTCCTCGCCGCGGAGATGGAGGGATGGCGATGACGACCGACGACCTCCCCCTGCCCGACGACGACCTCGACGGCCACACGATCGAGGAGATCGCGGACTACCTCGACCGCGGTCGGGACCCGATCGACCCGTCCATCGAGGGCTCGGCGGTCTGCCGACTCGCGATGACGAACATGCAGCGCCTGCGCGAGCTCTCGCTCGGCGCGCTCGAGCAGCGCGCCGGTGCCGAGCCCGACCGGGAGACCGCCTGGGTCGACCGCTTGCTGGGAGCGATCCGCGCCGAGGTGCGGCCCGGTCGCGACGTCCCGGTCGCCCACCCCGATCCGCGCCTGCGCCTGGCGGTCACCGAGGCGGCCGTGCGCGGACTCGTGCGCCGTGCCGGCGACACGATGGGCGGCGTCGTGATGGGCCGCTGCGTGCTGCGGGGCGACGTGGAGGAGCCCGGAGCCGCGGTCAGCATCGACGTGACTGCCGGGCTCGTGTACGGCGGGTCGGCCCTGGAGACCGCCGAGCGCCTGCGGGTCACCGTCGCCGAGGCCGTCGAACGGCACACCGAGCTGCGCGTCGAGGCCGTCGACGTCCACTTCGACGACGTCTACCTGCCCTGACGACCACCGCCTGCCCGACCGGCGGCGAGACGACCCACCAGCAGCGAGGAGCGCGACCATGGACGACGAAGCGATCTCACGCACGGTGACGGCCGGCATCCGACACGTCCCCGGGGTCACCGGGGTCTACCCGCCCCGCCCCGTCGCCGCCGCGGCCGAGACCGTGGTCGACGCGGTGGTGCCCGTACCGCTCCGTCTGCACGACCCCGACGTCCTGGTCGACGTGGACCGACGCGGCGGCCGCGTGCACGTCGTCACCGGCATCAGCGTCGACGGCGGCCGTCCCGCCGCGGACACCCTCCGCGCGGTGGGCGAACGGGTCCGCGACCTGCTCGACGCGGACACGACCGCGACAGCGGACCTCATCAGCGTGACCGTCCGGCTGGTCGAGGACCCGGTCGACGCGGCCGTGGCGCCTCCCGAGGGCGGGCCGTCGGACGCGACCGCGCTGCCGACGAGCGATGTCTGAGCGCTTCCGCTCGGAACTCCCCCACCCGTAAAGTCGTACCGACGCGCCGGGACCGTACACGCTCGTGGTCGGCGAGCACCAGCTGTCGTCCTGGGACCTCGGCCCCACCGGCAGGGCCGGCAGCGCACCGGACGGGAGGCGCGTGGCGGATCAGCGCCACGTCGCGCGTCCGACGCCGCGCCGGTCCGGAGGCACGTGGCCGGCCGGCACCGTGCCTCCCGTGGGTCGCGTCACCGCTGCGAGCGTCCGCCACCCCGACGGCGACGAGCGCGCGCCGCCTCGGCGAGCACCGCAGTGAGCGCCACGAACGCGACCAGGGCGAGCCCTGCCCAGACGGACCGGAAGTCGACTCCACCGCCCTCCGGGGCGAGCAGCACGAGGGCCACGCCCCAGCACGCCGCGGCGAGTGCCCCGACCCCGGCCGCGACCGCGAGTGCGGCGAACGCCGCCGACCACGGGTCCCAGCGCGCGGGCGGGTGCGGCGGCGCGGGGCGACGGTCGCCGTAGGGCGGCTGCGGGTCCATGCGGTGAGCATGCCATGATCCGGAGGTGCGCATCGACGACTTCCCCGTCCCGGAGACCCCGGCCGCCCGAGCGGCTGCGTCGCTCGCCACGCGCTACCAGTCGACGGCGATCACGGCGCACGCCGTCCGGTCCTGGTACTGGGCAGCGGGCTTCGCGGCGCTCGACGGGCTCGACGGCGTCGACCACGAACTGCTGTGGGTCGCGGCCGTCCTGCACGACATCGGCACCGTGACCGAGTTCGACAACCACACGGTGTCCTACGAGCACGCCGGTGGGCACGTCGCCGTCGCCCTGACGACCGGGGCGGGTTGGGCCGTCGAGCGGCAGCAGCGCGTGCTCGACGTGATCGTGCGGCACAACTGGCCGGACGTCGACGTCCTCCTCGACCTCGAGGGGCACCTGCTCGAACGCGCGACCGGGCTCGACGTCTCCGGTGCGGGGGCCGAGCTGCTGCCGGAGTCGTACCTGCGCGAGGTGCTCGCACGGCACCCCCGCGGCTCGCTGGCTGCGGAGTTCGGCGCGTGCGTCGCCGACCAGGCCGCTCGCAAGCCCGACACCGCAGCGCGGCGCCTGGTCGACGGCGGTGTCGTCCGGAAGCTCGCGCAGAACCCGCTCGAGGCGCTGTCCTGACCACGACGCGCGCGCGAGGCTCAGCCGGACGTGTCAGCATCGGATCATGACCACCGCCGAACCCGACGTCCGTCACGTCGTCGAGGCGTCCGGCGACGACCTCGACGCGGCCCGAGCGGTGTTCGAGTCGGCGTACGGTGCCGCCGGGTTCCTGCCCGAGCGGACCGAGCGGGACTTCGGCTACCGGTTCCGATCGGTCGGTGGCGAGGGGATGTCGCTGGACTCGAAGCGCTTCGACGGTCGGATGGCCGGCGAGGTCGACGCGACGAGCCACTACTTCGTGACGTGGGTCAGCGACGGCGGCGGACTGCTGGACATCGACCGCGACGAGGTGGCGCTCGCGCCCGGACGCCCGATCGTGTTCCCGAGCGAGCGCCCGTACCGCTTCGACCTCGCCGACGTCCGGCAGAACGTGGTGCAGTTCGACCGCCGCACGCTCGAGCGCACCGCCGCCGAGCTGCACGGCACGGAGCCGGCGCCGCTCGTGTTCGACCACGCCGCGCTGCCCCGACGGGAGGACGTCCGGACGTGGAACGCCGAGCTGCGGGCCTCCGCGCAGGTCGTCCTCGGTGCCACGCCGCTGTCCCCGCTCGCGATGGCCGAGGCCACCCGGCGCACCGCGCTGGCGATGCTCCGGACCTTCCCGCACACGACCCTCGCGCCGGCCGCGCCGGTGCCCGTCGGCGCACGGGGCCGGGTGCAGCAGGCGATCGAGTACATGCACGCCAACGCCGACGTCCCGATCACCACGACCGACGTCGCCGAACACGTCGGGCTCAGTGTCCGCGGGCTCCAGCAGGGCTTCCAGCGGCAGGTCGGGATGTCACCGAACTCGATGCTCCGCGGGATCCGCTTCGACCGGATCCGGACGGAGCTCCGGTACCACTCGGTGGGCGAGACGACCGTGGCGGACACCGCACGACGGTGGGGGTTCGCACACGCCGGGCGGTTCTCCTCCGCCTACGCGAAGCGGTTCGGGGAGCTGCCGAGCGAGACCCTGCGCGCGCGTCGCTGAGCGACTGCGTGGGCCCTGCCGGGATCGAACCGACGACATCCACGGTGTAAACGTGGCGGACCGCGCAAACGTCCGCAGCGATACGCAGCGCTTCCCAGTGATGGCGCGGAAGTAGCTTGCGGACAACTGCGAACAAAAGCACCCGGCTGCGCGTGGTCACCGGCAGCACACCGGCAGCTTGTGCCGGTCGTCCTCGAGTTCCCCGCCGTGGCGCCGGCCTCCCCTACGCCGACGACACGCACCGCTACCGCCTCGGCCGCCGATATCGCCGCCCAATGAAACGGCGGCTGCCTGGCGACGCTCGGCAGGCGGCGCGAGCACGGCGTACTCCCCCCCCCCCCCGCGGCAAACCGCTAACGTGTGTCGCGCCGTGCACGTAAAGGTCCGCCGCCGAGCAGCTGCTGATGCTTCCGGCCGAGACGACAGGCGCCCACCTCGGAACTACTGGCCGAGCTGTCCGAGCGCCGCTGCGACACCGTCATAGCCGAGAGTGGCCGCGTGTGTGATGGCACCCGTGACCGCAGGGACAATCAGCTTGGCCGCGGCGTCCCGCCATCGGGGACTACGCTCCTCGTCCGCCTGTCCGGCTGCAGCCTGCATGGCAACCCAGAGCCGCTCAGCAGCGCTCGCATAGTCGAAGCCCCCAGCGAGCGTCTCATCCTCCATCGCATCGCGAATCTCGCGCACCAGCTTCACCAAGTAGTAGCGAAGCTCCGCGCTGATGGTCTGGTCTTCCTCAAGGAGGCCAATCGCTTCGTCGACGACGGCACTGAGCCGGTCGAGTCCGCCCGGCGCGATCCTCCCCTTGGTCGCTTCAATGAGGGTGCCCAGCATCTGCAGCTGCCCCATCGCTGCTGAAGGGAATGCCGCGCCAGGGTCGGACTGCTGACCCCAAGTGGTCCCCGCATTGGCCGCCATGCGGCCCCATTGCGGGAACGACTCCCTCGAGACGTAGACGTTGAGACCGTCCGCCTCCATCTCGCTGAGCGCACGATCGATAGCCGTGAGCAGAGCGCTGGTCTCGAGCATCTTTGTAGTCGCAACCATCGGGTCAGCGTTCCAGCCTCGGGCGTCATTTGCGACCACGCCGGCTGCGGCCGCCTCGCGCCACTCAAGGAAGATGTCGTACAGCGCGTATGCGGCGTTGATCATGAGAAGAGCCTAGGTCTCGCGTGGAAGAGAGGCTCGATCGCCGGCATCGGCTTCGGCGCTTACTTCAACATCAATGTTGTCGAACCCGCCGGCTGTGACCCGGACACGATGGGTCGTCACTCCTTGCGGGCTCGTGGGTCTTGAATCTGGAACCCACTGGTACCGGGTCAGGCCTTGCGATGGTGCGCGTCCTTGTGCCCTTGATCCGCGTCGTTCCGCGGTTCTGGCTGGTGTGGAGCATCGTAGCGTTCGCGTCGCTACGCCCTTGATGTGCCCTTCCTGCGCATCGTTTTAGGACCCAAAACGGACCCTGCGGCCCCCCGGCGCGTCGCGGCGTTGTGGCTGTTCACGCTGACTTGCGTGAGAATGCCCCACCCTCTCTTGCGTTCGATCAGCCCAGAGCTCCAACTGGACAGCTGTTCGGCGCTAGCCATTTGGCGCTAGCCGACTGGCTGGGATCATCAGCTCGCAGGTTGACATAGACTGAGAGAACGCTCAGCCCATTCCGGAACTATTACCTCTGAACTGGGATTTTTCTGGCGAGCCCCTCTTCGGGGGACCTGTGCCGGTATTCAGACTTCTTCTAGCCTTCGCGAACTGACGGCAACCCGTGCTGTCAGCTGACCTAGGGGGTCTCGTGCGCACGCTGCTGCACAGGCCGCGCCAGAGGAAGCGCAGCATCGCTGCCGCAACCCTGAGCGCGCTCGCAATCCTTGGCTCGCTGCTGGTCGCAACGCCAGCGCAAGCCCTCAACGACACCGGAACCGGCGGCGTATTCGTCCCGGCAACCGGACGCTTCCTCGACACGGGGAGAAACATCGGCGGCTTCGACACCCCGATGCCTGCCAAGGGCTGGCGCACCGTCCAGGTGACCGGCAAGAACGGCGTCCCGGACGACGGTTCCGTTGGAGCTGTATCCGTCGTTGCGACCGCGGCGAGCATCTCGCATCAGGGCATCCTCTACGGGCGCCCGAACGCAGCCGCGAAGACGACGCTCATGGGTATCTACGGTGGTGAGAGCGAGCAAAACACCTCGTTCTCCGCTGTCCTCGCGGTGAATCCCGACGGCACGATTCAGGTGCAGGCCGAGACCAGCATCCGGCTCATCCTCGACGTGCAGGGCTACTACACCGCCAGCGACGACGGTACTGCCGCCGGCGGCTTCGTCCCGCTGAACGGCTCGCGCATCGCTGACACCCGCTCCGGGCTCGGCTTCCCACAGCAGACCATCGGCGCCGGCGAGCGTGTCGACCTGCAGGTCTCCGGACGCGGCGGCATCCCGAAGGGTGCTTCCGGCGCGATCATCAACATGATCGCCGTCAACCGCACCGCCTCCGTCGGGTACCTCACCCCGTACGCCACGGGCGACACCCGTCCGTCGAACTCCTTCAACTACGCCGGCAACGTGCCGACCTCGATGCAGGCGCAGGTCAAGCTCTCCGCTGACGGCAAGATCACCATCTACAACAACAACAGCACCACCGACCTCGTCGTCGACACCCAGGGTTACTTCACCGCCGCTGGGAAGGGAGGCGCCGTCTTCACTCCCGGTGCTGGCCGTGCGTACGACACCCGCTCCAGCGGCAACACAGTCATGGGAAAGAACGAAACCCGTTCCATCCAGATCGCCGGCAAAGCAGGCGTCCCCGTCATGGGCTCTGGTATCAAGGCCGTTGTCCTCTCGCTCACCTCGCTGAAGTCGACCGCTGGTGCCGGCAATGCGACGGTGTGGGCAGACGGCACAACCCGCCCGAACACGACGTCGATCAATTTCGACGAGACTACGATCCGCACGAACACCATTACGGTACCGCTCGGCGCGAACGGCAAGGTCGCAATCAACAGTGTCGCTGACCCGACCGACTACGTTTTCGACGTCCAAGGCTGGTACAGCAATCCTCAAGCCCCTCGTCTGACTTGCGCCGCTCCGTTCGGGGCTGGAACATGGACCGCTACCACGGGAAGCGATGATATTGCGGCGTCTTGCACTGTAAGCGCGCCTGCTGCAGTCGAGGCTGGGCAAACGGTCGACGTGTACCTGAACGACCTTCCGCTCGAGTCTTATTCACTGAATGACACTACGACGTCCTCGTTCACCTTCACGACTCCACCCTTGTCTGGGCTAGTGAAGCTGCGTGCAGAACTGTCCAGCAGCACGGGGTTGGCGCCCTCCGTGGCCTACGAATTTGGGGTTGGTCAGTGGCAGAACGAGGCATTACAGCCAAGTCTTGCGAACGGGGCAGTGGTGAACCCGGAAGTGGTTTCCCTTTACCCGCTTCCCCAGTCAGGGCTCCTACCTGGCGATGCTGCGATCGCTTATGAGCTCCGCGACCTGACAACCGGCGTCACGCAGGCGACCACTACTGGTAACGTCCCGCTCGGCCTTTACGACCTTCCCCGAGGGCACTCCTACTCATGGAAGGCGAAAGTTTCGGCTGCCACCGCATGGGACGAACGAGGCGATATTCAGACCGCAGATTGGTCGTTCCGAGTCGCGAACGAGGGGGAGGACGTTCCTGACGCCACCGACCCCGAGCCGACCGCGAGTGGGGAGATGACCACTTTCGCTGCACCCAACGGTTGTAGCTATTCGCCCGACACGTGGGGTAAGGCGAAGTTCAGGCCCGCTTGCGACGCCCACGACATCTGCTATGGCAATAAGAAAAAGATTAACCGCCTGACCTGCGACGTCGCGTTCCTCGGTAACCTTACGTATGCTTGCAACAAGGCTTACCCCAAGGGTGCTACGCGAAACTCTTGTGCTGGTGTCGCTGGTGGCTACTACACCGCTGTTCGTGGCGCTGGCTGGGCCTTCTATAAGGGAAACGGACGTAATAACTGATGAGAATGCCAGGGGTAGTCGTTGCTGCAATCGTTCTTCTTGCGGTCGGTTTCGTTGCAACTGCAATCGGCTCTGTATGGACCATACTGAGTCCTCCCGGTGGGGGCGTTAACTTCGCTGCAGGATTGATTTACAACGGAGGAATGCTGGTCGGTCTAGCTGGCCTCGGTTTTGGAGTTGCCGCTGCTGTTACTGCACGTCGTAGGTGAGGTCGTAGGCGCTGATCCGGACGGCGACTAACGACAGGTACGCGTAGATCCTCGAGCATGCCCGATCTTTTCGTAAGTCCCCTCAATACAAGCACCCTCAGCCACTGGACTGAGGGTGCTTGCTTTGAGGGGTGTTCGGTGGACCTAGAGGCTCTTCTTCACTGGGGAAGACAGCGCGATGGCAAACCTGCTGCTGACCTGATCGACCAGAGGCCTACCGGCGCCCCGGACGGCGCGGTCGTGATGCCGATCGACGGCGGTCGATGCAAGACTCCCACGCATGACACTTCCTCTATGGCTGCAAATCGTCACCCTTGCCGTCCCCGTCGCCGTCGCCGTGATCTCCAGCATTCTGGCGTCGCGGGCCGCGGGCAGAGCGCAACACGCAGAGGCGGAGGCTGCACGTCTTAGAGCGCTTGAGGAGCGCACAGCGCAGAAAAAGTTCGAGCTGTATCAGCCCTTCCTCACAACGCTAAACGACCTTCTCACTCCGAATCGGAGCGCGGCCGCTCTGGCCGGTATGGAAGACGTCATTACGAACTTTCAGGGCTTCGTGACGGTTTGGGGTTCGGACGAAGTGATCGAGACATTTTACCGGTGGCGCACTTCAGCCAACTTGAATCCGCCGAACTTGGTGACGATGCGACTCATGGCTGATCTTCTCGTGGCAGTGCGTCGCGACATCGCTTGGCCTGATACCAAGGTGCCGACGCTTTACATGATCGGTCACCGAATCAAAGACATTCACGAACATCCCGAGATGGTAAAGGCGATGACACTGCCACTAGATCAGTTTTTGGCGAGCCAAGATTGGACGCCGCCGTTCACGGTCCCGACAGGCACGGCAGGAAGAAGCCAGCGGTCAGCAGCTAACCCCAAGCGTCTGACTGTTCACGAGTCCAGTAGTGGTCGGGACGAACAGTGAGCCGGCGCTGGCCAACGAAGGAGACGGGGCCTTGCGTCCAGCGGAACTGCACTCGCCAAGACGAACGAGCTGGCTCCGACGCTAACGCGGCGTACTCCTCTTCAGTAAGTGGCACCCTGTGGCCGACCTCACTCTTGGCATCCAAGACCGGAGCGAGGCTCGTCCAGGGCGTCCATCGGGCCTTGCCCTGTCGAGTTCGTACCTTGACGTGCCGCGCTGACCCTGCCCCGAGGTTACGGAAATACAGCGACCAGTAGGGCTTTCCGTACTCGGCCGACACATCGTTACGGATCACGTGCATAAGCGGCACTGGCTCTTTGAAGTAGTTGAACAGCAGCGCGAAGGTCGCAACCAAAGCCGCATAGATGGAGAGAACGAGGGAGAGCATGCCTAGATTCTGGAGGTTGTAGGGTCAACGCAAGGGGCGCCGCTCCGATGCATCATCTGTCGAACCTGACCTTAGCGCGGCTTGCACGGTGAAATTCGATAGGGCCGGGATTGGACCAAGGTCTAGCCAGTAGACCGCCTGTATGACGCGGCTCACCGTCATGGAACTCGATTGTCGACGTACTCGCCCGACTTACACTCCAAGTTCGGCGACTCTTCGCTACCCCTGGCTTGGCACAGCGTCGCTGCGAAGAGGCCATCAGCGTGCAGTCATTGGAGGGCACGATCGCGGCACAATCTCAGGCACCACTTCAAGCGGGCCGAGCGGCGTGCATGCTTCTCCCAGCGTCAACCGCGGCGCGCACACCTCAATCCCCCAGCTCCCAGGTTAGACACCGGCAGCTCACCGGCAGCTGCCCGGATTCTCCTCCCGTCGGCCACACATTATTTCCGCATGGTGGGGCCTGAACTGGGTTTTTCTGGTGGGCCCTGCCGGGATCGAACCGACGACATCCACGGTGTAAACGTGGCGCTCTACCAGCTGAGCTAAAGGCCCCTGGAGTCGATCCTAGACGCTCGGTGGGAACACCCTGTCCACGGTCCTGCGGTGATCGGGGCGGTGTTCCTCGTCGTGGCCACGGCTGACGAGCAACGCCGCCGCCGGGCGGCGCCCGGTCCACGCGCCCGCTGACGTCGGCGACGGTCGGCCGCGAGCACGATCGCGACCGGTCCGGAGCGCGAGCCGCGCTCCGGACCGACGACCCCGCCGCGGGGCGCTCAGCCGAACCGCTCGACGAGCTCCCGCTTGAGCACCTTCCCGCTCGGCCCCAGGGGCAGGGCGTCCACCACGTGCACGACCCGCGGGTACTTGTACACGGCGATCTCGTCGGCGACGAAGCGGATCAGCTCCTCCGAGGTCACCTCGGCGCCCTGACGGAGCACGACCGCCGCGGCGACCTCCTGCCCGTGCACCTCGTGCGGGATCCCGAACACGGCGGCCATCGTGACGTCCGGGTGGGCGGCGAGGACCTCCTCCACCTGCCGGGGGTACACGTTGTAGCCGTTGCGGATGATCATGTCCTTCGTGCGGTCGACGATGGTGAGGTACCCGTCGTCGTCCTTCCGCCCGAGGTCGCCCGTGCGGAACCACCCGTCGACGATCGCCTCGGCCGTGGCCTCGGGTCGGTTCAGGTAGCCGTTCATCAGGTTGTGGCCGCGGATCACCAGCTCGCCGATCTCGCCGCGCGGCAGCAGGACGGTGCGGTCGGTGACCTCGGGGTCGGCGATCTCGATGTCGACACCCCAGATCGGCGTCCCGATGGTGCCCGGGCGCGGGGTGGCCCCGACGTGGTTGAACGACGCCACCGGCGAGGTCTCCGTGAGCCCGTACCCCTCGTGGACCGGCGCGTCGAACACCTGCTGGAACCGTTCGAGCACGGCGAGCGGCAGCGATGCCCCGCCGGAGATCGCGTACCGCAGGTGCGGTCGAGCCTCGGACCGGGTCGCGGCGTCGAGCAGCGCGATGTACATCGTCGGGACGCCCATGAAGATCGCCGTGTCGTGCTCGACCATGGCCGCGAGTGCGGCGTCGCCGTCGAACCTCGGCAGCATGACGATCGTCGCGCCGGCGCGGAACCCGGTGTTCATGGTGCAGGTCTGCCCGAAGGTGTGGAAGAGCGGCAGCGCACCGAGCAGGACGTCACCCCGACGCATGTCGAAGGTCGTGAGCAGGCACGTGTTGACCTGTTCGAGCAGGGCGAAGTGGGAGCCCTCGGCGCCCTTCGGCTTCCCGGTCGTCCCGCTCGTGTACAGGATCGTGGCGGTGTCGAACGGGTGGCGCGGGACGTAGGTGTCGAGCGGTTCGCTCGTCGCGGCGACGGTCTCGAGTCGGTCCGGAGCGCCCTCGGCGTCCGCCGGGGCGAGCACGCTGAGCACGTCGACGCCGGCGGCTGCCGCCCCGGCGCCACCCTCGCCGAGCAGGGGGGCCGCGCAGACGAGCAGTCGGGCGTCGCTGTCGCGGAGCACGAACTCGATCTCCCCGCGCTTGAGCAGCGCGTGCACCGGCACGACCACCGCGCCGAGCGCGAGGACGGCGTAGTAGACGCGCGGGAAGTCGGCGACGTTCGGCACGAGCATCGCGACGCGGTCGCCCTCACGCACACCGCGCGCGCGGAGGCCGCCGGCGTAGGCGAGGGTCTGCTGCCACAGCTCGGCGTACGTGGTCCGCTGGTCCCCCACGACGACCGCGACGTCGTCCGGGAACCGCGCCGCGGACTCGGCGAGGATCGCGGCGACGGAGGCGGTGGCCTGGGTCGTCCGGGCGCCGTGTGCGGCGCCGGGTGCGGGGTGGCTGCTGGTGGTGGTGCTGGTCATGCCGGCCTTCCGTCTCCCGTGACGAGTTCTCCTCACGGAGCCTACGGCGCTCGGGCCTCCTCGGTCCGGACGCGCGATCTCCGGCGCGCCCCGGCGACCGCGTGTCTGGACGTCGGCTGCACGCAGTGCGCGCAGCGGCTGTGGGCTTGCGCTCACAGCAGGATCGTGTTCAATCGAGACGTCGTGGTGCGGGTCAGGCACCACGGCACGGGCGGCCGGTCTGTGTTCGGGTCACGGATCGGCCGCCGCACCCGGTCCTCGTCCGCGCGTCGGGACGAGACCGCTGCGGGACGAGCCGCTCCGCGGCAGTGAGCCGGTGCGTGCCGGACGGGAGGCCCGTGCCCGACCCGCCTCGCGCCTCCCGTCCGACGCGTGGTCCGGTCGTGAGCGTCGCGACCGGTGACACGGGTCGCCGACCCTCGTCACGTACCCCGCTGCTCCCCGCGCGCCCGGACCGGCTCGGTACTGTCGGGCGGACGAGGTGAGGAGGCTGCGATGACCGAGGACGGCACGCACGGGACGTCCGGGTACTGGTACCCGGACCGGCCGGCGAGGACCGGTGTCGAACTGCTCACCGCGATGCGGCGCTACCGCGCCGCCGAGGTCGCGATGCGCGAGCGCAAGCGCCGGTCGATGGGGATGAACGCGACCGACATGGAGGCGGTCCGCTTCCTGCTGCGCGCCGCGGAGCAGGGCCGCGCGGTGCGGCCGGGCGACCTGACCGCGCACCTGGGGATCACGTCGGCGTCGACCACGGCCGTCGTCAAGCGGCTCGTCTCCAGCGGGCACGCCGAACGCCGGCCGGACCCGGCGGACGGCCGCGGCGCCCTGCTGGTCGCGACCGTGCACAGCGACGACGAGGTCCGGTCCGAACTCACCGACGTGCACGCCCGGATGATCGCCGCGGCGGACCGGCTGTCGCCGCAGACGGTGGTCGAGATGCAGGCGTTCTTCGCCGAGGTGATCGACGCGATGGGCGCCGACTCACCCGCGGACGAGGCCGACGGCGCCGCCCGCCCGGGTGCGATGGCCGATATGCGTACGCATCCACTTCGGTAGTTAGACAAACTAGAGAAATCGGAGCAAGCTGGCCCCAGTCGCCGATCGGCGGCGACCCACAGCACGGGAAGGGCCGGCCATGAGCACCATCGACGCGACGCACTCGCAGTTCTCCGAGGTCCGGGAGGCAGCCCGTGGACGGGTCCTCGCCACCCTGGCGACCAGCCTCGGCATCGTCGCCGTGACCGTCGCCACCGCTGCCGTCACCGTCGTCACCCTCGGGGCGTGAGCACGGTGCGCACCGCGAACGACCTCCGCGAACTCCAGCGCCACCCCCACGAGTGGCACCGCCGCGGCCTGCGGCACCCCGACGAGATCGACGCCCTCGTGCACCACCGCACGCACGGCGACGTCCCGCCCGAGCCGACCTACGGCGACTTCTTCCGCGTCGCCTGAGCCCGTCCCACCGATCGGAGCTCCGGGAACTGGTCGTCCCGCCACTCCCCCTCGACCGACACACCGCCCGACGCCGCGGACTCCTCTCGCTCGCGGAGCTCGACCCGTCGGATCTTGCCCGAGATCGTCTTCGGTAGCTGCCCGAACTCGACCCGGCGGACCCGGGCGTACGCCGGGAGCGCGACCCGTGCGTGCTCGAGCACCGCACGAGCGGTCTCGGCCGTCGGCTCCCACCCGGCCGCGAGCGTGACGTAGGCCTTCACGACGTTCAGCCGTGCGTCGTCCGGTGCGGGGACGACGGCGCTCTCGGCCACGGCGTCGTGCTGCAGCAGGGCGCTCTCGACCTCGAACGGCGACACCTTGTAGTCGGAGGACTTGAAGACGTCGTCGGTCCGGCCGATGAAGGTCAGCTGCCCGTCCGCGTCGCGGACCGCGATGTCGCCGGTGTGGAAGAAGCCGTCTCGCATCGCGTCGGCGGTGCGCTCCGGGTCGCCGAGGTACCCGGCCATCAGGTTCGTCGGCCGCTCGGTCAGGTCGAGGCAGACCTCGCCCTCGTCCCCGACGCGCCCGGACAGCGGGTCGAGCAGCGTCACGGCCACCCCGGGCAGCGGACGACCCATCGCCCCGGGTGTCACCGCCCCACCGGGCACGTTGCCGATGATCGCCGTCGTCTCGGTCTGGCCGTAGCCGTCGCGGATCGTCAGGCCCCAGGCCGCCTGGACACGGGCGATCACCTCGGGGTTGAGCGGCTCGCCCGCGGACACCACCTCGCGCAGCGCGCGCGGCCTCGGTCCGAGGTCGGACTGCAGGAGCATCCGCCAGGCGGTCGGCGGCGCGCAGAACGTGTCGACGCCGGCCTCGTCGAGCTGCGCGAGGAGCCCGGCCGGGTCGAAGCGCGGCGTGTCGTACACGAAGACGGTCGCCTCGGCGATCCACGGCGCGAAGAAGCAGCTCCAGGCGTGCTTGCCCCACCCGGGTGAACTGATGGCCAGGTGCACGTCGCCGGGCCGGAGTCCGAGCCAGTGCATCGTGCTGAGGTGGCCGACCGGGTACGACGCCTGCGTGTGCACGACCATCTTCGGCCGCGAGGTGGTGCCCGACGTGAAGTACACCAGGCAGGGGTCGTCGGTGCTCGTGGTGACCACGGGCCGCACCTCGTCCGCCGGCGCCGGGGTACCGAGGTCGTCCGGGTAGGACGTCCAACCGTCGACCGCTCCCCCGACCACGATGCGCGACGGAGCACCCGTCACCCCGTCGAACTTCGGCGTCTCCCCGTGGTTCGTGACGACGTGCGCGACGCCGCCGCGGTCGATGCGGTCCTGCAGGTCGGCGGTGTCGAGCATGGTCGAGGTCGGCAGGATGACCGCGCCGAGCTTCATCACCGCCAGCATCGTCTCCCACAGCTCGAGCTGGTTGCCGAGCATCAGGAGCACGTGGTCGCCCTTCCGGACCCCGAGCCGGTCCAGGCGGACCGCGAGCCGGTCGGAGCGGGCGGCCATCTCGGCGTACGTCGTGCGCGAGCCGCCGTCCTCGTCGACGATCCACAGCGCCACGCGGTCGTTCCCACGGGCGACCACGTCGAACCAGTCGGTCGCCCAGTTGAAGGTCCGGCCGAGGTCGGGCCAGCGGAACGCACGTCGGGCGGCCTCGGCACGCTCGGTGTCGTGCTCGTCGAGGACCGCGAGCAGTTCGTCACGGGCGGCGCGGTACACGGCGGTCGGGTTCAGGGAGGACACCGGTCGATCATGCCCCACCGGGCACCCCGCGCGCTCGCAGCGGACGGTCGTCCGTCGCGGGTAGCGTCGTCCTCGTGGACGGTGTCGGTGTGGTGGACGAGTCCGGGCGGCTGCGGCTCCTCGGCAGCGCCGTGGCCGGCGCGGCCTTCGGCGTGGTGCTCGCGGTGCTCGTCGCGTCGTCCTGGCTGACGACCACGACGGCGCTGCTCGTCGGGGTCGGTGTGCCCGCGGGGATCGCCGGTGCGGCCATCGGCGTCCGGACGCAGCTGCGGGCCTGGCGAGCCGCCGGCGGCTACGAGCGATCGGCGGCCGTGCAGCGATGGGTCGCGGAACAGCGTGTGCCGCCGGGGGTCACGGCCGACGAGTGGGTCCCGGCGCTGCAGGCGCAGGCCGACCGCGAGGGCGCCGGTTGGGGCAAGATCGTCCTCTGCGTGCTCTGGACCGCGATGACGCTCTCGATGGCGGACCAGCACGGCCCGCTCCTGACGGGGTTGCTCGTCGCGCTCTGGGTCGGGATCGGCGCGTGGTCCGCGCTCTGGGTCGTCCCCCGCGCCCGCGCAGCACGGGCACTGCTCCGTCGCGGGGTCGCGACCGAGCCGTACCCGACGGAGTCCCGACCGACCGAGTCCTGAGCCGGCCCTGCGCCCCGGGGATCGTCACGGGACGTCCGCGGCTGCCGTGACTACGCTCGTCCGCATGCAGAGTCGCACCCTCGGCCGCACCGGCCGCTCCGTGTCCGTCGTCGGCCTCGGCACCTGGCAGTTCGGCGGTGACTGGGGTCCCGTCAGCGAGCAGGACGCCGCCGCCGTGATGGACGCCTCGGTCGAGTCCGGCGTCACCCTCTTCGACACCGCCGACGTGTACGGCGACGGTCGCAGCGAGCAGCTCATCGGGGCATGGCGACAGGCCAACCCCGACGTGCCGCTCACCGTGACGACCAAGATGGGTCGACGCGCCGACCAGGTCCCCGCGAACTACGTCGCGGCCAACTTCCGCGAATGGGTCGACCGCTCCCGGCGCAACCTCCGGCAGGACACCCTCGACCTCGTGCAGCTGCACTGCCCGCCGACCGCGGTCTTCGAGGACGACGCCGTGTACGACGCCCTCGACGCCCTCGTCGCCGACGGGTCGGTCGCCGCGTACGGCGTCTCCGTCGAGACCGCGGACCAGGCGCTCACAGCGATCGCCCGCCCGCACGTCGCGAGCGTGCAGGTCATCCTCAACGCGTTCCGGCTCAAGCCGCTGGACCGCGTGCTGCCGGCCGCACGAGAGGCAGGGGTCGGGATCCTCGCGCGCGTGCCGTTGGCATCGGGACTGCTCTCCGGGAAGTACACGACCGAGACCACGTTCAGCGAGGGCGACCACCGCAACTACAACCGTCACGGCGAGGCCTTCGACCAGGGCGAGACGTTCAGCGGCGTCGACTTCGCGGACGGCGTGCAGGCCGCCCGGGCGTTCGCGGCGGCGCTGCCCGAGGGCATCTCGGTCCCGCAGGCGGCGCTCGCGTGGATCGTCGCGCAGGACGGAGTCACCGCCGCCATCCCGGGCGCCAGGAACCCCGAGCAGGCCCGCTCGAACGCCGGAGCACCGGACCTGGTCGACGGCAGCGCACTCGACCTCGGCGCCCTCGACAGCACGGTGCACGAGCTCTACGACCGGTGGTTCCGCGCCACCGTGCACGACCGGTGGTGAGCCGCCGGCCAGGCACGCGAACCGGCCGGGCCCCGCGGACGGGCGGTGCGCGGACGGCGCCCCGGAGCGTCGTCGTCACGCTCGTCGCGGCGGTGGCCGTCCTCCTGCTCGCCCTCTGCACGGCGCCGGCGGCGGGGACGACCCGTACCGCGCCTCCCTGGCCGGCACCGACCGACCTGCAGACGCGCGCCGAAGCGGCGGGCCTGCGGAACGTCTGGGGCGAACCGCTCGCCGAGCACGTGCACACGCACCTGACGATCCTGGAAGGCTCGACACCGGTGACGGTCCCGGGCGACGTCGGGCACTCGTCGCGGGAGCGGTTCGCCGCCGAGCTCCACACCCACGACACCTCCGGCATCCTGCACGTCGAGTCGCCGACCCGGCAGACGTTCACACTCGGGCAGTTCTTCGACGAGTGGGACGTCTCGCTCGGCGCGGGGCACGTCGGCGGGCTGCACGGGGAGCTGACGACCTGGGTCGACGGACACCGGTACCTCGGCAACCCGCGGTCGATCGCGTTGACGAACCGTCGCGAGGTCGTGCTCGTCGTCACCACGATCGGAGAGGTGCCGCACCTGCCGGCGCCGTTCGACTGGCCGCCGCAGTACCGCTGACGGGGGTCGGCACCGGGGTCGGGGGCGGCTCGCGGCCACGCGGCGACGACGTCGTGCCACCGCGTGGCTGCGAGCCGTACGCTGCACCCGTGACGACGATCCGGACCGGTACCGACCTCGCGGCGGTCGAGGACGTCGTCGCGGGCATCGCCGCACACGGCGAGCGCTACCTGTCGCGGGTGTTCACCGACCGCGAGCGCGCCGACTGCGGTGACGACCCCGAGCGTCTGGCCGCCCGCTTCGCCGGCAAGGAGGCCGTGCTGAAGCTGCTGCGACCCGCGCCGGGCGACGCGGTCCCCCCGACGGACGTCGCGGTGGTGCTGGACGCCGCCGGCGCCCCGGTCGTCGAGCTCTCCGGCCGCGCCGCCGAGCTCGCCGCGGCGGTCGGCTGCGGACCGGTCGCGGTGTCGTTGTCACACGAACGGGGGCTGGCGCTGGCGACCGCCGTGGCGCTGTCCCGACGCTGACCGACCCGGTCCCGCGTTCCTTGCGGCGCACGTGCGGGATCACGCACGTGCACGGCGGTTTTCCGGGCCCGCATGCTCCCTATCGTTGCTCGCATGCACCAGGACCCGACCTCCGCACCCGCCCCCGTCGCCCTCGCCGCGCCCGGCGCCGAGCAGGCCGTCCGACGGGCCCTCGCCGACCACGGACACCTCACCGTCGACGCGTCCGACATCGCCTCGATCGCCGACCTGTACGCGCTCGGCCTGACCTCGCACGCCACCGTGAACGTGATGCTCGCGGTGGAGAACGAGCTCGACGTGGAGTTCCCCGACGCCGTGCTGCACCGCTCGACCTTCGCCACGATCGAGTCGATCGCGGCCGCCGCGGACGCAGCAGCGTGAGCACCCCCGTCCTGGACGACCCGTCGGTCCCCGTCGGCCCGGACACGACCGGAGCGACCACGCCCGTCGACCGCTTCGCCCTCCGCGCCGCACTCGTCGCCGAGGTCGCCGCCCGGCACGCCGACGAGGTCGACCGCGACGCCCGTCCGCCCCGCGAGGCGATCGCGGCGATGAAGGAGCACGGCCTCCTGGCGGCCGCCGTCCCGACCGCACTCGGCGGCGAGGGAGCCACCCTCGCCGAGCTCTCGACGATCGCCACGGCCCTCGGGCGGGCGTGCGCCGCGACCGGGATGGTCTTCGCGATGCACCACGGACAGGCGATGGCGCTCTGGCGGCACGGCGGCGTCGGCCTCGGTGTCACCGCGATGACCGAGGCCGTCCTGGCCGGAGCGCTCGTGGCGTCCTCGACGACCGAGAAGGGCATCGGTGGCGACGCGCGCCGGAGCACCTGCGCCATCGAGGTCTCCACCGCTGGTCGCATCCACCTGCACAAGGAGGCGCCCGTCATCTCCTACGCGACCGAGGCCGACGCGGTGTTCGTCACCGCCCGTCGCGACCCCGACGCCGCGCCCTCGGACCAGCGTCTCGTCGTCTGCCTGCCCGAGGACACGACCCTCACGCAGACCTCGACCTGGGACACCCTCGGTCTCCGCGGCACCTGCAGCAACGGCTGGGTACTCGACGCCGACACCCACGAGGACCGGGTGCTCCGCGACGACTACGCGACGATCTCGGCGCAGACGGTCCTGCCGGTCTCGCACGTGCTGTGGGCGTCGGTCTGGACCGGCATCGCCGCCGGCGCCGCCGACCGCGCCCGGCAGGCCGTGCGGAAGCAGGCGCGGGCCGCGGTCGGGTCGACCCCGCCGGGAGCCCTCCGGCTCGCCGAGCTCCTGGTGGAGCTGCAGACCCTCGCGGACGCGGTCCGCCACGCCGCGGAGCGCTTCGACCGGTCCGCCGACGACGCGACGGTGCTCGGCTCCCCCGCGTACGCACTCGCCGCCAACGCCCTGAAGATCGCCGCATCGGAGCGGGTCGTCGACATCGTGACGACCGCGATGCGCATCGTCGGCATCGCCGGGTTCGCCGCGACCGGGCCGCTGAGCATCGCCCGACACCTCCGGGACGCCCACGGAGCCGCCGTCATGGTGAGCAACGACCGGCTCCTGCAGAACGACGCCGCACTGGCACTCATGAGCGGAGCACTCCTGTGACCATCACCGACCACACCACCACGTCCGACCTCGACGCCGCGCGCGCCGACCTGCGCGGACGTCTGCTCACCGACCGGGTCCTCGTCGACCTCGGCTCCCCCGGGCTCTACGGCCGCACCGGCGTCTTCGAGCGCGTGTACGGCGCGGTCGACGCCGCCGTCGTGCGGAGCCAGGCCGACCTCGACGCCGAGGTCCTGCGCTTCCCGCCGGTCGAGCCGCTCGCCGCGTTCGAGCGGACGGACTACATCGCGTCGTTCCCGGACCTCGCCGCGTCGATCTCCGGCTTCACCGGCGACGACCGGACGCACCGCGCACTGCTGGCCGCCCGGGGTCGCGGCGAGCGCTGGGAGTCGTTCCTCGAGCCCGCCGACCTCATGCTGACCCCGGCCGTCTGCCACCCGCTGTACGGGCTGATCGGCGACACGGTGCCGGCCGGTGGTCGGACGTTCGACATCGTCGGCGACTCGTTCCGCCGCGAGCCCTCGCTCGACCCGATGCGACTGCAGGCCTTCCACATGCACGAGTTCGTGCACGTCGGCACCCCCGAGTCGGCGAAGGCGCACCGCGACGGCCGCACCCCGGGCATGCGCGCCCTGCTCGAGTCCTTCGGCCTGGCGATCGACGTCGTCCCGGCGAACGACCCGTTCTTCGGTCGGGTCGGCCAGATGCTCGCCCGGAACCAGGTCGAGCAGTCGCTGAAGTACGAGTTCGTCACCCCCGTGTACGGGCCCGAGCACGAGGCGACGGCGATCTCGTCGGCGAACCTGCACGAGGACCACTTCGGCACGTCGTTCGGTCTCCGCACCGCCGACGGCGAGGTGGCCCACAGCGCCTGCACCGCGTTCGGCCTCGAGCGCATCACGATCGCCCTGTTCGCCGCGCACGGCACCGACCCGGACCGCTGGACGACCGACGTCCGCGCCGCCCTGGCGCTGTGACCACCCACCACGGCTGGTCGGGGTCGCCCGCGCTGCGCCTCGCCGTGCAGCTCCCGCCGACCGCACGCGCCGGCGTGGTCCTCTGCCCGCCGCTCGGGCAGGAGGGCGTCATCGCCTACCGCACGCTGCGGCTGCTGGCGGACGGCCTGGAGGCCCGTGGCGTGGCCTCGGTGCGCTACGACCCGTCCGGACGTGGGGACTCCGCGGACGACGGCGACCCCGACGCGCAGGTGCGGTCCGCTCGCGCCGCCGCGGCGGTGCTGCGCCGGTCGGGGGTCGAGCGCATCGCGTTCGTGGGTCTCGCCTCGGCAGCCCTGGTCGCGGCCGCCGCCGTCGGTGACGACGACGCCCTGGTCGTCTGGGACGCCCCGGCGTCCGGACGTGCCTGGCTGCGACGGCAGCGGGCGCTCGCGACGATCACGATCGGCCCCGACCGGATCGTGGACGGGGTCGAGTCGCTCGTGGGCATCGACCTCGGACCCGCCGAGACCGCCGTCGTCGGCGCCCTGGCGTACGCGCCACGCTCCGCGACGACGGTCGCCGTCGTCCGCCCTGGTGCCGTCCCGCCGCGCGGACTCGGCCCGGTCGAGGTCCTCGAGGTGGACGGCACCGCCGAGCTCCTCGACGGCACGAGCATCGACGCCCGGATCCCGGCGGACGCCGTCGACGCCGTGGTCGGTCGGCTGGACGCCTGGGCACCCGCCACCGCTGCTCCGACGACCCCGCCCGCGCTCGACGAGGTGCTGGACGTCGACGACCGCGTGTCCGAGCGGGTGCTCCGCATCGGCCCGGACGGGCTCTTCGCCGTCGAGACCGTGTCCTCCGCCCAGGACGAGGACGCCCCGGTGGTGCTGCTCCACAACGGCGGCGCCGAGCACCGGACCGGCGCCGTCGACTACCAGGTCGCCCTCGCGCGGACGCTGGCCCGTGACGGCGCCCGCGTCGTGCGCGTCGACCGGCGGGGTACCGGGGAGAGCTCGGACGTGCGCGCCGACGAGGACGCCTTCCTGTTCGCGCAGGAGTGGGTCGACGACCAGCACGAGGTGGTCGCGGCGTTGCGGGTCCCCTCCGAGCGGCTCGCCATCGTCGGCATGTGCGCCGGTGCGTGGCTCGCCGGCCGCGCGGTCGACGAGCACCCGCGGCTCGTGGTGGAGATCAGTCCGAACGACTACCGCCGCACGCCCGCGGCTCCGGGCTCGTACGCCGGGTCCGCGCAGGCGGTGGCCGACGCATCCCGGCTCCGTCGCGCACTCCGCGCTCCCTACAACCGCCTCGTCCCGGCGCGGGTCCGCGACGCGATCGCCCGCCGCGGGGCGCTCGGCGGCGTCGTCGGCCACCTCGGCCCGATCGTCGAGCACGGCACTGACGTCGTCGTGGTCGCGGCGCCGGAGGACATCGAACGCTTCGAGCGGTACGGCGGCCGTCGCGCCGTCCGCCGCTGGGGTGCGAAGGTCTCGGTCGTGGAGGTCCCGGACGGCGACCACGCGCTGTTCTCGCCGGCGATGCGACGCGCGGTGGTGACCGAGGTGCGGTCCCGCATCGCGGAGACGTTCCCCGCCGGGGCGGTGGCGGGCTGAGCAGGGCCGCGCTCGCACGGCCGCGCTGGGGGCGCGGCGCCGTCGGACGACCGCTGCGGAACGGCCCGACCCGTCAGGCCGGTGCGGAGGTGAGTCCGAGGAACGCCGCCACGGCACCGGGGTGCTCGACGTGTGCGAAGTGCCCGCAGTCGTCGAGCACGGCCGTCCGGGCTCCCGGCACCAGGCCGCGCAGGTCGTCGAGGTCGGACACCCGGGCGAAGACGTCCCCGCGGCCGAGCACCGCAGTCACCGGGCAGCCGACCGAGCGCCAGCGGTCGACGTCGTAGCCGGCGGCGTCCCGGGCGGCAGCCGTGAAGCGCTCGGGCCGGAACTCGTCGACGAAGGCGTCGAGGACACTCGGGTCCAGTCGACGGACGTGCGCGAACACGGGTGCGGCGACGAGCGGCAGGAGTCCGACGCGGGCGGTGCCACGGAGGATCGCCCTCGCCCGACGACCCGTCACGAGGAGCCCGGCCCGCAGCAGCGTGAACGCGGGGAGGGACGCGAGCGCACGCCAGGGTCGGCCGGAGGCCCGCACGGTCGCGGTCGTCGTGCCCGACACGAGCCCGAGCGACCCGACGCGCTCGGGAGCGACCACGGCGAGGTGGAGCGCGACGAACGCGCCCATCGAGTGCCCGACGACGTCGACCGACCCCACGGCGAGGGCGTCGAGGACCTCCAGCAGCACGCGGACGCCGTCGTCCACGGTGAACGGCCCCGCGGGCGCCGGCGAGGACCCCCACCCGGGCAGGTCGACGAGCACGAGACCCCGCGCGCCGACACCACCGGCGGCGGCCAGCAACGGCGTCCAGGTCGTCCACGACCCCGCCACGCCGTGGAGCAGCAGCACCGGGTCGGCACCGGGACGGTGGTGCACCACCACGGGCCCGCTGCCGGTGGGCACCGTGGTGCATCGGAGCGACCACGCGGCGGCCGCGTCGGTCACCGGCCAGGGTGCGTAGGGGCTCGCGGGGACGGTCAGGCGACCGGGACCGGCGCGGTGCACGCGGCGAGACGGTCGAGCGCCTCGCGGTACTCGGCGACGTCGCGCTGCAGCCCGGGCTCGGTGATGATCGACGCCTTGATGCGACCGTGCACGTCGATGACGAACGTCGCGCGGGTCGCGAAGCCCTTCTTGTCGAGGAACACGCCGTACTCCTTCGACACCGCGCCGTGCGGCCAGAAGTCGGCGAGCAGCTCGAAGTCGTAGCCGTGCGTCTCGGCGAACGAGCGGAGCGTGGCCTTCGAGTCGACGGAGATGCCGATCAGCTCGACCCGCTGGTCCTCGAACATCGCGATGTTGTCCTGCAGGGTGCAGAGCTCGTTCGTGCAGCCGGACGAGAACGCCAGCGGGAAGAAGACGAGGGCGACCGGGCGGACGCCACGGAAGTCGCTGAGGCGGACGTGCTCGCCGAACTGGTTCGGGAGCTCGAAGTCCGGCGCGAGGGAGCCGATCTCCAGGGCCATCGGTGCGCTGCTTCTTCCTCGGGCGTGGGGTGTGCCCGTGTCGCGTGCGCACGTGCGGGTCGTCCGTGCACGATCGGCAATCGTACGCCGACCGCACCAGGACGCAAGTACCACCTGCACGACACCATCAGCGAAGGCGTCGGTCGTGGGGCCTAAGGTGGTGTGGGCTCCGACCGGTCGTGACCCGACCATCGGTGGCCCCCATGTCCACCACCACGAGAACGAACGAGGTCAAGGGTGACGGTGAACGACCAGGACCCGCGCAGCACCGCAGGGACCGACCAGGACCCGGAGGAGACCGCAGAGTGGCGTGAGTCGCTCGACGGACTCGTCGCGACGCACGGCCACCAGCGGGCCCGCGAGATCATGCAGAGCCTGCTGAAGCGCTCGAACGAGCTGCACCTCGGCGTGCCGATGGTCCCGACGACCGACTACGTCAACACGATCGCGCCCGAGGACGAGCCGGAGTTCCCCGGTGACGAGGAACTCGAGCGCCGCTACCGCCGGTGGATCCGGTGGAACGCCGCGATCACGGTGCACCGCGCCCAGCGCCCCGGCGTCGCGGTCGGTGGGCACATCTCGACGTACGCGTCGAGCGCCGCGATGTACGAGGTCGGCTACAACCACTTCTTCCGCGCGCAGGACCACCCGTCCGGCGGTGACCAGGTCTTCTTCCAGGGCCACGCCTCCCCCGGCATGTACGCCCGCGCCTACATGGAGGGCCGCCTCAGCGAGGACCAGCTCGACGGCTTCCGCCAGGAGAAGTCGCACGCGGGCGGTGGACTGTCGTCCTACCCGCACCCGCGCCTCATGCCGCACTTCTGGCAGTTCCCGACCGTGTCGATGGGCATCGGCCCGATCAACGCGATCTACCAGGCCCAGCAGGCCAAGTACCTGTCCAACCGCGGCATCAAGGACGCCTCCGACCAGCAGGTCTGGGCGTTCCTCGGCGACGGCGAGATGGACGAGGTCGAGTCGCGCGGGCAGCTGCAGGTCGCGGCGAACGACGGGCTCGACAACCTGAACTTCGTCATCAACTGCAACCTCCAGCGCCTCGACGGACCCGTCCGCGGCAACGGCAAGATCATCCAGGAGCTCGAGGCGTTCTTCCGCGGCGCGGGCTGGAACGTCATCAAGGTCGTCTGGGGCCGCGAGTGGGACGACCTGCTCGCCCGCGACACCGAGGGCGCGCTCCTCAACCTGATGAACGCGACGCCGGACGGCGACTACCAGACGTACAAGGCCGAGAACGGCGCCTACGTCCGCGAGAACTTCTTCGGGCGCGACCCGAAGGCGCTCGAGCTCGTCGAGGGCTACACGGACGACCAGATCTGGAACCTCAAGCGCGGCGGGCACGACTACCGCAAGGTCTACGCCGCGTTCAAGGCCGCGACCGAGCACAAGGGCCAGCCGACGGTCATCCTGGCGAAGACGGTCAAGGGCTACGGCCTCGGCCCGAGCTTCGAGGGGCGCAACGCGACCCACCAGATGAAGAAGCTCACGCTCGACAACCTCAAGCAGTTCCGCGACGAGATGCGCATCCCGATCTCCGACGCACAGCTCGACGAGGACCCCTACACCCCGCCGTACTACCACCCCGGTCACGACGACGAGGCGATCCAGTACATGCACGAGCGTCGCCGCGAGCTCGGCGGGTACGTGCCGGAGCGTCGGACGAAGTACACGCAGTTCACGCTGCCGGAGGAGTCGAAGTACCAGGTCGTGAAGAAGGGCTCCGGCAAGCAGGAGGTCGCCACGACCATGGCGTTCGCCCGCCTGCTGAAGGACCTGCTCCGCTCCCCGGACTTCGGCAACCGCGTGGTGCCGATCATCCCGGACGAGGCGCGCACGTTCGGCATGGACGCGTACTTCCCGACCGCGAAGATCTACAACCCGAACGGCCAGCACTACACGTCGGTCGACCGCGAGCTGCTCCTGGCCTACAAGGAGAGCCCGCAGGGCCAGATCATCCACGTCGGCATCAACGAGGCGGGCGCCCTCGCGGCCTTCACCGCCGTCGGGTCCTCGTACTCGACGCAGGGCGAACCGCTCATCCCGGTCTACGTCTTCTACTCGCAGTTCGGGTTCCAGCGCACCGGCGACGCGATCTGGGCCGCCGGAGACCAGATGGTCCGCGGCTTCATGATCGGTGCCACCGCAGGGCGCACCACGCTGACCGGCGAGGGCCTGCAGCACGCCGACGGTCACTCGCCGCTCCTCGCGGCGACGAACCCGGCGGTCGTGTCCTACGACCCGGCCTACGGCTACGAGATCGGGCACATCGTCCGGTCCGGCCTCGAGCGCATGTACGGGACGAACGAGGACGGCTCGCCGTCCCACGACGACCCGAACGTCATGTACTACCTGACGGTCTACAACGAGCCGCTCGTGCAGCCCGCCGAGCCCGAGGGCGTCGACGTCGAGGGCATCGTCAAGGGCATGTACCTGCTCAAGCCGAGCGAGCACGACGGCCCGAAGGCCCAGCTGCTCGCGTCCGGCGTGGCGGTGCCGTGGATCCTCGAGGCGCAGCAGCTCCTCGCCGAGGACTGGGGCGTGTCCGCCGACGTCTGGAGCGTCACGAGCTGGGGCGAACTCACCCGTGACGGTCTCGACGCCGAGCAGCAGGCGTTCCTCAACCCGAACGAGCAGCCGCGCACCCCGTACGTGACCGAGCGCCTGCTCGGCACCGAGGGGCCGGTCGTGGCGGTGAGCGACTTCATGCACGCCGTGCAGGAGCAGATCCGTCCGTTCGTCCCGACCGACTTCGCGACGCTCGGTGCCGACGGCTTCGGCTTCTCGGACACCCGTCCGGCGGCACGCCGCTTCTTCCACATCGACGGTCCGTCCGTCGTGGTGCGCACGCTGCAGCAGCTCGCGAAGCAGGGCAAGGTCGACCACGCCGTCGTCCAGCAGGCGATCGACAAGTACCGCCTGCACGACGTCAACGCCGGCACGACCGGCAGCGCGGGCGGAGAGGCCTGATCCGCTGGTGAGCACACCCCGCACCGACGCTGCCGTGGGCCAGGAGAGGGACCGCGAACGCGCGCTCTCCTGGCTCCGGCAGGTGTCGGGCGAACTCTCGACCGCCACGATCAAGCGGCTCGAGGACACCCTGCCCTGGTACAGCGAGATGCCCCCGGGGCGGCGGTCCGCCGTGGGCCTCGTCGCCCAGGCGGGGATCACCTCGTTCATCTCCTGGCTCGAGGGCACCGCGTCGACCCCCTGGATCGCCGCCGCCGACGTCTTCGGGTCCGCCCCGCGCGAGCTCCTGCGTTCGGTGAGCCTGCAGCAGACGCTGCAGCTCATCCGCGTCGTGGTGACCGTGGTCGAGGAGCGCGCGAAGGACGACGAGATGCTCCAGGAAGCGATCCTGAAGTACTCGCGGGACATCGCCTTCGCAGCGGCCGACGTCTACGCCCGCGCCGCCGAGGCCCGCGGCCTGTGGGACGCCCGGCTCGAGGCACTGGTCGTCGACTCGATCCTGTCGGGCGAGTACGACGACGAGCTGCCCTCCCGCATCGCCGCGCTCGGCTGGCACGGCCACGGCGAGGTCGCGGTGCTCGTCGGGAACGCACCGAAGCAGCTCGAGGTCGACCAGATCCGCCGCACCGCGCGCCACATGGACGCCGACGTGCTCATCGGCGTGCAGGGCTCTCGGCTCGTGGTCGTCATCGGGCGGGCCACCCCGCGTGACGACGTCCCCGAGGGCGAGGAGCCGGTGTCCTTCACCGCCATCGCCCAGGCCCTCGAACCGTCGTTCGGCGAGGGGCACCTGGTGCTCGGCAACGAGGTCCCCGGGGTCGTCGACGCCTCGACCAGCGCGAAGGGCGCCCTCGCCGGGTTCGCCGTCGCACGGGCGTGGCGCGGTGCTCCCCGTCCGGCACTCGCCGACGACCTGCTGCCGGAGCGGGCCCTGGCGGGTGACCCGCTCGCTCGGTCGGCACTGGTGCAGCGCATCTACGTCCCCCTCAAGGACCAGTCGACCGAGCTCCTGCAGACGCTCTGGTGCTACCTCGACACCGGCCGGTCGCTCGAGGCGACGGCGCGCGAGCTGTTCGTGCACCCGAACACCGTGCGCTACCGGCTCCGCCGCGTCGCCGACGTCATCGGGTGGGACGCCACCCACGCGCGTGACGCCCTGATCGTGCAGTCGGCGCTCATCCTCGGCGCGATGTCCGAGTCGAACGCCGGTCGACGGCGCCTGCCGCCGCGTCGCTGACCCGACGGTAGGGATCGCACAACGTCCCCGCCGGATCGCTGTCGGATGTCCACACGGGCCGACAGCGGCGCGGCGACGAGGATTGACCGGTGATCGTCGTCGTCGCGCCCGGACAGGGCTCCCAGACCCCCGGCTTCCTCGCCCCCTGGCTCGAGGACTCTGCCGTCCGTGACCGCGTCGGAGCGTGGTCCGAGGCGATCGGCGTCGACCTCGTCGAGCACGGCACGAACTCCGACGCGGACACCATCAAGGACACCGCCCTCGCGCAGCCGCTCATCGTGGCTGCCGGGCTCGTCACCGCCGACGCCCTGCTCGCCGACGGCCGTCGTGCCCTGGTCGGCGGGGTCGCCGGGCACTCCGTCGGCGAGTTCACCGCCGCGGCCGTCGCCGGTGTCCTCGAGCCGACCGACGCCGTCTCCCTCGTCGCCGCACGCGGCCGGGCGATGGCGGACGCCGCCGCGCTCGAGCCGACATCGATGGCGGCCGTCCTCGGTGGCGACGCCGATGCGGTCGCCGAAGCGCTCACGCAGCACGGTCTCGTGCCCGCGAACCACAACGGCGGCGGGCAGACCGTCGTCGCCGGGCCCACCGAGGGCATCGCCGCGCTGGCCGCCGACCCGCCCGCGCGGGCCAGGGTGATCCCGCTCGCGGTGGCCGGTGCGTTCCACACCCGTTTCATGGCACCCGCGGTCGAACGCGTCGCCCCCGCCGCCGCCGCGATCGCCACGCAGGACCCCACCCTGCCGATCTGGACCAACGCCGACGGCTCCCGCGTGGACGACGGGCGCCGCTTCGTCGACCTCGTGGTGCAGCAGATCGCGAACCCCGTGCACTGGGACGCCGTGATGGAGTCGTTCACCGCCGCCGGCGTCACCGGTGTCATCGAGCTCGCGCCGGCCGGGGCCCTCGTCGGTCTCGCCAAGCGCGGCATGCGCGGGACGCCCACCGTCGCCATCAAGACCCCCGAGGACCTGCCCGCCGCGATCGAGCTCCTGCAGCGCGACAGCGAGACCGCAGGCCAGGAAGCAGACGCAACCGCATGACCGACAGCACCACCCCGTCCACCGCAGCCGACGGGACGGCGGTGCCCAGCGCCTCCCGTCCGGTGCTGCAGCAGCGTCGCGGCCACGAGTTCACCCGCATCCTGGCGTTCGGTGCCGCGCGCGGCGAGAACGTCGTGCCGAACGACGACCTGGTCGGGCCCATCGACTCGTCCGACGAGTGGATCCGCCAGCGCACCGGCATCATCACCCGCAAGCGGGCCGGCGCCGACGTCGAGGCGGTCGACCTCGCCGAGGCCGCGGCGCGCGAGGCCATCCAGAAGGCCGGCATCGAGCCGTCGCAGATCGGCGTCGTCCTCGTCAGCACCGTGACGCACACCGTCGCCACCCCGTCGATGGCGTCCCTGCTCGCCGAGCGCATCGGCGCGACGCCCGCAGCCGCCTACGACGTGAGCGCCGCGTGCGCCGGCTACGCCTACGGCATCGCCCAGGCGGACTCCTTCATCAAGTCCGGCCTCGCCGACCACGTGCTCGTCGTCGGCGCCGAGAAGCTGAGCGACGTCGTCGACCCGACCGACCGGTCGATCTCGTTCCTGCTCGGCGACGGTGCGGGCGCGGCGGTCGTCGGCCCGAGCGACCAGCCGGGCATCGGCCCGTCGATCTGGGGCTCGGACGGCTCGAAGTGGGACGCGATCGGCATGACCGCGACCTACAACGAGTGGGCCGCGGGCGCACCCCGACCGACCATGCGGCAGGCCGGGCAGACGGTCTTCCGCTGGGCGGTCTGGGAGATGGTCAAGGTCGCGCGCCAGGCCATCGAGGCCGCCGGGGTCCGTCCGGAGGACCTCGCGGCCTTCGTGCCGCACCAGGCGAACATCCGGATCATCGACGAGTTCGCCAAGCAGCTCGGTCTGCCCGACACGGTGACGATCGCCCGCGACATCACCACGACCGGCAACACCTCCGCCGCGAGCATCCCGCTCGCCACGCACCGCCTGCTCGAGGAGCACCCGGACCTGTCGGGCGGCCTCGCCCTGCAGATCGGCTTCGGCGCCGGACTCGTGTTCGGCGCGCAGGTCGTCGTCCTCCCCTGAACCCCACACCGGCTCGGCTCCGGGCACCCGTACCACTCGTGCCCTAGGCTGGTCCACGGTCAAACGACACCCCCCTCAAGGAGAACCACCATGGCCCTGTCCCACGAAGAAGTCCTCGCCGGCCTGGCCGAGCTGATCAACGACGAGACCGGCATCGCGACCGACACCGTCGCAGCCGACAAGTCGTTCACCGACGACCTCGACATCGACTCCATCTCGATGATGACCATCGTCGTGAACGCCGAGGAGAAGTTCGACGTGAAGATCCCGGACGAAGAGGTCAAGAACCTCAAGACCGTGGGCGACGCCGTCGACTACATCACCAAGGCCCAGGCCTGACGCGAGCTTCCTGAGCGCCGCGGACCGCGCACATCCCGCGGGCCGCGGCGCTCACCTCGTCCACCAGCGGTGGAGCTCCCACCGGCGCTCGACCACACCGGGCGGGCGCCCACCGGCGCTCGACCACACGGACGGGCGTCCACCGGCGCTCGACCAGTCCACACGAAAGACACGTCGTTCCATGACCAAGAAGACCGTCGTCGTCACCGGGATCGGTGCGATCACACCCCTCGCCGCGACCGCCCGGGAGACCTGGGACGCGCTGCTCGCCGGCGGGTCCGGCATCACCCGCATCGAGGACGAGCGCTACTCGTCGCTCGAGATCCCCGTCGAGTTCGCCGGCCAGGCACGCCGCTTCCTCACCGACCAGCTGACGCGTCCCGAGGCGAAGCGCCTGGACCCGTCGTCGCAGCTCTCACTCGTCGCCGCTCGTGAAGCGTGGGCGGACGCCGGCATCGACGCCGAGTCCGTCGTGCCCGAGCGGCTCATCGTCGACTGGGCCACCGGCATCGGCGGCGTCAACACCCTGCTCGACGCGTGGGACACCCTGCGCGAGAAGGGCCCCCGTCGCGTCCTGCCGATGACCGTGCCGATGCTCATGGCGAACGGCCCGGCCGCCGCCATCGAGATGGAGTTCGGCGCCCGTGGCGGTGCCCGCACCTACCTCTCCGCCTGCGCCTCGTCCACCGAGTCGCTCGCCGAGGCCTACCGCCACATCGCCGACGGCGACGCCGACATCGTCATCACCGGTGGCGCCGAAGCCGCGCTGCACCCGCTGCCCCTCGCCGCGTTCGCCGCGATGCAGGCACTCTCGCGACGGAACGACTCCCCCGAGACCGCCTCGCGTCCGTACGACGTCACGCGCGACGGCTTCGTGCTCGGCGACGGCGCCGCAGCGCTCATCCTCGAGTCGAAGGAGCACGCGGAAGCCCGCGGCGCGACGATCTACGCCGAGGTCGCCGGTGCCGGGATCACCTCGGACGCCTTCCACATCACCGCGCCGGACCCCGAGGGCAGCGCCGCCGCCCGCGCGGTCATCACGGCGCTCGAGCACGCCGACGCCGCCCGCGAGGACGTCGTCCACGTCAACGCCCACGCCACCTCGACCCCGGTCGGCGACGTGGCCGAGTACCACGCGATGCGCCGCGTCTTCGGCGACCACCTCGACAACGTGGTCGTCTCGGCGACCAAGGCGTCGACGGGGCACCTGCTCGGCGGTGCCGGTGCGATCGAGGCCGCGTTCACGGTCATGGCGCTGCACCAGCGCGTGGCGCCGCCGACGATCAACCTGACCGAGCAGGACCCGGAGATCGTGATGGACGTCGCGACCGCGCCGCGCGAGCTGCCCGCGGGAGACCTGCTCGCGGTGAGCAACTCGTTCGGGTTCGGCGGACACAACGCCGTGGTGGCGTTCCGCACGTCCTGATCCGGCGTCGCCGGCCCGTCGTCGGCCTGGAGGCCCGTCCTGCGTCCGCAGGGCGGGCCTCCGTCCGTCACGGGGAGCCGCCCGTCCATCGGCCGCCGGTGCCCGGGCCGTTCCGGTCCCACGACCTGCCGCTCATGTTCCGCGACGACGGCGTGTCCTGCGACCGGGACGTCCGCAGGCGGCACGTCGTGCGACCTGAATGAGGCCAGGGCACAGCTCCTCGACGACAGGCGTGCCGCACGCGGGGACGACGGACGCCGCCGACTCCGGAGGGAGCGGGCGGCGTCCGAGTGGTGCGGAGGGCGCGGGAGGGGTCAGCCGACGCGGTGCAGCCAGACGACGGGGTTGCCCTCGGCGGCGTGCCGGAAGGGCTCGAGCTCGTCGTCCCAGGCCTGCCCGAGGGCGAGACGGAGTTCGCGGTGGAGTTCGAGGGCGTTGCTGCCGGCGACCTCCATGGCGTAGCGCACACGGTCCTCGGGGACGACCATGTTGCCGGACACGTCGGTCTGCGCGAAGAAGACGCCGAGGTCGGGCGTGTGCATCCACCGCCCGCCGTCGGACTGCGCGGTCGGTTCCTCGGTGACCTCGTAGCGCAGGTGTTCCCACCCGCGCAGGGCAGAGGCGATCGCCGCACCGGTGCCGACCTGGCCCGTCCAGGTGAACTCCGTCCGGCGGGAGCCGTCGAGTGCGGGCTGGTCGAGCCACGAGAAGTTCACGGCACGGCTCATCGCGCGACCGGCTGCCCATTCGACGTGCGGGCAGAGCGCGCGTGGTGAGGAGTGCACGTACAGCACCCCTGTCGTCGTTCCGTTCACGATTCCTCCGCTTCGTCAGGTGCGACTTCCCCATCGACCTGTGGTGCGGAGTCCCGGTAGCGGAACCATCGGTATCAGATTGTGATGTCCCTGCGGACACGCCCATTATGCAGCGTCCGCGCTGGGAACGCCACACCCGGCGAACAGACCGCACCGGCGGCGCTCAGTGCAGGACGGCGCCCTGCTCGTCGACGGGGTGCCGCTCCCCCGCGGTGAGTGCGACCGGGAGGCGGTTCTCCTCCGGGGGCACCGGGCAGGCGTACTGGTACGAGAACGCGCAGGGCGGCAGGACGAGCCGGTCCCAGTCGAGCACGACCTCGGCCGCGCCGTCGGGCTCGGGCAGGTACAGGAAGCGCCCCATCGAGTACGAGCTGCCCGGGTCGCCCTCGGGCAGGGCGCTGGTGGTGTCCTGCAGGATGAGCTGCAGGCGCGGTCGGCCGTGGAACGGCGCGGACCGCACCGCGGTGAGCCGCACGGGAGCGTCGTCCACCGTGGTCTCGATCGTCCCGGCGACGGGCAGGGGGTCGCCGGCGGCGTCGGTCAGGTGACCGGGTGCCTCCCGACCGGACCAGGGTTCGTAGCTGCCGGCCGTGACCCACCCGCCCGGCCGCGGGGCGAACCGCGCGATGCGTGCGAAGCGGGAGACCGCGTCGGAGGCCGGGTCCCAGACGCGGAGCGTGGAGCCGT
Organism: Curtobacterium sp. NPDC092190; assembly: GCF_044755625.1. Classification (NCBI taxonomy): domain Bacteria; kingdom Bacillati; phylum Actinomycetota; class Actinomycetes; order Micrococcales; family Microbacteriaceae; genus Curtobacterium; species Curtobacterium sp. NPDC092190. The sequence goes on along the minus strand of NZ_JBIVRJ010000001.1, from coordinate 221,975 downwards.
GCACCGTGCCGGCGAGACCGTCGGCGAAGGCGACGGTCGACGGCACGACGGCGGTGTCACCGGCGACCAGCACCGTGCCGTCCACCGGGACGCCGTCGACCACGACGCCGTCCGCCGCCGCGGCGGTGACGGTGAGACCACCGGGCGCCGGCGCCCACTGCCCGGCGACCGGCCACACGGGCTGCGGGCGGTCGACGTGCTGCGCGTTCACCAGGGCGAGCGGGCCGCGCGCGCTGCGGGCCCAGGCATCGCGGGCCGCGACGTGCTCGGCCAGGTCCGGCTCGACCGTGCTCACGACTGCTCCTGGCGGGGGTAGATGACCTTCTGCACGATGATGATCACCGACGCGGCGACCGGCACGGCGACGAGCGCCCCGAGGACCCCGCCGATCGTGCCACCGGCGACCGCGGCGATGACCACCAGGGCGCCCGGCACCTGCACCGCGCGCGACATGATGCGCGGGGAGATGACGTACGCCTCGACCTGCATGTAGACGAGGTAGTAGATCGCGGCCGCGAGCGCCGTGGCCGGCGAGGCGAACAGGCAGAGCAGGGAGATGACGACCGCCGCGGCGAGGGTGCCGACGAGCGGGATGAGCGAGCCCAGGAACGCGAAGGTCGCCAGCAGAACGGGCAGCGGTGCGCCGATGATGAGCAGGAACACGAGGCTGAGGATGCCGTTGATCAGCGCCTGGCTGATCTGTCCGACGACGTAGCGGCCGACGGCCTGGGTGATCTGCTCGCTGACGTCGACGAAGTTCTGCCGACGTGTCGCCGGCACGAAGCGGTAGGCCATCGACTTCAGGCCCCGCATCGACGCCAGGAAGTACAGCATCAGGATGATGACGATGATCGCGCCGGTCAGCCCGGACAGGATGCCGCTGCCGACCGCCAGGATCCCGCCACCGAGGCTGAGGAGGTTGCCCGGGTCCTCCACGAAGGACTGCAGCGACTCCAGCGCGTGGTTGACGTCGACGGCGCCGGCGAACTGCTGCGACAGGTCCTGGACCCACTCCTGCTGCGAGATGTCCTGGACGATCTCCGGGAAGTTCTGGACGAGGTTCGTCGCCTGCTGGATGAGGATCGGGACGACCGCGAACACGACGCCGGCGAAGGCGGACAGCACACCCACGACGACGATCGTGATCGCCGACCAGCGCGGGATGAACCGTTCGAGGAAGGACACCAGCGGATCGATGCCGAGCGACAGGAAGAGCGCGACGCCGATGTAGACCAGGACCGTGCTGAGCTGCTGGACGATCACGCCGGCCAGCAGGGCGATGAGCACGCCCAGGGCCCCCATGAAGCCGATGCGGAACGCGTTCACGCGCACGCCGGTGCCGACCCGGGTCGCCTCGAACGTCACGTTCGGGGTCGGCGCGTGGTCGTCGGGGGTCTCACGTCGTCGCGGCAGGTGCACGGGCGGGCCAGCCTTTCTGGACTGCTTGAACCCGCTGGGTTCGTCGGCTTGGTAGGGCGGGCGGGACTTGAACCCGCGATCGTTCGGTTATGAGCCGAGTGCCTTGACCAGCTTGGCTACCGCCCCTCGTCGGGGACCGTCAGGCCACCGACTGCCCACGATACAGCGACTCGAACGTCGCGAGCGTGCGGTTGATGTCGTGTGCCTCGATCATGGCCAGGCTGCGCTCCCGCAGCGCCTGGTAGTCGTCGTCGGACGCCTGCAGCACCTGTGCGAGCTTCGAAGCGAGGTCCTGCACGTCGCCCGGCGTGAAGAGGTACCCGTTGCCGTCGATGAGGTGCGGCAGTGCCATCGAGTCCGCGGCCACCACCGGCAGCCCGGACGCCATCGCCTCGAGGGACGAGATGCTCTGCAGCTCGGCGGTGGACGGCATCGCGAAGACGGTGCCGTTCGTCAGCGCCTGGCGCTTCGCCTCGTCCGACACGAAGCCGGCGAAGCGCACCCGGTCCTCGAGCCCGAGCTCCTGCACGAGGGCCTTCAGCTTCGGGATCATCTCGCCGCCACCGACGATGGTGAGCGTCGCGTGCAGCTCGCTCGGCAGCAGCGGGAGCGCCCGGACGAGCACGTCGAGGTTCTTCTCCGGCGCGACCCGGCCGACGAACACGATGTCGTTCCCCGCGGGGCGACCGCTGCGGGCGCTGTAGCGCGACGCGTCGATGCCGCACGAGATCGCGAGGACCTGCTGTCCGGCGATGGCCTCGCGGAGGTAGTCCGCGGCCAGCACCGTCGGCGTCGTGATGGCGTCGGCGAGCCGGTAGGTCTTGGCGGCGTCGTTCCACGCGATCTTCAGCGCGATCGGCAGCGTGCGACGGCCGAACGGGACGTACTCGAGCAGGTTCTCGGGCATGAAGTGGTTGGTGCCGACGATGCGGATGCCGCGCTCGTGGGCCTCCTGCACGATGCCGCGCCCGATGACGATGTGCGACTGGATGTGCAGTACGTCCGGCTGGACGGCGTCGAGGATCGGACCCGTCCACTTCCGGACGCTCCACGGCCACACGAAGCGGAGCCACGCGTGCCACGGCCACTTGTACGACTTCAGCCGGTGGACGGTGAGCACGACGCCGCGGTGCTCCTCGTCGAACGTGCCGTGGTGGGCGCTCGAGGCCGGGGCCACGACGTGGACCTCGTGACCGCGCTCCGCGAGCCCGACGGCGAGCTGCTCGGCGAAGGTCGCGGCGCCGTTGACGTCCGGCGGGAAGGTGTCGGCCGCGATCATGACGCGCAGCGGTCGGGACCCGCCCGTCGCACCCGTCGACTCGGCGGTGGCGGTGGTGGCGTCCTCTGACACGGCTGGCATCGTCCTCTCGTGGGCGGTTGCTGGTCGGGCCTCGACGGTACCGCACGGGCCCGAGCACCCGCGTCAGCCGCGCGGACGACGCCGATGGCCGACAGCGACGACCGACGCTGTCAGCAACCGCGGACACGACCGCCGACGCCGCGAGCCGACCGCGGTCAGCGCCGCGTCTCGGGGTGGTGCTTCGCGAGCAGGAACACACCCGTGATGGCGATCACCGCAGCGACCAGGAAGCCGACCACCGCGATCCACGGCGCCCCGGCGGCCTCGCCGAGCACGATCACGCCGATGCCCACGGCGACGATCGGGTCGATGACGGTGAGGCCGGCGATCACCAGGTCGGCGGACCCGCTCGAGTACGCGTTCTGCACGAAGTACCCGCCGAGCACCGCGGCGACGATCACCCCGACGACGGCGATCGCGGTCAGCCAGTCGAACGTGCCGTGCAGGAACCGGTTCAGCACGACCTTGGCCAGTGTCGCGACGAAGCCGTAGAGCACCCCGGCCACGACGATGTAGTACATGGCGCTCGCCCGCTTCGCCGCGAAGCGGAACGACAGGAACACGGCCACCAGGACGATCGCCAGCACCACCAGGATCGTCACGAGCTGCTCGTGGGTGATCGCGCTCTCGCGGCCGACGACGGCGGCGATGCCGACGAAGATCCCGACACCGATGATGCAGGTCCAGACCGCCCGTCGCGCCTGCTGTCCGAGCGGCACCCCGGAGGACCGTGACGAGAACCACGTGGTGATGACGAGCGCGACGGCGCCGAGCGGCTGCACGACGATGAGCGGGGCGTTCGTGATGCTGATGAGCTGGAGCACGACGGCCAGACCGAGCATGAGCGTGCCGAGCACCCACCAGCCGCTGCCGAGCAGCCCGAGGACGTGCCGCACCGACAGCCCCTTCGACTGCCGACCGAGCCGGGCCTCGACGCGCTGCACCCCGCGGCTCTGGAACTGCGCTCCCAGCGAGAGGAAGACCGCGCCGACGAGCGCGACGGGGATCATCAGGGCCTGGAACGGGGTCAGGTTGACCGCGTCCGGGATCGGGAGGTCCGTCGTCACGCGACGAGGCTACCGGTCCTCGCCGGATAACCTGGGTGAATGCCCGTCCTCCCCATCCGCATCACCGGCGAACCCGTCCTCCACGAGCGCGCTGCCGAGGTCACCGCGTTCGACGACGACCTCCGCGCACTGGTGCAGGACATGTACGAGACGATGGACCTCGCCCCCGGGGTCGGTCTCGCGGGTCCGCAGGTCGGGGTCGGCAAGCGCCTGTTCGTGTACTCGTGGACCGACGACGACGAGGTCCTGCACCGCGGGGTCGCGATCAACCCGGTGCTCTGGACCACCCCGCCCGTGCCGGAGACGGTCGAGGAGCTCGACGAGGACGAGGAGTCCGAGGGCTGCCTCTCGATCCCGGGCGAGCGCTTCCCGCTGCGTCGGGCCGAGGGCGCCCTGCTCCGTGCGGTCGACGAGCACGGTGAGCCCTTCGAGGTCGAGGCCCACGGGTGGCTCGCCCGCGTCTTCCAGCACGAGTACGACCACCTGGACGGCTACCTCTACGCCGACCGGCTCGCGCACCCGTACGGCAAGCAGGTCGCGAAGGCGATCCGCAAGAGCAGCTGGGGCGGCCCGGGCAAGTCCTGGCTCCCCGGTCGCGACCACCCCGAGGGCTGACCGCGCGGGCGGCTCCGGCGCACGTCCCAGGGCGGCACCGGCGGTCGGCCGGGAGGCCCGGCTCAGCCCCGGTAGGCCGTCAGCGACTCCTGCAGGCGGTCCCGGTCAGGGTGGCCGGGGCAGTACGCGACCAGTCCGGCCGCCAGCTCGGCCTGCTCCGGCGTCGCGACGCCGTCTCGCCACGGCGACGCTCCGCGCTCCGCGCAGGTCGCCGCGAGCTCCTCGAGCGTGGCGGTACCGTCGGCCGCCCGGACCGCGGCCCGCTGCTGCGCCGACATCTCGGTGCCCGTGATGCGCTCGGCCCGGCAGTCGGTGCGCTCGGCCTCCCACACGGCGGCGTAGGTCGTGTACGTCTCGCCCGTGCCGTCGGCGTCGTCACCCGTCGTGTCGCTGCCCGCGCCACTGCTGCCGTCCGCGGCGCCGCTGCACACGAACGCGAAGACGATCGGCGCGCTGCCCGTCGCGGAGACCTCGGACCGTGCTGCGGAGTCGAGCGAGTCCTCCGCCTCCGGTTGCCCGGCGGTGCACGCGGTGAGCGCCACCGCTCCGAGGACGACGAACGCCGCGGCGAGGGTCCGGCGCACGGTGATCACCTGTGAACGCTAACAGCTTGCGACCGGGCGGCGCCTGCGAGCCAGCCGGAAGCCGAACACCGGCCGGTGCCCAGCGCCGGCTCCGCGCGAGACTCGGCCGTGCGGACACGTTCGTGGTCCGGTAGGCGCGAAACCGTCCGCGGAGCCGAGTCTCGCGGCAAGCGGCAAGGGCGCCGAACCCCGGGAACGCAAGAAGCCCCCACCCCGGAGGGTGAGGGCCTGTCGCTCCCCGAGTTGGACTCGAACCAACAACCTGCCGGTTAACAGCCGGCTGCTCTGCCAATTGAGCTATCGAGGATCACTGTCCGCTGGCGAATGTGGTGCGAACAACGGGTAACAGCATAGCAGCACCCCGAGCCCGCTCCGCGCATCGGCCGCGCATCCCGGGCGCGCCGCGTCGTCGAGCTCTCCGGCCGGGCGGGGCGCCGTCGGTGCTCAGTAGCCCGCGACGGGGTCCACGACGCCGACGAACCCGTCGCCGGAGCCGGACAGGAACGCGGCGGTGTTCGCCCGGACGCGCTCGGCCAGCAGCGGCGCGACCATGTCCGGGGTGTCGGCCTGGTGCGGCGTGACGACCACACCCGGCTCGTCCCAGAGCGGGTGCCCGTCGGGCAACGGCTCCGGGTCCGTCACGTCGAGGCCGGCGGCGGCGATCGTGCCCTCGCGCAGCGCCGCGACGAGCGCGTCGGTGTCGACCAGTCCCCCGCGCGCGATGTTCACGAGACGCGCCGAGGGCTTCATGAGTCCGAACCGGCGCGCGTCGAACAGCTTCGCCGTCCCCGAGGTCATGGCCGCCGCGACCACGACCACGTCGGCGTCGGGCAGCACCTCGTCCAGGGCGTCGGTCGTGACCGTGCGGTCGGCTCCCGGTACCGGGTCGTCCGAGCGGCGCACGACGGTCACGGAGACCTCGAACGGGGCGACGAGCCGGATGTACTCCAGGGCGATCCCGCCCGCGCCGATCACCACGACGTTCCGCCCGTAGAGCGACACGCCCTCCGGCTCGGTCGCCCAGGACGTCGCGCGGGCGCGCTTCTGCAGCACCCGGAGCGTCGCGAGCGTCAGCGCGAGGGCGTGCTCGGCGACGGGTTCCGCGTAGGCGCCCTTGGCCGACGTGAAGAGCACCCGGTCCCCGTGCTCCTGGATCAGGTGGGCGAAGGCGTCGACGCCCGCGAAGGGCAGCTGGACCCAGCCGACCGAGGGCCCCTGGTCCAACGCTGCCGCGAGCCCGTCGGGGTCACGGGCATCGAGCCAGACGATCCCCCGCGTGTCCGCGCCGAGGTCGCCGACCGTGCCGCCGGCGGCCCGCACGGCGTCCGCGTGCAGGTCGGCCGCGGTCGGCAGGATCGCGACCGGTCCGGCCGTGGGTGCGTCGACGGGGAGCGGGGCGCCCGCGTCGGTGACGACCGCGCGGTGCCCGCGGCTGCTCGCCGTGTCGTGTGCGGTCGTGGTGCTCATGCGTTCTCCTGACGCTCGGCCCGGGGAGCGGTGCCCGCCCCGGCACCGACCGGACGACGGGGGGCGGACGAGCGCCGCGGGGTGGTGGTCGCGGTCGGACGACGCTTCACCGGGCGCGACGCGGTCGCGGCGAGCGTCTGCACGTAAGGGTCGACGGGGTTGTCGAGGACCTCGTCGAAGGTGCCGAGCCCGACCAGGCGGCTCTCGGCGAGCACACCGACGCGGTCCGCGAGCGCCCGGGCCTCGCGGAGGTCGCTCGACACCACGACGGCCGAGAACTGCCGACCGCGCTGCAGGTTCGTCAGGGCCTCGAGCACCGACTGACGGACCAGGACGTCGACGCCGCGTGCGGGTTCGTCGGCGACGAGGAGCTGCGGCTCGAGGATGAGCGCGCGTGCGAGGGCGACACGCTGCCGCTGCCCGCTCGACAGCTCCCACGTGTTCAGGCGCATGACGCCGAGGGGCAGGTGCACGGCGTCGACCAGTCGCGCGACCATGAGCCCGGCCTCCTTGCGGTCGAACCGCCGGTCGCGCAGGTAGATCGGTTCGGCGATCGCCTCGCCCACGGTCAGGTCGGGGCTCAGCCGGTCGGCGCCGTCCTGCGGCAGGTACCCGATGCGGCCGGTCAGCCGCTGCGCCTTCCGCGAGGACGGGCGGAGCCCGCGCACGTGCTGACCGAGCACGGTGAGCTCACCGCCGACGATCTGCCGCCGGTGCGCACCCTCGCCCTCGCCGGTCGCACCGAGCTGCCCGGCGATCGCGGCGGCGAAGGTGCTCTTGCCGGAACCGGACTCACCGATGAGCGCGAGGATCTCGCCCTGGCGGACGGTCAGGCTGACCCCGTCGACCGCGCGGATCGGCTCCGATCCGCGGACGCCCCGGTACTCGATCGAGACGTCGTCTGCGACGACCGCCGGGCCGTTCACCGCGATCATGGGTCCCCTTCCGCGCCGCCCCCTGGCGGCGGTTGCGCGACGGACCGGTGTCGCGTCGTCGGTGGTTCGCCGGAGGTGACCGGCCGGGAGGCGCGGCGTGCGTCGACGACGCAACGCCGTGCCTCCAGGCCGGTCGCGTCGGGTCAGGACCCGGCGTTCTCCAGTGCCACCAGCGTACGCCGTCGCTCCGCCTGTTCCGCCGGGTCCGGCACGGGCAGCGACGCGAGCAGCCGCTGCGTGTAGGGGTGCTGCGGCGCACCGAGGACCTCGGCGGTGGTGCCCGTTTCCACCAGGTCGCCGCGGTACAGCACCGCGATGCGGTCCGACAGTGCGCCGACGACCGCGAGGTCGTGGCTGATGAACAGCGACGCGAACCCGAGGTCCTGCTGCAGCTCGAGGAAGAGCTCCAGCACGCGGGCCTGCACCGACACGTCGAGCGCGCTCGTCGGTTCGTCCGCGATGAGCAGCTTCGGCCGGAGTGCGATCGAGCGCGCGAGCGAGGCGCGCTGCCGCTGGCCACCGGACAGCTCGTGCGGGTACCGGTCGCCGTAGGACGCCGGGAGCTGCACCATCTCGAGCAACTCGCCGACGCGCTTGCGGGCGGCTCGGGGGTTCCGCACCTCGCCGTGCACGACGAGCGGCTCGGCGACGCACTCGGCGATCGTGAGCAGCGGGTTGAACGAGGTCGCCGGGTCCTGGAACACGAACCCGATGTCCTTGCGGTGCCGCTTGAAGTCCCGCTCGCGGTACCCGAGCATCTCGGTGCCGAGGACCTCGAGCGACCCGCCGGTGACGCGGGTGAGCCCCGCGATGGCCCGACCGATCGTCGTCTTGCCGGAGCCCGACTCCCCCACCAGCCCGAGCACCTCGCCGGGACGGACGTCGAGGTCGACGCCCTTCACGGCCCTGAAGGCGGGCGAGCCGAGGCGGCCCGGGTACTCGATCTCGAGCCCCTTCGCGCTGACGAGGGGCTCGACGTCGGTCGCGACCACCGCTCGGCGGGCCGTCCCCGTCGATGCTTCCAGCCGGGGCACGGCGGCGAGCAGGCGCTTCGTGTAGTCGGCCTGCGGGTCCGCGAAGAGCTGTGCGACCGGTGCCTCCTCCACGACCTCGCCCTGGTACATGACGGCGACCCGGTCGGCCAGGTCGGCGACCACGCCCATGTTGTGCGTGATGATGACGATGGCGGCGCCGAACTCGTCGCGGCAGCGCCGGAGCAGGTCGAGGATCTCGGCCTGCACGGTGACGTCGAGCGCGGTGGTCGGCTCGTCGGCGATGATCACGCTCGGCTCGAGGGCCAGTGCACTCGCGATGACCACGCGCTGCTTCTGCCCGCCGGAAAACTGGTGCGGGTAGTGGTCGACCCGCGTCTCCGGGTCGGGGATGCCGACGCGGCGCAGGTAGTCGATCGCCTTCGCACGGGCGTCCTTCTTCGAGACGCCGCCGTGCGCCCGGAGGCCCTCGGCGATCTGCCACCCCACCGTGAAGACCGGGTTGAGCGCGGTCGACGGCTCCTGGAAGACCATCGCACCGGCCGTGCCGCGGAGTTCGCGGAGCTTGGCCGACCCGACGCTGACCACGTCGGTACCGTCGAGGTACACCGCACCACCGAGCGTCGCCGTCTCGGGCATCAACCGCAGCATGCTGCGGGCCGTGACCGACTTGCCGGAGCCGGACTCGCCGACCAGCGCGAGGACCTCGCCCGGACGGACGTCGAGACTGACGCCCTTGACCGCGTCGACGGCACCGCCGTCGGTCGCGAAGGTGACGGTCAGGTCGTCGACGACCGCGACCGGTCGGTCCTGCTGGTCGTTCCCTGCGTCGGTCATGCCGTCGCCCCTTCCGTGCTGGCGGCCTGCTTCCGCGAGACCAGCTGCTTCAGCCTCCTGCGGGCGCGCAGGCGCGGGTCCGAGATGTCGTTGAGGCTCTCGCCGATGAAGGTCACGCCGAGCACGAGCACGACGATCGCGACGCCGGGGAACACACCGGTCCACCAGACGCCCGACCCGACGTCCGACAGCGCGCGGCTGAGGTCGTAGCCCCACTCCGCGCCGCTGGTCGGGCCGATGCCGAACCCGAGGAAGCCGAGGCCGGCCAGGGTGAGGATCGCGTCGGAGGCGTTCAGCGTCAGGATGAGCGGCAGGCTCCTGGTGCTGTTGCGCAGCACGTGGCGGGTCATGATGCGCCACGGGTTCGTGCCGATGACCCGCGCGGACTCGACGAACGCCTCGTTCTTCAGGCGCACCGCTTCGGCACGCACGACCCGGAAGTACTGCGGGACGTAGACGACGGTGATCGAGATCGCCGCCGCGACGATGCCGCCGGTGTAGCTCGAGTTGCCGCCGGAGATGACGATCGACACGACGATGGCGAGCAGCAGCGAGGGGAACGCGTAGATCGCGTCGGCGACGACGACGAGGACCCGGTCGAGCCAGCCGCCGACGTACCCCGAGACCATGCCGAGGATGACACCGATCGTGATCGACACGACGACCGCGACGATGACGACGAGCACTGCGGTGCGCGCGCCGAAGACGACGCGGCTGAACACGTCGAAGCCACCGACCGTGGTGCCCCAGACGTGCTCGGCACTCGGCGGGGCGGTGCGCGGGAAGCCCTGGCCGTCGGCGCCCTGCAGCTGTCCGAAGCCGTACGGGGCGATGAGCGGCGCGGCGAGGGCGACGATCAGGTACAGAGCGCAGATGACCACGCCGGTGATGAGCATGGCGCGCTGCCAGCCGGTGCTCCTGCGGAGCTGGACCACCACGGGCAGCCGCTTCCAGAGCGGCTCGTGGCGGTCGACGAGCGAGGTGTCGGCCATCGCTAGAACCTCACTCTCGGGTCGATCAGCGCCGCGACGACGTCGACGACGAAGTTCGTCACGGCGACGATCACGGCGAGCATCGCGACGATGCCCTGGACCGCGACGAAGTCGCGGGCCGACAGGTACTGGTTGAGCTGGAAACCGAGCCCGCGCCAGCCGAACGTGGTCTCGGTGAGCACCGACCCACCGAGCAGCATGGCGATCTGCAGACCCATCACGGTGATGATCGGGACCAGCGCCGGACGGAAGGCGTGCGTCCGGACGAGCCGGGCCTCCCGGACGCCGCGCGAGCGGGCCGCGTCGACGTACTCGGACCCGAGCGAGCCGATCATGTTGGCACGCACCAGACGCAGGAAGATGCCGGCGGTGAGCAGGCCGAGCGTCAGCGCGGGCAGGACGGCGTGCGACAGCACGTCGCCGATCACCTGCGCGTTGCTGGTGCGGAGCGCGTCGATGAGGTAGATGCCGGTCGCACCCGGGATGTTGTCGAGGATGAGCGACACCCGGGTGGAGGCGCGGTCGCCGAGCGGCAGCCAGCCGAGCCAGACGGAGAAGACGAGCTTGAGGAGCAGACCGCCGAAGAACACCGGCGTCGCGTACGTCAGGATCGCGAGCGCTCGGAAGAGCACGTCCGGCCACTTGTCGCGGACGTACGCCGCGAGCATGCCGAGCGGGATGCCGAGGACGAGGGCGACGATGAGCGCGTAGAAGACCAGCTCCGCGGTCGCGCCGCCGTACGTGACGATGACCTCGGTGATGGGGCGATTGTCGGTCGACGTCGTGCCGAAGTCCCCGCGCACGATGCCGCCGAGGTACTCGAGGTACTGGACGATGACCGGGCGGTCGTAGCCGGCGGCGTGCAGACGTTCCTGGAGCTGCGAGGGCGTCAGCCGACCACCGACCGAGGCGGTGATCGGGTTCCCGATGACGCGCATCAGGAAGAAGACGAGCGTCACCAGGATGAACACCGTCGGGAAGATGAGGAGGAAGCGGACCAGGATGTACCGACCGAGCCCGCCGCCCTGCCCACGGGCACGTCGCTGTGCCTGGGGCTTGGTGGGGTCGGTGGCCAGCTCCGGTGTCGCCTCGGGGGTGCTGAGGGTCACGGGGACGGGTGCCTTTCGGTGCCGTTCGGGACGTGGCCACGGGGGCGCTCCTCGTGGGAACGCCCCCGTGGGCCGACGCCGGTGTTACTTGGAGAGGGTGGCGTAGCGGAACTTGTACGAAGAGTCGAGGGTCAGGCCCTTGACGTCCTTGCCCGCGACCGCCACGGACTTGCCCTGCAGGAGCGGCAGCGTCGAGATCTGCGTGGCCTCGCGCTCCTGCGCCTGCTCGATGAGCTGCGCGCGCTTGTCCTTGTCGGACTCCTGCTGCTCCTCGGAGATCAGCTTCTGGATCTCCGGGTCGTCGTAGTGGTTCTGCACGAAGTTGTCCTTCGTGAAGAACGGCGACAGGTAGTTGTCGGCGTCCGAGAAGTCCGGGAACCACCCGAGCTGGTACACCGGGTAGGAGTCCTTCGTGCGCTCCTGCGCGTAGGTCGTGTAGACCGTCGACTGGATCTTCACGGAGAACAGGCCCGAGTTCTCGAGCTGCGTCTTGAGCTCGGCGTACTCGTCGTCCGACGTCGAACCGTAGTGGTCGGGTGCGTACTGGATGTCGAGCTGCACCTTGCCGGTGACACCGGCCTTCGACAGCGTCTCCTTCGCCTTGTCGACGTCGGGGCCGCCCTTGCCGTTGCCGTAGAGCTCCTCGAACGGCTTCGCGGCACCGGTCAGGCCGTCCGGCACCATCGAGTAGACCGGCGAGTACGTGTTGTTGTAGACGTCCTTCGCGATCTTCTCGCGGTCGACGACGTCGGCCACGGCCTGGCGCACGGCGAGGGCCTTCGCCTCGTCCGCGTCGGACTGGCTCGCGCCGAACGGCTGCGTGTTGAAGTTGAAGACCAGGTAGCGGATCTCGCCGCCGGGGCCGTCGGTGACCTTGACGGAGTCGTCCTTGCGCAGGTCGGCGATGTCGGTCGGCGTCAGCGAGCGGTACGCCACGTCGACGTCGCCCTTCTGCACGGCGAGCTTGAGGTCGGTCTCCTTGGTGTAGTAGCTGGCGGTGACCTCCTTGGTCTTCGCCTTGCCGAGGAGCCCGTCGTAGTTCGGGTTCGCCGAGTACTGGATGGTGTCGTTCTCCTTGTACGAGGTGATCTCGTACTGCCCGGCGAACGCCTTGCCCTTGACGATGTCGGCTGCCGGGGTGAGCTCGTCGGCCGAGAAGACCTGCTCGTCGACGATCGGGCCGGCGGGGCTCGAGAGCACCTGCGGCCAGGTCTGGTCGGCGTGGTCGAGCGTGAACACGACCGTGGTGGCGTCCGGCGTCTCGATGCTCTTGAGGTTGGCGAGCAGCGACTGCGGGCCGTTCTCGTTGTTGATCTTCAGCTCGCGCTCGAACGAGAACTTCACGTCGCTCGACGTCAGGTCGTGCCCGTTCGCGAACTTCAGCCCGCTCTTGAGCTTCACCGTGTACGTGGTGTCGTTCGTGAACTCACCGCTCTCGGCGATGTCCGGCTTGACGTCGGGGCTGCCGACCGGGGTGTTCATGAGGAACGGGAACACCTGGTTCTGCACGGCGAAGGAGCCGTTGTCGTAGGACCCGGCCGGGTCGAGGGACGTGACCTTGTCCGTCGTCCCGATGCTCAGGCCGTTCAGGTCGGTGTCGGAGACGCTGCTGCTCGCGCAGCCGGTCAGGACCAGCGCCGTCGCTGCTGCACCGGCGCCGAGCGCGATGCCGCGCTTGCCCCACTTGGATACGGATGCCATGTCCGCTCTCTCTCTCGGTGATGGTTCGCAAGGGGTCCCGCGACGGGCGGTGGATCGACTGTGAGGCCCGCCGGGAACGCTCATTGGTACCACCCTGACACGGAAGTCCACGATTCGAGGGACATTTGTTTACACCCTTGTAATGCACGACCGCGTCGCGTGGCGCATGATGCGCGCGTCACTGAGCGGCGTGTCGCGCACGAAAGTTGCGTGGTGCAACGGGGGTCGGAGGTCGGGCCGCTGCTGCCCACCGGGCGGGCGAGCGGCTGCCGGCTGCCCGCTGCCGGCTGCCCGCTGCCCGCTGCCCGCTGCCCACTGCCGAGCGGGCGAGATCTGTCACGCTCGACCTCCCCGGCCGACACATCCCGCCCACCCGACGTCACGCGCGCGGCATGTCCTGCCCGCTCGGCGCCGGTCGGTGGCGCTCGCGTTCGGGTTGCACGACTTGCCGCTCAATTCGGGCCGCGGCGGCGGGTCGTGCGACCAGGACGACCGCACACGGCACGTCGTGAGACCGGAACGGCCAGTGCGAGCGGCCGGGCCACGGCGGGACACCGAGCGGGCGGAGTACGTCACCCTCGGCGTCTCCGGGCACCGATCCCCACCCGCTCGACGTCGTCCACGCGGCGATCCCTGCCCGCTGCGGCGGCGGCGACGGATGGCGCTCGCGCCCTGGTCGCGTGACCTGCCGCTCAGTCCGGGTCGCGGCGGCGAGTCCTGCGACCAGATCGACCGCACGCGGCAGGTCGCGCGACCCTGGGGTCCAGCACGAGTGGCCGGGCGACCGAGCGGTCCAGCACGAGTGGCCGGGCGACGACGCGCTGCCGCCCCTCGCGGGACGGCTCAGCCCTGCGCTGCCGCCTCGGCGTCGGCGCGGAGGCGCATCCGCTGCGCGTCGATGTCGACGAGCTGGCGCTGGATCTCGGCGCGCCGGTCGGACTGCTCGTGCGGGTCGGCCCGCTGCAACTGCCCGAGCAGCGAGGCCTTGCGGGCGAGCAGGTCCCGCTCGACCAGGGCCACGACGATGCTCCGGGCGTAGAGCGCCAGGTCCTCGTCGGTTCGAGCCGGGATCGGCGCGAGTGCGAGCTCCTGCACGAGACCGCGGAACGGCGCCGGCACGTCCTGCAGCAACCGGTCGAGCCAGTCCCCCGCACCGATCGAGTCGACGTTGGCGACCACGGCGTCCCGCACGACCGACAGCATCGGCGCCGAGAACGTCGCGCCGGCCGCGAGCCAGATCAGCGGTGCGCCCACGTACCCGGGCTGCTGCACCATCGCCATCACGGCGTCGCGCTCCATCCGGGTGATCGGGTCGTTCGGCAGCAACCGCAGACCGGCCACGGGCTCCTCGGGCGGGGCGACCAGCTCACCACCGGGACCGGCCTGGCCGACCGGCACCGGGCCTCCCGTCCGGTCGGTGCGCGCTGCGGACGCGCGCTGACGCGCCGAGTCGACCGCCCGCCGGACGTCCGGGATGTCCATGCCGAGCCACCCGGCGAGTTCGCGGACGTACCCCTGCGTGAGGGAGCGGTCGCGGATCCCGGCGAGGACCGGCGCGGCGGCCCGCAGTGCGCTGACCCGCCCCTCGACGGTCTCGAGGTCGTGGCCGTCGAGCGTCCGACGGATCATGAACTCGAACATCGGGCGCTTCGCGCTGACGAGCCGGCGGATCGCGTCGTCGCCCCGCGCGAGTCGGAGGTCACACGGGTCGAGTCCGCCGGGAGCCACCGCGACGTAGGTCTGCGCGGCGAAGCGCTGCTCCTCGGCGAACGCCCGCGAGGCGGCACGCTGCCCGGCCTCGTCTGGGTCGAACGTGAAGACCACCTCGCCGTTGGCGTTCGGGTCGGCACCGCTGACGTCGCCGAGCATCGGCCGGAGGACCTTGATGTGGTCGACACCGAACGAGGTGCCGCACGTCGCGACGGCGGTCGTCACACCGGCGAGGTGGCACGCCATGACGTCGGTGTAGCCCTCGACGATCACGACCTGCTTGCCCTTGGAGATGTCCTTGCGGGCGAGGTCGAGCCCGTAGAGGACCTGGCTCTTGTGGTAGATCGGCGTCTCGGGGGTGTTGAGGTACTTCGGGCCCTTGTCGTCGTCGAGCAGCCGACGCGCGCCGAAGCCGATCGTCGCACCGGTCACGTCGCGGATCGGCCACACGAGGCGTCCGCGGAACCGGTCGTACGGCGAGCGGTCGCCCTGCCCGGCGAGCCCCGCCGCGAGGATCTCGTCCATCGAGAACCCACGGCCCCGCAGGTGCTCACGCGTGGCGTCGTACGACTGCGGCGCGAAGCCCACGCCGAAGTGCTGCGCTGCCGCGGGGTCGAAGCCTCGCTCCCCGAGGAAGCGTCGCGCGGGCTCGGCAGCCGCCGAGGTGAGCTGCGACTGGTAGAACTCGAGCGCTGCCTCGTTCGCGGCGATCAGCCGCGCGCGCTGGTTGTAGTCGGTGCGCGGGCCGTCGCCCTCTTCGTAGTGGAGCGTGAAGCCGATCTTCGCGGCCATGCGCTCGACCGCTTCCTGGAACGTCGTGTGGTCCATCTTGATGATGAACTCGAAGACGTCGCCGTCCTCGCCGCACCCGAAGCAGTGGTACCGGCCGACCTGCGGCCGCACGTGGAACGACGGGGAGCGCTCGTCGTGGAACGGGCAGAGCCCCTTCAGCGAGCCGACGCCCGCCGACTTCAGCGTGACGTGGTCGCCGACGACGTCGGCGATGTTGACACGCGAGCGGACCTCGTCGATGTCGTTCCGCGCGATCCTGCCAGCCACCCCTCGATCCTAGTTCGTGCGGCCGGTGCCGGAGGACGGTCCGTGTCCGCCTGTGGAGAGCACGACGGCCGGGAGGCGCGGTGCACGATCAGCACGCGCCCCACCTCGGTCGGTGCGCACGTCGACACGCGCGGCGGCCGGGCAGGAGCCACTCCGGTCCGACCGAGACGGCGCCGTCCGCCCGAGACGGTGCCGGGTCGGCGAACCGGACCCAGATCCGGCGGCGTCTCGCCCTCACGGCGGCGCCTCGTCTTCACGGCGGCGTCTCGCACGGCGGCGTCCCGCACGCCGGCGTCAGACCGCGATGTGCGTCGTCTCCCGGTCCCCCACCACGAGTCGCTTGTGCCACGCCAGCGCCCCCTGGTCCGTCAGGCTCGCGACCTGGTCGACCACGGCCCGCAGCCGCCCGGCGTCGTCGGACGCCGAACGCCAGTCCGCCGCGAAGCCCGGCTCGAGGTCCGCACTGCCCGTCGCCGCCAGGGCGTCGAGCAGCTCGGTGAGCACGCGACGCTGGTCCTCGTACACGGGCTGCCGGTCGCCGTGGGTCATGACGAACGCCGCGACGATGCCCTTGAGCACCGCGATCTCGCCGATGATCTCCGGCGGGGTGACGACCGAGGCCGCGAACCGCACGAGGGACCCGGACGCGTAGGACTCGCGCGTCGCCGCGGTCGCCGTCCGCGCGAACCGCCCGATGAGCTGCGAGGTGAGGTTCTTGAGCCGCGCCATGTCCCGCCGCGACCCGTCGTAGGACGTCATCCAGAGCGGCAGCGACCGGAGTCGGTCGAAGGCCTCGAGCAGTTCGTCACGACTGAGGTCCGATCCGACCCAGGCGTGCATGGCGGTGACGATGTCGTTCTCGCCGACCCGGTCGCCCAGCGCCGCGACGTCGATGAAGCCCGCGACGACGGCGTCCTCGAAGTCGTGCACCGAGTAGGCGATGTCGTCGGACAGGTCCATGACCTGCGCCTCGATGCACCGCTGCCGACGCGGAGCACCGCGCCGGAGCCACGCGAAGGCGTCGTGGTCGTCGTCGTAGAAGCCGAACTTGGTGCGCCCCGACGATGCCTCGGCGACGCCCTGCGCCGCCGGCCACGGGTACTTGCAGCTCGCGTCGAGCGAAGCCCGGGTCAGGTTGAGCCCGTACGGACGCTCGTCGTCCGGCCCGTCGCCGTAGACCTTCGGCTCGAGGCGGGTCAGCAACCGCAGCGTCTGGGCGTTGCCCTCGAAGCCGCCGATGTCCGCCGCCCAGGCGTTCACGGCGGTCTCGCCGTTGTGCCCGAACGGCGGGTGCCCGATGTCGTGCGCCAGGCACGCGGTGTCGACGACGTCGGGGTCGAGCCCGAGGGAGTCGGCGAGCTCGCGCCCGACCTGCGCGACCTCGAGCGAGTGCGTCAGGCGGTTGCGGGCGAAGTCGAGTCCGGTGGTCGGGCTGAGCACCTGGGTCTTCGCGGCGAGGCGTCGGAGCGCGCTCGAGTGCAGCAGGCGGGCGCGGTCCCGGGCGAAGTCGGAGCGACGGTTGCCGTGGGTCTCGGGCAGCCAGCGCTCCGCGTCGGCCGGCCCGTACGAGGCGGTGGCGCTCATCCGCCGCTGTGGTGCAGCTCGGCGGCGGCGAGGACCTTGCGGAACTCGGCGTCCACGTCGCGCGACTCGAGCCAGCGGTCCGGCAGCGCCGTGCGCTTCGGGTGGCCGGCGCGGCCTCGCGGGCCCTCGACGTCGGCACCGGGGTACGGCGCGGACCAGTCGAGCTGCCCGAGCAGGTCGTCGATCTCCTGCAGGCTCGAGGCCATGGAGAGCGCCGAGCGGACGTCGCCGCCGATCGGGTACCCCTTGAAGTACCAGGAGACGTGCTTCCGGGCGTCGCGGCACCCGTGGTCCTCGGACCCGAAGAACTCGACGAGCAGCTCGGTGTGTCGACGGAAGGCGGTCGCGACGTCGCCGAGCGAGGGCATCGCGCGCACGTCCTCACCGCGGAACGCCGCCGCCAGGTCGCCGAACAGCCACGGACGACCCAGGCAGCCGCGGCCGACCACGACACCGTCGCAGCCGGTCTCGTCGACCATGCGCAGGGCGTCGGCGGCGGACCAGATGTCGCCGTTGCCGAGCACCGGGATGTCGGTGATCGTCTCCTTCAGCGTGGCGATCGCGGACCAGTCCGCCTGCCCCGAGTAGTGCTCGTTCGCGGTGCGGGCGTGCAGCGAGATCGCGGCGACACCGGCGTCGCGGGCGATGCGTGCCGCGTCGAGGTAGGTCAGGTGGTCGGCGTCGATGCCCTTGCGCATCTTCACCGTGACCGGGACGTCGCCAGCGGCCTTGACCGTCTTCTCGACGAGGTCCTTGAAGAGGTCGGTCTTCCACGGCAGGGCCGCTCCCCCGCCCTTCCGTGTGACCTTCGGCACCGGACACCCGAAGTTGAGGTCGATGTGGTCGGCGCGGTCCTCGCCCACCAGGATCGTCGCCGCCTCGGCCACGGTGTTCGGCTCGACGCCGTACAGCTGGATGGACCGCGGCGTCTCCGACTCGTGGTGCTGGATGAGCTGCATCGACACCGGAGTGCGTTCGACCAGCGCCCGCGAGGTGATCATCTCGCAGACGTAGAGTCCGGCGCCGTACTCGCGGCAGAGCCGGCGGTAGGCCATGTTCGTGATGCCCGCCATCGGCGCGAGCACGACCGGCGCCTCGACCTCGATGGGGCCGATGCGCAGGGGCTTCGCCGTGCGGGGCGCCGTGGTGGGCGCGTCGGTGATCGTCATACGTGCTCCATTCTCCCACGCGTGTCCGCGCCGGTAGCGTTCTCCACATGACCGACTCCGCGATCGCCCGGTTCGACGCCGACGCCGCCGCCCGAGGGCTCGCGGTGGACGTCGTCCAGCGCCCCGCCGCCGACTCCCTCGAGGGTGCCGCCGCCCTGCTCGGCATCGACCCGGGCGACATCGTGAAGACGCTCGTCGTCAAGCGTCACGACGGTGGCTTCCTGCTCGCGCTGGTGCCGGGCGGCCGCAGCATCGCCTGGAAGAAGCTCCGCACCGTCGTCGGCGTCAACAAGCTGTCCATGCCCGACGCGGCGACCGCGCTCGAGGCCTCGGGCTACGAGCGCGGCACGATCACGCCGATCGGCGCGACCGGCGACCTGCCGGTGTACGCCGACGAACGCGTCCTCGGCCGCCGCATCGCGCTCGGTGCCGGTCGCCACGGCGCGAGTGCCTTCGTCGACGGCGACGCGCTCGTCGCCGCCTACGACGCGACCGTCGCCGACATCACCGACGAGGAACCCGTCCGCTAGCGGACGGCTCAGTCGGGGACCTCGGTCCAGTCGCCCTCGGCACCGGGCACGAAGCAGCTGTCACCCTCGCAGACCGGCGCACCGCCGGGCGTGACGAGCGTGAGCAGGGCGGGTCGCGCCTCCCGGTCGTCGGCCTGGAGGCCCGGCTCGACCGGGCCGGTCGTCGTCACGCCGGTCACCGGGTCGCCTCCGCATCCGCGGTCGCGTCGTCCGCGGCGCGCTGCTGCTGCGCCGCGAGCTCCTCGGGCGTCACGTCGCGGAGGGCGACGACCTGGCGGAGCACCTGCTCGAACGCCGCCGGGTCCTGTGCGCCGGAGACGCCGTACTTGCCGTCGATGACGAAGAACGGGACGCCGTTGATCCCGAACGCCTGCGCCTGGGCCTGGTCGGCACGGACGGCGGCGAGCTGGGCGTCGTCGCGCAGGGTCGCCAGGACCTCGTCGCGGTCCAGACCGATCGAGGCGCCCAGGTCGGCCAGGGACTCGTCCTGTCCGACGTGCTCGCCGCGCTCGAAGTACGCGGTGAAGAGGCGCTCGACCATCTCGAGCTGCTTGCCGTGCTGCTTCGCCAGGTGGATGACCTGGTGCGCCTTGACGGTGTTCGTGTGGCGCAGTGCGTCGTAGTCGTAGTGCAGCCCGACGGACGAGGCGATGCCGGCGACCTGGTCGATCATCTGCTGTGCCTGCTGCACCGGCAGGCCCTTGTGCTGCGAGAGGAACTCGGCCTCGGTGCCCTCGAAGTCGACCGGGGTGTCCGGGCTCAGCTCGAAGGAGTGGTACTCGACCTCGACCGGCTGGGCGTCGGGCGAGGAGGCGAACGCGGCGACGCCGGCCTCGAACTTCCGCTTGCCGATGTAGCACCAGGGGCATGCGATGTCCGACCAGACATCGACCTTCACAGACTCGTTCACGGCTGCTCCAACGCCGGGCGGTCGGTGCTATTCCGAGGTCGAACCACGAAACCGACAACGAACCAGGCAGGGGCGCTGGTTCGTTGTCGGTTCCGTGGTTCGGTACTGCCGCAGCAGCCGCGCGCTACGCCCCGAGGAGGCGCTGCGCCAGGTAGCCCTGCAGCTGGTCGAGCGAGACGCGCTCCTGCGACATGGTGTCGCGCTCACGCACCGTGACCGCCTTGTCGTCGAGCGTGTCGAAGTCGACCGTGATGCAGAACGGCGTGCCGATCTCGTCGTGGCGACGGTAGCGCCGACCGATCGCGCCGGCGTCGTCGAAGTCCACGTTCCAGTGCTTCCGCAGGTCGTCGGCGAGCCCGCGCGCCACCGGCGACAGCTGCTCGTTGCGGGACAGCGGGAGCACCGCGGCCTTGACCGGCGCCAGGCGCGGGTCGAGGCGCAGGACGGTGCGCTTGTCGACGCCGCCCTTCGCGTTCGGGGCCTCGTCCTCGTGGTACGCGTCGAGCAGGAACGCCATGAGCGCACGGGTGAGCCCGAACGACGGCTCGATGACGTAGGGCACGTACTTCTCGTTCGCGGCCTGGTCGAAGAAGCGCAGGTCCTTGCCCGACGACTCGATGTGGTTGTTCAGGTCGAAGTCGGTGCGGTTCGCGACGCCCATGAGCTCGCCCCACTCGGAGCCGGCGAACCCGAAGCGGTACTCGATGTCCGCGGTGGCGTCCGAGTAGTGCGCGCGCTCGCCGTCGGGCACGTCGAAGCGCCGCAGGTTCTCGGGGTCGATGCCGAGGTCGGTGAAGAACGCCACCGCGTCGGCGATCCACTGCTCGTAGTGCGTGTCGACGTCGGCCGGCGGCACGAAGTACTCGATCTCCATCTGCTCGAACTCGCGCGTGCGGAAGATGAAGTTGCCGGGCGTGATCTCGTTGCGGAACGCCTTGCCGACCTGACCGATGCCGAACGGGGGCTTCATGCGGCTCGTCGTGACGACCTGCGCGAAGTCGACGAAGATGCCCTGCGCCGTCTCCGGGCGGAGGAAGTTCAGCCCTTCCTCGGACTCGACCGGGCCGAGGTAGGTCTTGAGCATGCCGGAGAACTCGCGCGGCTCGGTCCACTCACCGCGGGTGCCGCAGTTCGGGCACGGCACCTCGGCCATGCCGCCCTCGGGCGCTCGACCCTTCTTCGCCTCGAACGCCTCGAGCAGGTGGTCTTCGCGGAACCGGTGGTGGCAGTGCAGGCACTCGACGAGCGGGTCGGTGAAGGTGGCGACGTGACCCGAGGCCTCCCACACCTTGCGGGGCAGGATCACGGCGGAGTCGAGGCCGACCATGTCGCCGCGGCCGCGGACGAACCGCTGCCACCACTGGCGCTTGATGTTCTCCTTCAGCTCGACGCCGAGGGGCCCGTAGTCCCACGCGGAGCGGGATCCGCCGTAGATCTCCCCCGACTGGAAGACGAAGCCACGGCCCTTGGCCAGGGCGATGACGCTGTCGAGACGGGAGGACGGTGCCAAGAGGACTCCTGAGTTCGCCGGACTGGGTGCCCGGTGCGGGAACGGTACCGGGCAAGCGTACCGGCCCCGCGGCGACCGACGGACGCCGGTCGCGGCACCCGTGGACGGGCCGGCTCACCCCGCGGGACGGAACCCCTCCACCGCACCCAGCACCGCGACGACCCGGTCGACGTCGGCGTCGTCGTTCCACAGGTGGAAGGCCAGGCGCAGCCGGCCCGCCCGTCCGCTCGCCGTGACCCCCGCCGCGGACAGGGCGCGGAGGGCCGATCCGTCCGGGTCGGGGAAGGTCGTGATCGCCTGACCGGACCGGGGCGTCCCGAGCGCGTCGGCGAGCCGGTCCGTGCGACCGGTCGCGTGCCTCCAGGCCGAACCGGCGTCGACGGACGCGAGGTGTCGCAGGGCGGCGACCGCCCCCGGCCACGCCTGCCATGCCGGGGACACGTCGAAACGGCGGGCGTCGTCGGCGAGCTGCATGGTCGGGCCGTAGCACGAGGACCAGACGTCCGCTCCCGCGTACCAGCCGGCCTGCACGGGGCGGACGCGCTCCAGCGCCGCGTCGGAGAACGTCGCGAAGGCGACGCCGCGCGGTGCGCACAACCACTTGTAGGCGTGCGTGACCGTGACGTCGAACGGCGCGGCGGACACCGGCAGGACGCCCGCGGCCTGGGTGAGGTCGCAGAGGGTGAGGGCACCGGAGGCGCGCGCCGCGTCGAGGACCGGGGCGGGGTCGGTCACCACGCCGGTGGCGGACTGCACGGCGGACCAGGCGACGAGCGCGGTGCCCGGGCGGACGGCGTCGGCGAGTCGCTCGAGCGGGACACTGCGGACCGTGACGCCGCGGTGCGCCTGGACGAGGAACGGGAAGACGACGGACGAGAAGTCGCCGTCGGGGACGACGACCTCGGCACCGTCCGGCAGTGACGCAGCGACGAGTGCCACCATCGCCGAGGTCTGCGACCCCGTCGCCACCCGTGCGGCGTCCACGCCGACGATGCCCGCGAATAGCTCACGGCCCTCCTCGACCAGGGCGCCGTACGTCGCGGGCGAGGTCGCGGCGCGCGACCACGCGTCGAGGTCCGCCCGCTGTGCGGCCAGGGTGCCGAGCGTGGGGAGCCCGGCGGTGCAGGCGGCGAGGTAGCCCGATCCGTCGACGAAGGAGTCCATGCCCCCAGGCTCCGACGGCCGGCGCCATCACGCCAGGGCAGGCTTCTTCGGGGACCCATAACATCGTGTTGTGGAGGCCATCGAACCGCAGCTGCTCCGGGTCCTGCTCGCCGTGCGCGACGGCGGGTCGATCAGCCGTGCGGCCGCGGCGCTCGGCTACAGCCAGCCCGCCGTCAGCCAGTTGCTCACACGCGCCGAACAGCGGCTCGGACACGACCTCGTGCTCCGCGGCGGCCGCGGTGCGACCCTGACGGAGTCCGGACGCGTCCTCGCCGACCACGCCCTGCACGTCGAGGCGGCCCTGGCCGCAGCACGAGAGGACCTCGACGCGGTCGGCGGTCTCGCCCGCGGGCGGGTGCGGCTCGCCGGCTTCCCGAGCGCGTCGTCGACCCTCGTGCCCCCGGTGCTCGCGGCGCTGGCGACGGACAGCCCCGGGGTGGTGACGTCGTACGTCGAGGCCGAGCCCCCCGAGGCCGTCGAACTGCTCCGGCGCGGCGAGGTCGACGTCGCCCTGACCTTCTCGCACGCACTGCAGGACGACTCCGCGAACGATCCGACCCTGACCACGCGCGTGCTCGGGCGCGATCCGCTCGCGCTCGTCACCGCCGCGGGTGCGGTGCCGCCCGGGGACCGGGCAGCCGACCTCGCCGCGTTCCGGGACGCCCGGTGGATCGGCGGTTGTCCGCGGTGCCGCGGGCACCTGCTCGCGTCGTGCGCGGCGTCCGGGTTCACGCCGGAGATCGTGCTCGAGACCGACAACGCCGCGGCGGTCGTCGGGCTGGTCGCGGCCGGGCTCGGCGTCGCCCTGCTGCCCCGGCTGGCGCTGTCGACCACCGTCGTACCGTCCGGTGTGGCGGTCACGCCGGCCGACGACGCGCTGGCACGACGGGTCGAGGTCGTGGTCTCCCGCGGCGCGGACCGCGTGCCGAGCGTGCGGGCGGCGCTGGAGGCGGTCGGTGGGGTGGCGCACCTGCTCACGTGAGGCGCGGCGCGCTGTCCGTGGCACGGGTCTCGTGTCGGCACCGACGGCTGTGCGGCCGGCCACGGGTCGGACGGGAGGCCCGTGGCTGCCCCGCCACGGGCCTCCCGTCAGGCGGTCGGTGCGTCCACCGCGCCGCCGTAGCGTCGGTCGCGGCGCGCGTACTCCTCGATCGCTCCCCACAGGTCGGTGCGGCGGAAGTCCGGCCAGAGCTGGTCGAGGAACACCATCTCCGCGTACGCGGACTGCCACAGCATGAAGTTCGACGTCCGCTGCTCGCCCGAGCTCCGCAGGAACAGGTCCACGTCGGGCAGCTCGGGCACGTAGAGCCGCTTCGCCAGGGCCTTCTCCGTCACCTGGCTCGGTTTCATCCGACCGGCGGCGACGTCCTCGGCCATGCCCCGGACCGCGTCGACGATCTCGTTCCGCCCACCGTAGTTGACGCACATCGTGAGGGTGCAGACGTCGTTGTCGGCGGTCATCCGCTCCGCGGTCTGCAGCTCGTCGACGACGCTCCGCCAGAGCCGGGGTCGCCGGCCGGCCCACCGCACGCGGACACCCCACGCGTGCAGCTGGTCGCGACGGCGGTGGATGACCTCGCGGTTGAAGCCCATCAGGAAGCGGACCTCGTCCGGCGACCGCTTCCAGTTCTCGGTCGAGAACGCGTACGCCGAGACGTGCTTGACGCCGATCTGGATCGCGCCGGCGACGACGTCGAGCAGCGAGGCCTCGCCGGCCTTGTGCCCCTCGACCCGCGTCAGGCCGCGCTGGTTCGCCCAGCGGCCGTTGCCGTCCATGACGATCGCCACGTGCTCCGGGACGAACTGCGCCGGGATCGCCGGCGGCTGCTCCCCCGTCCAGTCGACGGGTCGCAGTCCCTCGGACACGGCTTCGGACGCGGACCGGCGCGGGCTCATGCAGGTGTTCCTTCGTGATCGGACGTGACGGG
Organism: Curtobacterium sp. NPDC092190; assembly: GCF_044755625.1. NCBI lineage: Bacteria > Bacillati > Actinomycetota > Actinomycetes > Micrococcales > Microbacteriaceae > Curtobacterium > Curtobacterium sp. NPDC092190. Next base: position 197,333 of record NZ_JBIVRJ010000001.1, on the reverse strand, counting down.
CACGGCGGGCGCCGGGGTGGCGACCACGGCTGCCGGAACCCCACCGGGGGTCGGTGCGACCGGAGCGGGGTGTTCACTGCGGTCCACGTGGGGCAGTGACCGGAGCGATCGTTCCAGGTGCCACTGGGCGTAGGCCGCCACCACGCCGGAGGCCCGCGACCGCGTCCGCTCGTCGGAGGCGTCGACGGTCGACCAGTCCCCGGCGAGCAGTGCCCCGAGCAGGCCGAGCGTGTCGGTGTCGAGCCGGGGCGTCCCGGGCGGCGCTGCACGGTCCGCCACCACCCCGCCGAGCTGCACGACGAAGGCGGTGTGCGGCCCGGGCTCCCCCGTCACCGCACAGTCGCCGAACGACGGCGCCCACCCCGCGATGCTCATCGCCCGGAGCAGGTACGAGTCGAGCGTGGCGCTGACGACGTGCTCGTGCCTGGACAGTGAGCGCAGGGCACCGACGAGCAGCAGGTACTGCTGGAGCCCGGCGTCCGCCTCGCTCAACCGGTCCGCCGTCTCGACCATGGCGCTGGCCGCCGTGTAGGCGCCGTAGTCGGTGACGATCTGGGCGCCGTACGAGCCGAGGCTCTCGGCCTGGGTGACGATGTCGAGCGACCTACCCTCGTAGAACTGCGCGTCGACGACCATGAACGGCTCGAGTCGCGACCCGAACTTCGACGCCGTGCGCCGTACCCCCTTGGCCACCGCCCGGATCTTGCCGTGCTGCCGGCTCAGCATGGTGACGATGCGGTCGGCCTCGCCGAGCTTGTGGGTGCGCAGCACGACGCACTCGTCCCGGTACAGCGGCATTGCCCCAGTATCCCCCGCGGCGCCGACAGCGGGTGCCGGCGGCGCGGCCAGCGCGGAGCGCGGAGCGGGCAGGACACGCCGCGTGAGTTCCGTCCGGCGGGCAGATCCCGTCGCCGGACGACACCGAGCGTGACCGAATCCACCCGCTCGACGCACCGCCGTCGACGGACGACGCCGAGCGTGACGGGATCCGCCCGGTCGACGACGCGTCCACAGACGGGAGGCGCGGTATGGGACGGACCCGCACCGCGCCTCCCGAGAGCGCTGGCGTCCTACGCCGTGACCAGCTCCGGCGTCCCGGTCGCGGCCCCGGCGCGCACGGCCCGGTTCACCGCGGAGACGATCGCCTTGAGCGAGGCGGTCGCGATGTCGGCGTCGATCCCGACGCCCCACAGCCGGGTGCCGTCCACGTCGAGCTCGACGTAGGCGGCGGCCTTCGCGTCACCCGAGGCGCTCATCGTGTGCTCGGAGTAGTCGTACAGCGTGACCGCGACGCCCTGCTCCCGCATGACGGTGAGGAAGGCGTCGACCGGACCGGTGCCGACTGCATCGGCGGCGACGGACCCCTCGTCGACTCGCATCGCGACGTGGAGCTCCGTGGTGCCGTCGAAGTCGCTCGACGTCGCCGTCTTCGTGATCTCGTACCGGCCCCACTTGTCCGACTCGTCGTCGGCCGGCAGGTACTCGTCGCGGAACAGGTCCCAGATCCGGTCGGACGAGAACTCACCGCCCTCGGTGTCGGTGCGCTGCTGCACCACGCCGGAGAACTCGATCTGCAGCTTGCGGGGCAGGTCGATCGCGTGGTCGGTCTTGAGCAGGTACGCGACGCCGCCCTTGCCGGACTGCGAGTTGACGCGGATGACGGCCTCGTACGAGCGGCCGATGTCCTTCGGGTCGACGGGCAGGTACGGCACCGCCCAGGCGATGTCGTCGACGGACTTCCCCGCGGCGGTGGCCTTGGCCTGCATCGCCTCGAAGCCCTTGTTGATGGCGTCCTGGTGCGAACCGCTGAACGCCGTGTAGACCAGGTCGCCGGCCCAGGGCTGCCGCTCGGGCACCGGCAGCTGGTTGCAGTACTCGACGGTGCGCTTGACCTGGTCGATGTCCGAGAAGTCGACCTGGGGGTCGATGCCCTGCGTGAACAGGTTCATGCCGAGGGCGACGAGGTCCACGTTGCCGGTGCGCTCGCCGTTGCCGAACAGGCACCCCTCGATGCGGTCCGCCCCGGCCATGTAGCCGAGCTCGGCGGCGGCGACGGCGGTGCCGCGGTCGTTGTGCGGGTGCAGCGACAGGATGACGTCCTCGCGGTGGTCGAGGTTGCGCGACATCCACTCGATCGAGTCGGCGTAGACGTTGGGCGTGGCCATCTCGACCGTCGCCGGGAGGTTGATGATCACCTTGCGGTCGGAGGTCGGCTCGAAGACCTCGAGCACGGCGTTGCAGATCTGCGCCGCGACCTCGAGCTCGGTGCCCGTGTAGGACTCCGGTGAGTACTCGTAGAACACCTGCGTGCCGTGCTGCAGCCGGGCCTCGGCCGCCTTGCACATCCGGGCGCCCGCGACGGCGATGTCGACGACGCCCTGCACGTCGGTGCGGAAGACGACCTCGCGCTGGACGATGGACGTCGAGTTGTAGAGGTGCACGATGGCCTGCTTCGCCCCGTCGATCGCCTCGTACGTGCGGTCGATGAGGTGCTCACGCGCCTGGGTCAGCACCTGGATCGTGACGTCGTCCGGGATCGCGCCGTCCTCGATGAGCGACCGGACGAAGTCGAAGTCGGTCTGCGATGCGCTCGGGAAGCCGACCTCGATCTCCTTGTAGCCCATCCGGACGAGCAGGTCGAACATGGCCCGCTTGCGCTCGGAGTCCATCGGGTCGATCAGGGCCTGGTTGCCGTCGCGGAGGTCCACCGCGCACCACCGAGGCGCCCGGTCGATGCGCTTCGTCGGCCAGGTGCGGTCGGGCAGGTCGACGCGGATCTGCTCGTGGAAGGGGACGTACTTGTGGATCGGCATCCCGGAGGGGCGCTGGGTGTTCTGCATGGTCGTCGCTTTCGTCGTCTCGCCGGCATCGGCGCTGTGGGGGGCCACGACGGACTCCGCGACGAGGTGGGCCGTGTGTCAGGCCTCGTCGCGGCAGCGAAGGAGGAGGAGCGCCGAGTACATCGCTGCCACCGTAGCACTGGTACACCAGCGCGGTGCAAGTGGATGACGTCCCGGACGCTCCTCCCGACCCGTGCGGTCAGTCGACGGCGAGCGCCTCGGTCGGTGACACCCGCATGGCCCGCCGGACCGGTGCGACCGTGGCGACGACCGCGAGCACGAGGGCCCCCACCACCACGACCGCGACGGTCAGCGGCGGCAGCACGGGCGTGACGACCGTCCCGAGCGAGCCGAGCATCGTCTGCCCGCCGACCCAGCCGTACAGGGTGCCGAGGACGAGTCCGGTGACGACCGCGGCGACGACCATCTGCACGGCCTCGGTCACGATCATGCGTCGGACCTGCGCCCCGGTCAGCCCGAGGACGCGCAGCAGGCCGAGCTCACGACGACGCTGGAGCACGCCGAGCGCGAGGGCGTTCACGACGCCGACCGCGGCGATCACCGCGGAGAACCCGACGATCACGCTCACGACGGCGTTCAGCTGCACGAAGAAGTCCCGCTGCGCCTGGACCGCGTCCGCCGGCAGGGAAGCGTCGCCCATCGCCGCCATCTGGGTCTCGACCACGTGCTGCATGATCCCGAGCGCGACCGCGAAGGTGACCAGCAGGGTCACGCCGATGACGAGCCCGATGGTGGCCCGTGACGACCGGCCCGGAGCCCGCATCGCGTTGCGACCGGCGAGCAGGACGACCGGGTCACGGGACCCGATCCGACCGATGAACTGCAGGACCGGGGGCATCACGATCGTCGCGCCGACCGCGACCCCGGCGAAGGAGACGAACCCGCCGAGGGCCGCCGGCAGGACGGCCGCGGGCGTGGCGGGGCTGAGGACCAGACCGAGCACCATCAGCAGCGCACCGACCGTCATGAGCAGGACCGCCCAGACCGTCCGCGCCCGGCCCGACCGGACGTCGGCGTGGCTCGGCTCGACGGTCGATGACAGCGCCTGCAGCGGCGTGACCGTCAGCACCCGGCGGGACCCGGCCGCGAACGCGCCCCAGGTCGCCAGGACCACGGCGACGAGCGGCAGCACGAGTTCCCACGGGACGAGCGTGTAGGTGGTCTCCGGGAGGAAGCCGGTGCTCCGCAGGACCGCGACGAAGCACGCGGACAGCCCGGTGCCGACGACGGTGCCCACCGCGCCGCCGACGGCACCGACGACGAGGCCGGTGCGGATCGTCCGGGCACGCAGGGTGGCGCCCGTCGCCCCGATCAACCGCTGGAGGGCGATCGTGCGGGTCTGCCCCGCGATGATCGTGGCGCAGGTGTTCGCCGTCACGATCGCACCGACGTAGAGGGCGATGCCGAGGAAGAGCCACCCGACGACGGACAGGATCGCCCGGACGGGTGCGAGGTCGTCGAGACCCGCGGCAGCCATCGCCTGGGTCACGATGCCGGGAGCGATGACGAGGGCGGACCCGAACGTCGTGCCGAGGGCTGCGACGAGGACCGTCGGGGCGAACGTGCGCAGGCCGGTCACGCGGCTGCCTCCATCCCGAGCATCGTCGCCGAGATCTCGGCGGCGGTCATCGACGGGCGGTCGTCCACGATCCGCCCGTCGGCGAGGAAGAGGATGCGGTCCGCGTTCGCGGCGGCCGTCGGGTCGTGCGTGACCATGACGACGCTCTGCCCCCACTCCTGCACGGCGCCGCGGAGGATCGCGAGGACGTCACGCCCGGTGCGTGAGTCGAGGGCGCCCGTCGGCTCGTCCGCGACCACCACGGCGGGACGCGACGCGAGCGCACGCGCGATCGCGACGCGCTGCTGCTGTCCGCCGGAGAGTTGGTGCGGCCGGTGGGTCAGACGGTCACCCAGGCCGAGCAGGTCGACGAGCCGGTCGATCCACGCCGACTCGTCCCGGCTCGGCTGGTGCCCACCGAGCAGGAACGGCAGCCGGATGTTCTCCCGCACGTCGAGCGTCGGGACGAGGTTGAAGGACTGGAACACGAACCCGAGCCGGCGACGGCGCAGTTCGGTGAGCTCGCGGTCCCCGAGGCCGGTGATGTCGACCCCGTCGATCGTGATCCGCCCGGTGCTCACCGCGTCGAGCCCCGCGGCGACGTGCATGAGCGTCGACTTGCCGGAGCCCGACGGCCCCATCACGGCGGTGAACTCCCCCGCCCCGATGTCGACGCTGACGTCGTCGAGCGCGGTGACGCGGCGGGCGGCGTCGCCGTAGTGCTTGGACACGTGGTCGAGCCGGATGATCGGGGTGTGGTTGGTGGTCATGCTCCGAGCCTGGCGGCCGGGAGGCGCGTCCCGCGTCCGTCGCGCGGCTCCTGTGGATGGTCCGCTCGGCTCGACGTGCTGTGGAGGGGTCATCCTGTCGGATGACGGCGGGTCGCTCCGCCGGTCGACGCCGGGGTCAGTCGGCCCTGGGCACCAGCCCGTGCTCGTGCGCGAACACGACGAGCCGGACGCGGTCCCGCAGGTCGAGCTTGCTGAGCACGCGCGAGATGTGCGTCTTCACCGTCGCCTCGCTGACGTACTCGTGCTGGGCGATCTCGCTGTTGCTGTACCCGCGTGCCGCGAGGTCGAAGATCTCCCGCTCACGGGGCGTCAGCTCGGCGAAGGCGGCGGGCACCGCGGCGGCCTGGGCCGCGCCGTCGTCGTACCGGCGGAGGAGCTCGCGGGTGGCGGAGGCGGCGAACACGGCGGTGCCGGCGTGCACGGTCCGGACCGCGGCGAGCAGGAACTCCGGGTCGGCATCCTTGAGCACGAAGCCGCTCGCGCCCGCCCGGATCGCCTTCGCGGCAGCCTCGTCGAAGTCGAAGGTGGTGAGCACGAGCACCTTCGCGGCGTCTGCCCCGCCCTGCTCGACGATCCGTGCGGTCGCGGTGATCCCGTCCATCACGGGCATCCGGACGTCCATGAGCACCACGTCCGCCCCGGTGCGCCGCACGAGCTCGGCGCCCTCGGCCCCGTCGCCGGCCTCACCGACGAACTGCAGGTCGGGCTGTGAGTCGATGAGCATCCGGATCCCGGTGCGGAAGAGCGCCTGGTCGTCGACGAGGGCGACCCGGATCGGGCCACCGGTCGGCTGGGACGTGGTCATCTGGTGCGCTCCTGCTCCATCTGGGTGATACGGCCGCGGGGGAACTGGCCGCTCGCGGGGACCGCGGGCATGCGCACGGCCACCACGAAGTCGTCACCGCGGTGCCCAGCCGTCATCGACCCCCCGGTCATCGTGACACGCTCGCGCATGCCGACCAGTCCGTGCCCGGTGCCGGGGCCGCTGGAGCCGTCGTCGGCGCGCCGGTTCACGACGGTGATCTCGACGGTGTCGGGACGGTAGGTCAGCGCGGTGTGGACCGGTGTCCCGCTCTCCCCGTGCTTCCACGCGTTCGTCAGGCTCTCCTGGACGATCCGGTACACGGCGAGCTGGGTCGTCGTGGGCAGACCGGTCGGGTCGCCTTCCCGGTCCACACGGACGTCGAGGCCGACCTCGCGCATCTCGGCCACGAGCACCTCGAGGTCGGCTGCCTCGGGCGTCGGGGCGGTCCCCTGCTCGTGCCGCAGGGCGCCGAGCAGCTCGCGGACGTCACCGAGGGCACTGCGAGCGGTGCTCGAGATGGTCTCGAGCGCCTGGTCCGCGATCGCGGGGTCGGTCTTGGCGGCGTAGCGTGCCCCGTCCGCCTGGGCGATGACGACAGCCAGCGAGTGCGCGACGATGTCGTGCATGTCGCGGGCGATCCGCACCCGCTCCTGCTCGACCGCGACCGCACGGTCGGCGCGTGCGGCATCCCGTTCGGCGACCAGCTGGGCCTCCCGGCTCATGCTCGCGGACCGGCGGGCGCGGCGGACGAGTCCGGCGAGCCACGGCAGCAGGAGCAGCAGCAGGACGCCGGCGAACGTCGCGAGCACGACCTGCAGGGTCTCGAGCGTGGGCGACGAGGCGGTCTCGATGCCGGAGCGGCGCTGGTGGTCGTACAGCCCGACGTACGCCGCCGCGACCGCGGATCCGCCGATGGCCGAGACCAGGCCGGCGATGCGGACGCGCTTGCTGCCGTAGGCGCTCGTGGTGAAGAGCACGCCGGCGAGCAGCGCGTTCGAGTAGTCCGGCACCTGCATGGTCACCATCTCGAAGACGGCGATCACCCACGAGAGTGCGAGCGACAGCCCCGGCGACAGGCGACGGATCGCGAGGGCGATGCTCAGTCCGACCACCGTCACCAGCCAGAGGGACGGCAGGTCGGCGGACGCACGCAGGAGCGTCAGCAGCCCTCCGAGCAGCACCGCTGTGGTGACGTCGGTGACGAGCTGCGCGCGCAGCAGGGGGCGGAACACCACCCCACGGTACGACGCGGCCGGAGGACGCGCGTCCGACCAGGGGATGACCCGGATCAGAAGCCCAGACGGCCGAGCTGCTTCGGGTCGCGCTGCCACTCCTTGGCGACCTTGACACGGATGTTCAGGTAGACGTGGCGACCGCCGAGCAGCGACTCGATCTCCGCGCGCGCCCGGGATCCGACGTCCTTCAGCCGTTCCCCGCCGCGGCCGATGACGATCGCCTTCTGGCTGTCGCGCTCGACGAACAGGTTCGCGAAGATCCGCAGCGGTCCGTCGGGGTCGTCCTCGTCGTCGGGCTCGACGACGTCCTCGATGACGACCGCGAGCGAGTGCGGCAGCTCGTCGCGGACGCCCTCGAGCGCTGCCTCGCGGACGAGCTCGGCGATGCGGTCCTCGTCGGTCTCCTCGGTGACGGTGGAAGCGTCGTACAGCTGCGGCGACTCGGGCAGCAGCTTCGTGATCTCGGCGAGCAGCACCTCGAGCTGCAGGCCCTTCGTCCCCGACGTCGGGATGATCGTGTCCCACTCCCGCAGCTGGGACACCGCGAGGAGCTGCTCGCCGACGCGGTCCTTCGGAGTGCCGTCGATCTTCGTGACGATCGCGATCTTCCGCGCCCGCGGGTACTGGTCGAGCGACTCGTTGATGAACCTGTCGCCCGGCCCGATCGGCTCGTCGGCCGGCACGCAGAAGCCGATCACGTCGACGTCACCGAGCGTCGACTGCACGAGGTCGTTGAGCCGTTCGCCGAGCAGGGTGCGGGGGCGGTGCACGCCGGGGGTGTCGACGATGATGACCTGGCCGTCGGGCCGGTGCACGATGCCCCGGATGGCGCGTCGCGTGGTCTGGGGCTTCGACGAGGTGATCGCGACCTTCTCGCCGACCAGGGCGTTCGTCAGCGTCGACTTGCCGACGTTCGGACGCCCGACGAAGGAGACGAAGCCGGCGCGGTACGGCTGGCCCGGTGTGTCGGTCCCCGTGGTCGCGTCGGTGTCCGTACCCGTGTCGGTGCCGTGGTCGGGTTCGTGATCGGTCATGCGTTCGGGGTTCCCGTCGTGCTCGGAGTGGTCTCGTCGAGGGCGTCCTCGGCGTCCTGCAGGGCGGCGCTCCGCTCGGCCAGGACGGTGATCAGGTGGCGGCGCTTGCCCTCGACACGGTCGGCGGTCAGCGCGACCCCGGAGACGGTGACCTGCTCGCCGCGGACCGGCAGCCGGCCGAGCTCCTTCGTCAGCAGGCCACCGGCGGTGTCGACGTCGTCGTCCTCGAGCTCGACGCCGAAGAGGTCGCCGAGCTCGTCGATCGGCATGCGGGCGGAGATGCGCCAGACGCCCGGGCCGACCTCGGTCCGGTCGACCACGGTGCGGTCGTACTCGTCGGAGATGTCGCCGACGAGTTCCTCGATGAGGTCCTCCATCGTCACGAGCCCGGCGACCCCGCCGTACTCGTCGACCACGAGCACCAGGTGGTTCTTGGCGACCTGCATGTGCCGGAGGGTGTCGTCCGCGGGCTTCGACTCGGGGACGAACTCGGCCGGTCGCAGCAGCGCCGTCACCGGTTCCCGCTCGCTGCCGGGCTGCTCGTACAGGGCGCGGGAGACGTCGCGCAGGTAGAGCACGCCGAGCACGTCGTCGCTGTCCTTGCCGGTGACCGGCATGCGCGAGACGCCGGCGACCAGGAACCGTTCCATCCCCGCGGCCAGGGTGGCCTCGCCGTCGACCGTGAGCATGTCGGTCCGGGGCACCATGACCTCGCGCACCAGGGTGTCGCTGAACTCGAAGACCGAGTGGATGAGCTCGCGGTCGTCCTGTGCGAGCACGTTGCTCTCGGTCGCCTCGTCGACGAGCGAGAGCAGCTGCTCCTCGCTCGACACCGTCGATGCGCTGCGACCACGGCCGGGGGTCACCCGGTCCCCGATCGCGACGAGGAGCCCGGCGAGCGGACCGAGCACGATCCGGACGGCGCGCACGAGTCCTCCGGTCGCGCCGATGAGGCGCTCGGCGTGTGCGCGTCCGACGCTGCGCGGGCTCGACCCGACGAGCACGAACGACACGGCCGTCATGATCGCGGCGGACACGACCAGGGCCACCCACCAGGTGTCGAACACCGTGACGAGGGCGATCGTGACGAGCACCGCGGCGGCGGTCTCGGCGAGCACGCGGACGAAGTTCAGGGCGTTGACGTGCGCGCCGACGTCGTCGGCCACGGCCTCGATCGCACGACGGTTGCGGCTGCCCCGGGCGATCTCGTCGAGGTCGGCGCGGGACAGCACGGTGAGCGCGGCGTCGGACGCGGCGAGCAGACCACCGACGACGACCAGGACGAACGCCGCCGCGAGCAGGACGGCGACGAGCACCATCAGGTCACCGCCCGCGTCGCTGTGCCGCGAAGGCGGAGAGGATCTCGCCCTGCAGCCCGAACATCTCGGCCTTCTCCTCCGGCTCGGCGTGGTCGAATCCGAGCAGGTGGAGGATGCCGTGGCACGTGAGCAGCAGCATCTCGTCGGTGGTGGTGTGCCCCGCGGTCTTCGCCTGCTCGGCGGCGACCTGCGGGCACACGACGATGTCGCCGAGCAGCCCGGCCGGTGTCGGCTCGTCCTCGGTCCCCGGGCGGAGCTCGTCCATCGGGAAGCTCAGGACGTCCGTCGGACCCGGCTCGTCCATCCACCGGACGTGCAGCTGCTCCATCGCGCCCTCGTCGACCAGGACGATCGCGAGCTCCGCGTCCGCGTGGACGTGCAGCGCGTCGAGCGCGAAGGCGGCGAGGCGCTGGACGGCCTGTTCGTCGACCTCGACACCCGACTCGTTGTTGAGCTCGATGCTCACCGGTTGCCTCCTCGGGCGTCGTTCTGGGGGTACGGGGACTGCTGGCGGTCCTGCGGCGGCCGCCCGCGACGCTCGGCGCGGTTCGCTCCGGCTGGGTTGCCCGTCGGCGAGGTCCCCCGGCCGGCGGGGCGGTGCCCGGCCTGTTCCGCCAGACGTTCCTCGTCGTACACGGTGTAGGCGTCGACGATCCGTCCGACCAGGGTGTGGCGGACGACGTCCTCGCTGCCGAGCCGGGCGAAGTGGATGTCGTCGACGTCGCCGAGGATCCGCGTGACGAGCCGGAGACCGGACAGGTTGCCGGGCAGGTCGACCTGCGTGATGTCACCGGTGACGACCATCTTCGAGCCGAAGCCGAGGCGCGTCAGGAACATCTTCATCTGCTCGGGCGTGGTGTTCTGCGCCTCGTCGAGGATCACGAACGAGTCGTTCAGCGTCCGCCCGCGCATGTACGCCAGCGGTGCGACCTCGACGGTGCCGGCCGCCAGCAGCTTCGGGACCAGCTCGGGGTCCATCATCTCGTTGAGGGCGTCGTACAGCGGGCGCAGGTACGGATCGATCTTGTCGGTCAGCGTGCCCGGCAGGAACCCGAGCCGCTCGCCCGCCTCGACCGCGGGACGGGTCAGGATGATGCGGGTGACCTCGCGCCGCTGCAGTGCCTGGACGGCCTTCGCCATCGCCAGGTAGGTCTTGCCGGTGCCCGCGGGGCCGATGCCGAAGGTGATGGTGTGCTGGTCGATGGCGTCGACGTAGGCGCGCTGCCCGTCGGTCTTCGGCCGCACCGACTTGCCGCGGCTCGCCACGATCGGGGTGCCGAACGTGTCCGAGGGCTTGCGGTCCTCGTCGAGGATCCGCGCCGACGTCGGGATGTCCGCCGGACCGATGTCCTGCCCGCGCTTCACCATGCCGACGAGCTCGTCGACGAGCGCGTGGGCACGGGCGACGTCGCGTTCGGCTCCGGTGAGGGAGACCTCGTTGCCGCGGACGAGCACCCGGACGCCCGGGTACTGCCGCTCGACCGTCTTGAGCAGGCGGTCCTGCGGGCCGAGGAGCTGGACCATCGCGATGCCGTCGACCCGGATGTCGACGACGACGTCGGACGGGTCGGACACGGGTCGGGTCGTGGGTCGGTCCGGTGCGGGCGCGTCGGACGCGGGGTGGACGGAGTCGTCAACCGGCAAGGAGATTCCCTTCGTGCAGATCACCTGCGAGGACGTGCGCGTGCACGTGGAACACGGTCTGACCGGCGGCTTCGCCGGTGTTGAAGACGAGACGGAACTGGCCGCCGGCCCGCTCGTCCGCGATGCGGCGGGCGGTCGCGACGACGTGCGCCAGCAGCTCGGGGTCACCGGCGGCGAGCTCGGTGACGTCGCGGTACTCCTCGGTCTTGGGCACCACGAGCACGTGGACGGGTGCCTTCGGAGCGATGTCCTCGAACGCGATCACCCGGTCGTCCTCGGCCACGATGGTCGCCGGGACCTCGCGCGCGACGATCCTCGAGAAGATGCTCGGCTCGCTGCTGCTCATGGAGACCATCGTAGGACCCGCCTCCGACGCCGCTACCAGCGCCCGAGCCTGGTCTGCAGGACGGCCAGGGCGGACGGTCCGGCGGTCGAGGTGCGGAGCACGGTGTCCCCGAGCCGCACGCGGACGGCGCCGGCGGCCTCGAGCCGGTCGAACTCGGGACCGTCGATCCCGCCCTCGGGTCCGACGACCAGGACGATCTCGTCGACGTCGGCCGGCGGCTCCCACGCCGAGAGCCGCACCGCGCCGACCGGGTCCAGCACGACCAGCGCACGCCGCGCCTCCCGGCCGACCGCGGCCAGCTGCGCCGTCGTCACCGGTGCGTCCACCGTCGGGACGCGCGACCGGACCGCCTGCTTCGCGGCCTCCTGCGCGATCGCGACCCACCGGGCGCGTCCCTTCTCGACCTTCGCGCCGTCCCACCGCGACACGCTGCGCGCTGCAGCCCAGGGGACGATGCGGTCGACGCCGATCTCGGTGGCTGCCTGCACCGCCATCTCGTCACGCCCGCCCTTCGCGAGCGCCTGCACGAGCACCAGCGCCGGACGCGGTTCCGCCTCGACGGCGACGTCGGCGACCGTCAGGGTCAGCGTGTCCTTGCCGGTCGACGCGACCGCGCCCGTGACGACCGTGCCCCGGCCGTCGGAGAGGCGCAGCGTCTCGCCGACGCGGACCCGCGCGACCGAGACGGCGTGTCGGCCCTCCGCGCCGTCGAGCGACACCGCGTCACCGGCGCCGAGGTCGTCGAGGGTCCCCGGACCGACGAGGTAGAGCGATGCCATCAGAAGTTGAAGAAGCGGTCGCGGAGCTTGCCGAACATGCCCTGCTGGAAGCGGGCGAGCTGCGGTCCCGGTGCCTTGTGCGTCTTCGCGAGCTGCTCGACGAGCCCACGTTCCTTGTGCGAGAGCTTGGTCGGGGTCACGACCTGCACGCCGACGCGGAGGTCGCCCCGGCCGGTGCCGCGCAGCTTCGTCACGCCGCGGTCCTTGATGACCAGGACGTCGGCGCTCTGCACGCCCGGACGGATCTCGAGCTCGACCGGCCCGTCGAGCCCGTCGATCGTCGTGTGCGCGCCGAGGATCGCATCGGTCATCTGGACCTCGAGCGTCGCGAGCAGGTCGTCGCCGTCGCGGCTGTAGACGTCGTGGTGGCGCACCTTGACCTCGAGGTACAGGTCGCCGGACGGGCCGCCCGCGGGTCCGACCTCGCCCTGGCCCGGCATCTGCAGGCGCAGCCCGGTCTCGACGCCGGCGGGGACGTCGACGGGGATGGTCCGGCGGGCGCGGACGCGCCCCTGGCCCTGGCACGTCGGGCAGGGACTCGGGATGACGGTACCGTAGCCGCGGCACGTCCCGCAGGGCGCGCTGGTCACGACGTTGCCGAGGAGCGAGCGGACCTGGCGCTGGATGTGCCCGGAGCCACCGCAGATGTCGCAGGTGCGGGGGCTGGTCCCCGGCGCGCAGCACGAGCCGTGGCACGTGTCGCAGACGACGGCCGTGTCGACCTCGACGTCCTTGTGGGTGCCGAAGACGACCTCGTCGAGGTCGACCTCGATGCGCAGCAGGGCGTCCTGCCCGCGCTCGGCACGGCTGCGCGGACCGTTGCCGCGTCCGCCGCCGCCACCCCCGCCGAAGAAGGCGTCGAAGATGTCGCTGAAGCCACCGGCGGCACCGCCGCCGAAGGGGCTCTCCTGCGGGCCGGCGTCGTAGCGTCGGCGCTGCTCCGGGTCGCTCAGCACGTCGTACGCGTGCGTCACGTCCTTGAAGCGCTCGGCCGCGTCCGGGCTCGGGTTGACGTCCGGGTGGAGCTCGCGCGCCAGCCGTCGGTAGGCCTTCTTGATGTCGGCATCGGAGGCGTCCGGCTGGACGCCGAGGACGTCGTAGTGGTCTGCCACGGTTCCCTCAGTCGGTTTCGGTTCGGTCGGTGGGTCGCGGCGGTCGCCGCGGTCCGGTCTGGAGGCGCGGAGCCGGTCCGCTGGACACCGCGCGTCGGGCGCAGGGTCCGGTCAATGTTCGCCCAGCAGCTTGGACAGGTACCGTGCGACCGCACGGACGGCGGCCATGTTCGTGCCGTAGTCCATGCGGGTGGGGCCGAGGACCCCGAGTCGGGCGACCGCTCCGCCGCCGGCGAGGTAGCCACCGGCGACGATGCTCGTCGCGTCGAGGCCGTACTCGGCGTTCTCGACGCCGATGCTCGCGGCCACGGCCACGTCGTCCACCTGCATCTCGCCGAACAGGCGGAGCAGGGTCACCTGTTCCTCGATCGCCTCGAGCACGGAGAACAGTCCGCCGGAGAAGTCGCGTTCGCTCTTCGCCAGGTTCGCCGCGCCGGCCATGACCAGGCGGTCCTGCCGGTTCGCCGCGACCTGCTCGATGAGCGTCGCGACGACGACGCCGCCGAGGGTCTGCGCGTCCGGACGGAGCTGCTGCGGCACCTCGCGCAGGGCACGCGGGACGTCCTGCAGCAGGAGCCCGACGCTCGCCCCGTTCACGACGGTGCGGAGCTCGGTGAGCGACCCCTCGTCGAGGGGGACGTCCGTCTCGACCACGCGCTGCTCGACCCGGGCGGTGTCGGTGATGAGCACGACCATCAGGCGGGTGTCACCGAGCCGGACGAGCTCGACGTGCTGCACGCGTGCGCGCACCATCGACGGGTACTGCACCAGCGCGACCTGGTTGGTGAGCTGGCTGAGCAGGCGGACCGTGCGACCGAGGACCTCGTCGAGGTCGTTCGGCGTGCCGAGGAAGGTCTCGATGGCGTGGCGCTGCGCGCTCGACAGCGGCCGGGCTGCGGCCAGGTGGTCGACGAAGAGTCGGTACCCCTTGTCGGTCGGCACCCGCCCCGACGAGGTGTGCGGCGCCGCGATCAGCTGTTCGTCCTCGAGCTGCGCCATGTCGTTGCGGATCGTCGCGGCGCTGACCCCGAAGGCGTGGCGCTCGACGATCGTCTTCGAGCCGACGGGCTCGCGCGAGGCCACGTAGTCCCGCACGATCGCCTTGAGGACCTCGAGGGAGCGTTCGCTGACCATCCGGACCCCTTCCGTTCGATGCTGGCACTCGGACGTGTCGACTGCTGATCCTACGCCCGACCGCCGACCGACCGGGACCGCCGGGGCCCACGCCGGTACGCTCACGGCATGAGCTACGGACAGCAACCGGGCGGCCCGCAGGACGGCCGCTACGGCCAGCAGCAGGGCGGACCCCAGAACCCGCAGGGACCGCAGTACCCGGCCGGCTTCACGCCGCCCCAGCCGATGTCGCCGGAGGACCAGCGACTCTGGGCGACGCTGACGCACGTCGGCGGCATCTTCTTCAGCCTGGTCGTGCCGATCATCGCCTACCTGGTGCTGCGCGACCGCGGGCAGTTCGTGAAGGAGCACACCCGTCAGGCACTGAACTTCCACATCACGATGGCGATCGCCGGGTTCGTGTGCAGCCTGTTGGCGTTCGTCGTCATCGGACTCGTGCTGCTGCCGATCCTGTACGTGATCGTGATCGTCTTCGCGATCTTGGCCGCCCTCGCGGCGAACCGCGGTGACTTCTACCGCTACCCGCTCACCATCGAGTTCATCAAGCAGTAGCGCGCGAGCGACCGCCGGCGCGTCAGTCGAGCAGCTCGCGGACGACCGCGTCCGCGAGCAGCCGGCCCTGCAGGGTGAGCTCGATGCGTCCCCGCACCGCGGCCGTGCCGTCCACGAGGCCACGCGCGATGAGACCGGCGACCCGGCCACGTGCCTCCCGGCCGAGCTCCGCGGTGGTGAGCTCGCCGCGGACGCGCGCGGCGAGCAGCACCCGTTCGACGTACCGGGTGTCGGCGTCGAGCGTCTCGCGCCCCGCCGCGGGCGACTCGCCGGCCAGCACCCGGTTCGCGTACGCGGCCGGGTGCTTCACGTTCCACCAGCGGGTGCCGGCGACCGCGGAGTGCGCACCCGGGCCGACGCCCCACCAGTCGTGGCCCTTCCAGTAGGACAGGTTGTGTCGGCTCGCGTGGCGCTCCGGACCACCGGCCTCATCGGTGCGCGCCCAGTTCGAGACCTCGTACCAGGAGTACCCGGCGTCGGCGAGGGTCCGGTCGGCGAGCTCGTACATGTCGGCGGCGAGGTCGTCGTCCGGGGCCGGCAGGTCGCCGCGGGCCACCATGCGCCCCATCGCCGTGCCGTCCTCGACGATGAGCGAGTACGCCGACACGTGATCGGGCGCGCAGGCCAGCGCGGCCTCGAGCGAGGTGCGCCAGTCGTCGAGCGACTCCCCCGGGGTCGAGTAGATGAGGTCGAGGCTGACGTCGAGGCCCTGCTGCTTCGCGAGGTCCACCACGACCGGCACCCGCTCGGGGTCGTGGGTCCGGTCGAGCGTCGCGAGGACGTGCGGGACGGCCGACTGCATGCCGTAGCTCATCCGGGTGAACCCGCCGCGCTGCAGGGTCGCGATCGCGTCCGCGTCCACGGAGTCCGGGTTCGCCTCGGTGGTGACCTCCGCCCCCGGCAGGATGCCCCACGTGTCGTCGATCGCCCGGAGGATCATCACCAGGTCGTCCGCCGGCAGCATCGTCGGCGTGCCACCGCCGAAGAACACCGTCGAGACCGGGCGTCGCGGCACCCCGGAGCGGTCGAGGACCTCGGCCGCCCACCGGATCTCCTGCACCGCGTGGCCGGCGTAGTCGTCACGGCGCACCCCGCGCAGCTCGGACGCCGTGTAGGTGTTGAAGTCGCAGTAGCCGCACCGCACCCGGCAGAACGGCACGTGGACGTAGACGCCGAAGGGGACGTCGCCGGCGCCGGGGCCAGGGGTGAGCAGGCCGTCCGCGGGAGCGGGATCGGCGATCGGGAGCGCACTCGGCATGGACTCCATTCTCGGCCATGATGGAGCCATGGAGCACCACACCGTCCCCACCACGGTGCTGTGGGACATCGACGGCACCCTCGTGCTGAACGCGGCGTCGCCCGGCAACCTGTACCACCTGGCCGTCGAGCGCGCGGTCGGCCGCGACCTCGTGCTGAAGGTCGGACACCAGCACGGCCGGACCGACGCCGGGCTCATCGCGGACCACGTCCGGGCACACGACCTCGACGACGCGCTCATCCCCACGGTCAGCCGGCACCTGCGCGACCTGACCGACGAGCGCTACGGCCGGGGCGAACGCCGCTCCCCCGCCCCGGGAGCCGCCGCGCTCGTCCGCCGGTTCGCCGGACTCGGCTGGCGGAACGGCCTGCTGACCGGCAACTCCGAGCACCGGGCCCGCGTGAAGCTGGGCGGGGCGGGTTTCGACCTCGGCGCCTTCGACTGGGAGCACTCCTACTTCGGGGACGCGGAGGTCGAGCGCACCGGCGTCACCGCACGCGCCGCCGCCGCCCTGTCCGGGGAGCGAGCCGTCATCGTCGGCGACACCCCGCGGGACGGCGAGGCGGCCGACGCGGTGGGGATCCCGTTCGTCGCGGTCGCGACCGGGGTCTACGAGGTCGACGCCCTGCGTGGGACGAGCGCGGTGTGCGTCGCGCGGGACTGCGTGCAGGACGCCCGACTGCTCGAGGAGGCGATCGCCGCGCTGCCGCCGCTGCGCTGAGCGGCGGCGGCGGTGGCGGTCGGTGCGCCGTGCCGAGCACGCGGTCGGACGCCTCGTTTCGACCGGTCAGTCGCCGCGCAGTGCGCTGAGGTACTTCGCTGCCATGACCCGCTGCTGTCGACGGAGCAGCGGCGCCACGAACGCCCACTTCCGGCTCGACGGCTGCGAGAACTGGCGGACCTGCAGCCACACCGAACCGTCGCTCGTGCGCTCGACCACGAAGGACTCCTCGCCGGACAGCGGGTGCCCCTCGAGCGTGCCGTAGGCGAAGCCCTTGCGGTCGGTCTCGTCGATGATCGACACGACGCGGACCGGCGCGTGCACGGTCTGCCCGAACGCGTGCATCTCGAGCGTCGCCGTGGTGCCCGCCGTCAGCAGCGGGGTGCCGTCGGCGGCGAACTTCTCCACCCGGGGCGTGCCGATCGAGGCCGGTGCGATCGGGACACCGTGCTCGTCGAACGTCACCGGGTTGTAGCGGACCTCGTCGTCGTCGGGATGGTCCTCGACCTGCACCCGGATGCCGCTGCGCTCCTGGATCTGCCAGGTCAACGCCTGCGTCACCGCGGTCTCGAACCGGGCGTCGCCGTGGCCGATGCGCGCCCGCGACTGCGCCGGGGTGAAGCCCTCCGGCGGGTAGGTCATGAGGTCCGCCGCCTGCGTGGCACCGACGGCACCGTAGGTCAGGGCGGTCCGGTAGCTGCCGCGGGAACTCATGGACCCATCGTACCGGGGCCGCTCGGCCCGACCTGTGTCAGCGTGGCGTGACGGCGAGGTTCCGCCACTCGGCCTCGGTGCCCTGCTCGCGGATCCCGACCGCGCCGCTCGTCGACGAGCAGGCACCGAAGGACACGCGACCCTGGACGGGTGTCCCACCGTCGGCCGGCGACGCGGTGGCCGTGATCGTGCAGCCGACCGCCTCGACGGTGAGGTGCCACCACTCCTCGGCCTGCACCGTCCGACCGAAGGACACGAACGACCCGACGAACCCGGGCGACCGGTGCTCGCCGATGGTCATCCCGGTCGCGGTGATGCCGACGGAGTAGGCGCGCATCGAGTCGATCCCTGTGGACGGGTCGTTCACCCGGACGACGAGACCCGCGTCGACGCCCGACCTCGGGGTGCGCATCAGGCGCACGTCGCCCGTCAGGGTCATGTCGCCCCAGACCCGGTTCAGGACCTGCTTGTCCCCGGTGTTCGCGTAGGCCGTGCTGCGGATCCGTTCCTCCTGCTGGTCGATCGCCCACGTGCCCCCGAACACCCGCGCGGGCGCGCCGTCCTCGAACCGACCGGTGGCGAGGGTCGAGTTGTACGGGTCCGCCGCGAGCGAGGGTGCGAGGGCACCCGCTGTGGCCGTCACGAAGCGGTAGCCGGCTGCGCTGCCGTTGCCGCGCAGCCCGATCGCGCCCGTCGTCAAGCAGTCGGCCGACGACTCCGAGACACTCGCCCGCGTCCAGTCGTTCGCGCCGACGGTGGTCGACCAGGCGGTGATGCCGCACCCGGCGGCCTGCACGACCACGTGGTAGAACTGTCCGTTCGCGAGCCTGCCGGGGATCGTCGAGGACGCCAGTCGGGTCGTCGCACCGTGCTTCGTCCGGCTGATCGACAGCGTGTTGTCCGTCCGGTCCAGACCGATCGAGTACCCCGTGAACGCATCGGCACCCGGAGCGGGATCCGTGACGCGGACCAGGAGCCCGGCGTTCGTCCCGCTGTTCACCTGGACGTCCGCCTGCATCGTGTAGTCCGTCCACGACGGGTCACCCGTGACGGCCTTGGGCCCGTCGGAGGAGCCGGCCGTCTCGGTGAACGTGCCGTAGCCGAACTGCGTCCGGGTCGTCCAGGAGCCGCCGTAGGTCCTCCACGCCCCCTGCCCTCCGGCGAAGGAGTCACGGAACGGCAGGCCCGTCAGGGCGTAGTCACCGACCGTGCTCGCGGTGCTCCGGTTCGACGACGCCGCCGTGTAGACGGCGAGGGTGGGATCGGCCGTCGTGGTGACACCGGTCGCCACGGTGAGTGCCACGACGAGCGCCCCGGTGAGCACGCCCGCCGTCCTGGCACTCACGACGACACCGCCGGGAGGTCCGTCGCAGGGCCCTCCGTGTGCCCGGGATCGGCGACACGGAGGCTCTGCGACCGGGCCAGGAGGACCCCGACGACGAGGGGTGCGGCACAGAGCACGGCGAGCACCGCCCAACCGAGCGGGGAGAGGTCGAGTCGAGCGGCGAGCGCGACCGCGCCGTCCGACCCCGGAGGCAGGGGCACCTGACCGACCGCACCGCTGACGAGCCGGTCGGACGCACCGGACGGTCCGACCACCCGGATCGGCAGCAGACCGGTCGAGACCACGTGCGCCACCGGCCGCGTCCCCGGGTCGACGCCGGTCACGACGAGGGCGGCGAACGGTCGGAAGACCGTCACCACGCCGGCCAGCACCGCGGCCGAGCCGAGCAGGCGAGCGGCGGTCCGCGGAGCGCCCGCGCCGAGGAGCCCGGTCAGGAGCCAGACGAGACCGACCCCGCCGACGGACCACGGCAGCATGCGGAGCGCCCACCCCGCACCGGGCAGGACTGCGACGACCCTGCCGACGACGTCAGCGCGGCTGACGGTCCAGCCGTCCGCAGCACCGTTCGCGTCGCCCTTGGTGGTGAACGCGCCGTCCTCCACCGCGCTGATGCGGTGCGTGTAGGGCAGTCGAGGCGCCGTCCCCCCGCCCTCGGCGACCGGTGGGACGAAGGTGATGACGTCGCCGACGGCCAGCCGGTCCGGTCCGGGCGGCAGGGTGACGACGAGCGAGCCGACGGGTGCCGTGCGGCCCATCGACGGCGTCCGGACGTCGAACGTCCGGACGCCCGCGGCCGTCGCGGCCCCGACACCGAGCAGCACGAGCAGGACGACGGCGACGGTGACGACGAGCCGCACCCGCACCGCGCGGCCGGGAGCACGCCGGCGACCAGCCGCGGGGACGCCGATCGCGTCGCCGGTCTCCGCCACCGTCATGCGGTGAACGTCCACACGAGCGACTGGCTCATGCTCTGCGCCTGCGAGTCGTTCGGAGCCGCCGGGTCGAGGGCGACCGACACGACGGCGGTACCGCCCTGACCGGCCGCAGGCGCCGGGCTGATGGGGAAGGTCCGCCCGCCGACCGTCGCGGCGCTCTCCCCCGAGACCACGGTCGTGGTCCCCGTCGGCGTCGTCCACGTCACGGTGACGCGCAACCAGGAGCAGATGCTGTTCGACGTCGAGACGGTGCCGATGCAGGTGCCGGGGGTGAGCGAGAAGGCGGACGCGGTGACCCCTCCGGTGTTCCTGATCACCGTGGAGGTGCCGCGCGTCGTGTCCCCCGGCCGGAGGTCCTTGCCCGCGTAGAGGTCGGTCGAGCAGGTCGTGGTGGCCGTGGCGGTGCTCCTGCACGCCACGGTCGAGGCGTCAGGGCCCTGCGTCATCTCGATCGAGACGGTGTTGGCGGTGTTCGTGGTGTTCGAGATCGACGCCGTGTACGCCGACGTCGTGCCGGTCGCCGTCAGTGCGAGGGCGACCGAGGCGACGAGACCCGCCGCCGTGAGGAGCCAGCCCGTGCGCACCGAAGCCCGCGGGACGATCGCCGAGTGCCTTCCCACGACGGCACCGTCAGGCCGAGAACGTGAACGTGAGGGCCTGTGAGAGGGTCACACCCGACGTCGGCGCGGTCGCCCCGTCCGGGAGCGAGACCTGCACGGCCAGCGGGTAGCGCTCGCCTGCGGCGGGTGGGTAGGGCAGCGTGATCGCGTTCGCCGCGAGGTACGCGGGCGTCGTGGACGCGGGCAGCACGTCGGCGCCGCGCCAGGTCATCTTCACGACGAGCTGGCGGCACAGGTCCGACCCGCTCTCGGGCGTGGTCGCGCACGGTCCGCCGGTCAGCCGGAAGCCGGTGGGCGTCGCCGTCCCGGTGTTCTCGAAGAAGATCGTCTGGGGTTCCGACCGGCCCCCCGGTCGCAGGGACTGGCCGCCGTAGAGGTCCGGGTCGGTGCAGCTCGCCGTGCCGTCGGCCGCGGTCGTGCACGCACCCGGCGAACCGTCCGCCGTCGTCTCCACGATCTGGACGGTCGAGGTCGCGACCGTGTTGGTGCCGTGCAGGAAGGCCTGCGTGAAGACCGACAGCGTGCCGCTGAAGCTCATGGCGAGCACCACCGCAGCAGCGACGCCGGCGGCGACCAGGACGCGTTCGGACCGTCGGCGCCGTGCGCGGGGGACGGTCGTTGCGTGACGGGACATCGTGGTTCGCACCTCCGTGTGCACCCCGGGTCCTCGAGCGCCGTGGCGCAGGAGCACGCACGGTCCGGGCGGCCGGGTCCACCCTGAACTGAGGGGTCTTCAGTCGCCCTCGGTACAGATGCGACCGTACAGATCGGGTGACCTGCCCGGTCCCCCAGAGTGCGGGCAGACTACCCGGTCCACCCACCGCATCCGCGGAGGACCAGGCCGGCCGCCCCCGAACCCCCGGCGGACTGCGCCCCGATCTCGTCCGCTTACCGCACCGGGACGAGCGGGTCCGGGAACGACGGAGCCCCGCTCGTGGCGGGGCTCCGTCGTGCTGCTCGTGCTCGCAGCGGCTACTTCTTCTTCTCTTCGACGTCGCCCGAGAGCGCTGCGATGAAGGCTTCCTGCGGGACCTCGACGCGACCCACCATCTTCATGCGCTTCTTGCCCTCCTTCTGCTTCTCGAGGAGCTTGCGCTTGCGGGTGATGTCACCGCCGTAGCACTTCGCCAGGACGTCCTTGCGCATCGCACGGATGCTCTCGCGGGCGATGATCCGCGCACCGATCGCGGCCTGGATCGGCACTTCGAACTGCTGCCGCGGGATGAGCTTGCGGAGACGCTCGGTCATCAGCGTGCCGTACGCGTACGCCTTGTCGCGGTGGACGATCGCGCTGAACGCGTCGACCTGCTCGCCCTGCAGCAGGATGTCGACCTTGACGAGGTCGGCGGCCTGGTCGCCGGTCGGCTCGTAGTCGAGCGAGGCGTAGCCCTGCGTCTTGCTCTTCAGCTGGTCGAAGAAGTCGAACACGATCTCGCCGAGGGGCATCTCGTACCGGATCTCGACGCGGTCCTCGCCCAGGTACTCCATGCCGAGCAGGGATCCGCGGCGCGACTGGCAGAGCTCCATGATCGCGCCGACGTAGTCCTTCGGCGCGAGGATCGCCGCGCGGACCATCGGCTCGCGGACCTCGACGATGCGACCGCCCGGGAACTCGGAGGGGTTCGTGACCTCGGTCACGGTCGTGTCCTCGTTCGTGACCTCGTAGATCACGCTCGGGGCCGTCGTGATGAGGTCGAGGCCGAACTCCCGCGACAGGCGCTCGGTGATGATCTCGAGGTGCAGCAGGCCGAGGAAGCCGCAGCGGAAGCCGAAGCCGAGCGCCACCGAGGTCTCGGGCTCGTACACGAGGGCCGCGTCCGACAGCTTGAGCTTGTCGAGCGCCTCGCGCAGGTCCGGGTAGTCGGAACCGTCGATCGGGTACAGGCCCGAGAACACCATCGGCTTCGGGTCCGTGTACCCGGGCAGCGCCTCGGTCGCCGGCTTCTGCGCCGTCGTGACCGTGTCACCGACCTTCGACTGCCGGACGTCCTTCACACCGGTGATCAGGTAGCCGACCTCGCCGACCGACAGTCCCTTCGTCGGCTTCGGCTCGGGCGACGACACACCGATCTCGAGGATCTCGTGCGTCGACCGGGTCGACATCATCTGGACCTTCTCGCGCGGGTGGATCGTGCCGTCGATCATCCGGACGTACGTCACGACGCCGCGGTAGCTGTCGTAGACCGAGTCGAAGATCATCGCGCGGGGGGCCGCTTCGACGTCGCCGACCGGCGCCGGCACGGTCCGGACCACGCGGTCGAGGAGCTCGGCGACACCGACACCGGTCTTGCCCGAGACGCGGAGGACGTCCTCCGGCTTGCCACCGATGAGCTGCGCGAGCTCGGCGGCGTACTTGTCGGGGTCGGCCGCCGGCAGGTCGATCTTGTTGAGGACCGGGATGATCTCGAGGTCGTTGTCGAGCGCCAGGTACAGGTTGGCGAGCGTCTGGGCCTCGATGCCCTGCGCCGCGTCGACGAGCAGGATCGCGCCCTCGCACGCCGCGAGCGAGCGCGAGACCTCGTACGAGAAGTCGACGTGCCCGGGGGTGTCGATCATGTTCAGGGCGAAGGTCTGACCGTCGAGCTCCCACGGCATGCGGACGGCCTGCGACTTGATCGTGATGCCGCGCTCGCGCTCGATGTCCATGCGGTCGAGGTACTGCGCACGCATCGCCCGCTCCTCGACGATGCCGGTGATCTGCAGCATGCGGTCGGCCAGCGTGGACTTGCCGTGGTCGATGTGCGCGATGATGCAGAAGTTGCGGATCGCCTCGGCCGGGGTCGCGGCGGGCTCGAGCGGCGCGGATGCTTGTGGGCTCACGGTTCCTCAGGGGGTCGGTGCGGTCGAACGATTGTCCCACGGTTGCACACGGGCAGCGCGCACCGCAGGCCGACCTGTGGAGGCGCGCCACGGCCCCGGACGGTCTGCAGGACGGACCGGAGGCGCGTGGTCGCGCCCGCCACGGGCCTCCCGTCCGTCAGACGGTCGCCCTGGCGGGCGCCGGCAGCGCTCCCAGGCCGCGACGGAGGTCGTCGACGGTCGCCGCCAGGCAGACCCGGATCCACCCCTCACCGGACCGACCGAAGGCGCTGCCCGGGGCGACCGCGACGTGCTCGCGGTGCAGGAACGCCAGCGCCCACTCGGCGACGTCGCCCTGCGACGCGTGCGAGACGTCGATCCACAGGTAGAAGGCGCCGCGCGGATCGAGGTAGCGGATGCCCGCTGCGTCGAGGACCTCCTTCGCGACGGCGAGGTTCGCTCGGTAGTGCTCGCGTGCGTCCTGCACCGCCTGGTGGTCGCCCACGATCGCCGCCAGCGCGGCCCACTGGTCCGGCTCCGCGACGCAGCTGATCATCGCCTCCTGCGTCGTGCGCATCGTGGGCCCCATGCCCTTCGGCGTCACCAGGTAGCCGACCCGGACACCGGTCATCGCGTACGTCTTGCTCAACGAGAAGGCGGTGAAGACCCGGTCGTCGTCGTCGAGGGCCGCGATGCTCACGTGACGCGTGCCGTGGGTGAAGTACTCGTAGACCTCGTCGCTGATCACCCACAGGTCGTGCCGCTTCGCCAGGGCCAGGAGCGCGCGCAGGGTGTCCTCGCCGAACACCGAGCCGAGCGGGTTCGACGGCGAGTTCACCACGATCGCACGGGTGTGCTCGGTGACGCTCGCCTCGAGTGCCGCGAGGTCGGGTTCGAAGTCGTGCTGCGGCTCGAGCCGGTACGGCACGGGGGTGGCACCGATGATGTGCGCGTTCATCGTGAAGGTCGTGTAGCCGGGGTCGGGCACCAGGACCTCGTCCCCGGGGCTCAGCACGAGGGTCATCGCCTGGAACAGCGCCTGGGTCGCGCCGATCGTCGTCCAGACCTGCTCGACGTCGACCTCGATGCGGTTCTCGCGACGCAGCTTGTCGCGGATCGCCGCACGGAGCGGTGCGATGCCGCCGTTCGGCGTGTAGTCCGTGCGGTCCTCGGTCCACGCGCGGCGCGCGGCCTCGCCGATGTGCGGCGCGACCGGGACGTCGGGCTCACCGATCACGAGCATCGCGACGTCGGTGTCGTCCGCTCGCAGCAGGGCCGCCTGCTCGTAGACGCGACGGATGCCGGAGGCGGGGACGGAGTCGATGCGTGGAGCGAGGGATGGCACCTCGTCACGGTAACCCGTCCGTGTTGCGGGGGCGTTTCCGCCGTGCGGCCCTGGCACGGAGCACGGCGCGTCGGGGCTTTGGCGGTCCGTGGGTCTGCTGGTAGAGTTGGTGGCTGGCTTCCGCGTTCCCCGCCCACGGGTGGAACGCGATGCGACAGAGGGCCCCTCTACCCGACGTCGCGACCACCCGTAGCAGACGAACAAGGAGCAACACGCATGGCGAACATCAAGTCGCAGATGAAGCGCATCAAGACCAACCTCAAGGCCCAGGAGCGCAACAAGGCCTACCGCTCGGAGCTCAAGACGGTCATCCGCCACACGAACGAGGCCGTCGTCGCCGGCGACAAGGACAAGGCCGTCGCAGCGCTGGCCCTCGCGTCGAAGAAGCTCGACAAGGCCGTGAGCAAGGGCGTCATCCACAAGAACCAGGCGGCGAACCGCAAGTCGGCCATCGCCAAGAAGGTCTCCGCGCTCTGAGCGTCTGACACCTGCACGAGAGCCCCGCACCGATGGTGCGGGGCTCTCGTCGTTGCGGCGTGTGCCCGGGCGGGGCGGCGCGGCGGCAGCGCGGCGGCAGCGCCACGAGCGCGGCGGCGGCGGCGCGACTCGCTCGAGAACAACCGGAAGCACCTCGTGCCACGGAGATCCGTGGCGCGAGGTGCTGCTCGTCGTGCTGCGGCCTCGTCGCGGGGCGGGCCGCGCCTCAGCGCTCCTCGCCGCGACGGGCGATGGTCCGGACCATGACCTCGAGCGCGTAGTGCGCGTCGCGAGAGCCGCCCTTCACCGCCGTGTCCGCCGCCGCGATGCTCGTGATCGCGTTCGCCAACCCGGCCTCGCTCCACCCGGCGACGTCGCGCTGCGCGCGCTGCACCTGCCACGGCGCCATGCCGAGCGCGGACGCCGCCTGGCCGCTCGGCCCACGGAAGGCGCTGACCTTGGCCATCGTGCGGATCTTGCTCGCGAACGCCGCGACGATCGGCACCGGCGCCTCCCCCGTCGCGAGGGCGTGCCGCAGCTCGACGATCGCCGGAGCCGAGCGTCCCGCGAGCGCGATGTCCGCGACCTTGAACGCGTTGGTCTCGACGCGACCGCCGTAGTACTTGTCGACGGTGCGGTCGGTGATCTCCTCGGCCTCGTCGGCCAGCAGCTGCCGGCACGCCGCCGCGAGCTCCGCGAGGTCGTCGGAGAACGCCGCGACGAGCGTGCGGACTGCCGAGGGCGCGATCTTCCGCCGGGCGGCCCGGAACTCGGCGTTGACGAAGTCGATCTTGTCGGTGTCGCGCTTGAGCTCGTCGCACTGGACCTCGACGCCGCCGCCGACCCCGCTGCGGATGGTGTCGAGCAGCTTCTTGCCGCGCATGCCCCCACCGTGTCGCAGGACCAGCGTGACGTCGTCAGCGGGCGCCTGCAGGTAGGAGATCGTCTCGGTGATGAAGGCGTCGGTGCACTTCTCGACGTTCGTCACCCGCACGAGCCGCGGTTCGCCGAAGAGCGACGGGCTCGCGAGCGTCGCCAAGAGGCCGGGGGCGTACTGGTCTGCCTCGAGGTCGTGCACCTCGAGCGCCGGGTCCTCGCCGACGAGCAGGTCCCGGAGGACGCTGCTCGCCCGCTCCGCCAGGAACTGCTCGGGACCGGTGACGAGCACGACGGGCGCCGGTCGGACACCGGACCACGGCACCTGGTCGATCTTCGCGGCGGCGCGCGTGGGCTTCTTGGCGGGCATGCGTTCCTTCCGTCGGCTCCGGAGCGAGCTGGTCGGGGCCTGCTCCGATCCTACGGGCCGCCGCAGACGGACCTCCCGCCGGACGGCCCCCCGTCGTCGCGGCCGGCGCCGTCAGGACCGACGCCCGTGGAGTCGGCGAGGGTGCCTCCGGCGTCGGCGCCGTCCGCTCGGTCCAGACCTGCAACGACCCGTCGGCCGATCGCGAGACCACGACGGTACCCTGCTCGTCGGTGCGGAATGCGGTCGTCCCCGCGGCGCGGAGGGCGTCGAGCGCCGACGCCGTCGGGTGCCCGTAGGTGTTGTCGGCGCCGACGCCGATGAGTCCGATCGGCGCCGCGAGCTGTCGGTACAACGCCGGGTCCTGGTCGGCCGATCCGTGGTGGGCGACCTTGACGACGTCCGGGTGCGCCTCGACCAAGGGTCGGAGCCGGCGCTGGGCCTGTTCCCCGAGGTCGCCGAGGAACACCCCGGACACACAGGTCGGGCAGGGTCCGTCGGCGGTGGTCTCGAGGACGACACTCGCGTCGTTGCCCGATGCCGACGATCCCGCGCGCGGCCACACCGCCCGCCAGCGCAACGCGCCGAGGGTGCCCGACGTGCCGTCGTCCGCGGTCCGGACCTCGACCCCGGCCCGCTCGAGCGTCCCGACGACCCGCTCGTCCTCGGGCCGTCCGACGGGACCGACGAGCGCCCGCGCGACCCGGTCCGCCACCGCCCTCACCGCGCCGACGTGGTCACGGTCGAAGTGGGTCAGCACGAGCAGGTCGACCCGGTCGACCCCGACCAGGTCGAGGCACCGCAGCAGCAGCTCCTCGTCGTCCCCGGTGTCGACGAGGGCGACCGGACCGGTGCCGTCGCGCACCAGGACGGCGTCACCCTGCCCGACGTCGCACGCCACCACCGCCCAGTCCCCCGGCACGGTCGAGCGCACCACGAGCCGCGGGACGGCCACGAGTCCGATCCCGATCGCGACGACGGTCCCCGCTGCGACCAGCACCCACGTCCGTCGCGGAGCATCCACGAGGACGGCACCGGCGACCGCCAGGCTGACCACCCCCGCCGTCGCGGCTCCGACCGGTCCGGCGGGCCAGTCGAGCGTCGCCGCCGGCAGTGCGGCCGCCCCGTGTGCGACGGCACCGATGACCGCCGCGGGAGCCCAGGCCACGTGCGCGACGACCCCGGCGCCCCAGGGCCAGACAGGAGCGAGCACGCACGCGGCGAGCCCGCCGACGGTGACGACGGGCGCGAGGGGCTCCGTCAGCAGGTTCGCCGGGACCGCGTAGGTCGGGAGGGTCGGGGCGAGCACGACCGTCACGGGCCAGCAGGCGAGCTGTGCGGCGACGGGGATCGCGACCGCTGCAGCGACGGGCTGCCACCACCGCCGCGCGAGCAGGGCGGTCAGGCGCGGTGCCAGCACGATGATGCCGCCGGTGGCCAGGACCGACAGCGCGAACGCGGGCGCCCGGGCGTACCAGGGGTCCACCACGAGCATGCCGAGGACGGTGAGCGCCAGGAGCGGCACCCCGCGGAGCGGGCGGCCCGACAGCCGGACCGCCAGGACCACCACCGCCATCACCGCGGCACGCACGATCGACGGGTCCGGTCGCACGAGCACCACGAAGGCCACCAGGAACCCGACGGCCGCGACCGCCCGGAGGACCCGAGGGAGCCCGAGCGCCCGGCACCCGGCAACGACGAGCGCGACGACGACGGCGCAGTTCGAGCCGGAGACCGCCGTGAGGTGGGTCAGCGCGGTCGTCTCCATCGCGGACTCCGTCGCCGGGTCGAGTCCGCTGCGGTCCCCGATCGCCAGCCCGCGCAGCAGCGCGCCGCCGGGTTCGGGCAGGTCGCGCGTCACCGCCGTGAAGTCCTGCCGCACGCGCTCCGACGCTGCCAGCAGACCGGTCGGCGGCAGGCTCGTCGGACGTCCGCGCAGGAACACCACCGCCGCGGTCGGTGCGCCGCCGTCGTCGGTCTGCACCGTCGCCCGGGCGTGCAGCACCGCTCCGGCCGACGCACGGAGACGCCCGGCCGGGACCACGCGCACGGGGACCTCGAGCCCGCCCACGTCACCGATCGTCCGCAGCGTGCCCGTGGTCGACCGGTCGGAGGCGGCGAGGTCCCGGGTCAGCACGACCTCGACGGCCACGGTCCGTCCGGCACGGTCCGCGAGCGCCTGCGGCGACCGCGCCGCCGCGCCCACCCCGACCGCCACCGCGACGAGCAGGCAGCACGCTGCCGCGACGAGCACGCCGCCCAGCACGCCACCCGGCACGCCGCCCAGCAGACCACCGCGACCGCCGGACAGCGCTGCACGCCCGCGCCGGCCCCGCACCACGAGCGCCAGGACGACCACGGTGCCGGCGGTCGCCGTGGTCGTCGCGCACCACCACGCGGTCCCCGGCGCCCCGACGAGCAGCGCCGCCTCGATCCACGCGACGGCCACCGGTCCCGCGAGGCGCAGGTCGACGAGGCTCGGCTGCACGTCCACGACTCAGACCCGGACCCGGTCCCGCAGCTCGGCGAGGCGGGTGTCGCCGATGCCGCTGACCTCGAGCAGGTCGTCCACCGACGTGAACCCGCCGTGCTCCTCGCGCCACGCCAGGATGCGGGCCGCCAGTGCCGGGCCGATGCCGGGCAGGGTCTCGAGCGTCGGCTGGTCGGCGGTGTTGAGGTCGACGACGGCCGCGCCCGTGTCGTCCGCGCCGCCGGCACCACCCCCGACGGCGGCACTCCCGCCCCCGGCACCCGGCGCGTCCGGCCGGAGCGCCTCGGGTACCTCGGTCTCCCCGACCCGCGGCACGTACAGGCGTTCTCCGTCCACCACCGGACGAGCGAGGTTGAGCCGGGCGAGGTCGGCGTCGGCCGTGGCTCCCCCCGCTCGCTGCAGCGCGCCGTCCACGCGGGTCCCGGCGGGGACCTCGACGACCCCGGTCCGGACCACCGCGCCGAGCACGTACACGGTGACCGCCGCGGCACTCGCCGATCCCGAGCGCGATCCGGACCCGGGAGCGCCGCCCGTGGCGTCCGTGCTCGGACCCGGATCCGGTCGGCCGGGCGCCGTCGAGGGCGCGCTCGTCACCGTCACCCCGGCCGTCGATCGCGTCCCGAGGGTCCCGATCGCGACCACCACGAGCGCGAGCCCGACCACCACGGCGGCCAGCACCACGGCCGCCCGGGGCGAGAGCGCGAACCGGGACGCCCACGACCCGTCGGCACCGGGTCCTCCAGGAGACGAAGCAGTCATGCCCGGCACGGTAGGTCCCGCCACGGGGACGACGACGGCCCGGCGGCCCCTCCTGTGGAGGGACCGGCCGGGCCGGTCAGGTGGGGAGGACTCCGGGAGCCGTCAGCCCTTGATCGCGATGTTCACGAGCTTCGGCGCCCGCACGATGACCTTGACGATCTCGCGGTCACCGATGTACCGCTGCACGTTCGCCGAGGCCCGCGCGAGCTGCTCGAGCTCGTCCGCCTCGATCGACTTCGACACCTCGAACGAGTCGCGCACCTTGCCGTTGACCTGCACGACCGCGGTGAGCGTCTCCTGCACGAGCAGCGTCGGGTCCGCCTTCCGCCAGCCGTACGTGGCGACCGTGGCCTCGTAGCCCAGCTTCTCCCACATCTCCTCGCCGGTGTACGGGGCGAAGACGGCGAGGGCGAGGGCGATCGTCTCGACGGCCTCGCGCACGGCGGGGTCACCGGCGCCGGGGCCGCTGTCGATCGCCTTGCGGGTGACGTTCACCAGGTCCATCAGTCGCGCGATCACGACGTTGAACTTGAAGGCCTCCATCATCCCCGGCGCGTCGGCCAGGAAGCGGTGCGTCACCTGGCGCAGGGCACGGTCACCGTCGGCCCAGACGGCGTCCGGTGCCGAGGTGACGTCGAGCGCCAGGCGGTAGGCGCGGGCGAGGAAGCGTGCGGACGCCGACGGCGACACGTCCTCCCAGTTGATGTCGTCCTCCGGCGGCCCGGCGAAGCCCATCACGAGGCGGATCGCGTCGACGCCGTTCGCGTCGAGCTCGTCGCCGAGCGAGACGCCGCCCTTCGACTTCGACATCTTCGAGCCGCCGGAGAGCACCATGCCCTGGTTGAGAAGCGCCGAGAACGGCTCGGTGAAGTCGAGGTAGCCGAGGTCGAACAGGACCTTCGTGACGAAGCGCGCGTAGAGCAGGTGCAGGATCGCGTGCTCGATGCCACCGATGTACTGGTCGACCGGAGCCCACCTCCGAGCGGCCTCGGGGTCGAACGCCTGCGTGTCGTCCTGGGCCGACAGGAAGCGCAGGAAGTACCACGACGAGTCGACGAAGGTGTCCATCGTGTCCGTGTCGCGGAGCGCCGGGGTGCCGTCCACCGGGTTCGGCACGTTCACCCAGTCGGTCGCTCCACCGAGCGGCGAGGTGCCCTTCGGCTTGAGGTCGAGGCCCTCGGTCGACGGCAGGCGCACCGGCAGCTGGTCCATCGGGACCGGGTGCTCGGTGCCGTCGGCGCCGTGGATGATCGGGATCGGGGTGCCCCAGAAGCGCTGACGGGAGATGAGCCAGTCGCGCAGGCGGTAGGTCTTCGCAGCCCGACCCGTCCCACGCTCCTCGAGCAGGGAGATCGCCGCAGTGATGGCGTGCTGCTTCGACATGCCGTCGAGCGGCCCGGAGTTGATCATCCGGCCCTGGCCGGTGAGCGCCTCGCCGGTCGAGACGGGGTCGAGCGCGGGCAGGTCCTCGAGCGTCGCGCCCTCGGGGATGACCGGGATGGCACCGGTGACGGGCTGGTTCGTGTCGACGACGACCTTGACGGGCAGGTCGAAGGCCCGGGCGAAGTCGAGGTCGCGCTGGTCGTGCGCCGGGACCGCCATCACGGCGCCGTGGCCGTAGTCGGCGAGCACGTAGTCGGCGGCCCAGATCGGCAGGCGCTCCCCCGTGAGCGGGTGGATCGCGGAGCGGCCGAGCGGCACGCCGGTCTTCGGCCGGTCGGCGTTCTGCCGGTCGATCTCCGAGGTCTTCTGCGTCGCGGTCAGGTACGCGTCGAAGTCGGCACGCACGTCGTCAGGGGCGGCGGAGACCAGCGACGCCGCCAGGTCCGAGTCCGGCGCCACCACGAGGAACGTCACCCCGTGGATGGTGTCCGGACGTGTGGTGAACACGGTGACGGGCTCGTCGTGCCCCTCGATGACGAAGTCGACGTCGGCGCCGACCGAACGGCCGATCCAGTTGCGCTGCTGCGCGATCACCTTCGCCGGCCAGCGACCCTCGAGCTGGTTGAGGTCGTCGAGCAGCCGGTCCGCGTACTTCGTGATCGCGAAGTACCACTGCGTCAGCTTCTTCTTGACGACGACGGCGCCGGAACGGTCCGAGGTGCCGTCGGGCAGCACCTGCTCGTTCGCGAGCACGGTCTGGTCCACCGGGTCCCAGTTGACCCAGCTGTCCTTCCGGTAGGCCAGGCCCTTCTCGTACATCTTGAGGAACAGCCACTGGTTCCACTTGTAGTACTCGGGGTCCGACGTGTGGATCTCCGTCGTCCAGTCGAACGACGGCGCGTAGCGCTTGAACGAGGCCTTCTGCTGCTCGATGTTCGCGTAGGTCCACTGCGCCGGGTCGACCCCGCGCTTGATCGCCGCGTTCTCGGCGGGCAGGCCGAAGGAGTCCCAGCCGATGGGGTGCAGGACGTTGAAGCCCTGCTGCCGCCAGTAGCGGGCCACGAAGTCGCCGAGTGCCCAGTTCTCGGCGTGCCCCATGTGCAGGTCGCCGGACGGGTACGGGAACATCTCGAGGATGTACTTGCGCGGGCGCGAGTCGTCGAGGTCGGTCGTGAAGAGGCCGAGCTCCTCCCAGCGGGGCTGCCACTTCTCCTGGATGCGGCGGAAGTCGTAGGCGTCGGGATCGACGGCTGCGGGCCCGGCGGGGTGCTCGGTTGCGTTCGCAGTGGAGTGCTCGGTGGTCACGATCACCAAGGGTACAAGGCCTGGAGGCCCGCCCCGGTCCCGCCGACGCATCCTCCGTCCGGCAGGCGGTCACCCCTCGACGAGGCGTCCGTCACGCATCCGCAGGGTCCGGTCCACCAGGTCGGCCGGGACCGGCACGTGGGACACGACCAGCACGGTGCGTCCGGCCCGCCGCGCCGCACCGACGAGGTCGCGGAGCACCGCTTCGCCGAGGTCGGGGTCGACGTCCGCGGTCGGCTCGTCGAGCACCAGCACCGGGAACGCGTGCAGCAGCGCCCGGGCGAGCGCGAGGCGGTGCGCCTGCCCGCCGGAGAGCAGTCCGCCGCGCTCCCCCACCAGGGCGTCGAGCCCACCGCGCCCCGCGACCCACGGGCCGAGCCCGACCCGGTCGAGCACGTCGCTGAGCTCGGCGTCCGTCGCGGTGTCCCGCGCGAAGAGCAGGTTCTGCCGCACCGACTGGTCGAACACGAACGGGTCCTGCTCCACGAGCCCGACCCGTGCGCGCACCGCGTCCGGGTGCATCGACCGCGTCTCGACCCCGTCGAGCGTGTACGACCCCTCGTGGTCGACGAACCGCACCAGGGCGTCCACGAGGGTGGACTTCCCGGCACCGCTCGGCCCCTCGAGCACGACGACCTCACCCGGGTACAGGTCGAACGACACCCGGTCCACCGCGGGCGCCGACGCGCCGGGCCACCGCACGGTCAGGTCCCGCACCGTCACCCGCACCGGCCCGTCGACGACGAGGTCCGACGGGTCGGCCGGCACGTCGGGCTCCGGCACGATGCCGGCCGGGAGCTCCGCGGGGACGACCTCCTCGACCCGTTCCGCGGCGGCGCGGACCCGGCGCAGCGTCAGAACGGCGAGCGGGACCCCGCCGACGACCTCGAAGAGTGCGAGCGGCACGAAGACGGCGAGCGCCCAGAGCGGTCCGACGAGCGCGCCCGAGACGACCGCGGGAGCACCGACCGCGAGCACCCCGACGACGGCGCCGCCACCGACCAGGCCGACGAGGGCCCCGACGAGCGACTCGACGGTCGCACGACGCCGGACGGCGCGGGTCACGCGGGCGTCGAGCGCGGCGATGCCGGCCAGGCGGTCGGGCAGCGTGCCGTACGCGGCGAACACGTCGAGGGTCCGGACGGTGTCGAGCACCAGGTCCGCGACCCGTCCGCGTTCGGCCGCCGTCTCGCGGTCCGATCGCCGCGCGACGGACAGGGTCGTGACCGTCCCGAGCAGCGCGGCGACGGCGAGGGCGACGACGAGCACCACCGCCGCGGGCCACCAGACCACCGCGACCGCGACGACGGAGAGCAGGGCGACGACCCCGGCCGACACGAGCGGGCCGACGACGCGGATCGGCAGGTCCTGCAGCCGGTCGGTGTCCGTGACGAGCCGGGTGAGCAGGTCACCGCGCCCGGTCGCCCCGAGCCCGGCCGGCGCGACCGAGGCGAGCCGTCGGTACATCTCGGTCCGGACGACGGCGAGCTGCCGGAACGACGCGTCGTGCCCGGCGAGTCGGTCGACGTAGCGCAGCGCGGCCCGGCCGAGGGCGAACGCACGCACCCCGACCATGACGAGCGTCAGGTAGAGGATCGGTGGCTGCTCGGCCGCGCGGGTGATGAGGTAGCCGCTCGCCGCCAGGAGCGCCACCGCACAGACGGCGCTGAGCGTGCCGGCGGCGACCGCCTTCGCCCAGCCGGCCCCGTGCGGGAGCGCCAGCCGCAGGACGGGGGTGGGACGGGCCTCCCGGCTCACGAGCGTGCCTCCTGTCGGTGCGTCACGGTCACCGCTCCGCCGGGGCGGAGGTCGACGCGGACGTCGGCGGCGGCCAGCACGGCGGGGCGGTGGCTCGCCACGACGACGACCGCGCCGTCGGCGGCGAGCGACCGGACGGCGTCGACGACGATCTGCTCCGCGTCGGCGTCGAGGGCCGACGTCGGCTCGTCGAGCAGGACGAGCGGGGTGCGGGCGCGACGCGCCCGGTACAGGGCCCGGGCGACCGCGACGCGCTGCGCCTGACCGCCCGAGAGACCGGCTCCCCCGGGTCCGACCGGGAGGCTCGGCTCGACCCCCAGCCCCGCCTCGCCCAGGGCGCGGCGCACGTCGTGGTCGTCGGGTCGCGTGTGCAGGGCGACGTTCTCGGCGACCGTGCCGCGCACCAGGCGCGGACGCTGGTCACCCCAGGTCGTGCGGTCGGCGCGGGTGGCGTCGGCCGGACCGGGCACCGTCACCGTGCCGTCGTGGGCGAGGACACCCCGGATCGCCGCGATGAGACTGGACTTGCCGGACCCGCTGGGCCCGGCGAGGGCGACGACGGTGCCGGGCGCGACGCGCACGTCGAGCGGTCCGACGACGACGTCGGGGCGACGGACCACCAGGCCCTCGAGCACCAGGTCGGTGGCCGCGGCGGCCGGGGTGCCGGGCGCGGGTGCGCTGGTCGACGTGTCGCGTCCCCGGTCGTCGAGGACGTCGAGCACGGCGCCGGACGCCTCGACGCCGTCCTGGGCGGCGTGGAAGTCGGCGCCGACCTGGCGGAGGGGTGCGAACGCCTCCGGGGCGAGCACCAGGACGAACATCGCGGCGCCGAGGCCGAGCGAGCCGTCGACGAGTCGGACGCCGATCGACACCGCGACGAGGGCGACGGACAGGCTCGCGGCGAGTTCGAGGGCGAAGCCGCTGACGAAGGACAGACGCAGGACACCGATGGTGCCGCGCCGGTACTCGTCGGTGACGGTGCCGATGCGATCGACCTGGCGGCGGGCACGTCCGAAGACCTTGAGGGTGGCGAGGCCCTCGACCGCCTCGGTGAAGGCGCCGCCGAGGCGGGTGAGCGCGTCGGCCTGCCGCCGCTGCAGCGCCTGGGTCGCCAGACCGATGAGCACCATGAACACGGGGATCACCGGCATCGCGAGCACGATGACGACCGCGCTCGTCAGGTCACCGAGCTCGATCGCGACGAGGAGCACCGGGGTCGCGACCGCCGTGAGCGCGAGCTGTGGGACGTACCGCCCGAAGTAGGCGTCGAGGGCGTCGAGCCCGGGGCCGAGCGCGGTGGCGAAGCCGGCGCTCGACCGGGCGGCGAGCCAGGACGGTCCGCGCTCGGCCACTCGGGAGAGGACGGTCGCACGGAGCTCGCTCTTCACCGTCGCCCCGGCCCGCGCCGCCAGGTCGTCCGTCGCCCAGGCGGCGACGGCACGGACGACGAACGCACCGACCAGCAGTGTCAGCGTCGGGACGAACGTCTCCGGGAGCCGCCCGTCGCGCACCGCGTCGACGCCGAGGGTGACGGCCGCCGCGATCCCCCAGGCGACACCGATCGTCGCGAGTGTGCGGACCAGGCCCGTCCCCGCGGACGCGACGACGGACCAGCGCGCCGCACGCGACAGGCGCAGCAGACGAGGATCGAGCGGCTTCACCGGGAGCCCCTAGTGCGCGGCCTGGTCGATGTGGGCCCGCGAGACGCGCTTGCGGAACACCCAGTAGGTCCAGGCCTGGTAGGCCAGCACGAGCGGGACGAAGATCAGCGCGACCCAGCTCATCACGGTCAGCGTGTACTGCCCGCTCGACGCGTTGACCACGGTCAGGCTGTTCGCCGGGTCGTTCGACGCCGGCATGACGTCGGGGAAGATCGCGGTGAACATCGCCAGGACCACGGCGGCGATCGTGACCGCCATCAGCGTGAACGCCCGCCCCTCCTTGCCCCACGCGGTGCAGAGCACGGCGAGGACGAGCGCGAGTGCCGCGACGACCGAGAGCACCAGGCTCGCCGGCGTCGCCCGCACGAACGCCATCGCCACCAGGAACGCGGCACCGACGACGATCGTCAGCACGCCCGCCCGGACCGCCAGGCGCTTCGCCCGCACGCGGATCTCACCCTCGGTCTTCAGTGCGACGAACACGACGCCGTGCGTGAAGAACACCATCAGGGTCGCGAGGCCGGTCAGCAGCGCGAACGGGTTCAGCAGGTCGAGGAACGTGCCCGTGAAGTTGTGCCCGGCGTCCATCGGGATCCCGCGGACGACGTTGCCGAACGCGACGCCCCACAGGAAGGACGGCACGGCGCTGCCGACGATGATCATCAGGTCGAACCGGCGCTTCCACTCCGGGTGCTTCCGCTGGTGCCGGTACTCGAACGAGACCCCACGGGCGATGAGCGCCACGAGGATGAGCAGCAGGGCGAGGTAGAAGCCGGAGAACATCGTCGCGTACCACTCGGGGAACGCCGCGAACAGGCAGGCCCCGGCGACGATGACCCAGGTCTCGTTGAGGTCCCACACCGGGCCGATCGTGTTGATCAACACGCGTCGGTCGGTGTCGTCCTTGCCGAGGAACGGCAGGGACATCCCGACACCGAAGTCGAACCCGTCGAGGACGAAGTACCCGACGAAGAACAGTCCGACGATCGCGAACCACAGGACTGGCAGATCCATCTCAGTACACCGTCACTTCGTGCTCGACCTCGCCGGTGACCTCGTCGACCTTCGCAGGGGCGGCGGGGCCCTCCTGCGCGACCTTCTTGATGAGCCGGAACTCGACGACCGCGAGCGCGCCGTAGATCAGCGTGAACACGACCAGGGAGATGAGGACCTCGACCCCGGTGACGTTCGGCGAGACGCCGTCCGCCGTGCGGAGCAGCCCGAACACGAGCCACGGCTGGCGGCCCATCTCGGTGAAGACCCAGCCCATGATCATCGCGGCCATCGGCAGCGGGACCGACCAGGTGGCGATGCGCCAGACCCAGCGCTGCGACGGGAACCGGCCCTTGCGGGTCAGCCACAGGCCGACGACCGACACGAGCACCGCGCCGACACCCAGGGCGATCATCCAGCGGAACGACCAGTAGGTCACCCAGATGATCGGCTTGTAGTCGCCGGGGCCGTACACCTGCGTGTACTGCGCCTGCAGGTCGTTGATGCCCTCGACCGTGCCGGTGAAGGTGTGCGTCGACAGGAACGAGAGCAGGTACGGGATGCGGATCGAGAACAGTTCGTGCACACCGTCGGGGGTGCCGAGCGTGAAGATCGAGAACGAGGCGTCCTTGCCCGTCGAGGTGTTGTAGAGCGCCTCGGCCGCGGCCATCTTCATCGGCTGGGTGTCGACCATCGTAAGCCCGAGCTGGTCGCCGGACAGCACGGTCAGCGCACCGGACGCCAGCATCGTCCACATGCCGAACTTGAGCGCCGGCATCATCGTCTCGAGGTTCTGGTTGCGTGCGAGGTGCCACGCCGCGACCGCGATGATCACCGAGGCGGCGACCATGAAGGCCCCGAAGAGCGTGTGCGGGAAGGCGGCCAGCGCGACCTTGTTGGTCAGGACGGCCCAGATGTCGGTGAGCTCGGCGCGGCCCTTCGCCTCGTTGATCGCGAAGCCGACGGGGTGCTGCATGAAGGCGTTCGCCGCCAGGATGAAGTACGCCGACATCATCGTGCCGACGCTGACGCACCAGATGCTCGCCAGGTGCAGCGCCCGCGGCAGGCGGTCCC
Source organism: Curtobacterium sp. NPDC092190 (assembly GCF_044755625.1). NCBI lineage: Bacteria > Bacillati > Actinomycetota > Actinomycetes > Micrococcales > Microbacteriaceae > Curtobacterium > Curtobacterium sp. NPDC092190. Next base: position 159,282 of record NZ_JBIVRJ010000001.1, on the reverse strand, counting down.
ACCCGAAGATCCAGATGCCGATGAACGCCGCCTCGAAGAAGAACGCGAGGATGCCCTCGAGCGCGAGCGGGGCACCGAAGACGTCGCCCACGAACCGCGAGTAGTTCGACCAGTTCATGCCGAACTGGAACTCCTGGACGATGCCGGTGACGACGCCCATCGCGAAGTTGATGAGGAAGATGCGCCCGAAGAAACGGGTCAGCTGGAGGTAGTGAGCGCGCCCGGTCCGCACCCACGCCGACTGGAAGACGGCGACGACGAGCGCCATGCCGATCGTCAGCGGGACGAAGAGGAAGTGGTAGATCGTCGTCAGACCGAACTGCCACCGCGACAGGATCAGGGGATCGAGGATGTCGTTCATGCGGCGTGTCCGAGCCGGTCCGCCGCGCGCTGTTCGTGCACGAGAGATGCCTCTTCCGGGAGGAGGAACTGGTACTTGTCACCCCGTCGGGACACCTCCACGCTACCGCCGGGACACCTGCTTCGACAAGTTGTAGAGGGGCACTCTGCACGAATGTGCACAAGCACTGGTCGGCACGATCGTGCGGAACGACGGTGCCCGGGTACCCTCCGCGTGAACGACGACAGGTGCCGGGCCGAAGCCCGACACCTGTCGTTCAGTGCTGATCGGCGCCGAGCGCCGACCGACTAGAGCAGACCCTCGTCCTGGAGGAACTGCTTCGCGATCTGCGAGGCCTTCTCCTTGTCCGTGACGCTCTTCTCGTTGAGCTCGATGAGCTTGTCGGTGGTGAGCTTCTCGTTCACCTCGTCGATGGCATCAGCAGCCTTCTCGTCGACCTTGTCGGAGACCACGGGGATGACGTTCTGCGGCAGGATCAGGTTCTCCGGGTCCTTGAGCGAGACGAAGTCGTTCGCCTTGATGCTCGGGTCCGCGCTGTAGATGTCGGCGAGCTGGACGGTGCCGTCCTTGAGCGCCTTCACCGTCAGGGCGCCGCCGGAGTCCTCGACCGCCTTGAAGTCGACGTCCACGCCGTAGACCGACTTCAGGCCATCGGGGCCGTACGGGCGGGTCTGGAACTCGGAGTTCGCGCCGACGGTCAGCTTCTCCTTGACGTCCTTCAGGTCGGCCAGGCTCGTGACGTCGTTCTCCTCGGAGAACTGCTTCGTCACGGTGTAGCTGTCCTGGTCGGTGGCGTCGGCCTCGTCGAGGACGCGCAGGCCCTTCGGCAGGGCCTTCTCGAGCGCCTCGTCGATCTGGTCCGCGCTCTTGGCCGTCGACTCCTTGTCGAAGTACTGCAGCAGGTTGCCGCTGTACTCGGGCATGACGTCGATCGCGCCCTTCTCGAGCTGCGGGATGTAGACCTCGCGCTGCCCGATGTTGAAGTTGCGCTCGACGGTGAAGCCGTCCTTCTCGAGCACCTGCGCGTAGAGCTCGGCGATGATCTCGTTCGAGTAGTACTGCTGCGAGCCGATGACGATCGTCTTCGAGTCGGACGACGCGCTGGAGCCGCTGCTGAGCGGGTCACCAGAGGAGCAGCCGGTCAGGGCTGCGGCGACGCCGAGTGCCGTTGCGGCGGCGAGGGCGACGCGGATCCGTGCTGTGGTCACGATGGGTTTCCTTCCGGGATGGGATTGCGGGCTCGCTCGCGCGATCCCTGGCGCTGCCGCGCGGACGGGTCGAGGGTGCCCTTCGGCACCGACGCCCGCTGCAGCGCGGCGAACACGATCTCGAACGCGATCGCGAGCGCGATCACGAGGACGGACGCGCCGAGCATCTCGGCGTAGTCCTGGGTCTTGAGGCCGAGGAAGAAGTAGCCGCCCAGTCCCCCGGCGCCGACGTAGGCGGCCAGGGTGGCGGTGGCGACGACCTGGAGCACGGCCGACCGGACGCCACCGATGAGCAGCGGCAGCCCGAGCGGGATCTCGACCTTCCAGAGCACCTGCCACCCGGTCATGCCCTGGGCCTTCGCCGCGTCGATCGTGACCGGGTCGACGGACTCGATCCCCGCGTACGCCCCGGCGAGCACCGACGGGACGGCCAGGACCACGAGTGCCAGCAGCGGCGCCTCGAGCCCGATGCCGAGCAGCAGGCCGAAGAGGGACAGCACGCCGAGCGTCGGGAGGGCCCTGATGCCGCCGGACAGCGCGATGGACAACCCGCGTGCCCGGCCCGTGTGCCCGATCGCGTACCCGATCGGGACCGCGATCACGGCTGCGATCACCACGGCGAGCAGGGTGATCCAGACGTGTTCCCAGAGCCGCTCGGGGATCGGGTTGACGCCGGCGTAGTTGGCCGGGTCGAACACCCAGCCGAACGCCTCTCCGATGATCACGATGCGACCTCCGCTCGCTGCAGGACCCGACGCGCGGCGCGACGGCTCCGGGGCGCCCGCCGTGTCCACGGCATGACGAGCCGTCCGAGCAGCACGAGCAGGCCGTCGAGGGCGAAGGCGAGCACGAGCACCATGACGATGCCCGAGAGGATCTCCTCGTAGATGCCGCGCGCGAGTCCGTCGGTGAACAGCGAGCCGAGGCTCTGGATGCCGAGCACCGCGCCGACGGTCGTGAGCGAGATCGTCGACACCGCGATCACCCGCAGGCCGGCGAGCAGCACGGGTCCGGCGAGCGGGAGCTCGACTCGGAAGAAGCGCTGCACGCCCGAGTACCCCATGGCGGTCGAGGCCGCCTTCGTGCCGGCGTCGACCGAGGAGAGGCCGTCCACCGTCGACCGGACCATGAGCGCGAGACCGTAGATCGTCAGGCTGATGATCACGTTGACCGGGCTCTGCAGGCTCGTCCCGATGATGCCGGGCAGGGCGACGAACAGCGCCAGGGACGGGATCGCGTAGAGGAGACCCGCGAAGGTAACGATGCCGCTGCCCAGACCGGCGGCGAAGCGGGATCCGCCCGCTCGCTGCAGTCGGACCACCACCCAGCCGATCGGGATGGAGAGCAGGAAGCTGATGATGATCGGTGGGATCGCGATCGCGAGGTGCGCGATCGTGGCGTCACTGATCGTGTCGAGGTTCGACAGGATCCAGTTCACCGCGGTCCCCCACCCTGCGCCGGAGCACCCGGGGCGGTGTCACGCGCCCCGGCCTCTGCTGCCTGTGGCACCGCGGCTGCGGCGTCGACCACCTGGACCGGACCGGTGAGCACACCGGCTGCCCGGCCGTCGCCGTCGACCACGATCGGGCCGGTCGGCGTCTGCTCGACGCGCAGGGCACGCCGACCGCGGCCGGCACCGATGAAGTTCGCGACGAAGTCGTCCGCCGGTTCGGCGAGGATCTCGGCGGGGGTCCCGAGCTGCGCGATCTCGCCGCCCTTCTTGAGGATGACGACCTGGTCGCCGAGCTTGAACGCCTCGTCGATGTCGTGGGTCACGAAGACGACGGTCTTGCCGAGCTCGCGCTGCAACCGGATGAGCTCGTCCTGCAGGTCGTTGCGGACGAGCGGGTCGACGGCGCCGAACGGCTCGTCCATGAGCAGGACGTTCGGGTCGACGGCGAGGCCGCGGGCCACGCCGACGCGCTGCTGCTGTCCGCCGGAGAGCTGCGAGGGGTACCGGTCCGCGAACGCCCGGTCGAGACCGACGGTGTCCATCAGTTCGAGCGCCCGGGCACGGGCCTCGCCCTTCGGGACACCCGTCAGGAGCGGCACGGTCGCGATGTTGTCGGCGACCTTGCGGTGCGGCAGCAGGCCGGCGTTCTGCATGACGTAGCCGATGCGGCGACGGAGCTGCACGGGGTCGACCCCGGCGACGTCCTCACCGTCGATCTCGACGGTCCCCGACGACGGGTCGACCATCCGGTTGATCATGCGGAGCAGGGTGGTCTTGCCGCAGCCGCTGGAGCCGACGAAGACCGTGGTGGTCCGCGACGGGATGACGAGGCTGAAGTCGTCGACCGCGTTGGTGCCGTCCGGGTACGTCTTGCGCACCGAGCGGAACTCGATCATGTGGGTGCCCTTCTGTTCGGAGGTAGCCCGACTCCGCACGAGCGTACCCGCGCATCGAGGACAGCGTTCCACCGTGACCGGTCATGACGGCTCGCGGACAACGACGCCCGCACTCCCTGTTCGGGAGCACGGGCGTCGGTGGATGGTCCGGTGCGCCGGTCGGGCGCGTCGCGCGTCCGGCCGATCGCGGTTCAGGCGGCTGCGGCGACCGCCTCGAGGTGCGCCCGGCTCATCGTGCGGTACTCCTCGATGAGCGCGGTGTCGGGAGCGGTCCGGTCGCGGAGCGCCCGGGCGATCACGGCGTGCGCGGACTCGGCCAGGACGACCCAGGCGCGCTCAGCACGCTCGCCCAGCGGGTAGCCGAAGCGGTCGTGCAGGACCTGCGCGACGGCTGCCCCCAGCGCAGCCATGCGGTCCTCGGCGTCACCGGTGCCGGTGTCCGCGGGGTCACCGAAGCGGATCGCGCGGAAGCCCGGCTCCGCGCGGTACATCTCGACGGTCGCGTCGATGAGCGCGTCGTGCGCGTCCTGCCAGGTCGTGGCGTCGCTCTCGTCGAGGGCGGTGAGGAAGCGCTCGGCGAGCCGCTGGGTGCTCCGGATCGCCAGCGCCTCGACCACGGCGATGCGGTCCGGGAAGTACCGGTAGACCGTGCCGATCGACGCCCCCGCGCGCTCGGCCACCATCGCGGTGGTCAGTCGCTCGAACCCGATCTCGTCGATCACGGCAGCCGCGGCGTCGAGGAGTCCCGCGAGGCGCGCCGAACTGCGGGCTTGGACCGGCTCGTTCCTGAGCAGTGATGATCCCCCCGGCAGTGCGTTCGATACCTCGGTGACGAGCACGTGTTCTCCTCTTGCGCTCCCGGCGGAGCGCGGTCATGTGGGATGTGACGGGAAGGACTCTCGCACAGACCGGCTGGATCATCGCTGCGACTCACCCCGTCGTGGTCGTCCACCGCCCGCCGCCGGGGTCCCGCGCGTGGGAGGATGGAGCCATGCCCGACCCGACGCCCCACGAGCCGTCGTTGGCCGAACCGATCCTCCACCGGGCCGCTCGGATCGAGGACGCCGTCCAGGAGTTCCGCGAGCACCGGGCCCGGCGTCGCGGGCTCGTGCCGACCGTGATCCCCTACACGGGCTACGGCGCACCGGGCTGGATCCGCGTGCTCTGCCGTGTCCTGCTGACGCGACGCGGCCTGGCGTCCGACGCCTCCTACTACGGCGTGCGCGGCTGGCGGAGCTTCACGAGTGTCGCCGTCGACGACGCCGAGGTCACCGTGACGGCCGGTGGCACGACCCACGTGGTGCAGTCCGACCGTGGCGGCGTGGTCGACGTGAAGGTCCCGATCGACCTCGAACCCGGATGGCAGACGGTGCGCCTTTCGGCCGGTGGGATGCGCGACGTCGAGGCCGACGTCTTCATCGTGGACCCGGACACGCGCTTCGGTCTGCTGTCCGACATCGACGACACGGTGATGGTGACGTCGCTCCCCCGCCCGATGCTCGCAGCGTGGAACTCCTTCGTCCTGACCGAGCACGCCCGACGCCCGGTCCCGGGCATGTCCGTGCTGTACGAACGCGTGCTCGCGCAGCACCCCGGCGCTCCGACCGTGTACCTCTCGACCGGGGCGTGGAACGTGGCGCCGACGCTGCAACGCTTCCTGACCCGGAACATGTACCCGACCGGCACGCTCCTGCTGACGGACTGGGGGCCGACCCACGACCGCTTCTTCCGGAGCGGCCAGTTGCACAAGCAGCAGAACCTGCGGCGACTCGCGAGCGACTTCCCGGACGTGCAGTGGCTCCTGGTCGGTGACGACGGGCAGCACGACGAGACGCTCTACGGCGAGTTCGCCCGGGAGCACCCCGAAAACGTCGCCGGTGTCGCCGTCCGGCAGCTGTCCACGAGCGAGGCGGTCCTGGCCGGTGGTCGGTCGCGCGCGCAGGAACGGACGCGCGCCGGGTCCGCACCGTGGGTGTACGCCCCGGACGGTGCCGGCATGTGGTCGGAGCTCGCTCGCGTGGGCCTCGTCGACGCCGACCCGTCAGCCCCGCTCTGATCCCTGCACCGGCAGCTCCGTCGGCTCCGCTGTGCACACCTTCAGCGCTGCCGGGCCGCACGGCGGCCGCCGGTGCCAGGATCGAGCCATGAGCACCGTCACCCCGCCGAACCGCATCGAGGACCACGCCCTCATCGGGGACACCCACACGGCCGCACTCGTCGGCCGCGACGGGACGATCGACTGGGCGTGCCTGCCGCGCTTCGACAGCCCGTCGACCTTCGCCTCACTGCTCGGGACCGAGGACCACGGGCACTGGTCGCTCCGCCCGACGGACCCGGACGCCACGAGCACACGGCACCACCACCCGGACACGCTCGTGCTCTCCACCGTGTGGACGACGTCGACCGGCGTCGTCGAGGTCACCGACCTCATGCCGATCGGCGCCCACCGCGCGGCGATCATCCGACGGGTCCGCGGCCTGCAGGGCTCGGTCGAGGTCGAGCAGACGCTCCGCATCCGGTTCGACTACGCCCGAGCGCTCCCCTGGGTCCGGCAGATCGGCGGTGACGAGGACCCGGCGCTCCTCGCGACCGCCGGCCCGGGCTCGGTGGTGGTCCGTGGCGTGCGCTTCCGGGCCGACGACCACCGGCACACGCACACCGTCACGGTGCACGACGGCGACGTCGTCGACACCGTGCTCACCTGGTACCCGTCGCACCGCGAGCCACCGGAGCCGCTCGACGTCGACGCCGCACTGCAGGCGACGGAGCGCTGGTGGCGCGACTGGATGGCGACCGCGCACACCGAGGGCCCCTACGCCGAGGCGAGCCGACGGTCCCTGCTGCTGCTCCGTGCGATGACCCACGGCCAGACCGGCGGCGTCGTGGCGGCCGCGACCACGAGCCTCCCGGAGGACCCGGGTGGCGAACGCAACTGGGACTACCGGTACGTCTGGCTCCGCGACGCGTCCCTGGCGCTCGCGTCGCTCATCGCCCACGGCTACCGGGACGAGGCGATGCACTGGCGCGGGTGGCTGCTCCGTGCGATCGCGGGTGACCCTGCCGACGTGCAGATCATGTACGGCATCGCCGGCGAACGCGAACTGCCCGAGCGCACGCTCGACGAGCTCCCCGGCTACCTCGACTCGACGCCGGTCCGGCTCGGCAACGGCGCGTCGACCCAGTACCAGGGGGACGTCTTCGGCGAGGTGCTGGCCGCCCTGCACGACGCGCGCGAGCTCGGTGTCGAGGAGAACGCGGACTCGTGGGCCCTGCAGCGTGCCCTGCTCGGCTACGTCGAGGAGCACTGGCAGCAGCCGGACAACGGCATCTGGGAGATGCGCGGACCGCGGCGGCACTTCACGCACTCCCGGGCGATGATCTGGGCCGCCTTCGACCGCGGGGTGGCGGCCGTCGAGGAGTTCGGCCTCGAGGGCCCCGTCGACCGGTGGCGCAGCCTGCGCGACGAGGTCCGCGCGGAGATCGAGGAGCACGGCTGGAACGCCGAACGCGGCAGCTACCGGCAGCACTACGACACCGACGAGGTCGACGCGAGCCTGCTCGTCCTGCCGCAGATCGGGTACCTGCACGCCGACGACCCCCGCATGACGGGGACGGTCGCGGCGATCGAGCAGGACCTCCGCGTCGGCGAGCACGGCCTGGTCCTGCGGTACCGGACCACCGCGGGCTTCGACGGGCTGTCCGGCTCCGAGCACCCGTTCCTGGCGTGCTCGTTCTGGCTCGTCGAGCAGTACGCCGCCTCCGGGCGCATCGCCGACGCCGAACGGCTGATGGACGTCCTGGTCGGTTACGCGAACGACGTCGGCATGCTCTCCGAGGAGATCGACGGGGCGACCGGTCACCACATCGGCAACACGCCGCAGGTGCTGTCGCACCTGACGCTCGTGTCCGCGGCCGACGCGATCGCCCGCGCACGCGGTACCTCGTCGGGGCACCGGACGCGGCTCGCCGTGCACGACGGTGGGACCCGGTCGTGGACCGGCGGTGGGCGGCGGGCCGGCGCCCCGTCCTGACCGGCAGGCGGCACGTCACTCCGCGCCGCGTCGCGTCGCGTCGCGTACCCGGTCCTTCCGCGTCCCCAGTCGTTTCGGGCGTCGCTGCTCGTTCCGGGCGTACCTGGTCCTCCTGATCCGGCAGGTACGCCCGGTTCCGCACGGCACGTCACGCGTTCCGGGAAGGAACGGGCAGACGAACGGACGGGAGGCGCGGGGGCCCCCCGCCCCCCCCCCCCCCCCCCCCCGGGGGGGCCCGGGTTGAAAACGGCGCAACCCGCCACACGTCCCCGGCCCCGACCATGGGGCGCCGAGCGGGGCCCCCCGCCAGCGCCCC
>NZ_JBIVRJ010000001.1:0-151007 GCF_044755625.1 Curtobacterium sp. NPDC092190 | reverse complement strand
ACCCGCCGGGGCGGCCCCCCCCGCCTAAAACACATACACCCTCACCCCCCCCCAAATATATACGAGCGCAAAACCCCCCCCCCCCCCCCCGGGGGGGGGGGGGGGGGCCCCGCCGCCCCCGCGCCTCCCGTCCGTCAGGTGGCTCCGTCAGGAGACGGCGTCGGTCAGGACGACGACTCCCAGTCCGCCGGACCGCGCGACCCCGCGCGGTACTCCTCGAGCGGCACGTCGCCCGACTTCCAAGCGTCCACGACCGGCTCGACGATCTCCCAGCACCGCTCCGCGACGTCGCCGCGGATCGAGAGCAGCGGGTCGTCGTGGAAGATGCCGTTGAGCACCTCGCCGTAAGGGGTGAGCTCGCCGTCGTCGAACGACGAGGACAGGGTGACCTGCCCCATCTCGAACGGGTTGCCGCCGCCGTTCGCCGACACGCTCAGCTCGATCTCGTCCGGGTTGAGGACGATGCGCAGCGTGTCCGCCTTCGGCCGACCGGACAGGCCGGAGGGCAGGCGCGTCACGGGCTTGAAGGTGATGAGGACCTCCTTGCGGCTGGCGCCGAGCGCCTTGCCGGAGCGGAGGGTGAAGGGGACGCCCTTCCAGCGCGCGGTGTCGACCTCGACCTGGATCTCGGCGAGGGTCTCGGTACCGCGCGACTTGTCCACGCCGTCCTCGTCCTGGTAGGACGGCAGCTCCTTGCCGTCGATGGTGCCGGCCGTGTAGACGGCGCGGCGCGAGGCGATCTTCGCGTCGTCGCCCTTGAGGCGGGTCGACCGGAGGACACGCGCGAGCGACGACCGGAACTCGACCGCGTCGATCGCGGACGGGGCGTCCATCGTCACGAGGCCGAGGATCTGCAGCAGGTGCGACTGGATCATGTCGACCAGGGCGCCGGCCTCGTCGTAGTACTGCGCCCGGTTCTCGAGCCCGAGGGTCTCGTCGTAGAAGACGTCGACCTTCTCGATGTTGTCCGCGTTCCAGATCGGCTCGAACAGGCGGTTCGCGAAGCGCAGACCGATGATGTTGAGGACCGTGGTGCGACCGAGGAAGTGGTCCGTGCGGTGCACGCGCTCCTCGGGGACGAGCTCGAGCACGGTCTTGTTGAGGGCCTCGGCGCTGGCGACGTCGGTGCCGAAGGGCTTCTCGAACGCGAGGGTCGTGCCCTCGGGGAGCTCGACGCCCTGCAGCGCCTCGCAGATGTCGGAGGCGATCTGCGGCGGGAGCGCGAAGTACAGGATGGGCTCGGCCTCGGCCGCGTCGAGCAGCGCCGTGAGGTGCTCGGGGTCGGTCGGGTCGCCCTGGATGAAGGTCGTGGACTCGAGGGTCGCGTCGACCTCGGGACCCTTGACGTCCTGCGACGCGAAGGACTTCGTGACGACGTCCTTCCACTGCTCCGCGCTGCGGGCGCTGCGGCCCGTGCCGATCAGCTGGACGGGGACCGCTCGACCGCTCTGCAGGAACGTGCCGAGTCCCGGGAGCAGCAGGCGGGAGGCGAGGTCGCCCGTCGCGCCGAAGATGATGAGGGTGCGCTTGTCGGTCACCGGAGGTGAGTCCTTTCGCTGTGGTTACGGGGTCCGCACGGGTCAAGCCGCGCGCGGGCCGGTTGATTCCCTGTGACTTCCGGGATACCCGTTCCGGGCCGAGAGCTCGGGCCGGGTGGGGTACGGGCCCCGGACGCACCACGGGCGGCACCGGATGTGGTGCCGCCCGAGGTGTCAGGTGGATCGGATCAGTGTCCGAAGTTGCCGCGGTAGTACTCGTAGACCCAGCCCACGAGGGTGACCGTCACGAGCGCGAGCCCGATCGGCACGATCCAGAGGCCGGCCGCGAGACCGAGGAAGCAGATCGCGGTCGAACCGGCGAGCAGGATCGGCCACCACGACCACGGGCTGAAGTGCCCGAGTTCGGCGTCGCCGTCCTCGATGTTCGCGTCGGGGCGGTCCTCGGGGAGGACACCGCCCTGCGAGGACATGACCTTGCCGAGGTAGAACGCGATGAACGCGGACATGATCCCGGTGAGGCCGATCGCCACGGTGCCGACCCACTCGGGCCGCCCGTAGTAGATGAGCGCCCAGATGGTGTACGCCGCGTCCGCGAGGACGAAGAAGACGAACAGGATCCAGAACAGGTTGGTGTTGGCGCGCATGGCGTTACTTCACCTCGCCCTTCGCGGCGTCGTAGGTCGGGGCGTCCGGGGCGTCCTTCGCCGGACCCACACCGATCGGCACACCGGCCTCCGGGTGGTTCAGGTCGAACGCCGGGGACTCGGAACGGATCCGCGGGATCGACGTGAAGTTGTGGCGCGGCGGCGGGCAGCTGGTCGCCCACTCGAGCGAGCGGCCGTAGCCCCACGGGTCGTTCACGGCCACCTTCGGGGCGTTCCGTGCGGTCACGTAGACGTTGAAGATGAACGGCAGGAACGAGATCGCGAGGATCATCGAGCCGATCGTCGACAGCTGGTTCATCCAGGTGAACCCGTCGTTCGGCAGGTAGGTCGCGTAACGACGCGGCATGCCGATGACGCCCAGCCAGTGCTGGATGAGGAACGTCGTGTGGAAGCCGATGAACAGCAGCCAGAAGTGGATCTTGCCGAGGCGCTCGTTGAGCATGCGACCCGTCCACTTCGGCCACCAGAAGTAGAAGCCGGAGAACATCGCGAACACGACGGTGCCGAAGACCACGTAGTGGAAGTGCGCGACGACGAAGTACGAGTCGGACACGTGGAAGTCGAGCGGCGGCGACGCCAGGATCACACCGGTGAGACCACCGAACGTGAAGGTGATGAGGAAGCCGACGGCCCACAGCAGGGGGGTCTCGAACGTGACCGAACCGCGCCACATCGTGCCGACCCAGTTGAAGATCTTCACGCCGGTCGGGACCGCGATGAGCATCGTCATGAGCGAGAACCACGGGAGCAGGACGCCACCGGTGACGTACATGTGGTGCGCCCACACCGTGACCGAGAGGGCCGCGATGGAGATGGTCGCGTAGACGAGGGTCTTGTAGCCGAAGATCGGCTTGCGGCTGAAGACCGGGAAGACCTCGGAGACGATGCCGAAGAACGGCAGCGCGATGATGTACACCTCGGGGTGGCCGAAGAACCAGAAGAGGTGCTGCCAGAGCAGGGCACCGCCGTTGGCCGGGTTGTAGATCTGCGCGTCGAACACGCGGTCGAGACCGAGGCCGAACAGCGCGGCGGCGAGCACCGGGAAGGCCATCAGCACGAGCAGCGAGGTCACGAGGGTGTTCCACGTGAAGATCGACATGCGGAACATCGTCATGCCCGGGGCGCGCATCGTGATGATCGTCGTGATGAAGTTCACCGCGCCGAGGATCGTCGAGAAGCCGGTCATCCCGAGGCCGAAGACCCAGAGCGTCCCACCGAGACCCGGTGTGAACGTCGTGTCACTCAGTGGCGCGTAGGCGAACCAGCCGAAGGACGCGGCACCCTGCGGGGTGAGGAAGCCGCCGACCGCGATGAGCGAGCCGAAGAGGTAGAGCCAGAAGGCGAACCCGTTCAGACGCGGGAACGCGACGTCCGGCGCACCGATCTGCAGCGGCATGATCGCGTTCGCGAAGCCCGAGAAGAGCGGCGTCGCGAACATCAGCAGCATGATCGTGCCGTGCATCGTGAAGAGCTGGTTGTACTGCTCCTTCGTCTCGACCACGTGCAGGCCGGGCTCGAAGAGCTGCGCACGGATCACGAGCGCCATGACGCCCGCGAGCAGGAAGAAGACGAACGAGGCGATCAGGTACATGTACCCGATGGTCTTGTGGTCGGTGGAGGTGATCCACCGGACGATGATGTTGCCCTTCCGACCGACCTTGGACGCCTGGAAGTCCGGCGTCGTCGGCGCTGTCGGCTGGCCGACGAGTGACGTTGTCATCTGACGGACCCCTACTTGTTCTCGCTCGACGCCTCGACCGGCGCCTGGTTGTTCGGTTCGTTCGTGTTGGTGTCGTACTCGTTGCCGAGCAGACCGACCTTGCCCTGCTCGCGCAGCGTGTCGAGGTACTGCTGGTACTCGGAGTCGGAGACGACCTTCACCTGGAAGAGCATCAGGGAGTGGTACTCACCGCAGAGCTCGGCGCACTTGCCCTGGTACGTGCCTTCCTTCTGCGGGATGAAGTACTCGTAGTTCGTCTTGCCCGGGAGCATGTCCTTCTTGTACAGGAAGTCGATGACCCAGAAGGAGTGGTCGACGTCGCGCGAGGAGAGCTCGATCTCGACCTTCTTGCCGACCGGCAGGTACAGCGTCGGGAGCTGCGACTCGTCGATCGCGCCGTCGCCGTTCTCCTCTTCCTGGGCCTGGATGCCCTGGTAGTAGACGCTGTCCTTCGGGTTGTCCTTGTCGATGTAGTTGAAGTCCCAGGCCCAGCGCTTGCCGTACACGTGGATCGTGGCGTCCGGGTCGTCGAAGGGCTTCTCGATCGCGGACTGGTCCTTCGCGGTGAACGCGAAGAAGCCGAGCACCAGGATGAGCGGCACGATCGTGTAGAAGATCTCGAGCGGCATGTTGTACCGCATCTGCACCGGCAGGCCGGTCTGGCCCTTGCGGCGGCGGTAGACGATCGCCGCCCAGATGATCAGGCCCCACACGATGAGACCCACCGCGAGCAGGACGATCCAGCTGGTGGTCCACAGGCCGACGATGCGGCTCGTGTGGTTCGTGACGTCCTTCGTCTCCTCCGTGCCGGGGAGCCATCCGTTCATCTGCTGCTGCGTGCAGCCAGCCAGTGCGATGACCAGACCGACGGCCACCGGGACGGCCGCCCAACGTATACGGCGATTCGAACGCACTGTTACCTCTCGGAAGACGTTGCTGAGGCACCGGCGGTGCGACCGTGCCGAGCACGGAGGCCGCTCATTGCTGGTTCCCAGCTTGATTGGAACACTCCTAGCTTACTCGCAGCCGGTGACGTCTCGCGCACACCGGGCGCGGTCCGGCGCGGCATCGTCGACCCCGGCGCACCGCTTTCCCCCGGTCGGGCGGGCTCGGGCAGCGCGGGGGACGACGAACGGGGAGCGACCAGATCGGTCACTCCCCGCTCGCGTGTCGGTTCGGTCGGCGGACAACCGCCCGCCGTGGCGTCAGTGGAAGCTGTCGCCGCACGCGCAGCTGCCCTGCGCGTTGGGGTTGTCGATGGTGAAGCCCTGCTTCTGGATGGTGTCCTCGAAGTCGATGGTGGCGCCGTCGAGGTACGGGACGCTCATCTTGTCGACGACGACCTCGACACCGCTGCCGAACTCGGTCGTGGCGTCCCCGTCGAGCAGGCGCTCGTCGAAGTACAGCTGGTAGATCAGGCCCGAGCAGCCACCGGGCTGGACCGCGAGGCGCAGGCGGAGGTCGTCGCGCCCCTCCTGCTCCAGCAGGCTCGCCACCTTCGCCGCCGCAGCGTCGCTGAGCGCGACCCCGTGGGCACGTGCGTCCGTCGCCGGTGCGTTGTCGGTGATGGTGTCGCTCATCCGCGCGTCTCCCTCCGGGCGGTGTCGGTCACCGCGCCTGAGGTCGATTGTAAGCACGCGAGCCGACAGGACGGGCCGTCCGTCCACAGGGCGGGACCGGACGACGGACGGGAGGCCCGTGGCGGCGTCGCCACGGGCCTCCCGTCCGACACTCCCCGGGTCCCCACCAGCGGTGGAGACGCGTCAGGCGCGCGTCGCCAGGCGCGCCAGCAGGATCGTCTCCGATGCGATCGCGCGGTGCAGGACCCCGAGGTGCTGCGACTCGTTCGGGCTGTGCGCCCGGGTGTCGGGGTCCTCGACCCCCGTCACCAGGATCTGCGCCTCCGGGAACTCGGCGGCCAGGTCGGAGACGAACGGGATGGATCCGCCGATGCCCTGCTCGACGGCGGGCGCGCCCCAGCCCTCGTGCATGGCCGTGCGGGCCTCCTGCACCGCCCAGCCGGCGGTGTCCACGAGGAAGCCGTCGCCGGTGTCCACCTCGGTGACGTCGAGCTTGGCGCCGAACGGCACGTGGGCGCGGAGGTGACGTTCGACGGCCGCGTACGCGTCGGTCGCCGACTGTCCGGGGGCCACGCGGACCGAGACGCGGGCGGCGACGGTCGGGAGCAGGGTGTTCGACGCGTTCGCCACGCTCGGCACGTCCATGCCCGTCACGGTGATCGACGGCTGGAACCACATCCGGGACAGCACCGGACCCGTCCCCACCGGCCGGACGCCCTCGAGCAGGGCCGCGTCGGTGGCGAGCTCGGCCTCGGAGCGCTCGGGCACGTCGGCGTCGTACGCGGTGAGCCCCTCGACGGCGACCGAGCCGTCGTCGTCGTGCAGCGAGGCGAGCAGCCGGACCATGGGGATCATCGCGTCCGGGGCCGCACCGCCGAACATGCCGCTGTGGCTCGCGTGCTCGAGGGTCGTCAGCGTCGCGCGGAACGTCACGTTGCCGCGGAGCGAGACGGTGATCGACGGGACGTCGACCGACCAGTTGTCGCTGTCGGCCACGACGATGACGTCGGCCGCCAGGTGCTCCTTCTGCTCGCGGAGGAAGGTGCGGAACGAGCGGGAGCCGAACTCCTCCTCGCCCTCGACGAAGAGCACGACACCGAGGTCGACTTCGTCGCCGAACTGCGCGTGCAGCGCGCGGAGCGAGGCGACGTGGGTCATCACGCCGGCCTTGTCGTCCGAGGCGCCGCGACCGTACAGGCGGTCGCCGCGGAGGGTCGGCTCGAAGGGCGGGGTCTCCCACAGGGCGTCGTCGCCCTGTGGCTGGACGTCGTGGTGCGCGTAGAGCATGACGGTCGGCTTCCCGTTCCGCGCAGGACGCACCGCCAGGACGGCGGGCTGCCCGAGCTCGCGGCCGGCCTCCTCCGCGCCCGCGGTCTCCCCCTCGACCGCGGAACGGACGATGCGGACGGCGTCGTCGGCGAAGACCCCCGTCGACCGGGCCAGGTCCGCGACCGCCTCGGCACTCGCCTGCACGTGCGCCGGGTCGAACGCCGACCAGGACACCGACGGCAGCCGGACCAGCGCGGACAGGTCGGCGATCGTCGTCGGCAGGCCTCCCTGCACGTGTTCGCGGAGGGCGTCGAGGAGCGCGGGGTCGGTCGCGGGGCTGTGCTGGTCGGTGTCGGTCATGTCCCGTAATCTAGAGGAGATCCAGCACGCAACCGCAGTCAGGAACGCACCGTGGCGAAGGCAGCCCCCAAGACCAACACGACCGTCAACCCGTCGGAGGAAGAACTCCTCGAGTCCGGCAAGGGTCGTCCGACGCCGTCGCGTCGTGAGCGCGAGGCAGCCAACCGTCGCCCGCTCGTCGGCAACAGCCCGCAGGACAAGAAGGCCGCTCGCGCGCGGCTCAACACGGAGCGCGAGAAGGCCCGTGTCGGCATGGCGAACGGCGAGGAACGCTACCTCCCGGTGAAGGACAAGGGCGAGCAGCGCAAGTTCGTCCGCGACTGGATCGACGCGCGCTGGAACGTGGGCGAGGTCATGATGCCCGTGCTCGTGCTGTTCCTCATCGTCGGGTTCGCCGCAGCGCAGACCGTCCTGGCGTCGTACTCGCTCCTGCTGGTGTGGGCGTTCGTCGCACTGTTCGTCCTCGACTGCATCGTGCTGTGGCTGTCGCTGCGCAAGAAGATCACCGCGAAGTTCGGCGACATGCAGCGCGGGACGTTCTTCTACATCCTGACGCGGGCGTGGCAGCTCCGCTTCCTACGTCTGCCGAAGCCGCAGGTGCGCCGCGGGGAGTACCCCTCGGTGTAGGCGCACTGCCACGAGCGCCGTCCGGCCGAGCCGGGCGGCGCTTCCTCGTTCCGGGGTGTTCCGGGGTCGCGCGGTGCTTGCCGGTGTTCGTCGACCGGGCCAGATCCGTCTCGGTCGGCGTCGCGCGACGACGGATCACGCCCGAACGCCGAACGCGAGCGGCGCGTCCTGCTCGGTCGGCTCGGTTCCCTCCGGACGGCTGGCCTTCCGGTGCTCCGGGGTCCCGGGGTCGCGGTCCTGCGGTGCTCCGGTCGCTCCGACGCTCGGCGGTCCCGGTCCTGCGGTCTTCCGGTCGCTCCGGCGCTCGGCGTTCCCGGTCCTGCGGTCTCCCGGTCCTGCGGTCTTCCAGTCGCAGGACATGCCGCACCGAGCGAACATGAGCGGCAGGTCGTGCGACGAGAGCGGTAGGCCGGCCAACCGGCGAACCGGCGAACAGCCCGACGGGCAGTGGGCCGTGTGCGGAGCACCGACACCACGGTCGGCGCAGAGCGAGTGCCGCCTGCCGCTACCGCGCTGTGCGCCGCAGCCGCCGACGACGCAGCCGGTTGATGCGCATCGCCCAGGTCGGCCCCTCGTAGAGGAACGCCGTGTAACCCTGCACGAGCGTGGCGCCCGCGTCGATGCGGTCCTGCACGTCCTGCTCGCTCGTGACTCCCCCGACGGCGACGACGCAGAAGTCCTGCGGCACCGCGGCGCGGACCCGACGCAGCACCTCGAGCGACCGGGCGGCGATCGGGGCACCCGACAGGCCGCCGGCACCCATGGCCTCGACCTCGGCGTCCGGCGTGGTCAGCCCGGTGCGGGCGATCGTCGTGTTGTTGGCGATGATGCCGGCGAGTCCGAGGTCCACCGCGAGCCCGGCGATCGCGTCGATCTGCTCGTCGGTCAGGTCCGGGGCGATCTTCACGAGCACCGGGGTCCGCCCCGCAGCGTCGCGGACGGCCGCCAGCAGGGGTCGGAGCTGGTCGGCCTCCTGCAGCCCCCGGAGACCGGGCGTGTTCGGCGAGCTGACGTTGACCGCGAGGTAGTCCGCGAACGGGGCGAGCAGGCGCGTCGACTCGAGGTAGTCGTCGACCGCGTCCTCGACCGCGACGACCCGGCTCTTGCCGATGTTGACTCCGATGACCGGGCGACCCGGGTGCCGTCGTGCCCGTTCGAGCCGCCGTGCAGCCCTGGCGGCACCGTGGTTGTTGAACCCCATCCGGTTGACGAGCGCCCTGTCGCGGATGAGCCGGAAGAGCCGGGGCTTGTCGTTGCCGGGCTGCGCCTTCGCGGTGATCGTGCCGACCTCGACGTGCCCGAACCCGAGCAGCCCGAGTCCGGCGATGCCCTTGGCGTCCTTGTCGAAGCCGGCCGCGAGACCGAAGCGCGAGGGGAAGTGGATCCCCATCGTCGTGATCCCGTCGGCAGCTGCTGGCCTGGCGTAGCGCTCCACCGTGCCGTTCAGGAACGGCACCCTCGGCAGTGCGCGGATCACGGCGAACGCGACGTGGTGCGCGCGCTCCGGGTCCATGTTGGCGAACACCGTCCGGAAGACGACCGCGTACCCGTTCCGGACGAGGCGCTCCGCGACCCCGCTCACGCGCTGCTGCCCGAGCCGGCACCGCCGGACGCTGCGGCCCCGGCTGCGTGGTGGTCGCGGCGCAGCTGCGCGATGGCGTCCTCGAAGTCCTCGAGCGTGTCGAAGGCCTGGTAGACGCTCGCGAACCGCAGGAACGCCACCTCGTCGAGCTCGCGCAGCGGCGGCAGGATGGCGAGACCGATGTCGTTCGCGTCGATCTGGCTGGACCCCGACGAGCGCACGGTCTCCTCGACGCGCTGTGCGAGCACGGCGAGGTCACCGTCGGTCACCGGGCGTCCCTGGCACGCCTTGCGCACACCGGAGACGATCTTGTCGCGGCTGAACGGCTCGGTCACGCCGTTCCGCTTCACGACGTTCAACGACGCGGTCTCCGTCGTCGAGAACCGGCGCCCGCAGTTCGGGCACTGGCGTCGGCGACGGATCGAGGTGCCGTCGTCGCTCGTGCGGGAGTCGACGACGCGGGAGTCCGGGTGGCGGCAGAAGGGGCAGAACATGTCGTGTCCCAGGCTATCGGCTCGACGACGCCCACAGGGCGCTGTGACGACCCTGTGGACGATCGGCGGCGCTCAGGACCGCCCGGTGCGTTCCGTCACCGCGGCACCGTGACCGGGCAGCTGTTCCTCGGTCGCGAGCGCCACGATGTGCGGCGCGACCTCGGCCAGCGCGGCGGGCGTGTAGCGGATGACCTGCTGCGGCCGGAGGAACGTCGAGGCCGACAGTCCGGACCCGAACCGTGCCTGTCCGCCGGTCGGCAGCACGTGGTTCGACCCGGCGAGGTAGTCCCCGAGACTCACCGGGGTGCTCGGCCCGACGAAGACGGCTCCGGCAGCGTCGATGTCCGCCAGCACGGCGTCGTCGTCCGCCGTCTGGATCTCCAGGTGCTCGGGTCCGTACGCGTTGCTGACGGTCGCCGCGTCGGCCAGCGAGTCGACGAGCACGATCGCGGACTGCGGGCCGTCGAGTGCGGTCTGGAGGCGCGCAGCCGTCCCCAGCGCCGCCACCCGTTCCGGGATCGCGGCCTCGACCGCGTCGGCGAACGCGACCGAGGTGGTCACCAGGACGCTGCCGGCCTGCTCGTCGTGCTCGGCCTGGCTCACCAGGTCGGCGGCGACGTAGCCGGGGTCCGCGGTGTCGTCGGCGATGACGAGGATCTCGGTCGCGCCGGCCTCGGAGTCGATGCCCACGACCCCGCGCACCAGGCGCTTGGCCGCTGCGACGAAGTTGTTGCCCGGACCGGTGACCAGGTCGACCGGCTCGAGGCCGATCTCGGCGACGCCGTAGGCCAGCGCACCGACCGCACCGGCCCCACCCATCGCGTAGACCTCGTCGATGCCGAGCAGTCCGGCCGCGGCGAGGATCGTCGGGTGCACGCGCCCGCCGTGGTCGCGCTGCGGCGGCGAGACGAGGGCGATCGACCCGACGCCCGCGACCTGCGCGGGGACCACGTTCATCACGACGCTCGAGGGGTAGACGGCCTTGCCGCCCGGCACGTAGAGCCCGACGCGACGCATCGCCTGCCAGCGCTGGTGGACCTCGGCGCCGTCGGCCAGGCACGTGACCGACGCAGCCGGGACCTGTGCAGCACTCGCAGCGCGGACGCGACGGATGGCCTCGTCCAGGGCCTCGCGCAGCTCCGGCGTCAGGCCGGCGACGGCCGCGGCGATCACGGCGGCAGGGACCCGGACGTGCTCGGGGGCTCCTCCGTCGAACCGCTCCGCCTGCTCGCGGAGCGCGGCCGCCCCGTCCTGCCGGACCGCGTCCACGAGGTCGCGGGCGGCGTCGACGGCGTGCGAGACGTCACCGACGGCGCGGGGCATCAGGCGGAGGAGGTCGGCACGGGCGGGCAGTCCGCCGCGGAGGTCGATTCGCTGCATCATCAGGCGTCAAGCGTACCGGCGGCACCCGACAGGAGCGCCGTCGCGAGGGGGCGGTGCCGCTCGGCGTGGTCGTCGTCCCACACCCCGAGCACGTGCAGGACGAGGACGCGGAACGCCAGCGCCCGGACGAGCAGCTGTGGCCAGTCGGACACCGCGGCGAGCTGCCCGAGCGCCGGCAGCCGCTCGACGGGGACCCCGTGCCAGCAGACCGCATCGACGACGGCGATCGCAGAGGCGTACCCGACCGGGCGCCACGAGGGTGCCCAGTCGAAGACGGCCGGTGGCTCTCCCGCGGCGAAGAGCACGTTGCCGAGCAGGTCACGGTGCACGACCTGCGACGGCGCTCGCACCGGCCGGAACGCCGCAGCGAGCCGGTCGAGCAGCGGCCCCGACGGCCGCGGCGTCCCGGCCCAGACCATCCGGTCCGCCCGACTCCACGGGTCGTCGACGAGGTCGAGGAACGCCGGGCGGGGCAGGTGGGCGACCGCTCGGTGGAAGGCATCTCCGGCGGCGAGGACCTCGTCGACGCGGCTCGGGTCGGTCGCGCCCGGCAGCCACTCCCATGCCTCCCACCCGTCGACGAGCCAGGACCCGTCGTCCGACGGCACGGGACGCGGCGCGCGGAAGCGGTCGGCGTGCGCGAGGCGGGCCAGCGTGGCGGACCGCCACCGCGCCTCCCGGGCGTCCCCGTGCGGCCGCAGGACGATCCCGCCCGCGCGCCACGTCGTGCCCTGCCCGCCGGGCAGCAGCAGCGGGCGCCGCTCCCCCGCTCCGAACGCCCGGAGCACCACGGCCGACGGCCGCGGTGCTCCGGGAACGATCACGTCGACCGCCTCAGACCAGGCAGCGCGGTCCGAGCAGGCTCTTCAGCTCACCGAACAGGTCGGGCGTCAGGCTGACCGGGAACGGCAGCTCGAAGGTCCGCGCGACGTCGTCCTTGAGCAGCTTGAGGCGGACCTCGGTCTCCCCCTGGTGCCGGCCGAGCACCGCGGCCAGCTCGGTCACCGTCGAGGTCGTCGCCCGGCGTTCCGGCAGGGACAGGGTCAACGGGCCGGACCCCATCGCGTCGCCGACGTTCGGCTGGAACATGCTCACGGCGTGCAGCGCCTTGCCGTCGTCACGCACGTTGACCCGGCCGCGCAGGACGACGATCGAGTCCGCCACCAGGGACGGACCGAACTCCTGGTACGTCTTGCCGAGGAACATGACGCCGATCTCGCCGCCGAAGTCCTCGATCTGGACGATGCCGTACGGATTGCCGCTCGACTTCGCGACCCGGTGCTGCACGCTGGTCAGGAGCCCGGCGACCGTGACCGTCTCGCCCTCGATGCCGTCGTCTGCGGCGATGAGGTCGGCGATGGTGATCGACTGGTGCTTCGCGAGCTCGATCTCGAGACCGGCGAGCGGGTGGTCCGACACGTACAGCCCGAGCATGTCCCGCTCGAAGGCGAGCTTGTCGCGCTTGGCCCACTCCGGGCGGTCCGGCACCTGGGACACCGGCGCCGCGGCGGGGGTCTCCTCGGCCACCTCGGCGAAGAGCGAGTCGAAGTCGAAGCCGATGTTGCCGTTGGCCTCGTCGCGCTTGACCTTCACCGCGCCCTCGACCGCGCCCTCGTGGATCTCGACGAGCGCCCGCCGGGTGTCACCGAACTCGTCGAAGGCACCCGCCTTGATGAGCGACTCGACCGTCCGCTTGTTGGCCGACGAGATCGGGATCTTCCGGAGGAAGTCGTGGAACGACTCGAACGCGCCCTTCTCGGTGCGCGCCTTCACGATGTCGTCGACCACGTTGAAGCCGACGTTGCGGATGGCGCCCATGCCGAAGCGGATGTCGTCACCGACGGCGGCGAAGAAGCCGATCGACTCGTTGACGTCCGGCGGCATCACCCGGATGCCCATGCGGCGGCACTCGTTCAGGTACAGCGCGAGCTTGTCGCGGGCGTCGCCGACGCTGGTCAGCAGCGCCGCCATGTACTCCGCCGGGTAGTGGGCCTTGAGGTAGGCGGTCCAGAACGACACCACGCCGTACGCCGCCGAGTGCGCCTTGTTGAAGGCGTAGTCGGAGAACGGCAGCAGGATGTCCCACAGCGTCTTGATCGCCGCGGCCGAGTAGCCGTTGTCCTGCATGCCCTTCTCGAAGCCCGCGTACTGCTTGTCCAGCTCGGACTTCTTCTTCTTGCCCATCGCGCGGCGGAGGATGTCCGCCTGTCCGAGCGAGAAGCCCGCGACCTTCTGCGCGATGGCCATGACCTGCTCCTGGTAGATGATCAGGCCGTAGGTCGTGCCGATGATGTCCTGCAGGGGCTCCTCGAGCTCCGGGTGGATCGGCGTGATCGGCTGCTCGCCGTTCTTGCGGAGCGCGTAGTTCGTGTGCGAGTTCGCACCCATGGGACCCGGGCGGTACAGGGCGATGAGCGCGGAGATGTCCTCGAAGTTGTCCGGCTTCATGAGCCGGAGCAGACCGCGCATCGGGCCGCCGTCGAGCTGGAAGACGCCGAGGGTGTCGCCGCGCTGCAGGAGCTGGTAGGCGGCGTCGTCCTCGAGGCCCATCGTCTCGAGGTCGAGCTCGATCCCACGGTTCGTCTTGATGTTGTCGAGGGCGTCGCTGATGATCGTCAGGTTCCGGAGACCCAGGAAGTCCATCTTGATCAGGCCGAGCGACTCCGCTGCCGGGTAGTCGAACTGCGTGACGATCTGGCCGTCCTGCTCGCGCTTCATCACCGGGATGATGTCGATGAGCGGTTCGCTCGACATGATCACACCGGCGGCGTGCACGCCCCACTGCCGCTTCAGGCCCTCGAGACCGAGCGCCGTGTCGAAGACGGTCTTCGCCTCGGGATCGGTCTCGACGACCGTCCGGACGTCGACCGCTTCCTTGTACCGCGGGTGGTCCTTGTCGAAGATCCCGGTGAGCGGGATGTCCTTGCCCATCACGGGCGGCGGCATCGCCTTGGTGAGCTTCTCGCCCATGCCGAACGGGAAGCCGAGGACACGCGAGGAGTCCTTGAGCGCCTGCTTCGCCTTGATCGTGCCGTAGGTGACGATCTGCGCGACGCGCTCGGACCCGTACTTCTCAGTGACGTACTTGATCGCCTCACCGCGGCGCCGGTCGTCGAAGTCGACGTCGAAGTCGGGCATGGAGACGCGGTCCGGGTTGAGGAAGCGCTCGAAGATCAGGCCGTGCCGGATCGGGTCGAGGTCGGTGATGCGCATCGCGTACGCCACCATCGAGCCGGCACCGGAGCCACGGCCCGGACCGACGCGGATGCCGTTGTTCTTCGACCAGTTGATGAAGTCCGCGACCACCAGGAAGTAGCCCGGGAAGCCCATCTGGTTGATGATCCCGACCTCGTAGTCGGCACGGTCCTGGACCTCCTTCGAGATGCCGCCCGGGTACCGGTACTGCAGCCCCTTCGCGACCTCCTTCTCGAACCAGGAGTGCTCGGTCTCACCCTCGGGCACCGGGAACTTCGGCATGTAGTTCGCGGCGGTGTCGAACTCGACGTTGCACCGCTCGGCGATGAGGAGGGTGTTGTCGCAGGCCTCGGGGTGGTCGCGGAAGACGTGGCGCATCTGCTGCGGCGTCTTGAGGTAGAACTCGTCGGCGTCGAACTTGAAGCGGTTCGGGTCGTTGAGCGTCGACCCGGACTGCACGCAGAGCAACGCCGCGTGCGACTTCGCGTCGTGGGAGTGGGTGTAGTGCAGGTCGTTCGTGCCGACCAGCGGGATGCCGAGGTCCTTCGAGATGCGGACGACGTCCTCGATCACCCGGCGTTCGATCTCGAGGCCGTGGTCCATGATCTCGGCGAAGTAGTTGTCCTTGCCGAAGATGTCGCGGTAGTCCGCCGCCGCCTTGAGCGCCTCGTCGTACTGCCCGAGGCGCAGGCGCGTCTGGATCTCGCCCGAGGGGCAGCCCGTCGTCGCGATGATCCCCTCGTGGTACTGGTCGAGGAGCTCGATGTCCATGCGGGGCTTGAAGTAGTACCCCTCGATCGACGCCCGGCTCGACAGGCGGAACAGGTTGTGCATACCCGTCGTGTTCTCGGCGAACATCGTCATGTGGGTGTACGCACCCGAGCCGGACACGTCGTCACCGCCGCCGTCGCCCCAGCGGATGCGGGTCTTGTCCGACCGGTGGGTCCGCGGCGTGATGTACGCCTCGGTGCCGATGATCGGCTTGACGCCACCGGCCTTCGCGGCCTTCCAGAACTCGAACGCGCCGAACATGTTGCCGTGGTCGGTGACCGCGACGGCCGGCATGCCCTGCGCGGCGGTCTCGGCGACCAGGTCGCTCAGCCGGGCGGCACCGTCGAGCATCGAGTACTCGCTGTGCACGTGCAGGTGGACGAAGGAGTCGGAATCCGACACGGGACCTCCGGTTTCGACGGGGACTGCTGCGGGGCGGGACAACTCTAACCGCCGGCACCGACGTCCCCCGCGTGTCCGGCGTGCCCGCCGACCGGCGTCCGGCGGCGCCGCACCGCGAGCGGGCGGGACACGCCGCGCGTGTTCCGCCGCTCGGGCGGAACACGTCGGGCGAGGGCACCGAGCGCGACAGATCTGGCCCGCTCGGCAGCCGACGCGGGACGCCACCCGATGGCGGACGGGAGGCACGCGGCGGGCCCGCCACGCGCCTCCAGTCCCGACGTACGCCGCTCCAGGCCCGAACGAGCGGGCAGGACACGCCGCGCGTGTTCCGCCGAGCGGGCGGAACACGTCGGGCGAGGGCACCGAGCGTGACAGATCTGGCCCGCTCGGCGCGCCGCCGCCGGCCTACGCCGAGGCGGCGCGGATGCGGTCGAGCGCCTGCTGCAGGTCGTCCGGGTACTCGGCCCGGAACTCCACCCACGCGCCCGTCCGCGGGTGCTCGAACCCGAGCCGCACCGCGTCGAGCCACTGCCGCGTCAACCCGAGCTCGGACGCCAGCACCGGATCGGCGCCGTACATCGTGTCGCCGACGAGCGGGTGCTTCGTCGCCGCCATGTGCACGCGGATCTGGTGCGTCCGCCCGGTCTCCAGGTGCACCTCGAGCAGGCTCGCCGACCGGAAGGCCTCGAGCGTCTCGTAGTGCGTCACGCTCGGCTTGCCGTCGGCCGTGACCGCGAACTTCCAGTCGCTCGACGGGTGCCGTCCGATGGGTGCGTCGATGGTCCCCGAGGTCGGGTCCGGGTGCCCCTGCGCCAGCGCGTGGTAGACCTTCTCGACGGTGCGCTCCTTGAACGCCCGCTTGAGGTGCGTGTACGCGAGCTCCGTCTTCGCGACGACCATCAGGCCCGAGGTCCCGACGTCGAGCCGGTGCACGATCCCCGCCCGCTCGGCGGCGCCGGAGGTCGCGATGGTGAAACCGGCCGCGGCGAGCCCACCGGGGACCGTCGGCCCGTCCCACCCGGGCGACGGGTGCGCGGCGACGCCGATCGGCTTGTCGACGACGACGATGTCCTCGTCGTCGTGCACGATCCGCATGCCCGGGACCTCGACCGGCACGATGCGCGGGGGCTCCTTCGGGGACCACTCGACCTCGAGCCAGGAGTCGGCGTGCAGCCGGTCGGACTTGCCGACCTCGACGCCGTCCACACGGACGCCGCCGGCCGCGACGACCTCGGCCGCGAAGGATCGCGAGAACCCGAGGAGCTTCGCGATGGCCGCGTCGACCCGCTCACCGGCGAGGCCGTCGGGCACGGGCAGGGAACGCTGCTCGCTCACGTCGCGTCGTGCCCGAGGACGTCACGACCGTCGCGCGGCGCGCGCGGGTCGGGCTCCGCCACCACCGGACGGGAGGCGCGGGACGGCTCCGCCCCGTCGGCGACCGAGGAGCGGGCCGCCGCGTCCGCAGCGCGCTGCTGCTTCGCCGAGAGGGCACGGGTGCCGTCGAGGTTCACGCCGACGATGACGAGCAGGACGAAGACGACCATGCTCACGCAGATGAACGAGTCCGCGATGTTGTAGATCGCCGGCATCATCCACGGCGTCGAGATGAAGTCCACCACGTGACCGCGGCCGAAGCCCGGTTCGCGGAAGAGCCGGTCGAGCAGGTTGCCGAGCGCCCCGCCGAGGAGCATGCCGAGCACGATCGCCCACCACATGGACCGGATGCGACGGGCGAACACGATGATGCCGACGACGACCGCGGTCGACACGATCGAGAACACCCAGGTCATGTTGACCGCGAAGGAGAACGCGGCGCCGGGGTTCCGGACGTAGAGCAGCTGGAGCGCGTCACCGAGGACGGGGACCACCTGTCCGTAGGGCAGGTGCGCGACGACGAGCGCCTTGACGCCCTGGTCGAGCGCCACCACGACGACAGCGGCGAAGGCCAGTGCCGCGATCGCGCGGACACTGACCTTCGCCGTTGGTGCTGGTCGGACCAACGTCAGTTGCCGAAGCCCTGCGCCGATGCCGGCGCGGGCGTGAGGCCGGACTCCTGCGAGCCGGACCCGTCGAGCTCGGCGAGCTGACCCTGGATGTAGCTCTTGAGCTGCGCACGGTAGTCGCGCTCGAACGTGCGGAGCTCGTCGATCTTGCCCTCGAGCTGACGCTGCTCGCCCTCGAGCACGGCAACGCGCTGGCGGTTGGTGTTCTCGGTGTCGGCGATGATCTGGCGCTGCTTGGCCTCGGCCTCGGAGACCAGGCGAGCTGCCTGTGCGGTGCCCTCGGCGATGAGCGCGTCGCGCTTCTCGATGCCCTCGCGGACGTGCTCCTCGTGCAGACGACGAGCGAGCGTGAGGAGGTTCGTGGTGCCCTCGGTGTCCTCGTCGGCCGGGACGGTCGACGGCGCCGGAGCGGCGGCGGCGACCGGCGCGGGCTCCGGAGCAGCGGCGACGGGGGCCGGCTCGGGCTCGGGGGACGACTCGGGCTGCTGCTCGACGGACTGCTCGGCGGCGGCCGGCTTCGGCGCCGACTCGGCGGCCTGCAGGCGCTGGCGGAGCTCGTCGTTCTCGGCCGTCAGGCGGCGGAGCTCGACGACGACCTCGTCCAGGAAGTCGTCGACCTCGTCCTGGTCGTAGCCCTCGCGGAACTTCGTCGGCTGGAACCGCTTGTTGACTACGTCTTCCGGCGTCAAAGCCATTGCCGTCACCTCAATAGAACTGCTGAACGTGTGGAACCACTTGCGTCGCGACCGAACCTACCAGCCACCACGAGCGGTGCGGATGCCCGCCGGAGCGGACATCGATCCCGACCACCGTACACCGCGGCCGGAGGGGAACCGCGACGTTCGCCGCGGCGTGGCGCGTGTCGCGGTGGGCGCGGGCTCAGAACCCGCGTGCGAGACCGCCGACGATCACCCGGAGGATGATCACGACGAGCATGACGATCGTCCAGCCGAAGTCGAGCGCGACCGGCCCGAGCCGCAGGGGCGGGAGCAGCCGTCGGACGAACCGGATCGGCGGGTCGGTCAGGGTGTAGACGACGTCGGCGACGACCAGCAGGGCGCCGCGTGGACGCCATCCGCGGCTGTACGCCTGCACGATGTCGAACGCGAACCGGCCCCACATCACGAAGAAGTAGAGCAGGAGGGCGAAGGAGAGGATCCCGAAGACCAGTGACACGATGGGGCTCGCTCGGCTCGGGTGCGTCCGCCGTCACGGCGACCGCACGGGGCGGGGTGAACCGGGGTACGGCTCAGGACTGGGCGAAGAAGGACGCCTCGATGTCGGACTCTACCTCAGCAGGCTCACCGCTCACCGCGACGTGGGCCGGCGACAGCAGGAAGACCTTGTTCGTCACGCGCTCGATCTTGCCGTACAGGCCGAGCGACAGGCCCGACGCGAAGTCGATCATGCGGCGGGCGTCGGACTCGGTCATCTGCGAGAGGTTGATGATGACGGGGATGCCGTCGCGGAAGCTCTCGGCGATGGACTGGGCGTCCTTGTACTCGCGCGGGTGGACGGTGAGGATCTCGTTCATTTCCTGGACCGGGGTCGCCTTCTGTGCGGTCGTGTGCGAGCGGCGGAGCGGGGTGACCTGGGCGCCGCGCTGGTGGGTGTGCGTCTTGGGCTCGGCGGGGACCGCTGCGGGAGCTGCTGCCGCCGGGGCAGCGGCTGCGGGCGCAGCGACGGCCGGAGCCTGCGCGGCCGGAGCTGCAGCGGGAGCCGCGGCAGGGGCGGCGGCCTGGCGCGTCGGCGCGGCCTGCTGCTGCTGCTGCTCGTCCTCGTACAGTTCCTCGTCGGCGAGGCCGAGGTAGACCATCGTCTTCTTGAGCGGGTTCGCCATGGTTCCTCCGGAGGTCGGTGCTCGTGGGTGCCCTGCAACGAGGCTAGGGCGCGGCCGGCCGGTTTCCCGTGATTGCGGTCCCGATCCGCAGGTGTGTCGCGCCCTCCGCGATCGCCTCGGCGTGGTCCCCACTCATGCCGGCCGAGATGTCGGTCGCGTCGGGGGCGATCGCCGCGACCCGGTCGGAGACGTCGCGGAGCCGCGCGAAGGCCCGTCGGGGCTCCTCGTCGAGGGGCGCGACCGCCATCACGCCGCGGAGTCGGATCGTGCCGGTGCGCAGGACCCGTTCGACCATCGCCTCGACCGCGTCCGGCTGGACGCCACCACGATCGGGGTCGTCGGTCAGGTTGACCTGCACGAAACCGTCGACCACCCGGGGATCCGGCTCGGTCTCGGTCGGCGCGAAGGCATCGACGACGGAGTCGCGGTCGAGCGACTGCACGACGTCGGCGTAGCGGCGCACCTGCCGCGCCTTCTTCGACTGCAGCTGACCGACGAAGTGCCACGTCAGGTCGAGGTCGGCCAGCTCGGCGGCCTTGGCCTGCGCCTCCTGGTGCCGGTTCTCCCCCACGTCGGTGACCCCGAGTGCGGCGAGCTCGCGGACCAGCGACGCCGGGTGGTACTTCGTCACGACGACGAGCGTGAGGTCGTCGGCCGAGCGCCCGGCGGACCGGGCGGCGTCGGCGACGGACGCGCGGACGGACGCGAGACGCGCCTCCAGTCCGTCGCGGTCGACGGTCTGGAGGCGCGCATCACCTGCCATGGATCGGCTTACTTCAGGAAGTCGGGGACGTCGAGCTCGTCGTCGTCGTCGAACGCCGGGTCGGCGGCACGACGCACGGGCGCCTCGTGCTCCTGCGTCGACCAGGACGGCGCGCTGGTCGCGGTGTCCTCGATCGCGCCGGTACCGGCCGACGACGCCGCGGACGACGCGCCGGAGTCCGCCTCGACCCAGCTGGAGCGACGCTCCTTCTGCTGCGCGCCCGGCTCGCCGCCGTCGAAGCCCGCGGCGATGACGGTCACGCGGACCTCGTCGCCGAGGGTGTCGTCGATGACGGCACCGAAGATGATGTTCGCCTCGGGGTGGACGGCCTCCTGCACCAGGCGGGCGGCGTCGTTGATCTCGAAGATGCCGAGGTTCGACCCACCCTGGATCGACAGGAGCACACCGTGCGCGCCGTCGATCGAGGCCTCGAGCAGCGGCGACGCGACGGCGAGCTCGGCCGCCTTGATCGCACGGTCCGCCCCGCGGGACGAGCCGATGCCCATGAGGGCCGAACCGGCACCCTGCATGACGCTCTTGACGTCCGCGAAGTCGAGGTTGATGAGACCGGGGGTGGTGATGAGGTCGGTGATGCCCTGCACACCGGCGAGCAGCACCTGGTCGGCGGTCGCGAAGGCCTCGACCATCGAGATGCCACGGTCGCTGATCTCGAGCAGGCGGTCGTTCGGCACGACGATGAGCGTGTCGACCTCGTCCTTGAGTCCGGCGACGCCGTTCTCGGCCTGGGACTGCCGACGCTTGCCCTCGAAGCTGAACGGCTTCGTGACGACGCCGATGGTGAGCGCACCGATCGACTTCGCGATCCGTGCGACGACGGGCGCACCGCCGGTGCCGGTGCCGCCGCCCTCACCCGCGGTGACGAAGACCATGTCGGCACCCGCGAGGGCCTCCTCGATCTCCTCGGCGTGGTCCTCGGCGGCACGACGGCCGACCTCGGGGTCCGCGCCGGCGCCGAGGCCCCGGGTGATCTCACGACCGACGTCGAGCTTGACGTCGGCGTCGCTGAGCAGCAGCGCCTGCGCGTCGGTGTTGATCGCGATGAACTCGACCCCACGGAGGCCCAGCTCGATCATGCGGTTCACGGCGTTCACGCCGCCGCCGCCGACACCGACGACCTTGATGACGGCGAGGTAGTTGTGGTTCGTGGTCACGTCAGTCGGGCCTCCGGTCGAACCCTCAACCTCTACTTGAAGTTCAGGGGCAATGCTGGTAGTTGCGGTGCTTCCACGACGCTACGGGTGCGCTCCGCGGGCTGTCGCCCCGCCACGCCGCGTGTCGCGGATCGCGTCGCCGAGATTCCCGCCGCGAGCGGCTCGGCGGCGGTCGTCGGACCCTCCGCTCGTCACTGCGCCGGTCGGACGATGCCGTTGTCCGGTGCCGAGACGTCGAACTCGACCTCGGTGTCGGGATCGCGCGACGCGTGGTCCGCGACGAGGGCCGCGAGCAGCGATGCCTTCGCGTCGGAGGCGTCCGGGCTGCCCCAGACCACGGTCGACCCGTCGTCGAGCGTGAGCGTGACGTCGTCGGCAGTGGTCGCCCGGACGTCCGTGACCTGCCGACGGACCGTCGACGGCAGCGACAGCACGACCTCGGTCATCGTCCGGAACACCGGCGAGCCGAGCTCGGCGCGCTGCACGTCGGCGACCGGCACGCCCTCCGGACGGTCCGGCGACGACTGCACCACGATGCCCGCCGGGTCGACCAGGTCGAACGAGTCCCCCGAACGGACGGCGACGACGGGTGTCCGCTCCGTGACGGTCACGACGAGGGTGTGCGGCGGGACCTCCTCGGTGACGTAGCTCTCGATCAGCGGGAAGCCGGCGATGTCGCGCTTGACCTCGCCGAAGTCGATGCGGGCCAGCGGGGTGCCCACCTGGTCGGAGAGCGCCTGGCGGAGCGCGGTCGCGTCGACCCGCTCGGTGCCGCGGACCTCGATCGTGCGCAGGGCCATCAGCGGCGAGTAGACGGCGACCAGGATCGACGCGCCGAAGACCACCACGACGGTGCCCGCGGTGATCCAGGCAGCACGGCGGTGTCGTGCACGCCGGGTGAAGCGCCGCACCTCGGCCCGCTCGAGCAGCCGACGGCGACGTCTCGCCACCCGTGCCTCGCGCGCGGTCTCGGCAGCGCGGACGCCGGCACCGATCGGAGACCCGTGCTCGTCGTCGGCCGTCGGGCGGGCAGCACCGGGCGCGTCGATCACGTCGGTGACGGTGGCCGCACCGGTCGCGTCGTCCGGGGTCGACTCCTGGGTCGTCGGGTCGGTCGTGGTCGCGCCCGCACCGCGGGGCGCGGTGTCCGCACCGGTGCGCGACGCGGCGCCGCCGTCCCGGGCAGCGGCGGACGTCCTGCCCGCGTGCTCCTCGTCCGGGGTGTACTCGCGCAGGCGCTCGGCCACGCTCGACCAGCCGGCACCGAGGCGGCGGCCGGCGGCGTTGGCGAGGGCGCCCGCGCGCTCGCGCTGCCCCTGCGCAGACGCCGGCTTCGACGAGGGTCTCGACGTCGCGCGGTGCTCGTCGGGGCTCGGCGCGGCGGTGGAGGCGACCGGCTCGTCGGCGGGAGGTGGCGGGGCGGTGGCGGGGCGCGCCTCCCGGCCGTCCGCCGCCGCTCCGCGTGCCGGTCGACGCGACGTCAGGGGACCACGGCGCTGCCGCGGTGCGCGGGCACCGTCGGCCGGGGCCTCCGGTTCCTCCGGACGCCCGTCGAAGCCCTCGGGACGCTTCACTGCGCGCGGTCCCCGTCGCCGTCGTGCCGCAGCGCACCGAGCACCTGCGGGATGATCCGGTACACGTCGCCGCAGCTGAGCGTCATGACGATGTCGCCGTCGCGGGCGACCTCGGCCGCGCGTGCAGCGGCGTCGTCCCAGTCCGGCAGGAACTCGACCCTGGACTGGTCCACGAAGCGCTCCTGCACGAGGGCACCCGTGACGCCGGGCTCCGGGTCCTCGCGGGCGCCGTAGACGTCGAGCACGACCGTGTGGTCGGCCAGCTCCTCGTAGACGCGGGCGAAGTCGCCGGCCATGAGCCGCGTGCGCGAGTACAGGTGCGGCTGGTGGATCGCGATGATCCGACCGTCGCCGACGACGTTGCGTGCTGCGCGGAGCGCGGCCGCGACCTCCGTGGGGTGGTGCGCGTAGTCGTCGTACACCGAGACCCCGCGCTCGACACCGTGCAGCTCGAAGCGACGCTCGGTGCCGCCGAACGCCTCGATACCCCGGATCGCGTCGGCGGGCGCGACACCCAACCCGGTGAGCACCGCGAAGGCGCCCACCGCGTTGACGGCGTTGTGGCGGCCGGGCACCCGGAGCGTCATGTGGTGGTGTTCCCCGCCGGCGCGCAGGTCGACCTCGACGCTCGCCGCCTCGACGATGCGCTCGATGCGGACGTCAGCGTCGGCGGCCTCGCCGAAGGTGACGACCTCGGGTGCGTGCTCGCGGGCCCGCACGCCCTCGGTGACGCGCTTCGCGCCCGCGTCGTCGCTCGACACGACGATGCGCTCGCTCGCCTTCGCGGCGAACTCGACGAAGGCGTCGATGAAGGCCTGCTCGCTGCCGTAGTGGTCGAGGTGGTCGGCGTCCACGTTCGTGATGAGCGCGACCGCGACGTCGTAGAGCAGGAAGGACCCGTCGGACTCGTCCGCCTCGACGACGAACAGGTCGCTGGCGCCGGGGGCCGAACTCGTGCCGAGCGACTGGATGACGCCGCCGTTGACGAAGCTCGGGTCGAGGCCGAGTTCGACCATGGCGGTCACGATCATGCCCGTCGAGGTGGTCTTGCCGTGCGCGCCGGCGACCGCGACGAGGCGGTGCTCGGCGATCAGCGCGGCGAGGGCCTGGGACCGGTGCAGCACCGGGAGCCCGCGACGCTGCGCCTCGAGGAGCTCGGGGTTGTCCGGCCACAGCGCGCTCGTGACCACCACGGTGTCGGCATCGGCGAGGTTCGCGGCGTCGTGGCCGATGTGCACCTCGGCGCCGAGGTCGCGCATCGTGCCGGTCGTCGCGGTCTCGCGGGAGTCGCTGCCCGTGACCCGGTGCCCGGCGGCCAGGAACATCCGCGCGATGCCGCTCATCCCGGAGCCGCCGATGCCGACGAAGTGGACCGTGCCGAGGTCGTCCGGGATCGGCTGGGTCAGGTCCGGCTTGATGGTCATCGTTCCTCCGTGGTGCTGGTGCTGGTGCGCTGCGCGGCCTCGCGCACGAGGGCCGTCATCCGGTCCGCCCCGTCGCGGTGTCCGACGCTGCCGGCTCGGACGGCCATGTCGGCGATCCGCGCACGGTCACGCAGGATCGGCAGCAGCTGGAACGTCACCCACTCGTCCGTGAACGCCGCGTCGTCGACGAGCACCGCTCCCCCGGCGCCGACGACGTCCGCCGCGTTGTGCCGCTGCTCGCCGTTGCCGACCGGGTACGGGACGAGCACGCTCGGCAACCCGACGGCCGTCAGCTCGCACACCATGCCGGCACCCGAGCG
This sequence comes from Curtobacterium sp. NPDC092190, assembly GCF_044755625.1. Lineage (NCBI taxonomy): Bacteria > Bacillati > Actinomycetota > Actinomycetes > Micrococcales > Microbacteriaceae > Curtobacterium > Curtobacterium sp. NPDC092190. The sequence continues at coordinate 126,364 of NZ_JBIVRJ010000001.1, read as the reverse complement.
GGACACGACGAAGTCGGACGCGGCGTAGGCCAGGTCCATGCGGTCGCAGTACGGCAGGACGTGGTACCCGTCGAGGTCGCTCGGTCCGATGTCGGACTTGCCGCCGACGACGTGCAGGACCTGCCACCCGGCGTCGACGATCGCCGTCGCCGAGCGGTTCACCGTCGTGTTGATGCTCCGCGCACCGGACGAGCCGCCCGTGACGAGCAGCACCGGGCGGTCCGCGTCGAGGCCGAACTCGGCCAGGCCCTCGGCCCGCGCGGCACGGCGGTCGAGCGTCTCGACCTCCCTGCGGAGCGGCATCCCGACCACGCGTCCGTGGCGCAGGTGGGTGTTCGAGAACGTCAGGCCCACGTGCCGGGTCAGCAGGGCGGCGAGCCGGTTCGCGAGCCCGGGCTTGGCGTTCTGCTCGTGCACGACGATCGGCGTCCCGGTCCGCTTCGCAGCGATGTAGGCCGGCGCCGCCGCGTAGCCGCCGACGCCCAGGACGACCTCGACGTCGTGCTCGCGGATGAAGCGCTCGGTGCGTCGGACCGCACCGAGGAAGCCGGCGGGGAACCGGAGCGCCCGGGCGTCGAGCCGGCGCGGGAAGGGCAGGCGCGGGATCGTCAACAGCTCGTAACCGCGCATCGGCACGAGTCGCGACTCGAGCCCCTCGGCGGTGCCGAGGACGAGCACGCGGGCGTCCGGGTCCTGCTCGGTCAGCCGGTCGGCGACCGCGAGCAGCGGGTTGACGTGTCCGGCGGTGCCACCGCCGGCGAAGAGGTAGGTGCTCACCGGAGCACTCCGTTCTGTGGTGCGGAGCCGGCACGCGGTGCCGCGGTCCGGCCCTTGCCGGGCAGTTCGCGGGCGAAGGACAGCACCACGCCGATCGCCACGAGGGTCATGATGAGGGCCGATCCACCGGCCGAGATGAGCGGCAGCGGCACGCCGAGGACCGGCAGCAGGCCGAGCACCACCGCGATGTTGACGAGCGCCTGCCCGATGATCCAGGCCAGGATCGCGCCGGTGACCGTCCGGACGAACGGGTCGTCCGACTGGCGGATGACCTTGATCATGCTGACCGCGAGGACGATGAACAGCGCCAGCACGACCACGGCGCCGATGAGCCCGAGTTCCTCGCCGATGATCGCGAAGATGTAGTCGTTGTCCGCCTCGGGCAGCCACGACCACTTCGCCTTCGAGTTGCCCAGGCCGACGCCGAACACGCCACCGGACGCCAGGGCCCACATGCCGTGCACGGGCTGCCAGCAGAGGTCCTGGTACTGGTTCGAGTCGGTGCATCCGGAGAGCCACGCGTCGATGCGGTACTGCCGCGAGGCCGACGCCATCGTGACGAACGGCAGCACGACGGCGACAACCCCGAGGATGACGAGCAGGTGCTTCGCCCGCGCGCCCCCGATGAAGAGCGCACCGAGCAGCAGGACCAGCATGATCATCGCGGTTCCCTGGTCACCGCCGAGCAGCACCATCCCGAGCGGCAGCACCGTTGCGATGCCGACCGGCACGAACAGTTCCTTCCACTCCCGCAGCCGGTCACGCTTCACGTAGATGATCGCGCCGACGGCCAGGGCGATGCCGAGCTTGACGGCCTCGGACGGCTGGGCGCTGAACGAGCCGAGCTTGATCCAGTTCCGGTTGCCCTGGATCTCGATGCCGAGCGGCGTGTAGACGAGCAGCTGCAGGACCAGCGCCGCGGCGAGGATCCGCATCGCCCACTTCCGCCAGAGCCGCGCGGGGACGCGGCTCGCGACGAGCATGAGCGGGACGCCGAGCACGGCGTACAGCCCCTGCTTGGACGCTGCGCCGAAGAAGTCGTGGGTGGCGGCGTACTGCTCGACGCTCGACGACGACAGCACCATCACGACGCCGAACACGACGAGGAAGAGCGTGACACCCAGGATCGTGTAGAAGGTGCTCGACTCGGCGACGAAGACGTTCTTGACCGCGACGACGGCGCCCCGCGCACGGCGCTGCGAACCGGCGTGCTCGCCGCCCGCGGACGCGGTTCCCGTGTGTCCGGTGCTGCCCGTCGTGCGGCCGCCGCTACGGCCGCTCGGGAGATCCGTGGTCGCCATCGGCTGTGCCTCCCAGGTGTTCGTGGACCGCCGCCGCGAACCGGCGCCCCCGGTCCGCGTACGAACCGAACTGGTCGAACGACGCCGCCGCGGGGGCGAGGAGGACCGTGTCGCCCGGTCGTGCGACCGATGCGGCATGCCGGACCGCCTCGGGCATGACGTGATCAGTCTCCGTCGCCTCGACCTGCAGGACCGGGACCGTCGGCGCGTGTCGCGCGAATGCCTCGAGCACCGGTGTCCGGTCCGTCCCGATGACGACGACCGCTCGGGCCGTGGGGCCGAAGCGCTCGACGAGGCCGTCGATGTCGACGCCCTTGAACTGCCCGCCGACGATCCAGACGACGGTCTCGAACGATGCCAGCGATGCCGTGGCGGCGTGCGGGTTGGTCGCCTTCGAGTCGTCGACCCAGGCGACGCCGTCCGCCGTCGCGACGTGCTCGGTCCGGTGGTGGTCGGCGCGGAAGCCCTGCACGGCAGCGCGGATGTGCGCGGGCTCGACGGCGGCAGCACGCGCGAGGGCGGCCGCGGCGAGGACGTTCATGGTCATGTGCGGACTCGCGAGCCCGGCCTGGTCGAGGTCCGCCACGGTGGCGAACTCGAGCGCGCTGTTGCGCCGGTCCTCGGTGAAGGCGCGGTCGCAGAGCACGTCGTCCACGATCCCGACGTCGCCCGGCGCGGGGACCCCGGGCGTGAAGCCCACGGCACGGCACCCCTCGACCACGTCGGCACCCTCGACCATGCGACGGGTCGCCTCGTCCGAGGTGTTGTAGACGCAGGCCGTCACGGTGCGCTCGTAGACCTTGGCCTTCGCCGCGCGGTACGCCTCGGCGGAGCCGTGCCACTCGAGGTGGTCGTCCGCGATGTTGAGGCAGGTGCTCGCGAGCGGCACGACGGCACCGTCGCCCGAGGTGGGCATGTAGTGCAGCTGGTGGCTCGAGAGCTCGACGACCAGCACGTCGAAGCCCTCCGGGTCGCGGACGACGTCGAGCACCGGTACGCCGATGTTCCCGCAGGCGACCGCGCGGAGCCCGGCGGCCGCGAACATCGCGGTCGTCAGCTGCGTGGTCGTGGTCTTGCCGTTCGTCCCCGTGATGGTCACCCACGGTGCGGCGATCGGGCCACGGACGACCTTGTCGCGCACGCGCCAGGCGAGCTCGATGTCCCCCCACACGGTGCTGTGCTCGACCGCCCAGCGGACCGTGGCGTTGTGGGGCGGCAGACCGGGCGACACGACGACGACGTCCGGGGCCTGGGCCACGAGGGCGGCCGGCACGGTGTCGAGCGACGTGCGCTCGAACCGGGCGCCGATCACGTCGAGCAGCTCCACGGTGTCGGCGGGTCCGTCCGGCGCGAGGACGACCACGTCGCTGCCGAGCTCCACGAGCGTGTCGGCGACGGAGAAGCCGGTCGAGCCGAGGCCGAGCACGGCGACCCGAAGCCCCTTCCAGCCCTCGGCGTACCAGCTGTCGAGTCCTTCGAGACGGGCGTCAGCCGACACGGGCGATCCACTCCAGGTAGAAGAGCCCGACACCGGCCGCGACGCAGAGCCCCGCGATGATCCAGAACCGGACGACGACGGTCACCTCGGCCCACCCCTTCAGCTCGAAGTGGTGGTGCAGCGGGCTCATCCGGAAGATGCGCTTGCCGTGGGTGATCTTGAAGTAGGCGCGCTGCAGGATGACCGAGCCGGTCACGATGAAGAACAGCCCACCGATGAGGATCAGCAGGAGCTCGGTGCGGCTGAGGATCGCCAGGCCGGCCAGCGCTCCGCCGAGGCCGAGCGAGCCGGTGTCGCCGAGGAAGATCTGCGCCGGCGAGGTGTTGTACCAGAGGAACCCGATCAGGCCACCGCAGACCGCGGCCGCGACGACCGCGAGGTCGAGCGGGTCGGACGTGCTGTAGCAGGCGTGCGCGGTGCTCTCGTCGAGTCGGACGCCGCCGCAGATCTGGTTCGACTGCCAGAAGCCGATGATGACGTACGACCCGATCGCCAGGATGCTCGAGCCGGTGGCGAGGCCGTCCAGCCCGTCGGCGACGTTCACGCCGTTCGACGTGGACACCGTCAGCAGCACGATCCACGCGAGGTACAGGATCGTCCCGATGACGGTTCCGAGGACCATGAAGTCCAACCACGGGACGTCGCGGATCGCGGAGATCATCGTCGATGCCGGGGGCTTGCCGTTGCCGGTCGGCACGACGAGGGCGATCGTCGCGAACACGACGCCGACGATGACCTGCCCCAGGACCTTCGCCCAGCCGCCGAGCCCGAGGCTCCGCTGCCGACGGACCTTGAGGAAGTCGTCGATGAACCCGACGAACCCGAGCCCGACCATGAGGAAGAGCACGAGCAGTCCGGACAGCGTGACCGAGTCGCGGCCCACCAGGTGTCCGACGAAGTAGCCGAGCACCGCGCCGATGATCAGGACGATGCCGCCCATGGTCGCGGTGCCGCGCTTCGTGTGGTGCGACTGCGGGCCGTCGTCACGGATGAACTGTCCCCAGCCGAGGCGGTGGAACAGCTTGATGAAGAGCGGTGTGAGCAGCAGTGTGAACACCAGCGCCACGGCGCCGGCGACGAGGAGCGCGATCATTCGGTGACACCTCCGAGGCGGTCGCCGAGGAATCGCAGTTCGGCGGACTTCGAGGACTTGACGAGGACGACGTCGCCGGGGCGGACCATCTCCTGCAGGGCGTGGACGGCTGCGTCGACGTCCTCGATGTACACAGACTCGCCGTCCCACGATCCCTCGAGGGTGGCGGCCTGGTGGATCGGCGCGGCCCCGGGTCCGACGACCACGAGCTGTCCGATGCCGAGACGGACGACGAGCCGACCGATGCGGTCGTGCTCCTCCGTCGAGAACTCCCCGAGCTCCGCCATCTCGCCGAGCACGGCGACGGAGCGCTCCCCCGGACGCACGACCTGCGCCAGGGTGCGGAGCGCGGCGGCCGTCGAGTCCGGCGACGCGTTGTAGGCGTCGTTGATGACGGTCACGCCCTCCGGTCCGCCCTGGAGGAGCTCCATGCGCCAGCGCTCGGCCCGCGTCATCGACGCGAGCGCCTCGGCGCCGGCGGCGAGCGGGACGCCCCACAGGTGGGCGACGGTGAGGGCGGCCGACGCGTTCATCGCGTGGTGCTCGCCGAGGATGGCGAGGCGGACGTCGACGGTCTGCGGGACCGGGGACGTGCCTCCAGGACGGTCCGCGGCGGCCTCGGCCGGGACGGGAGGCGCGGTGAGCGTGAAGCGCGTACCGCTGCGGTCCGTCTCGATGCCGGAGACGCGGTAGTCCGCGCCGGCGGACGTGCCGAAGCCGACGACGGTCGCGTCGGTGAGGGCACGCATGGACGCGACGCGGTCGTCGTCCACGTTGAGCAGTGCGGTCGCGGTGGCGGGCAGGTCGGTGACCATCTCCGACTTCGCGCGCTGGGTCGCCTCGATCCCGCCGAACTCGCCGGCGTGCGCGAGCCCGACCTTCAGGACGACACCGACGTCCGGCTCGGCGATCGCGACGAGCTTCGCGATGTGCCCCTTGCCGCTGGCACCCATCTCCACCACGAGGAACCGCGTGTCGTGGGTGATGCGGAGCATCGAGACGGGGGCGCCGACGTGGTTGTTGAACGATCCCTGCGGCGCCACGGTCGCACCGTGCTGCTCGAGGATCGTGCGGAGCATGTTCTTGGTGCTCGTCTTGCCGTTCGAACCGGTGATGCCGACGACGCGCAGCGGCGCCGGCAGTCCCTGCTCGTCGACGCGGTGGGCGCTCGAGGCGCGGACCCGCGCCACGACCTCGTGCGCGAGGGCGGCGAGGGCGGCGTAGCCGTCGGACACGACGACCTGCGCGGTGCCGGCGCCGTCGGGCAGGTCCACGGCGCGCTCGGTCACGACCAGGGCCGCACCGGCCTCGACCGCGTTCGGCACGAAGCGGTGGCCGTCGGTCTCCTCCCCGAGCAGCGCGAAGAACACGCTGCCGGTGTCGACGAGGCGCGAGTCGGTCTCGACGCTGCCGTCGACGACCTGCTCCGGGGCACCGCTGACGAGCTCGCCGCCGATCGCGGCGGCGATCTCGGCGAGGGTCAGGGCGATCATCGGGTCTCCTCCGCCGGGCCGGAGTTCGGCTCCCAGCCGGCCTCGCGCAGTGCCTGCCGGGCCTCGTCACGCGCCGAGTAGGGCGTCCGGACGCCCGCGATGTCGCGGTAGTCCTGGTGGCCGGGGCCGGCCCAGAGGATCGAGTCCCCGTCGCCGACCAGGCTCACGGCCGTGCGGATCGCCGCCTCCGGCGGGCTGACCTCGTACGTCTCGTGGTCCGGGTAGGCCTCCCGCGCGGCGTCGACCAGGGTCTTCCGGATGGACGCGGCGTCCTCGAAGCGCGGGTGGTGGTCCGTGACGACGAGGATGTCGCTCCCCGCGGCGGCGACGCGCGCCATGTCGCCGCGCTTCGTCGTGTCGCGGTCGCCGTCGGCGCCGAAGAGCATGAGGACCTTGCCCGGCGTGAACTGCCGGACGGCCGCCAGCGTGTTCTCGAAGGCGTCGGCGCTGTGACCGAAGTCGACGTAGACGCTCGGGCCGGCGTCCCCCGACACCCGCTCGGTCCGACCGGGCAGGTAGCACTCGATGGCACTGACCGGCTGCTCGTCGGTCTGGTCCGCGTAGTGCCGGTGGTTCGAGCCGAGGGCGTGCGCGATGGCACCGAGCTCGAACCCGCCCTCGACGAGCATCACGATCGCGAGCGCCGCGTTGGCCGCCATGTGCCAGCCGATGAGCGGCACACGGGTCGTGAGCTCGCGCCCCTCGGGCCCGGTGAGGCGGAACTCGGTGTAGGCCGCGTGCGCCTCGACGATGTCGACGTGCCACTCGGCCTCGACCTCGGGGTGCACCGTGATCGTCGTGACGGGGATGCGGGAGTCCTGCACCACGCGGTGCCCCCAGTCGGTGTCCAGCGAGACGACGCCGCGACGGGCGTGCTCGGGCTGGAACAGCGGGAGCTTCGCCTGGTAGTACTCCTCCATGTCGGCGTAGTCGTCGAGGTGGTCGTGGGACAGGTTCGTGAACCCGGCGACGTCGAACACGATGCCGTCGACGCGGTGGCGGCTCAGGGCCTGGGCGCTGACCTCGACGGCGACGGCGCGGACCTCGGACTCGCGCATGCGGGCCAGGAGCGCGTGCATCTCGCTCGCCTCGGGGGTGGTCAGGCGGCTCGTCACGCTGAGCGAGCCGATGTGGCGCTCCGCGGTCGAGCTGAGGCCGGTGACCAGGCCGAGCTGCTTGAGGATGCCCTCGAGGATGTACGACGTGCTGGTCTTGCCGTTCGTGCCCGTCGTCGCGAAGAGCTGCGGCAGGTCGGTGGCCTCGTCCGGGTGGGTGCGGTAGACCCACGCCGAGACGTCGCCGAGCGCGGCGCGCGGGTCCTCGACCACCAGCACCGGCAGGCCGGAGGGCTCGGCGAGTGCGACGCCGTCGGCGTCGGTCAGCACCGCGACGGCACCGCGCTCGGCGGCCTCGGTCGCGAACTGGGCGCCGTGTCGGTTCGCGCCGTGCACGCCGACGAACAGGTCACCCGGCTGCACCTCGGCAGCGCTCAGCGTGACGCCCGTCGTCTCGACGGCGTCGACGGAGCCGACCACGCGCATGCCGAACGCGTTCGCGAGTTCGGCGACGCTCCTCGGGGTCGGGTGTTCGGGTCGGAGGACCGGGGGGATCCGTGCGGACAAGTGCTCCTTCTTCCTCACCACGTGGACGGGTACAGCTGCGCCTCGGCCGTGGAGGGGGCTACTCGGTACTTCTCGAGCACCTGGGACATGAGAGTGCGGAACGCCGGAGCCGCTCCGCTGGACCACTTGTTGGTCTGCGGCTTCGTGAACGTCACCGTGACAACATACTGGGGGTCCTCGGCGGGTGCCATTCCGGCCACCGAGGTGATGCGCTGGCCGCCGTAGCCCTTCCCGCCCTCGGCGACCTCGGCGGTACCGGTCTTCGCCGCGATGTTGTAGCCGGAGATCGGCTTCATCCCGACGAGCGTGCCGCCCGTGACCACGCTCTGCAGCATCTTGACGGTCTGGTCGGCTGCCGCAGCGGACACGACGCGCGTGCCCTGCACGTCGGGCGCGTCGATCACCTTGCCGTCGGAGGTCTTGCAGCCCTTCACCATGTGGAGCGGGATCCGGACACCCTGGTTGGCGAGGGTCTGGAACACGCTCGCGACCTGGACGGCGGTCGTCGAGATTCCCTGCCCGAACATCGAGTTGATGTTCGTCTGCTGGTCCCAGTCCGGGCTCGCGCCGTACTGCATGCCCGGCTGGCCGGGGTACTGGATCGCCGACTCGCGCTCGAACAGGCCGAACTTCTTCATGTAGTCGTACCGCTGCTGGGTCGACAACCGCTCGCCGAGTTCGGTGATGCCGACGTTCGAGGAGTTCTGGAGGATGCCGGTCAGCGTCAGGTTCTCGGTCGGGTGGAGCTCGGAGTCCTGGATCTTGCCGCCCCACGGGAAGGACCGCGAGTACGGCACCACCGCTCGGTCGGTCGGGCTCGACTTGCCCTGGTCGATGAGCGCGGCCGCGATCGCCGCCTTGATGGTCGAACCGGGCTCGTAGGTCGAGGTCAGCGCACGGGAGCCGTACGCCCCCTTGTCCGTGGTCGCGTCGACGTCGTTCGGGTCCACGGTGGGCCAGTCGGCGACGGCGAGGAGTTCACCGGTCTTGACGTCGACGACGGTCGCGGTCGCGGACTCCGCCTGCAGCGACTGCGCCGCCGACGCGATCGTCTGCTGCGCCATGTACTGCAGGTCGCTGTCGATGGTGGTCTCGAGCGTGCCGCCGTCCTTGGCCTGCTCCGTGGTCCGGGTGCTCCCGGGGAGCTGCACGCCGTCCTCGCCGCGCTCGTACGTCTCCGAACCGTTCTTACCCGCGAGGCACTGGTCGTACGAGTACTCGAGGCCGGCCTGGGCGCCGTCGGTGCCCATGAACCCGGTCAGCGCACCGCCGGTGGCGCCCATCGGGTAGACGCGGGCGGACTGCTGCTCCTTGTAGACCCACGGGATGCCGAGGGCGACGACCGCCTCGTAGTGCTTCACGTCGAGCCCCTTGACCAGGTAGGCGAAGTCCGACTTCGGGTCGGCTGCGATCGCCTTCTGCATCGCCTGCACGTCACCGCCGGACGCCTTCGCCAACGCCTGCAGGGCGTCGTCCACCGAGACCTTCTTCGTGCGCTCGCCGCCGAGCTTGCCGTCGAAGCCCGCGACGAGTCGTGGCGAGGTGACGATGTTGTAGCGGTTGACGCTCTCCGCGAGTTCGGTGCCGTTGCGGTCGACGATCGCACCGCGGTTGCCGTAGATGGTGACCGGGATGCTCCGCTTCGCCTTCGACGCCTCGTTCAGCGCCGCTGCCTGCACCACCTGGATGTCGACCAGTCGGATCACGAAGACCGCGACGAGGGCGATCACGGCGATGATCACCACGCTGTAGCGCAGTCGAGGGTTGCGGATCGTCTTCGTCACGCGGTGCGGTCCTTCCCGGGTGGTGCGGCAGTCTGATCCCGCCCGCAGGTCACCGGGTGGTGGGTGCCTGGAGCGGGTTCGCGTCGGACTCTACGTCGGTGGTCGAGCCGGTCCGTCCCGACTCGCTGGTGCCTGCGCTCTTCTCAGTGTCGGCCGTCGCAGCGCCCTGCTGGGCACCGGTCGCCGACGTCCCGCCCGCGCTGGTGTCCGTGCTGCCGCCGGTCGTGCTCGTGGTGCCGTCGGCCGGGGTCGCACCGGTGCCGGCGGCACCGTCGGTCGTGCTCGCCCCGCCGGCGGACGCGTCCGGGCCGGCGGCGAGCGGGACCGGGTCGAGGAGCGCGTTCGGCACCTGGTTGTCGCCGCTCGCGGTCGCCTCGTCGGGGGCCGCCGGGGTCGGCGTGCCGTACACGTGGCCGGTCTTCGGGTCGAGGTACACCGGGGTGGAGTTCGCGATCATCCCCAGTGCCTTGGCGTTGCGCGCCAGGTTCTGGGGCGAGTCGAGCACCCGGAGCTCCTCGGACAGCGACTGCTGCGTCCGGGAGAGCCCCGTCTGCTCGGCGCCGAGCGAGTCCAGCGTGTACGCCCCCTGGCTCAGCACCATGCTGATGCCGAGCTGCGCGAGGAGCAGCACACCGAGCGACACGACGCCGACCACCGCGTAGGCGATCTTCGGCCGTGCTCGGCGCTGCGCCCTCGAGGGCGCGACCTCGACGAGTTCGGGTCGCTCCCGGCGCGGTGGGTGCGGGGCACGGGTCGGTGCGCCGACGGGGTCGACGAGTGCGAGGTTCGTGCTCATGTCACTTCCGGATCCGCTCGGCCGCGCGCAGGCGCACGGGGATGGCTCGGGGGTTGGCGGCGCGTTCGGCCTCGTCGGCCAGTTCCGCGCCCTTGACGACGAGGGAGTAGGTGGGAGCGTGCTCCGGCAGCTCGACGGGTAGTCCTGCCGGGGCGCTCGAGGTGGTGCGCTCGACCAGTGCCCGCTTCACGAGGCGGTCCTCGAGCGACTGGTACGACTCGACGACGATCCGACCACCGACCGCGATCACGTCGAGCGCGGCGGGGATCGCCCGCTCGAGCACGGCGAGCTCGGCGTTGACCTCGATGCGGAGCGCCTGGAACACGCGCTTGGCCGGGTGCCCCTGCCGCTGCACGGCCACGGGTGTCGCGTCGTGCAGCACCTGGACGAGGTCACCCGACATCTCGAACGGGCGCTCGGTGCGACGCTCGACGATCGCACGGGCGTACCGACCGGCGAGCTTCTCCTCGCCGTACCGCTGGAAGATCCGGCGCAGCTCGCCCTCGTCGTAGGTCGCGAGGACGTCGGCAGCGGTCTGCCCCTCGGTCCGGTCCATCCGCATGTCGAGCGGGGCATCCTGGCTGTAGGCGAACCCGCGCTCGGCGCGGTCGAGCTGCAGCGAGCTGACGCCGAGGTCGAACAGCACGCCGTCGACCTGGCGGAAGCCCTCGCCCTCGACCGCGTCGACGATCCCGTCGTACACGGTGTGGACGAGGCGCACGCGGTCGCCGAAGCGAGCGAGCCGCTCCCCCGCGATGCCGAGGGCGTCGGTGTCGCGGTCGAGCCCGATGAGCGTGAGCTCCGGGAACCGTCCGAGCAGCGCCTCGGAGTGGCCGCCCATCCCGAGGGTCGCGTCGACGACGACCTTGCCCGGGCCGTCGAGGGCCGGGACGAACAGGTCGACGATGCGCTGGAGCATCACCGGCGTGTGCGGGAACTTCGGCTGGTCTTCGGCCATGTGCAGCCCCTGTGACCGTCTGGGCCACGCACCCGGATCCCCATCCATGCGACCTGACACCGGGGAAGGTGTGTCAGGGCACCACGGCTGGGAGTCCCGATCCGCGGATCAGAAGATCCCCGGGATCACCTCCTCGTCGTTGTCGGCGAAGCCCTCTTCGACCTCGGCGTAGTAGGCCTCCCACGCGGGGGTCGACCAGATCTCGGCACGGTCACCGCTGCCGATGACCGTGAGGTCCCGTTCGAGCCCCGCGTACTCACGGAGGTTCTGCGGGATCGTCACGCGGTTCTGCTTGTCCGGGGTCTCCGCGCTCGCTCCGGAGAGGAACAGGCGCATGTAGTCCCGGGTGCGCTTCGACGTCATCGGAGCCGTCCGGATCCGTTCGTGCAGTTGCTCGAACGTGTCCGCACTGAAGACGACGACGCAGCGCTCCTGCCCACGGGTCATCACGAGTCCGCCGGACAGTTCGTCCCGGAACTTGGCGGGGAGGATCACGCGACCCTTCTCGTCGAGCTTCGGGGCATGGGTACCGAGCAGCACGTCGGGACCTCCCCTCCGCTCCACCGGACCGTCGTGACCCCCACTTTACTCCACTTCGCTCCCCGCGGAACGATCGGCGCTCCCGAATCCGCTCCGATCCCCCGATCTGGGGTGGACACTGGGGCTCGCAGCTCGCTGCTCTGCGCGTCACATCCCCGGAAGCACGCGGACGTGGAGCGGAGTGGAGGGGGTGGAGGGAAGTGGAGGACATTCGCAGACTCGGGAGCAGCCGAGGGCGCGCCGGACGGGAGGCTCGGCGCACGACCGCCCCGCGCCTCCCGTCCGCAGCGTTCCCGGCAGGCCCCTCGCCGCGCCCGTTCCTTCCCATCACGCCCGGAATGGAGCACCGATCCGCGCGAAGGACGCCAGAAGGAACGTGCGCCTACGCGCGGATCTACCTCCTCCGCGCGGATCGCGCCCGCTGCGCGCGGAGACGGACGACTGCGACCCGGACACGACGACGGGGCCGGTCCCGAAGGACCGGCCCCGTGGAGGCGTGTGGAGGGAGTGCGGCGCGGCTACTGCTGCCCCGGGTCGTTGCGCTTGTCCCAGCGCTCGTTCATCCGGTCCATGAAGGAGCCACCGGAGGAGGACGGCCGCGACGGCCGACCCGCGGACTGCCCCTTCGCCCGCGGCGCCTTCGCCCCGGACTTCGACATCCGCATCCCCGGGCGCAGTGCGTACAGCACACCGGCGAGCATCACCACGAATCCCGGCAGTCCGAGCCACGGCTGCTTCACGACGAGCGCCACGATGACGATGGCGATCCCCACGAGGGCACCGAGCACACCGATCGTGATGGACGTGTAACTCGCGCGTCCCTCGCGGCGCGTGACACGCGCCACGAAGTCGGAGTCGTTCTGGTAGAGGCTCCGCTCCATCTCTTCGAGGAGTCGCTGCTCTTGCTCCGAGAGTGGCATCTCGTTTCCCTCTTGTTCCTGGGGATGCTGTCTGACGACCGCTGGTGTGCCGCGCTACCGCCGGGTTGTGGCATCGCTGAAGTGGACCGATTCTATGACTCGACCGCTCCACTAGGGTAGGAGTCGTGGCTGAGAGTACGCGATTAGTGGACCTCGTTTCGGCACGGGTCGGACGGGCACTCGACGAGCAGCGTGATCGGCTCCTCGCGATCAGCCCGGACCTCGCGCCGTTCGACCGGTACGCCCGTGACCTGCTGTCCGGCGGCAAGCGCTTCCGAGCGCTGTTCTGCTACTGGGGATGGCAGTCCGTGGCCGGCCGCTCGGGGTCCTTCGACCCCCTCGCCGAGGGCTCCCGCCAGACCACGGCCGAGGCCGTCGTCACGGTGGCCGCCGCGCTCGAGATCTTCCACGCCGCCGCCCTGGTGCACGACGACATCATGGACCGCTCGGACACCCGTCGTGGTCGTCCTGCCGCGCACCGCCGCTTCGAGTCCCTGCACGAGGAGTCCGGCTGGGTCGGCGACCGCTCGCTGTACGGCACGAACTCGGCGCTGCTGCTCGGGGACGTCCTGCTCTCGTTGAGCGACTCCGTCTTCGACGAGGGGCTCGCGCTCCTCGACCCGGCGCGCGCACGCATCGTCCGCCAGGAGTTCCACGCGATGCGGCTCGACGTGACCGCGGGGCAGTACCTCGACGTGCACGAGGAGACCGCCTGGCCGACGATCGACGAGACCGAGCACCTGGTGCGGGCACAGCGGGTCATCGTCTTCAAGTCGGCGAAGTACTCGATCGAGGCACCGCTCGTCATCGGCGCCCTGGTCGCCGGCGCCTCGGAGGCGCAGCTCGACGGCCTGCGGTCCTTCGGCCTGCCGCTCGGCGTCGCGTACCAGCTCCGCGACGACGTGCTCGGTGTGTTCGGCGACCCCGAGGTCACCGGCAAGCCCGCCGGCGACGACCTCCGCGAGGGCAAGCGCACCGTCCTCATCGCCTCGGCCCGCAAGGCGCTCCCGCCCGGCCCGAGGCAGCTGCTCGACGAGCTGCTCGGCGACCCCGACCTCGACGAGGAGCAGGTGCAGATGCTGCGCGCCACGCTCACCGAGTCCGGGGCGGTCGCCGCCGTCGAGCGCTCGATCGACCGGCACGTGCAGCGCGCGAAGGCAGCGCTCGAGGCCGCGCCGTTGACGCCGTCGGCGCGCGACCAGCTGCTGTCGCTGGCCGACACGGTCAGCAGCCGCGTCGCCTAGACGCCGACCACGACGACGGACGGGAGGCCCGTAGCGACACCGCCACGGGCCTCCCGTCCGTCACCCGACCGTCCTCACCGGGGCGGCTCCTGCTGCGCGGGCCAGCCCGCCGGGACGGGTCTCCGGTCCAGGGCGCCGGGTCGGCTCCCGGGCTCAGAGCAGGGACTGTGCGACGCGGCGCACCTCGGCCTTGCGGCCGGCGCGCAGCGCGGCGATCGGCGAGGTGCGGAGTGCGGGCTCCTCGGAGAGCATCCAGCGGACCGCCTCGTCGTCGGAGAACCCGTTGTCACCGAGGACGATCAGCGTGCCGCGCAGCTCCGGCATCGGCTCGGAGCCGTCGAGGAACTCGCTCGGCACCCGCAGCACGCCGCCCACGCGGGCAGCCAGCAGCGTCTTCTGCTCGAACAGGCGGTGGATGCGCCCGGGGCTCACCCCGAGCAGGTCCACGAGGTCGGGCACCGTCAGCCAGCGCTCGGAGAGGGTCGTGTCGTCGGTGGGTCCATCACTCACCCGCCCCATGTTGCCAGAGCACCGGCCTGCGTCGTGCCGTCACGCTGATCACACGAGTCACACGCGCAACACGCGGCTCTCTGGTTGACTTGGGAATCACGCCATGTCAGCGTGGAGCCACCTGTGAGTACCCGCTCCCGCGCACGGCTCACCCAGGACAGGAGACAACCCGTGGACAACGCTGCAGACGACGCCGCCCGGCGCGCTCGATCCGCCCGGTTCGCCACCATGCCCATCGTCCTCGCGGGCACGATCGCCGTGACCGCCGGCCTCACCGGCCCGGTGGCGCACGCCGAGCCCCGGCACGACGACGCCGCGAAGAAGCGGCACGTGGACGAGGACCGGAACGTGGGCCAGCGCCCGGTGTTCGGCACCGCCGTCGCCCGCCCGTCGACCACCACCGTCACCACGGTCGCCGCGGTGTCGAAGGCCCCCACCACCTACACGGTGCGTCAGGGCGACACCGTCTCGGGCATCGCCGCGCGCTTCGGGCTCTCGGCGCAGGAGGTCCTGGTCCGCAACGGCCTCGGCTGGAACACGATCATCCACCCCGGGCAGACGCTGCACCTGTCCTCGACACCCGCCGCCCCCGCAGCAGCACCGGCGACGTCGAGCACGAGCGGCAGCTACCACGTGAGGTCGGGCGACACCGTGTCCGGCATCGCCGCCCGCGTGGGCGTGTCGACCTCGGCGATCCTCGCCGCGAACGACCTCTCGCAGCGCTCGCTGATCTACCCGGGCCAGACCCTGACGATCCCCCGCGCCGGGACGGCACCCGCCGCGAAGCCGGCGCCTGCCGTGAGCACCGCGCCGGCCGCACCCGCCCGGGCGTCGAGCGTGAAGATCGTCGCCGGCGACACCATCGGGGCGATCGCGGCGAAGCACGGGGTGTCGGTGAAGGCCCTCCTCGCGGCGAACGGCCTCAGCTACACGAGCACGATCTACGCGGGGAAGACCCTCGTGCTGCCCGCTGCGACCTCGAAGCCGACGACCACCCCGACCGGGAGTGCCGTGACCACGGCCGTCGGCAGCGTCAACGGCGTCGAGCTGACCGGTGAGCAGCGGCGCAACGCGGCCACCATCGTCAGCGTCGGCCGGACCCTCGGCGTCCCCGACCGCGGCATCGTCATCGCCCTCGCAGCGGCTCTGCAGGAGTCGAGCCTGCGCAACCTGTCGCACGGCGACCGCGACTCCGTCGGCCTGTTCCAGCAGCGTCCGAGCCAGGGCTGGGGCACGAAGGCCGCACTGCAGGACCCGGCCACCGCCGCCGAGCTGTTCTTCGTCGGCAACCCCGGCAAGACCCGCGGCCTGCTCGGCGTGCGTGGGTGGTCGTCGATGGCCCTGACCGACGCCGCCCAGGCGGTCCAGGTCTCCGCGTACCCGAACGAGTACGCGAAGTGGGAGCAGACCGCGCGCGCCCTGCTGGCCTCGCTCTGAGCTCCCGCCCGCCTGGTCGGCCGGACAGCCGACTCATCCTCGAGATCGAGATTGGGTCACGGTCGGTGCGTCAGGTCGGACCGTACCGGCAGCCCTTCGTAGAATGCCGCCGATGACCACGAACGCCGCAACGGACCCGATGATCGGTCGCATGATCGACCAGCGGTACCGCGTGCGCTCGCGCATCGCGCGCGGGGGCATGGCGACGGTGTACCTCGCCACCGACGTCCGGCTCGAGCGTCGCGTCGCGATCAAGATCATGCACGGGCACCTGGCCGACGACCAGGCCTTCCGTGAGCGCTTCATCCAGGAGGCCCGCTCGGCCGCCCGGCTCTCCCACCCGAACCTCGTCGGCGTGTACGACCAGGGCGCCGAGGACGACACGGCGTACATCGTCATGGAGTACATCCCGGGCATCACCCTGCGCGACCTGCTGCAGGAGCACCGGGCGCTCACCCCGGAGCAGGCCACCGACATCCTGCGCGCCGTGCTCGCCGGCCTCGCGTCGGCGCACCGGGCCGGCATCGTGCACCGCGACCTCAAGCCCGAGAACGTCCTGCTCGCCGACGACGGGCGCATCAAGCTCGGCGACTTCGGCCTGGCGCGGGCGACCACGGCGAACACGGCCACCGGAGCAGCCCTGCTCGGCACGATCGCGTACCTGTCCCCCGAGCTCGTGACGCGCGGCGCCGCCGACTCGCGCAGCGACATCTACGCACTCGGCATCATGCTCTACGAGATGCTCACCGGCGAGCAGCCCTACAAGGGCGACCAGCCGATGCAGATCGCCTACCAGCACGCCAACGACACGGTCCCGGTGCCGAGCGCCGCGGAGCCGGGCGTCCCGCCGGAGCTCGACGACCTGGTCGCCTGGGCCACCGCCCGCGACCCCGCAGACCGTCCGCGCGACGCCCGCGAGATGCTCGACCACATGTCGGGCAACCAGCAGCGCGCGACCGGCCAGTACCGCACCGCGGTGCTGCGTCCGGAGAACGCCACCGCGATCCTGCCGGCCGGCAGCGCGTCGCCCTCCTCGGCCGATGCGTCCGGACGGTGGGACGGCCCCGAGCAGGACGACGCCACCCGGGTGATCGCCGACTCGACGGGCGGTGCGCCCGCTGCTCCGGCCCGCCGCGGTGCGCCCGGCCCCCGACGCACGGGAGCCCAGCCCGGGACGCTCTCCCCGGCGGCGCAACGCCTCGCCGACAAGTCCGTCAAGCGTCGGAAGCGCGGGTGGATCCTGCTCGCGGTCGTCGTGGTCCTCGCGATCATCGCCGGCGTCGCCGGCTGGGCCCTCGGTCCGGGGCCCTGGGGCAACGTCCGCATCCCCGAGGTCGCCGGGAAGTCCGTGGCACAGGCCCGGCAGCTGCTCCAGGCACAGGGGCTCCAACCCACCGCCGAGACCGACAGCCGGTACGACGCCGTCGTGGCGAAGGGGCAGGTGTCGACGACCAAGCCGGCGGCCGAACGCGAGGTCCGCAAGGGCACCCCGGTGCGGATCGTCGTGTCGGACGGCCCGCGGATGATCGCCCTGCCCGCGATCGTCGGGCAACCGCTGTCGACCGTGACGGCCGCACTGGACGACGACTTCCAGCTGCAGGACGACCAGTACGAGTTCTCGGCCGACGCTCCGGAGGACACCGTGATCGCGGCGAAGGGCCTGGGCACCGACGGGCAGACGGTCGACCTGTCCTCCGTCGGCGAGTACGCCGAACGCGGGCCGGTCACGCTCACGGTCTCGCTCGGCGCCGTCCCGGACGTCACGGGCAAGACCCTCGACGGCGCGACCGCCGCGCTCGACGCCGTCGGTCTGGTCGTCGGGGCGCAGCAGGAGCGCTACAGCGACGACGTGCCGAAGGGGCAGGTCATCTCGTCCAGCGTCGAGGACTCCCCCGCCGTGCAGGGCTCTGCCGTCGACCTCGTGCTCTCGAAGGGCCCGACGCCGATCACGCTGCCCGACGTCGCCGGCAAGACCATCGACGAGGCGACCTCGACCCTGGAGAACCTCGGCCTCGACGTCTCCGTCCCGGACTGCACGAACGTGCTCTGCCGGTTCTACGACTGGAAGTCAGCGCTGCCGGTGACCGCGACGGACCCGATCCAGGGATCGACCGTCCACCGGGGCGACACGATCACGCTCTCCTACGAGCAGTAGCCGCCAGGTCGTGCGACCGGAGACGGGCAGGACGGGCGACCGGAGCCGGGCAGGACAGGACAGGCGACCGGAGCCGGGCCGGAGACGAGCGGACGGACGGACGGGAGGCGCGGTGCCGGCTGGCACCGTGCCTCCCGTCCGTCGTACGGTCGCGACTACGGCCGCTGGTAGGGGTGGGCGCTCAGCTCCTCGGCCACCAGGAAGGCGAGCTCGAGCGACTGCATGTGGTTGAGCCGCGGGTCGCACAGCGACTCGTAGCGCGTCGCCAGGGTCGCCTCGTCGATCTGCTCGGAGCCGCCCAGGCACTCGGTGACGTCGTCACCGGTGAGCTCGACGTGCATGCCGCCCGGGTAGGTGCCGACCTGGCGGTGCGCCTCGAAGAAGCCGAGGACCTCGTCCACGACGTCGTCGAAGCGACGGGTCTTGTAGCCCGTCGGGGTCGTCAGGCCGTTGCCGTGCATCGGGTCGGTCACCCAGAGCGGGTTCGCGTCCATGCCCTTGATCGCCTCGAGCAGCTTCGGCAGCTCGTCGCGGATCCTGCCCGCACCCATCCGGGTGATGAACGTCAGACGACCGGGCTCGCGCTCCGGGTCGAGCGTGTCGACCAGGGCCTTCATGTCGTCCACGGTCGTCGTCGGGCCGAGCTTCACGCCGATCGGGTTCCGCACGCGGGACAGGAAGTCGACGTGGGCGCCGTCGAGGTCGCGGGTCCGCTCGCCGATCCAGATGAAGTGGCCGGAGGTGTCGTAGGCGAGACCGGAGCGCGAGTCGATACGGGTCATCGGCCGCTCGTAGTCCATGAGGAGCCCCTCGTGCGAGGCGTAGAACTCGGTGTGCTTCAGCGCCTCGAAGTCGGCTCCGCAGGCGTCCATGAAGCGGATCGCGCGGTCGATCTCCTTCGCGAGGTGCTCGTAGCGGGCGTTCGCCGGGTTCGACGCGAAGCCCTTGTTCCACGAGTGCACCTGCCGCAGGTCGGCGAACCCGCCCTGCGTGAAGGCACGGACCAGGTTCAGCGTCGACGCGGCCGTGTGGTAGCCCTGCACCAGGCGGCGGGGGTCGGCCTGGCGGCTCTCCGGGGTGAAGTCGTAGCCGTTCACGATGTCGCCGCGGTACGCCGGCAGCGTCACGTCGCCGCGCGTCTCGAAGTCACTCGACCGCGGCTTGGCGAACTGCCCCGCCATGCGTCCCATCTTGATCACCGGTGTCGAGGCACCGTAGGTGAGCACGACGGCCATCTGGAGGATGGTCTTCACACGGTCACGGATCGAGTCCGCCGTGGCTCCGGCGAAGGTCTCGGCGCAGTCGCCGCCCTGCAGCAGGAACGCCTTGCCCTGCGCCGCTGCGGCGAGCCGGTCACGGAGCTTGTCGACCTCGCCCGCGAAGACGAGCGGCGGCAGCGTCGCGATCTCGGCGGACGCCGCCTCGGCCGCGGCGCGGTCGGGCCAGGTCGGCTGCTGCTTGATCGGCAGGGTGCGCCAGTGGTCGAGACCCTCGATCACGTCCGGATCCTGCAGGGCGACGACGTCGGTCGACTCGATCAAGGCGGTACCTCGGTGTTCTGGGTCGGGCGGGAGCGGGAGGCCTGCGCGCAGGCCGGTCCGGCCGGGGCCGGAGTCCTCAGATCCTACCGTCCGCGCCCGACCCGCCGCTCCCGCGTGACGCGGGGGCGACGACGGCGGTCGCCCGTCAGGCCGTCGGCGTGCGGCGGTCCTTCATGACCTGCTCTCGAGCGCTGCTGGCACGCTCCTTGACGCTCGTCGCGTAGACGTCGACGTACTCCTGGCGGCTCAGACCGGCGAGTTCGTGCATGACCTCGTCGGTGACGCTGCGCAGGATGAACCGGTCGGTCTCGAAGCCCTCGAAGCGCGAGAAGTCGAGCGGCCTGCCGAAGACGACGCCGACGCGCTTGAACTTGGGGAACTTCTGGCCGATCTGCTGCACCTCGCGCGTGCCGACCATCGCGACCGGCACGACGGTCACCCGGCCCTCGAGGATCATCCGGGCGATGCCGGTGCGGCCGCGGTAGAGCTTGCCGTCCGGGCTGCGGGTGCCCTCGGGGTAGATGCCGAGCTGCTCGCCGCGTGCCAGGACCTGGAGCCCGGTGTGGAGCGACGCCTCGGACGCCTTGCCGCCGGAGCGGTCGATGGGCAGCTGCCCGATGGCGTTGAAGAAGGTCTTCGTCGCCCAGCCCTTGAGGCCACGACCGGTGAAGTAGTCGCTCTTCGCCAGGAAGGAGATCCGCCGGTCGAGCACCGCCGGCAGGATCACCGAGTCGATGAACGAGATGTGGTTCGACGCGAAGATCACCGGGCCCTTCGCGGGCACGTGCTCACGGCCGACGACCCAGGGTCGGAAGAGCGTCAGGATGAGCGGGCCGAGCAGGAAGTTCTTGAGCAGCCAGTAGGTCATCGTCGACTCCAGTTCGGGACGCGCGTACCGTCGGGGTGACCCTACGCCGTGCGGGCGTGGATGCGGGCGAGGTCGGCGGCGCCGACGACGCCGGCGTCGTTCACGAGCTCGGCGATCACGAAGTCGGGCTCCGGGTGGTACCCGCGCGCCGGCAGGTTGTTGAGGTACGCCTGCTTGATCGGCTCGAGCAGACGGTCGCCGGCGCTCGCGACACCGCCGCCGAAGACGAACAGCTGCGGGTCGAGCACCGCGGACAGTGACGCACAGGCCTCGCCGAGGTGGCGACCGAGGCGACGGAGCGCGGCGAGGGCGCCCGGGTCGTCGGCCAGGATCAGGTCGCCGACGATCGCGCCGTCGAGCTGCCCGCCGTTCTGCTCGCGCGCGTCGGCGAGTGCCGAACCGATGCCGCCGGCGTCGGCGACGTCGTTCGCCATGCGCTGCAGGGCACGGCCGGAGCCGTACTGCTCGATGCAGCCGCGGGCGCCGCAGCCGCAGGGCAGGCCGTTCGGGACGATCCGCAGGTGACCGATCTCGCCGCCGGTGCCGAAGCCGCCGCGGAAGAGCCGGTCCTCGGTCACGATCGCGCCACCGACACCGGTCCCGATCGTGAGCATCGTCATGTCGGACACGAGGCGACCGGCACCGAAGCGGAACTCCGCCCAGCCGGCGGCGTTCGCGTCGTTGTCGACGGTGATGTGCAGGTCGCCGAGGCGCTCCTGGAGCTTCTGCCGGAGGGGCTCGTTCCGCCAGCGGATGTTCGGCGTGTAGTAGACGATCGACTGCGACGCGTCGATGAAGCCCGGTGCCGCGACACCGACCGCTCCCACGTCGTGGGCGGCTCGCAGACGGGTGACCATCGTCACGACGTCGTCGAGCATGGCGTCCGGGTCCGCCGCGTTGGTGGCGACGCGGTCCTCGGCGAGGATCTCGCCGAGCTCCGAGACGACCGCTCCCGCGATCTTGGTGCCCCCGATGTCGATTCCGATGGCATGCACGAGGGTCGAGCCTACCGTCTCCGCGTGGCGACGCCGAACGCCGGCAACGCGACCGAGGCGGGTGCCGGGCACCGCTCGCCCGCTCGGAGCCGGCCGACGCCGCCCGACGGCTGACGAGGTGCTGCGAACCGCACCGGAGCCCGTCCGTCCCGTGCCGCTCCGCCCGTATGCTGGCGGTGACGTCTCATCGTCGAGGCGTCCTCGTATCGCACCGGCCGACAAGGGAGTCAACCGTGAACGATCAGCGGCAGCCCGCACCCAACTCCGCACCCGACCACGGCTCCGCCGCCCGACTGCTCTCCGACCGGGCGCGTCGGACGCCCGACCGGCCGATCCTCGCCCAGCGGCACGGCGACACCTGGACGACCGTCAGCGCCGCGGACACCCTCGCGCGCGTCCGCGGGATCGCGAAGGGCTTCGTCGCCGCCGGGCTCGAACCGGGTGCGCACGTCGCGATCCTGTCCCGCACCCGGATGGAGTGGACGCTCGTCGACTTCGCCGTCTGGACCGCGGGGCTCGTGTCCGTGCCGGTCTACGAGACGAGCTCCCCCGACCAGGTGCGCTGGATCCTCTCCGACTCGGAGACCGTGGCGATCGTGGTCGAGCAGGAGGAGCACGCACGCCGGGTGGCGTCGATCGCCCCGGACCTGCCGCACCTCGGACAGCACTGGACGATCGACGGCGGCGGTCTCGACGACCTGGTCCGTCTCGGCGAGACGGTCACCGACGCCGAGCTCGACGCCCGCACGGCGGACGTGCACGGGCACGACGACGCGACGATCATCTACACGTCGGGCACCACCGGACGCCCGAAGGGGTGCGTCCTGCGGCACGACAACTTCACCGGCACGGTCGAGGGCGCCACCGAGGCGATGCCCGAGGTCGTCGCCGACGGGTCCTCCACGCTGCTGTTCATCCCGATGGCCCACGTCTTCGCCCGCTTCATCGCGGTCATGTCGATCTCGACCGGGGTGCTCGTCGGCCACGAGCCGGACACCCGCGACCTCATGCGGGCCGTGTCGACGTTCAAGCCGACCTTCCTGCTGGCGGTGCCCCGCGTCTTCGAGAAGATCTACAACTCGGCCGAGCAGAAGGCCGACCTCGGCGGCAAGGGTCGGATCTTCCGTGCCGCAGCCGACGTCGCGGTCGCGCACTCCGAGGCGGTGGCCGCGGGACGGGTGCCCCTCGGCCTGAAGCTGCGGTTCGCGCTGTTCGACAAGCTGGTCTACGCCAAGCTGCGCGACGCGATCGGTGGACGCGTGCAGTACGCGATCAGCGGCTCCGCTCCGCTCTCCCCCCGCCTGTCGCACTTCTTCCGCTCGATCGGCATGCACATCCTCGAGGGCTACGGCCTGACCGAGACGACCGCGCCCGCGACCGTGAACCGGGCGCGCGAGCTCCGCATCGGCACGGTCGGTCGAGCACTCCCGGGCGTCGAGGTACGGATCGCCGAGGACGGCGAGATCCTGATCCGCGGCGTCGACGTGTTCGACCGCTACTGGCACAACGACGAGGCGACCGCGAAGGCCTTCAGCGACGGGTGGTTCCGCACGGGCGACCTCGGGCGGCTCGACGCCGACGGGGTGCTCACCGTGACCGGTCGGGCGAAGGAGCTCATCGTCACCGCGAGCGGCAAGAACGTCGCGCCGGCACCGCTCGAGGACGGCATCCGCGAGCACCCGCTGGTCGGGCAGGTGGTGGTCGTCGGCGAGGGCAAGCCCTTCGTCGCCGCGCTCGTCACGCTCGACCGGGAGATGCTCCCCGGGTGGTGCGAGGCCCGCGGCATCACCCCCGCGCTCACGCCGCGCGAGGCCGCCTACGACGAGCGCGTGCACGTCGCCGTGCAGGAGGCCGTGGACACCGCGAACCAGCGGGTGTCCCGGGCCGAGTCCGTGCGGTCCTTCACCATCGTCGACACCGAGCTGACGGAGGCCTCCGGCCACCTCACCCCGAAGCTGACGATCAAGCGCGCCGTCGTGCTGCGGGACTTCGCCGCGGACGTCGAGCACATCTACTCGGGGTCGAAGGTCCAGACCACGGCCACCCCCGTGGTCGCGTCCCGACGACGGGGCCGCGCGTAGGGACGACGGACGGGAGGCCCGGTGCCGGTCCGACGGACCGACACCGGGCCTCCCGTGTGTCGTCTGCGCGCGGGGCGCGACCCGTCGACGGGTCGCGGACGCGCTCCGGATCAGGCCTCCGGGGCCTGCACCTCCGGCGCGTCGAGGACGGCGACCGACGACGTCGTCGGCGCGGGGTCGGGGCGGCGGTTGGTGCGGGTGCGGTGCGAGCTGAGCTCGTCGTTCTGAACGGTCATGCTGGGTGTCCTGAGGGTGTGGGAGCCGTGTCGGTGGGAAGCCGACGCGGACACGGTACCTCGCGACCGGGATGTTCGGACAATCCCGCGAAGGGGTGTCACGCACGGACCTCCGGCGAACACCCCGGGGACGGTCACTTCCGCATCGCGATGACCGCCGTGGAGGACGCGCTGGCGGTCGCGACACCCGGGTGCGTGATGGCGACACGGACGCGGTACTTCGCCGCGGGACGGCTGCCGAGGTCGAAGCGCACCGAGTTCGTGCCCTGCTGGACCGCGACACCGGACCGGATCGTCTGCCACTTGCCGGAGCCGCTCTGCGCGACGGAGACGGTCGCCGTCGCGCCGGCCACCCAGGCTGCGTCGTGGAACTTCACCGTCGTGGTGCGCGTGGCGCTCGGGTCGGTCCGCAGGTGGATCGCCTCGAGGTGCCAGGTCAGGGCTCCCGGGTCCTCGTTCGGGTCGAACCGCAACCGGGAGATCGTCCGGCCGTTCCACCCGAGTTCCGGCGACAGCGCGTCCTCGTCGAGGTCGTCCTGCTTGCTGAGGTCGATCTCGATGCGCCGCGCGTTCTGCCCCGACCAGGTCAGCACGTCGTTCCCGATCTGCGGCGTCGTGGACGACGGGTCCCACCAGATGAGCCGGGCCATCTTGCCACCGCCGGGAGTACCGGCGAGCGAGAACGGTCCGTCGTAGGTGTACTCGAGCGAGAGGTGGTGGTAGGAGTCCGCCTTGAACCTCGAGACCGGGAGCGACAGCTGCGAGTCGCCGGGGTGTGCTCCGGAGTTCCGGGCCGTCATGCCGCTCGCGCCGTAGCCCAGGATCGTGGCGTTCTCGATGCCGATGCCCCGCGCCGCCGATGCGTTCGTGAAGACCCACGGTGTACCGCGCTGCCGGGTCGCCAGGTCGACCCCCTGACGGACGTTCGGCGAGTCGACGACCGGGCGCGGTCGTCGGGCGACGACGGCGTCGCCGTACGTCCCCGGCGGGTACGCAGCGTGCGAGCCGCCGCTGCCGCGCAGCCTCGTCCAGTCGATGAGCGCGGTGCCGGACTTCCCCGCGGGCAGGACCACCGGGTCGAGCCGGAACGCGACGATCTTCCCCGACCAGGGCCGCCCGGCCTGCAGCGTCGACGCCTTCGTCAGGGGCAGGTCGTACACCTGCGAGCCCGGGGTCACCGGGAAGGTGATGCCGCCCCCGCACGCCGAGGTCTTCTCGCGGCAGGTCCACCAGTAGACCGCCCCGATCTGGCGGTCGAACGGCTGGTCCATCTTGAAGGAGAGCCGCTTGTACCGCGAGGCGTCGACCGGCAGCACCGCACCGTCACGGCCGTACGGCAAGCTGCCGCTGACGGTGTCGACGAGCGACACCGAGTCGCCCGAGCGGAGCGCGACCCGGAGCTTGCCACCGCTGATCGACGCCGACGTCCCGACGGCGTCGGTGTTCTGGTCGGTGGTCTGCGAGTAGTCCCACGGATCGCCGTACACCTCGGACGCGAAGTCCGGAGCCTCCACCTCCTGGGTCGCCGCTGCCGCAGGAGCCGCCTGCGGCACCACGCTCACGGTGGTGCCGACGACGGCCGCGACGGCTGCGGTGATGACGACGAAGGCGGCACGACGTGTCGCCCGCTGACGGTGCTGCATGCTGGTGATCCCCTGCCCTGCACCGTCACCGTGACGGCACGTCAGCGACCGTACCCAGCGCCCGGCGGCGCGTCAGTCCGCATTCACGGGGACAACCGCACCCGTCTTCGGGGGCAGGACGCCCCTGCCCCGCTCAACCGGATCGTGGTCAGTGGAACCAGGACTGGGCGCGGACGTCACGCAGTGCGGCGCGACGGACCTCAGGGGCGAGGGTCATCACGTAGACGGTGCCGTCGAGGTGGTCGACCTCGTGCTGCAGCGCCTCCGCCATCAGCCCGGTGCCCTCGAGGACGACCTCGGCGCCGTCGACGTCGACGCCGCGGACCCTGGCCCACGGGTGGCGCGGGGTCGGGTAGGAGAGCCCGGGGACGGACAGGCAGCCCTCGTCCATGAGCTCGACCTCGCCGCGCACCTCGACGACCTCGGGGTTGAGCACGTACCCGACCTCGCCGTCGACGTTGTACGAGAACGCGCGCAGGCCGACACCGATCTGCGGAGCGGCCACGCCGGCACGACCGGGCTCGCGCACGGTGTCGAGGAGGTCCTGCACGAGGTCGCGCACGCCCGGCGAACCGAGGGCGTCCGGTGCGATCGGGTCCGCGGGGGAACGGAGGACGGGGTCGCCGAACAGGCGGATGGGACGGACGGTCACGTTACTGCAGCACCACCAGGAGGTCGCCGGCGTCCACTTGCTGGGTCACCGGGATCGCGAGACGGCCGACGGTGCCCGACACGGGCGCCGTGATGGCCGCTTCCATCTTCATCGCCTCGATGCTCGCCACGGGCTGACCAGCCCGGACGACGTCACCGACGGCGACCTTGAGCGTCACCACACCGGAGAACGGTGCGGCGACGTGCTTCGGGTCGGACGGGTCCGCCTGCTCGGCGACCTTCGTCGCGACCTCGACCGAGCGGTCACGGACGGCGACCGGGCGGAGCTGCCCGTTCAGCGTCGTCATGACCGTGCGCATGCCCCGCTCGTCGACCTCGCCGATCGCCTCGAGCCCGACGAGCAACTCCACGCCGCGCCCGAGCGGCACGACGTGCTCCTGCCCGGGACGCAGACCGTAGAGGTAGTCGAGGGTCGGCAGCACCGAGAGGTCGCCGTACTGCTCCCGCACCGCGGCGAACTGCCGGGTCGGCTGCGGGAAGAGCAGTCGGTTGAGGGCCTGCTGCCGCTCGGGTCCGGCGGTCGCGAGCGCGGCGCGCTCCGACTCCGGCACGGGGGTCGTCCCGACGTGCACCTCGCGGCCCTCGAGCACCTTCGACCGGAACGGCTCCGGCCACCCGCCGGGCAGGTCGCCGAGCTCGCCGGCCATGAAGCCGATCACCGAGTCGGGGATGTCGTACTGCTGCGGGTTCTGCTCGAAGTCGTCGGGGTCGGCGCCGACCGCGGCCAGCTGCAGCGCCAGGTCGCCGACGACCTTCGAGGACGGCGTGACCTTGGTCGGGCGGCCGAGGATGCGGTTCGCCGCGGCGTACCAGTCCTCGACCTGCTCGAAGCGGTCGCCGAGTCCCAGGGCGATGGCCTGCTGCCGGAGGTTCGACAACTGCCCGCCGGGGATCTCGTGCTGGTACACGCGGCCGGTCGGACCGGGCAGGCCGGACTCGAACGGGGCGTACGCGCGACGGACCGCCTCCCAGTAGGGCTCGAGCGCGCCGACCGCGGTCAGGTCGAGGCCGGTGTCGCGCTCGGTGTGCGCCAGCGCCGCCACGAGCGCGGACATGCTCGGCTGGCTCGTCGTCCCGGCCATCGGCGCCGCCGCGACGTCGACCGCGTCGGCGCCGGCCCGGCTGGCCGCCAGGAGCGTCGCGAGCTGCCCGCCGGCGGTGTCGTGCGTGTGCACGTGCACGGGCTGGTCGAACCGCTCGCGCAGCGCGCCCACGAGCCGCTCGGCCGCTCCCGCGCGGAGCAGACCGGCCATGTCCTTGATGCCGATGACGTGCGCGCCGGCCTCCACCATCTGCTCGGCGAGCCGCAGGTAGTAGTCGAGCGTGTAGAGGTCCTCTGCCGGGTCGAGGAGGTCGCCGGAGTAGCAGAGCGCCGCCTCGGCGACGGCCGTGCCGGTCGCGAGCACGGCATCCAGGGCGGGACGCAGCTGGCTGACGTCGTTCAGCGCGTCGAACACGCGGAAGACGTCGACGCCGCTCGCGGCGGCCTCGGCGACGAAGGCGTCGGTGACCTCGGTCGGGTACGGGGTGTAGCCGACCGTGTTGCGCCCGCGCAGCAGCATCTGCACCGGGATGTTCGGGATCGCCCCGCGGAGTGCCGCCAGGCGCTCCCACGGGTCCTCGCCGAGGAAGCGCAGGGCGACGTCGTAGGTCGCTCCGCCCCAGGCCTCGACGCTCAGCAGCTGCGGGGTGAGCCGGGCCACGTGCGGCGCCACGGCGACCAGGTCCTTCGTCCGGACGCGCGTGGCGAGCAGCGACTGGTGGGCGTCACGCATCGTCGTCTCGGTGACCGCGAGCGCGGTCTGGGCGCGGAGCCGTCGCGCCCACTCGGCGGGGCCGACCTGCAGCAGCAGGTCGCGCTGCCCGGACGGCGGCGCGGCGGACAGGTCGACGGCCGGGAGCTTCTCGACCGGTTCGACGGTCTGCGGGCGACGCTCGCCGTTCGGCTTGTTCACCGTCACGTCGGCGAGCCACCCGAGCACCTTCGTGCCGCGGTCCTTCGACACGTGGCCGCCGAAGAGCTGCGGGCGCTCCTCGATGAACTGCGTCGAGACGTCACCGCGGGCGAAGTCCGGGTCGTCGAGCACGGCCTGCAGGAACGGGATGTTCGTGCTCACGCCGCGGATGCGGAACTCGGCCAGGGCACGCTTCGCCCGGGCGACGGCCGCCGGGAAGTCCCGCCCGCGGCAGGTCATCTTCGCGAGCATCGAGTCGAAGTGCGGGCTGATCTGCGCACCCGTCGCGACCGTGCCGCCGTCGAGCCGGACGCCCGCGCCACCCGGACTGCGGTAGGTCGTGATGCGTCCGGTGTCCGGACGGAAGCCCTGCGTCGGGTCCTCGGTCGTGATGCGGGTCTGCAGCGCCGCACCGTGCACGGCGACGGTGTCCTGCGCGAGCCCGAGGTCGGCGAGGGTCTCCCCCGCGGCGATGCGCATCTGCGACTGCACGAGGTCGACGTCCGTCACCTCCTCCGTCACGGTGTGCTCGACCTGGATGCGCGGGTTCATCTCGATGAAGACGTGCTGGCCGGCACGCTCGCCCTCGGTGTCGAGGAGGAACTCGACGGTGCCGGCGTTGACGTAGCCGATCGACCGGGCGAAGGCGACGGCGTCACGGTGGAGCGCCGCAGCGATCGCCGGATCGAGGTCGGGCGCCGGTGCGATCTCCACCACCTTCTGGTGGCGGCGCTGCACGGAGCAGTCGCGCTCGAAGAGGTGGATCGTGCCGGCGTCCGTGCCCGTGGCGTCCGCGAGGATCTGCACCTCGATGTGCCGCGGACGCAGGACGGCCTGCTCCAGGAACATGGTCGGGTCGCCGAACGCGCTGTCGGCCTCGCGCATCGCGGCCTCGAGCGCCTCGCGGAGTTCGGCCTTCGTCTCCACGCGGCGCATCCCGCGCCCACCGCCGCCGGCGACCGCCTTCGCGAAGACCGGGAACCCGACGGCGTCGGCGCCCGCGAGCAACTCGTCGACGTCGCGGCTCGGTGGGGTGCTCGCGAGGACCGGGACACCGGCGGCGATCGCGTGCTCCTTCGCGGTGACCTTGTTGCCGGCCATCTCGAGGACGTGCTCGCCCGGCCCGATGAACGTGATCCCCGCAGCGGCGGCAGCGGCGGCCAGCTCCGGGTTCTCGGAGAGGAAGCCGTACCCCGGGTAGATCGCGTCGGCACCCGACTCGCGGGCGACACGGATGATCTCGGAGACGTCCAGGTAGGCGCGGACCGGGTGCCCCGGCTCGCCGATGACGTAGGCCTCGTCGGCCTTCAGCCGGTGCAGGGATCCGCGGTCCTCGTACGGGTAGACGGCCACCGTCCGGGCCCCCAGCTCGTACGCGGCACGGAACGCGCGGATGGCGATCTCGCCACGGTTCGCCACGAGGATCTTGCTGAACACGACGTCCCTTTCAGCCCGGGTTGAGGTGTCACAACCTTACTGGCGGTAACGTGGCTCACCGTGCATGTACTCAGCGTGAGCTCCCTCAAGGGTGGTGTCGGCAAGACGACGGTGACGCTCGGCCTGACATCGGCCGCGTTCGCCAAGGGACTGCGCACGCTGGTGGTGGACCTCGACCCGCAGTCCGACGTCTCGACCGGCCTCGACATCGACATCTCCGGCCACCTCAACGTCGCCGACGTCCTCGAGAACCCGAAGGAGAAGATCGTCCGCCAGGCGATCGCCCCGTCCGGGTGGACGAAGGGCTCGCAGGGCAAGGTCGACGTGCTCGTCGGGTCGCCGTCCGCCATCAACTTCGACGGCCCCCACCCCTCCATCCGGGACATCTGGAAGCTGGAGGAGGCGCTGGCGAACGTCGAGCAGGACTACGAGCTGGTCCTCATCGACTGCGCCCCGTCGCTCAACGCCCTGACCCGCACCGCCTGGGCTGCCTCGGACCGCGTGACCGTGGTCACCGAGCCGGGCCTGTTCTCCGTCGCCGCCGCGGACCGCGCACTCCGTGCGATCGAGGAGATCCGCCGCGGGCTCTCCCCCCGCCTGCAGCCGCTCGGCATCATCGTGAACCGGGCGCGCGTGCAGTCGCTCGAGCACCAGTTCCGCATCAAGGAACTCCGGGACATGTTCGGCCCGCTCGTGCTCTCGCCGCAGCTGCCGGAGCGCACGTCGCTGCAGCAGGCGCAGGGCGCGGCGAAGCCCCTGCACGTGTGGCCCGGCGAGTCGGCGCAGGAGATGGCGAAGAACTTCGACCAGCTGCTCGAGCGCATCATGCGCACGGGCAAGATCGGTCCCTACGCCGAGGGCGGCGCCGCCTAGGCGCTGCCGCCTCTCCGGGCCGGCTTCCTCCCCCGGACCGGCTGCTCCCCGGCCGGCTCCTCGCTGGGCCGGCCGTCGAGCGTGCAACATCTGTCACGGTCGAGGTCCCCGGACGACGGATCCCGCCCGCGCCGTGACGACCCCGCGGCATGTCGTGCTCGCTCGGATCGGCGCGCACTCGTGCCGCTGCGCACCGAGGCGAGCCCTCGACCGTTCGGGCCCGTCATCCGCTGAACAGCCGAGATGTCGCACGCTCGACTCGATGCAGTCGTCGACGGTCCTGGTCGCACGACATGCCGTCCGCACGGGAGCTGAGCGGCAAGTCGTCCGACCGAGACGGACACTCGCGGCAGTTCGCGCGACCGGAACCACCCGCGCGGGAAGTCGGGGCTCGGGGTCGGGGCTCGCGTCCCGGGGGTCGGGGCTCGGGTCTCAGCAGCCGAAGGTCGGTGCTCGAACGCCGAGTGGGCAGGACACGCGGGCTGTGGGCCGCCGGGCGGGGTCTGCCGAGTGCCGAGTGGGCACGACACGCCGCTGGTGGGACGCCGAGTGGGTCCGGGACGTCGTCGGACGGCGCGAGGGTGACAGATCTGGCCCGGTCGAGGGCACCGACGACTCTCCGGCGGAGCCGGACGAGCGGGAGGGCGAGGAGCGGCTAGGACGCGCGGTTCGCCCGGCGGGCGGCGAGCTCGTCGGCGGGGTCCGCAGCAGGGGTGGCGTCGAGCTCGACCAGGGAGCTCTCGACCTCGCGCAGGACCTTGCCGACCGCGATGCCGAACACGCCCTGGCCGCGGGACACCAGGTCGATGACCTCGTCGTCCGAGGTGCACAGGTAGACCGACGCCCCGTCGGACATCAGCGTCGTCTGGGCGAGGTCGGACACGCCGGACTCGCGGAGCTGGTTCACGGCGGTGCGGATCTGCTGCAGCGAGATCCCGGTGTCGAGGAGTCGCTTGACGAGCTTGAGCACGAGGATGTCCCGGAAGCCGTAGAGCCGCTGCGACCCCGACCCGGCAGCGCCGCGGATGGTCGGCTGCACGAGCTCGGTGCGGGCCCAGTAGTCGAGCTGTCGGTACGAGATGCCGGCCGCGCGTGCGGCGACGGTGCCGCGGTAGCCGTTCTGCTCGTCGTGCTCGGGGAGGCCGTCGGTGAAGAGCAGGCCGAGGTCGTACCGAGTCATCTCGGACTCGGTACCGGGGGTGTCAGTCCCACTCATGTGCATGCCTTCCACGACGTTCGAGCTCCCACCAGAAGGTTCAACGACGGGTTGAGAGTTGTTCCGAGGTCCACGGTAGCGACTCGGACACGGTCTGCCCGGCACATCCGCACCGGCGCGTCCGGCGTGTCGAGGATACGCCCCGACCACCGACGGTCGACAGGGCGCAGCCCCGGTCCGGACGCCGACCGGTCGCCGGTCATGCGTCGAGTCGGCCGATCGCCGTGCGGATCAGGTTCGACCGGACGACCTCGAGCTGCCCGGCGATCTCGCGCGCGAGCTCCGTCGCCTTGGCCCGCGAGGTGGCGTCGCCCCGGCGGGACACCGGCATGAGGGCCGACTCGATCAGGCCGACCTCGCGCTCGACGACACCGCGCATGGTGCGCAGGTGCCGCGGCTCGATGCCGGTGCGCTGCAGTTCGACGAGGGCCTTGAGCACCGCCACAGCGTCGTCGCCGTAGGTGTCGGCCGCGGGCAGCAGCGACGCCGAGACCGCGTCGGTCAGCAGCATCGGCGAGGCACCTGCAGCGCGGACGGTCTCGTCCCGCGTGTACCGACGCTCGCGGCCGAGGATCGACGGTCTCGGGGCGTCACCGCCGCCGGGCAGGACGGGCTCGCGCCCCGCGTCGAGATCGGCGAGGTAGTCCTTGATGACCTTGAGCGGCAGGTAGTGGTCACGCTGCAGACCGAGCACGATCCGGAGCCGCTCGACGTCGGCCGCCGAGAACTTCCGGTACCCGCTGGCGGTGCGGATCGGCGTGACGAGCTCGCGTTCCTCGAGGAAGCGGAGCTTCGAGCTCGACAGGTCGGGGAAGTCGGGCTTCAACCGGGCGATGACCTGCCCGATGGTGAGCAGGTCCGGTACCGCAGCACCGGCCCGGGCTGCGGCGGACCGCGCAGCCACTACGCGGTCGCCAGGCGCGCCAGGTCGACCCGGGATGCGTAGAACGTGAGGCGGAACTTGCCGACCTGCACCTCGGCGCCGTCGGTCAGGAGTGCCTCGTCGATGCGTACGCCGTCGAAGTAGGTGCCGTTCAGCGACCCGTTGTCCTTGACGCTGAAGGCCGTGCCGTGGCGCAGGAACTGCGCGTGCTTCCGCGACACCGTCACGTCGTCGAGGAAGATGTCGGCAGCGGGGTGCCGACCGGCCGTCGTGACGTCGGAGTCGAGGAGGAACCGCGCGCCGACGTTCGGACCACGCCGGACCACCAGCAACGCCGAACCCGAGGGCAGGGCGTTGATCGCCTCGCGCTCCTCGGTCGAGACACCGGACTCGGCCGTCAGGGCCGCTCCCATGTCCATGCTGAAGGTCAGGGTCGTGTCGACCAGCCGCTGTTCCGGAGTCTTCTGACCACCCGGCTGCGGGACCACTGGCTCTGGCATCGTGGACCTCCTCCTCTTGGCGCACCAGCGTATCGGAAACGGGTGACCTCGCGGGAGCCCCGAACGGGGCTGGGGAGAACTCAGGAGCACGCGCACAGCGAACACACCGCCGTGACCCAGCCGACGGACGGGAGGCACGGGGCGGACCCGCACCGTGCCTCCAGGCCGGACCGGATCACGAGGTGCGTCGTCACGGAGCCGGCGTCGCCGTCGCGGTGGCGGTCGGCGCCGGCTCGCCCGAGGCGAGCCCGTCGAGGATCCGACGCACCTCGGCATCCTTCAGACGGACCCAGGGCGACCCGTCCGGGTCGCTCGTGGACGCCTCGGGGCTGTCGCCGGTGTTCCACCACTTCGACTGGTACGGGATGCCGTGGAACAGGACGCGGGCGCCCGTGTCGTACTGCTTCGTCCCCGACCACGCGGCGTAGGTCCCGTCGGGCAGCGTCAGCGGTTCCACGGGCTTCTCCCCCGGCAGGACCGGGCCGATGATCTGCCACGGCGTCTCGTACGCGCTGAGCACCGGATCGTCCGGCAGGTCGCCCGACGTCCACCACTTCGCCTCGTAGACGTTGCGGTGCCACACCACCTTCGTGCCCTCGAGGTAGGACGCGTCCTGGTCCCAGACCGGGTAGGGACTGGTCTTCGGGTCGTCGGTGGGCTGCTCGGTGGCGGAGGGCTCGGCCTCCGTGACGTCGGAGGCCGCCGCGACGATCCCGCCGCCGAACCCCTTGCCGAGCACGTCGGCGAAGAGCAGTCCGTCCTGGTCGACGCCGGAGCACGAGTTCGAGACGGTCGACAGGTTCACGTAGTTCGACCCACACGTGGTGTCACGGTTGAGCGACCACATCGACATGCGCCCCAGCCCGCGGTCGCGCGCCCAGGCGTTGAGCTTCCGGGCATCGCTGAGCGAGAACACCTCGTCACGGACGTCGTTCTGCCCGATCATGGGCGTCGCCCCGACCTTGTGCCAGAGGGTGCCGTCACCGAGGGGCGTGCCCGCGCGCTGGTACAGGACACCGAGCTGTCGCTGGACCTCCTGCAGCGCCTGCACCGACGCCGAGTACATGCTCTGGCTCGACCCCTTGGCCTCGCCGTAGTCCATCGTCATCGCGTTCACCCCGGCGAGGTCCACGCCGGCGGCGAGGAACTGCGCGACCGCGGTGGTCCCGTCGGACGTCAGCCCCGAGGGCGCGGCCGGCAGGGTGAGCCACACCGCGAGCGGGTGACCGGCGGCCCGGCGCTCGTCCTGGAGCGCCGCCACCGCCTTCGCACGCCGCTCCCCCGCAGCGCGGTTCGTGAGGTCGTCGCCCTCGACGTCGAAGTCGACGGTCGACAGGTCGTAGCGCTGCACGACCTGCCGGTAGGCACCCAGCAGGTCGGACGCCTTCGTGCAGGTGGTGGCGAGCTCGTCGTTCGCCAGGCCGCCGAACGACACCCCGACCTCGCCGTGCTGCTGCTGCAGACGGGCGACACGGCGGTCGAGGTCGAGCTGGTCCGCCGCACCCTGCAGCGAGTAGTACGAGCCCCAGGTCGGCGAGCAGGCGTCGTCGTGGTCGGCGACGACGAAGGACAGCATGACGTTGCGTCCCTTGGCCGACTTGACGTCCTCGAACGCGAAGACCGGGGTCGCGGTGACGTCGGTGTAGGCGGCGAACCACGCTGGTTGCCGTTCGGTCGCCTGCGCCGAGTGCCAGCGGTCGAAGCCGGCGTACCCGGCGACGGCGACGGCGGCGGCGACCACGACCGCGATGGTGACCCGGACCGGGGAGAGTCGTCTCGTCGTCGACATCAGGCTGCGCTCCGTTCCTGGCGCGGGCCGGTCGCGTCGGCCTGGGCGGACGCGGTGGCACGTGCGCCCGCCGCCCCGACGACGTCGGCGTCGTGCCGGACGGGCAGGTTGCCGCCGCCGTGTCCGAAGTACAGGACCGCGTGCCAGTCCTCGAGGACGGGCTCCGGGACCGGGCGGACGCCGCCGCGACGACGTCCGCGCCGACGGTCGGCACGGGCGGCCGCACGAGCGGTACGACGAGCGGCACGACGGGCTGCGCGCGCCGACGGGTCGTAGTACATCCAGCGCGTGGCCCACAGCCAGACGTCGACCACGGAGTTCCACACGCCGATGTAGGCGACGATCGCGTAGGTGGCGAGGAGCGCGTTGAAGGCGGCGAAGACCGCGTTCCCCCAGTTCTGCGCGCCGTAGTCGCGGACGAAGGTGAAGACCGAGAAGGCGACGATCGCGTAGGGCGCGAGGACGTAGAGCGCCGGCGAGGCCGTGCGGTCCCGCACCTTGGGCGTCCGCGCGAACGGGATCTTCTTCGCCGTGAGGGCCTGCTGGATGCTCTTGAGCACGCCCGCGACGTTCACCGGCGTGAGGATGAGGTTGAAGCCGTAGATGCGGAAGACGTCCGTGCGCTTGTAGCCGCAGTACCGCAGGTCGCTCGACAGCAGCCAGAAGTAGGGCAGCGCTGCGAGCAGCACCATCGGGCTGAGCAGCCGCGAGTCGTACGGGTACGCGAGCAGGAAGACGAGCCCGAACGACGCCCAGGTGATCGACGCCATGTAGTTGACGCGCAGCGCCATCTCGACGAGACCGACCCGCTCGCCTCGTGCCCGGCGCTCACGGACCTGGCGGACGTACTTCGGCAGGATGAGGAGGCCGCCGTTCGCCCAGCGGCGGCGCTGGACGACGAGCGACCCGAAGTCCGGCGGCGTGGCACTGTACGAGAGCCGCTCCGGGTAGTTGACGAGCGTCCAGCCGTGCATGCCGAGGTCGACGCTCGACTCGGTGTCCTCGATCACGGTGCGGTCCTGGACGTAGCGCTTCACCTCGAAGCCGCCGACGGTCTCGACCTCCTCGATGTCACGGAGCGCCTGGGTGCGGATGACGGCGTTCGCCCCGACCCAGAACGTCGCGTCGTACCGGGACATCCCCTGGTGGAGGATGTGCTGGATGTCGGTGGTGGCCCCCGCGAGCCGCTCGATGCGCGTGGCAGCGCCGCGGAAGGACGAGTACGGGGTCTGCGTCACGGCGACCCGGGCGTTCTCCGGCTGCTCGAGGAAGTAGACCAGGCGCAGGCAGTAGTCGCGGAGCAGGACGGAGTCGGCATCGAGCGTCAGGAGGTAGTCCGACGCCGGGACCACGAGGTCGGCCGCGCCGGCGTCGTCCACGGTGCGCAGGACGGTCCCGGACGCGGTCTCGTCGAACGCGTACGCCCCGCCCATGAGTCCGATGTAGGCGTTGAGGTTCATCGCCTTGTTGGCCTCGTCGGAGAGGTTCACGTACCGCTTCCGCTCGAACGTGGTCAGCTCCGCGGTGAAGGTCCAGGCGAGACGGCGCTGCAGCTCGAGCGCCCGCGCCGAGGTCACCTCGCTGAAGTCCTGACCGAGGGCGACGGCGTCGGCGATGGCCGCTTCGAGGGCCTCGGCGGTCAGCCGGAACTCGTCGGCGAGCCCGACGAGCACCTGGTCGTGGAAGAACCGGTCGACGTGGTCGGCGACCTCGTGTTCCCGGGCGTTCCGGCGGAGCCACGCGTCGGCCCAGCGGTGGTGCTCGACGAGGGTCCGGAGCGCGTGCGTGCTGGCGAACGGTGCGGCGTCCGCCTCGACCTCGGCCGAGAAGAGCGCTTCCTGGAACCGGCGCGAGGGGACCTCGAGCTGCGCCTGGATGCGGTCCGCGACCGCGCGCGTGCGCTCCAGCTTGTCGAGCGTCGCCGGGTCGGTCGGGAACGGCGCGTCGTCGACGAGCAGGACGACCCGCAGGGACGGGTACTCCTGGAGCGCTGCCGACCAGAGCGTGGTCGCGACGACGTCCGGCTCCTCGGCGTAGCTCGGGACGAGGACGGTCATCGGCGCCTCGTGGCCGGAGGCGAAGTGTCGGTCGAGCTCGGCGCGCGGGACCCGCACGTGGCTCGCGAACCGCTCCATCGCACCCTGGCGGGCCACCAGGTGCATGAGCGCGGAGAAGGTCAGGAAGGTGACGACGACGAGGTACGAGATCGCCTCGGTGGTGAAGCGGAAGCTCTCGGTGCCGTAGTCGAGGAACTGGCGGATCACGGTGTAGACGACGTACGCCAGCCAGAAGGCGACGGTCAGGATGATCGCCACGCGACCGGAGACGAGCTTCCGGTCGGAGGGGCGTGCGTGCAGGGTGTCGAGCGGACGGGTCCGGCGCTCGGCACCCCACTGACGACGGCGCGTCGGTGCGCCGGCAGACGGATCGGGCATGGCAGTCCTTCGTTCCTTCCGGACCAGCGCTCCGTCGGGTCGGGCGCTGTCGGGGGTCCGGTCGGTCGGGACGACGGTACGAGAGATCCCGCAGGCCGCCGACACCCGAACGGGGGGTCCTGGCGGTTGTGTGCGGCATCACGCAGCGCGGTGCGGCATCGCGGGACCGCGCGCGGTTTCCCGCACGGGGGGGGGGCACGCCTCGCCGCTTCGGCCGGCAGCGCCCCGGGTCACCAGCGCCGCCAGCGCCCCGGGTCACCAGCGCCACCAGCGCCACCAGGGCCGCCAGGGCCGCCAGGGCCGCCAGCGCGACCATGTGACGGACGGGAGGCGCGGTGCCGGCCCGCACCGCGCCTCCCGTCCGTCCGTGCATGCGTCGATCCCCGACACCCGTTCCGTGCGCCCGTTCCTTCCCAGAACGGGTGGGATGCCTTGCGGGAACGGGCGTACCTGGTGGATCAGGACGATCAGGTACGCCCGGAACGACCAGGTACGCCTCGCAGGGCCGGGTACGCCCGGAACGACCAGGTACGCCTCGCAGGGCCGGGTACGCCCGGAACGACCAGGCACGCCCGGCAGGGCCAGGTACGCCAGGCAGGGCGGGTACCGCGCCTACCGCCCGCGTGCGAGGAGCCAGAGCAGGTACGGCGCCCCGACCACGCCCGTGACCACACCGACCGGCAGGGCGTTGCCGGGGATCGCGAACTGCGCCAGCAGATCGCTCGCGAGCGTGACGACCGCGCCGACGGCCGCGACGACGCCGAGCGCGACCCGCCCGTTGCCGACGAGGCGGCGACCGATCGGTGCCGCCATCAGCGCGACGAAGGCGACCGGGCCCGCCGTCGCGACCGCTCCCGCGGTGAGGCCGACGGCGGTGAGGAGCAGGAGCGACTTCGCGCGGTCGGGCCGGAGTCCGAGGGCGGCGGCCACCTCGTCCCCGAGCGCGAGGACCGTCAGCCGGCGGGACTGCGCGAGCGCAGCGGCCAGGAGCAGGACGACGGCGACCGCGAGGATGCCGACGAGGGTGCGGTCCACCGCGTTCAGGCTGCCCGAGAGCCAGAGGAGCGCGGTGCCCGCCTGCTGCACGGTGCCCGCGGTCAGCATCCAGCCGGTGATGCTGAGGCAGATCGCCGCCACCCCGATGCCGACCAGGACGACGCGGTTGCCGGTGATCCCCCGACGCCAGGAGAGCGCGGCGATGACGACCGACACGAGCAGGGCGCCGACGACGACGGACCCGAAGAGCACACCGCCGCTCGCCCCGAAGAGCACGATCGCGGTCAGCCCCGAGGCACTCGCGCCCGAGGTGATGCCGATGACGTCGGGGCTCGCGATCGGGTTGCGGACGACGCTCTGCACGATGCCGCCGGCGGCGCCCAGCGCGGCACCGACCAGCACGGCACCGGCGACCCGGGGGCCGCGGAGCTGCCCGACCACGAAGTCCGACACGGTGTCGCCGTGTCCGACCAGGGCGCCGGCGACCTGCAGCGGCGAGAGCGGGATCTCCCCCACCCCGAGCCCGACGAGCACGAGGGCGACCAGGAGCACGAGCACCGCGCCGAGGACGGCGAGCTCGCGACGGACCGCGGTCACAGGCCGGTCACCACCCGCGACCGGACGAGCCAGATGAACACCGGGGCGCCGATGAGCGCGGTCACGATGCCGACCTGCAGCTCCCCGGGGTACGCGACGACCCGCCCGATCACGTCGGCGACGAGCAGGAGGGCGGGTGCGACGAGGGCGGACAGGAGGATCGTCCAGCGCTGGTCGGGCCCGCTCAGTCGGCGGACGGCGTGCGGGACGGCGAGGCCGACGAACGCGATCGGTCCGGCGGCTGCCACCGCGGACCCCGCGAGCAGGACCGTCACGACACCGCCGACGATGCGGACGAGCACGACCCGCTGCCCGAGCGACGCGGCGAGCTCGTCCCCGAGCGCGAGGGTGTTCAGGGAGCGTCCCAGCCCGGCGGCCACGACGAGTCCGACGAGGACGGGGACGGCCACGACGCCGGCGGTGCCGAGGTCCTTGCCGGCGAGCGCTCCGACCTGCCAGAAGCGCAGCTGGTCGAGCAGGCTCTGGCTCGACACGAGGACCGCCGTGGTGACCGACGACAGGGCGGCGGCGACGACCGCTCCGGCGAGCGCGAGGCCCACCGGCGACAGGCCCCGCCGGGCGACGGCAGCGATGCCGTAGACGAGCAGCGCCGCGAGCCCGGCCCCGACGAAGGCGAAGGGCAGGTACGCGGCGGTCCCGCTGATGCCGAACACCGCGATCCCGACGACCACGGCGAGGGCTGCTCCGGCGTTGATGCCGAGGATGCTCGGGTCGGCCAGCGGGTTCCGGGTCACGCCCTGCATCACGGCACCGGCCACCCCGAGCGCGGCGCCGGCGAGCAGCCCCACGACGGTACGCGGGACGCGGTTGCCGAGCACGATGAGTCCCACCTCGTCGTCCCGGTGCGGGTGCAGGACGACGTCGAGGACGGTGCCGAGCGGGATCGGGCGCGAGCCGAACGCCACGGAGAGCGCGACGGCCACCACGAGGACGGCGACGGCGAGCAGCGCTGCCCCGACGAGACGGGACCGCGAGGCGGGTGCCGGGCGGGGCCGGACTGCAGGGGTGACGGGTGAGGACGCGCGCATGGGAAGTGCGGCAAGCCTAATCCCGCCCCTCGTTCGGCGGCCCCCGAGGAAGCCCGGAGCCGGCGCAGGGTCGGTTCATAGGGTCGTCATGGGTTCGGCTCCTGTACTGGTCTCCGTCGACGCCCGACCGGGTCGTCGAGGAACGAACCGCCACCCCTCGGGTGGTCGAGGGACGACCGGAGAGCACCCATGAACGAGAACCCCGCCGACGACCAGCGCGCGACCGACCGTCCCGGCTGGGAGGCCCCGCACGCCGACCGCGACGCCCTCCGCCCGGCGTACGCCTTCGACGGCAGCGGCCCGTGGCTGTACGGCACCGACGGCTCGGGGCCGTACGCCTACACCCCGGACGGTCGCGGCCCGTACCTGCTCGGCAGCGCGGCCCTCGGCGGTCCGACCGACCCGCGTCCCGGTACCGCGAGCACGAGCACGGCGGCAGCAGGCGCGACGGCCGGCAGCACCCCCTGGGGTTGGACCTCGGGCGCGGCGGCAGCGAACCACCCCGGCGCGAAGCGCCCCCGGCGGCTCGGACTCGTCATCGGCTCGGGCGTAGCGGCGCTGGCGATCATCGGCGCGGCCGGTGGGACGGCGCTCGGCCTGTCCTCGCAGGGCACCACGACCACGTCGAGCCAGTCGCAGGGCACCACGACGCTGCCGGGCGGTGGCTCCGGCACGAGCGGCGGGACGAACGGCTTCACCGTGCCCGGGTACGGGAACGGCTCGGGCAGCGACGGCAGCAGCGGCAGCGGCAGCGGCAGCGGCAGCGGTACCGGCACGGGCACGGGCACGCAGACCGCCGCGACCCCGGCGACCGCGGCCCAGACGAAGGGCGTCGTGACGATCGACACCGTGATGAACTACGACACCTCGTCGCAGGCCGCGGGCACCGGCATGGTCCTCACCGCGGACGGCTTCGTCCTGACGAACAACCACGTGGTGCAGGGCGCCACGAGCATCGCGGTCACCGACGAGACGACCGGCAAGCAGTACCGGGCCGAGGTCGTCGGCACCGATGCCACGCACGACGTGGCCGTGCTCAAGCTGCAGGACGCGTCCGGCCTGTCCACGGTGACGCTCGACGACGACGGCGAACCGTCGACGGGGGACGCGGTGACCGACGTCGGCAACGCGGAGGGCACGGGCAACCTCGTCGCCGCCGCGGGCACGGTCACCGCCCTCGACCAGGACATCCAGGTGCAGAGCGAGTCCGGCACGGGCACGGAGTCGTTGCAGGGCCTGATCGAGGTCGCCGCGCAGATCGTCCCGGGCGACTCCGGCGGTCCGGTCCTGGACAGCGAGGGCGAGGTGGTCGGCATGGCCACCGCAGCGTCGTCGGGCTCCGCCGAGGTCACCGGGTACGCGATCCCGATCACGACCGCGAAGGCCATCGCCGACAAGATCCTCGCCGGGGAGTCCTCGGACACCGTCACGATCGGCCTGCCGGCGTTCCTCGGCGTGGAGGTCGGCTCGACCGCGACGACGCAGACCACCGCGGGTGTGCCGGTCGCCGGGACGGTCGACGGTTCGGGCGCCGCAGCAGCGGGACTGGTCGCCGGCGACACCATCACGAGCCTCGACGGCACGGCGGTCACGAGCAACGACGCACTGACGTCCGCGATCCGCTCGCACGCCGTCGGTGACCGGGTGCAGGTCGGCTACACCGATGCCTCGGGCACGGCGCACACCGTGACGGTGACCCTGACCGCAGGCCCCGCCGCCTAGCGAGGGCGCCGCGCGAGCGCCAGCAGCAGCAGCGGTAGCAGCAGCAGCAGCCTCAGCCGAGCAGCGCGCGCACCACGGACCGGTACACGTTCGCCGGGGAGTCGGACCGGAAGGCCGTCTCCCCGGCCTCCGTGCGTCCGACCCGGGCGAACCCGATGCCCTCGGCGTGCACGACGACGACGGGGGCCGGTCGACCCGGGCGACGGATCGACGAGACCGTCCACGGCGCGGCCCAGAAGCGCGCGAGCCGCGGGTCGGCCTCGGCGACGGCCACCGGCAGGTCCGGCGCGGTGTCGGCCGCACCCGTCCTGCGGGCCAGCAGGTCTGCGTGGAGCGACCCCGTGCGGAAGGGGAAGGTCCACGACGGGCGGATGCCGAGCCTCCCGGCCGCCAGCGCGACCACGCGCTCGACCGGCAGCCGGGCCACGGTGCCGCCCGTCTCGTCCGTCCCGTCCACGACGGTCTCCGACCAGGCCTGGAGGCGCGTGGTCCGCCCGTCGGGCAGGCGCTGTTCGAGGGTGACCGGCCGGGTGTCGTCGGCCCACGGCGCCAGGAGCTCCTGGGTGGTCTCGGGGAGCGTCCCG
This sequence comes from Curtobacterium sp. NPDC092190, assembly GCF_044755625.1. Lineage (NCBI taxonomy): Bacteria > Bacillati > Actinomycetota > Actinomycetes > Micrococcales > Microbacteriaceae > Curtobacterium > Curtobacterium sp. NPDC092190. The sequence goes on along the minus strand of NZ_JBIVRJ010000001.1, from coordinate 84,164 downwards.
AGGCGGCCGACGAGCCCCGTCTGCACGAGCTCGCGACCGGCGGGCGAGCGCAGGAGCATCGGGTCCCACCGGCGTCCTGCCAGGCTGCGCAGGGTCGTGAGCGCGTCGGGACCGAGGTGCGTCCCGTCGAGCTGCGGGACCGGCGCCGCGACCGGCAGGGCCTCGAGCTCGCGCTGCGGGCGGGAGGGTGCCGGCTCGGTGGCACGGACCGACTCGAGCACGGTCGAGACCAGGTCGTCGGTCGCGAGCATCCGGGTGAGCGGCCGCTCGACGGTCAGGTCGACCCGGTGCCGGCCGGTCACGAAGAGCAGGTGGGCGCCCGCGACGTCGCCGTCCTCGTCGGGGCGGACGTACTCGACCAGGCGTGCCGGGGCGCCCGCGGTCGTCCACGGGTCGCAGCCGATGAGCCGCAGGCCCTCGACCGACCCGGGCAGGCGTTCGAGCAGGCTGGTGTGCTCCTCGGCGACGGTGCGCTCCGAGGGGCGGGACCGGACGGTCAGGACGACGTCGTCACCGGTCAGCCGGAGGTCGGCCTGCGGGGAGTCCTCGCGGCGCCAGCGGTCGGGGCGGCGGAGCGTCAGGCGGGAGGTTCGGTCCTCGGTACCGAGCGGGACGGGGACGGCCATGGGTCGAGGCTACGTGGCGACGGCTGCGGGGACGGCGACGGCTCGCCGGTGCGCCGCGCGGGCGGAGCCTGCTCGCCGTCGGGCGAGGTGGGTGGAGCTGCGTCGCGGGCTGCGTCGCGAGGCTGCGTTGCCGGCCGCGTCGCGGGCTGCGTTGCCGGGCTGCGTCGCGCGGCTGCGTCCCCTGGCCCTTCAGGGGCGGCGCGTCCGCGGTGTCGGCGGCGGGGGCACGTGCTTCGCCGCGACCACGTCGGCGAGCGGGACGTCGACGTGCCCCCGTCGCGTCTCGATCGTGACCGTGTCGACGGTCCGTGCGGACAGGGTGCCGAGGGCGTCGCGAGCGCCGTCCCCGACCCGTGCCCGCACGACGAGCCGGTCGCCGGGGGACGCCGCACGCAGGACGCCGAGCGCCAGCGCCCGGGCGAGGGCATCCTGCTCGCTCGGAGCCCGGCCGTCCGGGTCCTGCTGCCGCGGTTCCTGCACCCGTCGAGCGTACGGCCCGGTCGCACGGCTCGGGTGTCGGCCCGCTCGGCTCCCCGGCGCGGGCTGCTCGCAGGGCTGCGCCGCCTAGGGTGGTGGGATGGAGAAGGCGCGCGTCGACAGCTGGATCTGGGCGGTGCGGATCACGAAGACCCGGTCCGCCGCGACCAGTGCGTGCAAGGCCGGCCACGTCCGGGTGAACGGGGAACGTGCGAAGCCGGCGCAGCCGATCGCCCCCGGGGACGAGGTGCGGGTCCGTCAGCACGGGTTCGACCGCATCGTCGTCGTGACGGGCATCATCCTCAAGCGGACGAGCGCGACCGAGGCGGCGAAGCACTTCGAGGACCGGACCCCGCCCCGGCTCCCCCGCGAGGAGGCCGGGTTCGTCCCGACCCGGGACCGAGGCGCCGGTCGTCCGAGCAAGCGGGAGCGCCGCGACCTCGAGAAGCTCCGCGGCCACTGACGCGACCGGGCGTCGCGCCGCCGTCAGACGAAGCGGACGGTCTGCTGCAGGCGGTCGCGGACGTCGAACACGTCGACCGAGCCCTCCGGGGAGAACACCCCGTTCAGGACCTGACCGAGCGCACTGCGACGGACCACGAGCGCGGTGGGCTTGCGCGCCGACCCGACGACCTGGACGTCCTCGTCGACGGCGGAGTCCGGCACGACCATCAGCCGTCCGGTGAACTTCACGCGGGTCTGCTTCTGTACCGCTCGGGCCGCCCGCACGAGCTCCTTGACCGGACGCTCGCCCGGCGCCAGGGTCTCGCCGGCGATGTCACCGTGCTCGATGCGCACGGGAGCGCCCCAGTCGATCGACTCGACGGCCCAGAGTCCGCTCGGGGTCAGCACGGCGTGGTCGAGCTTGCCCTCGGCACCGGCGTCGAGGTCGTGCCACACGGTCACACCGATGCCCATCCCCGCGATGATCGACGCCGTCGCCTCCTCCGCGAGGGCCTCGGCGAGCAGTCGGCGGATGTGCCGCGGCGCGGAGCGGACCAGCGCCGGGTCGTACGGGTCCTCGACGGGGTCGCCGAGACCGACCCACTCGCGTTCGGCCTGCAGGAAGACCTCGCGGGAACGACCACCCGGGTGCCCGTACGAGCGCGCCCGCGGCCGGGAGTCGCGCCGAGCCGTCGGGGGCGCGAACCCCTCGCCGTCGTGCGACCAGACCGAGGACCCGGACGGACCGGACGCCGCGCTGGGGGTCGACGTGCGGGAGCCCGCGTCGTACGCCCGGCGGGCAGCCGGGGTCCCGATGCGCTCCCACGCGATCTGCACCTGGCGGAAGCGCCGGGCGTCACCACCGAGGTCGGGGTGGGTCTCGCGGGCGGCACGACGGTACGCACGGCGGAGCGCGTCGTCGTCGGCGGTCGCGGGTACGCCGAGGACCTCGTACGGGGTGGCGTCGGCCGGGCTGTCGGTCATGGCCCTGCGACACTACCCGCTGGAGCATCGGAGTCCGCCGCGTGCGGGCTGGGAGCTGCCGGGAGGCCCGGTGCACGTCCGACGCGCGCGTCGCGCCCCGAGACGCCGGCGTCTGCTCGGGACGCCGCGGTCCGACGCGCGTCCCACACCGGCGAGACGACGGCGTCGGTGCGAGACGCCGTCCGCCGATCGAGACGCCGCGGGATCCGGCGGCGTCTCGACGGCTCCGCGGCGTCCGGCACCGACGCCGGCGTCTCGCGTGCACAGCGGCGTCTCGCACCGAGGCCGGCGTCTCACGTGCACGCCGGTGTCCCGCACCGACGCCGGTGCGCAGCGCAGCTCGTCCGCGCGGACGTCAGTCGGCGGTGACGGCCGCGCGGATCAGGTCCGCGTGGGACTCGATCCACGCCACGTCGGCCCGGTACAGGTCGGCGTGCCCGTGCTCGAGGTCGCTGAGGAACTTCGGGTTCCCCGCGGCGGCCTCGGTCTCCATCGTCGTGACGAGGGCGACGAGCGAGGCCGTGATCGTCTCGACGAGCACCCCGCGGGAACGGTCGTCGAGCCCGTAGGCGCGGCAGAACTCCGCCGCGCGGTCGAGGCGCTCGTCGAGTCCCGGCGCCGAACTGCCCTCGACGAGACCGGTGGTGAACGGCGCGAAGCGGTAGACCGCGCTCGCGACGTCCCAGACGCGCGGCCCGGGGTGCGCGGTGTCGAAGTCGATGAGCCCGACCGCGGCGATGCCGTCGTACACGCAGTTGTACGGCGCGAAGTCACCGTGCACGATCGTCTCGACCGGCAGCCGTTCTGCCTGCGACCAGACGTCGACCGCGTCGTCGCGCGGGTAGGTCGCCGCGACGTCGTGGTACTGGCGCAGCAGTCGCGCGGACGTGACGAGGGCCGCCTCGCTCGCGATCTCGGTGCTCCAGGGGTAGTTGCCCGCCGTGCCCGGCACGAAGCTCACCGTCTCGAGGGCGTCCCCGACGGCGATCGGTTCGGGTGCCGCGACGAAGCCCTGCTCGTGCAGGTGCGCGAGCAGCCGGTGCACCGTCGGTGTCCAGGGCCCCGCAGGGCGGTGCACACGGTCGTCGGCTCTGGTGACACGCTCCATCGTGACCTCCTGATCGGTACGTCTCCGTTGACGTGAGGGTCAGCGTAGCGACGCCGGGTGGGCGGTGTCTCGATCCGGTCACGACGACCGCGTGACGATCTCGCTCCACAACGTGTGCAAGCTTGCATGCAAGGCGTAGGATCGGCTGCCGTGAGTGACACCAGCACCGAGGTCTCCGCCGCAGGACGGGCGTACGAGCACGTCAAGCGGGCGATCATCCGCGGCGACCTGCCGGGCGGCACGGCGATCAGCGAGAACGTGCTCTGCCGGGAGATCGGCGTCTCGCGGACACCCGTGCACGAGGCGTTCCTGCGCCTGGCGGCCGAGGACCTCATCCTGCTCGGCGCCCGCCGGGGCGCCGTCGTGCGCCCGATGTCCCCGAACGAGGCGGCGGACGTGCTCGAGGTGCGTGAGGCGATCGAGTCGACCGCGGCGACCCGCGTCGTCACCGACGGCCGCGTGCCGGAACTGGCACCGCTCCTCCAGGCCGAGCTGGCGGAGCAGGAGGCGGCGGTGGCCGCCGGGGACGTCGACCGCTTCGTCGAGCGGGACGCGGCGTTCCACGGCGCCGTCGTCGCGGCGTCGCGGAACGCGATCGCCGTCCGCTTCGCGCGGACGCTCGGCGACCGGCAGCAGCGGCTGCGGCACCAGCTGATGCGCGTGCGACCGGAGCAGTTGCAGGCGTCGCTCGACGAGCACCGGGCGCTCGCCGCGGCCCTCGACGACGGGGACGCCGAGCGGTACGCGGCGGTCCTCCGAGCGCACGTCGCGTCCCACCGGGGCGCGCTGTGAGCGGCGCGACCGGGAGCATCCCGACCACCGGCTCCGTGCCGGTGCCGGTCAGCCGGGTGGCCCCGTGGGCGATGGTCTGGGGCGCGGTCTTCGTGTGCTCGTGGGGCGGCAACCAGTTCTCGCCGCTGCTGCTCATGTACGAGGAGCGGGCGCACTACTCGTCCGTGCTCGTCAACGTCTTCCTCGGGGTCTACGTCCTCGGGCTCGCACCCGCGCTGCTCGTCGCCGGGTCGCTCTCGGACCGGCACGGGCGGAAGCCGCTCATGCTCGTCGGCATCGCCGCGGCCGTCGTCGGCAGCGGACTCCTGGCACTCGGGCCGTTCGGACCCGGCTTCCTCGCGGCCGGCCGGCTGTTCTCCGGCATCACGGTCGGCATCGCGATGGCGGTCGGCAACAGCTGGGTGAAGGAGCTCTCGCAGGGCCGCCACGACCCCTCGGCCGATGCCGGCTCCGGGGCACGGCGCGCGTCGCTGGCCTTCACGCTGGGGTCCGGGATCGGTGCCCTCGTCGCCGGTGGGATCGCGCAGTGGGGGCCGGTGCCCGAGGTCCTGCCGTTCCTCGTGCACATCTGCGTCGCGGCGCCGTTCGCCCTCGTCGTGTGGCGAGCGCCGGAGACCGCGGTGAACGGTGGCCTCGCCGGTCCGTGGTGGCGGCAGCTCGCGATCCCGAGTGCCGGGCACCGACGGTTCACGCGGGTGGTCGCCGTCGCGGCACCGTGGATCTTCGGGTCCGCTGCGATCGGCTACGGGTACCTGCCGACCCGGCTCGCGGGGGCGACCGGTCCGTGGGGCCTGGTGTTCGCGACCGCCGCGACCGTCGTCGCCCTCGGGGTCTCGAGCGCGGTGCAGCCGCTCGCCAAGCGCGTGCACTCGGTGTCCTCGGCGCGCGGGCTCGTCACCGCCGTCGCCGTGATGACCGTCGGGATCGGGGTCGTGCTCCTGGCGGTGGAGCTGCAGTCGGTGTGGGTCGGGCTCGCGGCGAACGTGGTGATCGGCGTCGGGATGGGGACCGCGCTCGTGTCCTCGTTGCTCGAGGTCCAGCGGATCGCCGGGTCGCGCGACCTCGCCGGCCTGACGGGAGCGTTCTACGCGGTGGCGTACAGCGGGTTCCTGGCACCGGCGGTCATCGCGGCGATCGCGGGCGGTGCCGGGGTCCCGGTGTCGGTGATCCTGGCCGTCGTGGTCGGGCTCGGGGTGGTGTCGTGGGTGGCGCTGCTGGTGTCGTCGAAGCGGTACGTGCCGGAGGGCTGACGCCGCACCGGACCGACGCAGCAGCGGACCGACGCGGCTGCGGCGGGCTACTGCTCGCGGAACCAGCCGGGGCCGCGGACCTCGGCGCCCAGGGCCTCGACCCGGGTGCGGAGCTCCCGGTCCGCCGTGACGACGACGACCGGTGCGTGTCCGTCGCCGAGCGCCGACCGGGCGGCCTCGACGATCGCGTCGTCGCCGGAGCCCTCGGCGCGGACGATCCCGACCGAGTCGGCCGCACCGCCGAGGTCGCCGGCACCGACGGCCCCCGCCGCCGTGCCCGCAGCACCGGCACCCGCGCCGGCCGCCCGTGCCTCGCCCTCGAGCACCACCGTCCACCGCGGCCACCAGCGGGCGAAGGGCAACCCGAGCTCCCCCGCGCCCACGCCCCGTCCGGCGAGCGCCGCCACGGACGACAGCAGCCGTTCCGCCGCGCCCGCACGGTCCTTCCACCAGCCGTCCGGGACGCTGCCGACGACGTTCGCCGCGTCCACCACCACGTGCGGGACCGTCTCGATCGCGCCGCGCAGCGCCGGCCACGAGGCACCGAAGCCCGGGTGCAGCGGCAGCGCGTCGACCTCGGCGACGGGGACCCACGACAGCGCGAGGCTCTCGCGGTCCGCGATCACCGGCTCGAACGGGCGGCGGGCGCGACCGACGACGGTCGTGTAGGTCCAGAAGCCCAGGTCGAGCACGGCGGCGTGCCGCAGGTCGATGCCGTCCTCGGGCACCCCGGCCTCCTCCGCGGACTCCCGGAGCGCGGCGGTGACGGCGTCCTCGTCCTGGTGGCGTGCACCACCGGGGATCCCCCACGTGCCGCCGTGGTGGCTCCACTCGACGCGGTGCTGCAGGAGCACCCGGCCGGCACCGTCGTCGACGAGCAGGCCGGCCGCGCCGAAGCGTCCCCAGGCCTTGGTGCCGTCCGGTCCGACGGCCCACGCGTCGCCGGGGTCGCGGGGTCCGGGCGGCGGTCCGGGAGGGGTCACGTCAGGCACCCGTCAACACTGGCACACCGCACCCCCGGAGTGCCCGGAGGAGGTCGTCGGACGTCGTGTACGGTGTCGTCCGAGACACGGGGTGCCGCACCGAGCGGCTGAGATCACACCCGTCGAACCTGCTCGAGCTCGTACTCGCGAAGGGATCGTCCATGCACACTGCTGCGCCCGTACCCGGACCCGCCGGCTCCCCGTCCCCGGACTGGGCCGACCGCACCGCCACGCTGCTCGAGGAGGTGCGCGCCCGCAGCCCCCTGGTGCAGTGCATCACGAACACCGTGGTGCAGAACGTCACGGCGAACGTCCTGCTCGCCCTCGGCGCCTCCGCGGCGATGGTCGACGTCACCACCGAGGCCGGCCCGTTCGCCCGCGTCGCCGACGCCCTGCTCGTCAACACCGGCACCCCGCACCCGGAGCCGCGTGCGGCGTCGGTCGAGGCGGCATCCGCGGCCGTCGACGTCGGCACACCGTGGGTCCTGGACCCCGTCGCGGTCGGCGCGCTGCCGGTCCGCACCGCCCTCGCCCGCGAGCTCCTCGCGCTCCGGCCGACCGTGCTGCGCGGGAACGCCTCGGAGGTCCTCGCCCTGCTCGGCGACGCCGACGGCGGCCGCGGGGTCGACAGCACCGCCGGCACGGACGAGGCGCGGGCGGCAGCGCTCCGGGCGTCGGACGGGAGGCTCGTGGGCGCCGTGGCCGTGTCCGGTCCCGTCGACCTGCTGGTCGCGCCGGGCACCGGCGTGGTGCGGGTCGCGAACGGGTCGCCGCTGCTGACCCGCATCACCGGGGGCGGGTGCGCGCTCGGCGCGGTGGTCGCCGCCTTCGCGGCGGTGGTCCCGGACGACCCGGGCGCAGCAGCCGTCGCCGGGACGGTGGTGCACACGGTCGCCGCCGAGCTCGCCGCGCGTGACGCCGGCGGCCCGGGGACCTTCCAGCCGCTGTTCCTCGACCGGCTGGCGACGCTGACCCCCGAGGACGTCCTCCGGGTGGCGCGCATCACCACGGAGTCCGCACCACCGACGATCCCGGGATCCGCTGCAGCGCCGACGGTGGTCCGACCGTGAGCGCCCCGACGGACCTGGGCGTCTACCTGGTCACCGACCCGGTGCTCGTCGACCGGCACGGCAGGGGCGTGCTCGGCGTCGTCCGTGCCGCGGTCGACGCCGGGGTGCGGCTCGTGCAGGTGCGCGACAAGCAGGCACCGGTCCGCGACCTCCTCGCCCTGACCGCCGCGGTGGCCGACGCCGTCGGGGACCGTGCGACCGTCGTGGTGGACGACCGGACGGACGTCGCGCTCGCCGCCCGACGTGCCGGACACCGGGTCGCGGGCGTGCACCTCGGCCAGTCGGACCTGCCCGTCGCGGCGGCCCGCGCGCTCCTCGGGCCGGACGCCCACGTGGGGCTCACCGCGAACACCCCGGCCCACCTGGCGGCCCTCGCGGAGCTGCCCCGCGGCACCGTCGACCTGCTCGGCGTCGGTGTCGTCCACCCGACCTCGACGAAGCCGGACCACCCGCCGGCGCTCGGCGTGGACGGCGTCGCCCGGATCACCGGTGCGGCGCGCCCGCTCGGGGTCCCGTGTGTCGCGATCGGCGGCGTGACCCTGGACGACGTCGCGCCGCTGCGTGCGGCCGGTGTCGCCGGTGTCGCGGTGGTGTCCGGGATCTGCGCCGCCGCCGACCCGCACGTGGCAGCGGCGGCGTACCTCCGCGCCTGGAGCGGGTCGTGACCGCCGCCGAGCCCGCCGTGGGCTCGACGTCGCCGCCGGTGCCGCCGGTGCCGGTGCCGGGGCGGCCGCACGTGCCGCGGGTCCTCAGCATCGCGGGCACCGACCCGACGGGCGGCGCCGGACTCCACGCGGACCTCAAGGCGATCACGGCGCACGACGGCTACGGCATGGGCGTCGTGACGGCCCTGGTCGCGCAGAACACCCACGGCGTGCGGTCGGTGCACGTCCCCGACGTCGGGGTCCTCCGCGACCAGCTCGACGCCGTGTCGGACGACGTGGTGGTCGACGCCGTCAAGATCGGGATGCTCGGCACCGTCGACGTCGTCCGTACGGTCACGGACTGGCTCCGCGACCACCGCCCGCCCGTGGTCGTCGTGGACCCGGTGATGGTGGCCACGAGCGGCGACCGGCTGCTCGACCGGCAGGCGACCGCCGCGATGGGCGACCTGCTCGCGCTCGCCGACCTCGTGACCCCGAACCGCGCGGAGCTGACCGACCTCGTCGCGCTCGCCGGGGGCACCGCACCGACGCCCCTCGAAGCCGCACGGCTCGTGGCCCGTCGATGGGACGTCCTGGTGCTCGCGAAGGGCGGGCACGACACGGGGCCGACCGCCGACGACGTGCTCGTCCGGCCCGACGGCTCCGCCCGCACCTTCCGGGGCCCGCGCATCGCGACGACCAACACGCACGGAACGGGGTGCTCCCTGTCGAGCGCGATCGCGACGCTCGCCGCACGGGACGGCGACTGGGAGCTCGCGGTCGGCGGGGCGAAGACGTGGCTCACCGCCGCACTCCGTGGCGCCGACGCGCTCCGGGTGGGGACGGGCAACGGACCGGTCGACCACGGTGCGCTCACCCGTGCCGCGCTCCCCGCGACGACCTGGACGGACCGGTGGTGGGCGGACGTCGCCGAGACCCTCGACCGGACGCTCTCGTGCTCCTTCCTCGAGGGCCTGCGTGACGGCACGCTCGACGGGGACGTGTTCGCCCGGTACCTCGCGCAGGACGTCCACTACCTGCGGGCCTACGAGCAGCACCTGCGACGGCTGGCCGCCACCACGGACGGCGAGCCCGCGGCGTTCTGGGCCTCGGCCGCCGCGGGCTGTGCTGACGAGGCACGCGACCTGCACCACCGCCGCCTGGCGGGCACGCACGCCGACGACCCGGTCCACCCGACGTGCGCCGGGTACCTCGCCCACCTGCAGGCCGCGGCCGACAGCGGGTCGGTCGCGGTGCTCGCCGCCGCCGTGCTGCCGTGCTTCCGGGTCTACGCCTGGGTCGGCACGCAGCTCGGCCGCGCCCCGGAGGGACACCCCTTCGCGGACTGGCTCGGCGCGTACGGCGACCCGGCGTTCGCTGCGGCGAGCGCCGAGGCGACCGCGCGCGTCGAGGGGCTCGGGGCCGCCGCGGACCCGTCCGAGCGGGGGCGGATGGCGCGGGCGCACCGACGGTCGACCGAGTGGGAACTCGCGTTCTTCCGGATGCCGACGGAACACGTGGGCCCGTCGGCCCCGGCGGACCCGCCGGCGCAGCGCGACTGACCGGACCACCGCCGTCACACGCGGCACGGGACGGACGGGAGGCACGGGGCGGACCCGAGCCGTGCCTCCCGGCCGGTGCATCCTCCGTCTGCCGACTCGCCCGTCCGGTGGTCGTGCGGTCGCGTCAGCGCGCCGCCGGCTGCAGCCGGACCGTCTCGACCGTCAGCGCGCGCCCGTCCACCGTGCCCCGCATCCACGTGAAGTCGGGCTGCCTGCGGCGGTCCGTCGGCGACCCGGGGTTGAGCAGGCGCATCCCCGACGGCGCGACCGAGTCCCACGGGATGTGCGAGTGCCCGAACACGAGCACGTCGGTGTCCGGGTACGCGGCGTCCGCCCGGCGCTCGCGACCCGTCGCCGCACCGGTCTCGTGCACCAGGGCGAAGCGGAGGTCCTCCACCGTGAAGCGGGCCACCAGCGGCAGCCGGTCGTCGAACTCGGGGCCGTCGTTGTTGCCGCGGACGCCCTCGAACCGACGGGAGCGCCCCTGCACGGCGTCGAGGGTGGCGAGGTCGACCCAGTCCCCCGCGTGCACGACGAGGTCCGCCGCGTCGACGTCCGCCCAGAGCCCAGCCGGCAGGTCCTTCGCGCGCTTCGGCAGGTGGGTGTCGGAGAGCAGGACGAACGAGGTGGTCACGGGGCGTCGGGACCGTCCGTACCGGCGTGGCCGTCCGGCGTCGCGCGGGCGGGCATCGGCAGACCGGCCTCGTCGGCGGCGCCGAGTCGTTCGAGCAGCCCGGCGAGGAGCGCGATGTCGTCGTCCGACCAGTCGGCGAGCCGTTCCTCGAGCGCGTCGCGGTGCAGGCGCACCGAGCGGTCGAGGGCGGCACGGCCGGCGTCGGTCGCCTCGAGGGGCTTCGCGTTGCCGGAGCCACCGTCGGTGGTCCGCACGAGCCCCGCCGCGAGCAGGCCGGACAGCTGCCGCGAGATCGTCGAGCGGTTGAGCCGCAGGTACCGGGCGATGTCGATCGCCATGCACCCGGGGTGCTGCACGACGAAGTCGACGAGGGACTGGTCGACGACGCTGAGCACGAGGTCGTCGCCGCGCGCCCGGATGCTCGCACGTCGCGTGATGCGGGCGAGTTCGGTGTAGGCGCGTCCTATGTCGCCGTTGCGGACCTCGTCGTCGGGGCGTCCGGCGTCACGGACCGCCGAGCTCGGGCTGCTCATCGCGTTCTCCAGCCTGTCACTGCGTGCGCCGGGTGCTCGGCGCTGGTGGGTGCCGCCACCCTACCGGCGGTCACGGGCTGCTCCCCCTCAGTGACCGGCGGCTGCGGCCTGCAGCGCGGGGATGTCGAGCTTGACCATGTCCTGCATCGCCTTGAACACCCGGGCGTTGGCCTCGGGGTCACCGCCGCCGGTCATCAGGTCGCCCATCATCGACGGGGTCACCTGCCACGTCAGGCCCCAGCGGTCGTGCAGCCACCCGCACGCGAGCGGTCGGCCGCCGTCGGCGAGGAGCGCGTCCCACACCCGGTCGAGCTCGTCCTGCGTGTCGACGTCGACCTGGAAGGACACGGCGTCGGTGTGCGGGTGCCCCGGGCCGCCGTTCATCGCCCGGTAGGGCTGTCCGAGGAGCGTGAACTCGACGACGAGGGCGGTGCCGTCCGGCGTCCGGGCGACGCTGTCGACCCGACTGTCCGGGAAGAGCGACGTGTAGGTCGTGGCGGCCTGTTCGGCCTGGTCGTCGAACCAGAGGAACGGGGTGATCGTGGGCACGGTGCCTCCGGGTGCTCGGGTGCGGCCGCGACGCTGCGGCCGGAGCGTGGGGTGGGTCAGTCCGCGGTGCCGCGGCTGAGCAGGTCGGCCTTCTCGGGGTGTTCGTCGAACCACTTGCCGACGAACCAGCACATCGGCACGATGCGCTTCGTGGTCCTCGCCTCGACGTCGGCGACGGCGTGCGCGACGAGCTCCGCCGCGTAGCCGTGCCCGCGGTGGCTCGGGACCGTGTACGTGTGCGGGAACGACACGGCGTCCTCCGCGGCCCGGTAGTCGAGCACGCTCACGAGCTCGCCGTCGACGTACATCGCGTAGCGGTCGCGGTCGGCTTCGTCGCGGAACTCGTGGGCCATGGCGCCATCATGCACCCGACGGGCAGCGGCCGCACGGCGACGACGGCCCGGGGCGACCGCCGGTGGGAATGCACTGCTCGGCGCCGCGTTGCACGACCGCATGACAACGATCGGCATCATCGGAGCAGGCAACATCGGATCCCAGCTCGCGCGCCTCGCCGTGCAGCACGGCCACGAGGTCGTGATCGCCAACTCGCGCGGCCCCGAGACCCTGCAGGACCTGGTCTCGGAGCTCGGCGAGCACGCCCGCGCGGCCACCCGCGACGAGGCGGCAGCAGCGGGCGACATCGTCGTCGTGACCACCCCGCTCGCGGCGATCGAGACGATCCCGGTCGAGCCCCTGGTCGGCAAGGTCGTCATCGACACCAACAACTACTACCCGCAGCGCGACGGCCACATCGCGTCCCTCGACGAGGAGACGACGACCACCGCCGAGCTCCTGCAGGACCACCTGCGCGGTGCCCGGGTCGTCAAGGCGTTCAACCACATCGCCGCCACGGCGCTGACCGACGAGGGCACCCCCGCCGGCACCCCCGACCGCCGCGCCCTGGTGGTCGCGGGCGACGACGCCGACGCCAAGCGGGTCGTCGCCGACCTGATCGACGAGTTCGGGTTCGACGTGGTCGACGCGGGCCCCCTCGCCGAGGGCTGGCGCATCCAGCGCGACACCCCCGGGTACGTCACGCGGTACACCGCCGACGAGCTCCGGGCGAAGCTCGCCGAGGCGGAGCGCTACCGCGACATGTAGCCCCCACCTCCGCAACACGCCACGAAGGCGGTTCCCCGCAGCGGTACAGCTCGGCGCGGAGCCGCCTTCGTTGCGTCTCGCGAGCCCCGGCCGCGAGGCATCCTGCGCGAAGTGGACTGCGCGACCCCGGAACTGGGGCTGCGCAGCGGTCCATGCACGCGGATAGAAATGACGATGGATCAGAAGAGCGAGGGAGCACGAGTGGCGTCGCACCGCATGCCGGACCGAGACCGGCCGCGTCGAGCGGTCCCTGCGTGGGTCGTCGCACCCCCCGAGGACACCGCCGTCGGCCGGGAGGCACCACTCGCCCCCGCCCCGCAGGCACCCGTCCTCGACGCGGTCGCGGCCGTCCCCGTGGTCACCCCCGGGATGCCGGGTGCGGCAGGTCCGACGCCGCCGCAGGACCCGACCGACGCGCTGCCCGCCGTCGACGTCGTCGTGCCCGACTACCCGCCGCAGGAGCACCTGCTCCCGCCGGCCCCGACCTCGCCCACGGTGCAGGTGCCGCCGTTCGACACCGCACCCCTGCCGGTGTCCCCCGTCGACGCCGCCGAGTCGGGCGGCCCCCTCACTCCGCCGGTCGACCCGACGCACAGCGCTCACGCCCCGGCACCGGTGCAGCCCCCCGCTCCCGCCGCCCCCGTCGTCGGACAGCCCCGCTTCTCGGTCCCCGGACTCGAGCACGTCCTGGTCGAGGGCGCGGAACCCGAGCCCTCCGGACCGATCGGGTACCGCACGCCGGCGCGCTTCGCCCGGCAGCAGGCACCGCGGCCGACCGTCGTCGACCCCGCGCCGTCCGGCTTCGACGCCGTCATCGCAGCGCCCGCCGCGCCCACCGTCCAGGCACCGTCGGTCTTCCCGGGCGGACCCGCCGCCGCGTCGACGCCGGCGGCCGCCGTGCCCACGGCAGCGGCTGCCGCACCCACGGCGGCGGCCGGGCCGTCGGCAGCCGGTGCCCCGGTCGCCGGCGGTGTGTCCGCGCCCTACCGGCGGGGTCGCCGGTCGGGACCGGCCGCGGCTCGCACCGGCACCGACGCCGAGGTGGGCGGACACGAAGACGGTGAGCAGGGCCTCCAGGCCGACCGTCGGGCGTCCCGCGACCGCAGCCGCACCGCGATCGGGGCGACCCCGGCAGCCGTGCTCGGGGCGGTGACCGGTGTCGCCGCCCTCGCCCTCGCCGCCTTGTGGTTCACGGCGCCGGCGACGGTGCACGCGACCGGACTGGTCCTCGGAGTGCTCGCACTCGCGCTGTCGGTGACGGCCCTCCGGACCCCCGCGGCGACGTGGCAGCGACCGGTGGCGCTCCTCGGGGCGGTGCTCGGCGGTGTCGGCACGCTCGTGCTCCTCTGGGCGGTCGCCGCGGCGCTGCTGGCACCCGCCGGCGTGACGCTGCCCGACCTCACCGGCACGGGGACGACGCCGACCCTCGCGCCGTAGCGCTCAGACGGCGCGGACGACCCCGCGGGACAGGATCGCGCTCGTCAGGGCGTCGATCGGCTCGCGCTGCACGGTCGGGTTCGCGATGAGCACGTAGTCGACGGCGGGCAGGTCGGGCAGCGAGAGCCGCTGCGACACCTTCACGAGGTCGGCCGGGATCAGCGAGTGCGGGAACACCGCGACCCCGATGCCCGCCCGGACCGCCGCGAGCACGCCGTTCACGTCACGGGTGTTGCAGGTGATCCGCCAGGTGCGCCCGGCGGACTCCAGCGCGTCGATCGCCATCTGCCGGCTGATGCTCGGCGCCTGGTACGCGATCAGCGGGACGGGCTCGTCGGCTTCGAGCGCGATGCCGTCCTGCGCCATCCACACCATCTGGTCGGTCGCGACGCGGGTGCCCTCGGCGGACTCCCCCGCGGTCTGCTTGATGAACACGAGGTCGAGCTGACCCGCGTGCACCCGGCGGAGGAGCGGCGCGGACTGGTTCACCGTCAGCTCGAGGTTCACCTGCGGGTGCAGCCGGCGGAAGTCCCGCAGGATCCGCGGCAGCTGGGTGATCGCGAGGTCGTCCGCCGCCCCGAAGCGCAGGCGTCCCCGGGTCGCCGCCCCCGAGAAGTAGGCGTCGGCGGTCGCGTGCGCGGCGAGGATCGAGCGGGCGAACCCGGCCATCGCGTCGCCGTTGTCGGTGAGCGCCACCCCGCGGGTGTCCCGGGCCACGAGGGTCCGCGCCACCGCGGTCTCGAGCCGTCGTACGTGCTGCGAGACGGTCGGCTGGCTGATGCCGAGGCGCTGCCCGGCGAGCGTGAAGCTGCCGGTCTCGGCGACGGCGAGGAACGTGCGGAGCAGCACCGGGTCGAGCACGTGACCTCCTCCGGCGGAGGGGCCGCCGCCATTCGACATCGCAATGGAGTGATAGCCACCATAGGGGTGTCGAATGGGCCGGCGCCACGTAGTTTCGAACGGGTACTGACTCCACCCCCGACGATCCGGAGCCCCACCACCGTGAGTGCGTCATCGACGACCCTCCCTCCACCCACCGAACCACTCCCGATCCAGGCTGAGCGTCCACCGTGGCGGCACACCCTCATCGCCCTGTCGGTCCCGAACTTCCGGCTGTTCACCGCGACCAACCTCGTCGCGATGACCGCGGGCTGGATGCAGCGGATCGCGCAGGACTGGCTCGTCCTGCAGCTCACCGGCTCCGTCGCGCAGGTCGGCATCACCGTCGCGTGCCAGTTCGCGCCGATGCTGTTCTTCGGGCTCTGGGGCGGGGTGCTCGTCGACCGGTTCTCGAAGCGCGCGCTCATGATGCTCACCCAGGGCGCCTTCGCGGTGCTCTCCGCACTGCTCGCCGTCCTGACCCTCACCGGCGTGGTCGAGGCGTGGCACATCTGGGTCATCGCGTTCCTCGTCGGGATGGTCACCGTCATCGACAACCCCGCGCGGCAGGTCTTCGTCACCGAGATCGTCGGGCACCAGCACCTGCGGAACGCGATCAGCGTCAACTCGAGCGTGTTCCAGCTCGGCGGGATGATCGGGCCCGCGCTGTCCGGAGCGCTGCTCGTCGCCGTCGGGGCGGGGTGGTCGTTCGGGGTGAACGCGATCGCCTGCGTCGCCGTGGTCGTGACGCTCGGGTTCCTCCGGACCTCGGAGCTCCACCGGACACCGCCGATGCCGCGCGCCAAGGGACAGCTCGTCGAGGGCCTGCGCTACGCCGTCCGGAAGCCGACGATCCTGGTGCCGGTCGTGCTCATGGCGTTCTTCTCGGTGTTCGCCCTGACGATGCCGGTGCTGCTCTCGGCCTTCGCGTCCGAGGTCTACGACGTGGGCGCGGGCGGCTACGGGGTGTTCAACTCCGCGGTCGCGGTCGGAGCCCTCGCCGGGGCGCTGCTCTCGACCAGGCGCGCGACCGTGCGGCTGCGGACGATCGTCGGCGGGGTGTTCTGGACGGGCGTGCTGCTCGTCGTGAGCGGCTCGATCCCGGTGATCGCGCCGTTCACCGTGGCGCTCGTCGCGGTCGGGATGTCACAACTGCTGTTCATGACGGCGTCGAACTCGCTCGTGCAGCTGTCGTCGAACGTCGCGATCCGAGGCCGGGTGATGTCGCTCTACGTGCTCGTGCTGCTCGGCGGCCAGGCCGTGGGCGGGCCGGTCATGGGGCAGGTCGTCGACCACTTCGGCGCGCACGTCGGCATGGTGGTCGCCGGGGGCGTCCCCGCGGTGGCGGCGGTCGTCGCCGGCGTCGTGCTCGCACGGCGGGGCGGGCTGCACCTGGCGGTGCGGATGCGGCACCACGTGCCGCTGCCCGCGATCGAGGCGCGGTAGCGCACGCGGCCCGCGGCCCGCGGCGCACGGGGCGCGCGGCTGCGGGGCGCGCGGCGCTGGAGCACAACCGAAAGCACGTCGCGCCACGGGGACACGTGGCACGACGTGCTTTCCCTTGTGCAGGAGCACGCCGCACCACGCGACGGACGGGAGGCACGGGCCGACCCCGCACCGCGCCTCCCGTCCGGCGACGGAACAGGCGCAGGGGCGCGGCACAACCGAAGGCACGTCGCGCCACGGGATCACGTGGCACGACGTGCTTTCCGTTGTGCAGGAGCACGCGGCACCACGAGGCGGACGGGAGGCACGGTGCCACCTCGCACCGCGCCTCCCGTCCGGCAACGGAACACGCGCAGGGGCGCGGCACAACCGAACGAACGTCGCGCCACGGAAACACACGGCGCGACGTGCGTTCCGTTGTGCAGGAGCACGCCGCACCACGCAACGGACGGGAGGCACGGTGCCACCCCGCACCGTGCCTCCCGTCCGTGAGCCGGTCGCGCCGGCCGCTCGCGTCAGTACGCGACGCCGAACCGCGCGCGGTGGTGCGCCGGGTGCTCGATCTCGTCGACGATCGCGATCGCGTAGTCCGCACCGGAGATGTCCGAGTTGCCCTCGGCATCGGTGAGGAGCAGGTCGTCCGTGGTGCGGTAGGTGCCCCGACGCTCGCCGGGGTTGTACCCGCCGAAGGCCGCGGCCGGGCTCACGTAGAACCAGTCGACGTCGCCGGTGTACCCGCCGGAACGCAGGCGGTCGAGGATCTCACCGTGGCTCTTCGCCTCGCCCTTGAAGGCGTCGGGGAACTCGGCGGTCTCGTAGAGCGCCGGACCGCCCTCGGCGACGAGCAGCGAACCCGCACCACCGACGATGCCGAGCCGGGCGCCGGCAGCAGCCGCTGCGTCGACGAAGTGCTGGAACTTGTCCTTGAGCTCACTGCCGTCCGCCTGGACCGCGTGCAGCGAGACCACGACGACGTCGGCGTCCTTCGTGACGTCCGCCACGAACGACGGGTCGAAGGCGTCGCCCTGCGCGAGGGTGAGCCCCTCGGCGTCGTCGAGCTTGGAGGTGTCGCGGGCGACGGCGGTGACGGCGAGACCGCGGGACAGGGCCTCGCGGACGATGGCGGAGCCGGCGTACCCGGTGCCGCCGAAGACGACGATGTTGGTCATGAGAGTCCTTCCGTGACTGGTGCGACCGACGGTACTCGCGTTACTCTCTCCTGGGAAGTAGGCACCTCAGAGTGCGTAGCGGAGGTCGGGATGTCAGCACTCGAGTACAGCCCCTACGCGGCGGACTGCCCCTCGCGGCAGCTGCTCGACCGCATCGGCGACCGGTGGAGCGTGCTGGTGATCGGGTCGCTCGTCGACGGACCGCAGCGCTACTCCGCCGTCGCGAACCGGGTGCAGGGGGTGTCGCAGAAGATGCTCACGCAGACGCTGCGCGCGCTCGAGCGGGACGGACTGGTGACACGCACGGTCTTCCCCGAGATCCCGCCGCGGGTCGAGTACGAGCTCACCGAGCGGGGTCGCTCGCTACGCGCGGTGCTGGCGCCGCTCGAGGACTGGGCGACGTCGCACATGGCGGACGTGCAGGACTCGCGCGACGTGTACGACGCGCGCTGAGCGCGTCGCCGTGTGCCGCTGTACCGCGCAGCACCGGGACCCGCACGGCACCGGTGCGGCGTCACGCGGCGCCGCGGACACGCGCGGCCGACCGCCGCTGACCGTCCGCAGGAAGACTCGGGAACCGGCGGTGGTTGCCTGGACACATGCGATCGATCGTCTACACGAAGCCCGGTGACAGCAGCGTCCTCGACCTGGTCGAGCGGGAGGTCCCCCAGCCCGGCCCCGGCGAGGTCCGCGTCCGCGTGGTCGTCTCCGGTGTAAACCCCACCGATTGGAAGGCCCGCGCCGGCGGTACCTACGGCGACGGCCTGCCCTTCCCTGAGATCACCCCGAACCAGGACGGTGCCGGCGTGGTCGACGCCGTCGGCGAGGGCGTCGAGACCCTGCACGAGGGAGACCGCGTGTGGCTGTACATGGCAGCCGCCAGCCGTCCCACCGGCACCGCGCAGGAGTACACCGTCGTCCCGGCAGAGCGCGCGGTCGTGCTGCCCGAGGGCACGAGCTTCGACGTCGGTGCCTCGCTCGGTGTCCCGGCGATGACCGCCCACCGCGCACTCACCACCCACGAGGACGGTCCGGACCGCCTGACCCCCGGTGCGCTCGAGGGCCGCACGGTCCTGGTCGCCGGTGGCGCCGGGGCGGTGGGGCACGCCGCGATCCAGCTCGCCCGGTGGGCCGGCGCGACCGTGATCAGCACGATCAGCTCCGACGAGAAGGCTGCCCTGGCGACCGCCGCCGGCGCGCACCACACCGTGAACTACCGCGACGAGGACGCCGCCGCGCGCATCCACGAGATCGCCCCGGACGGCGTCGACATCGTCGTGGAGGTCTCGATCCCGCAGAACGCCCAGCTCGTCGCCGACGTCCTGGCGAACCACGGCGTCGTGTCGATCTACGCGAACAACGGTGGCGACGACGCGACGCTGCCGATCCGCCCGAACATGTCGGTCAACGCGCGCTACCAGTTCCTGCTGCTGTACACGATCGGCGACCGAGCGCTGGCTGCCGCCGCCGAGGACGTCACCGCCGCGCTGCGCGCCGACGTCCTGCCCGTCGGCGAGGACGTCGGCCTCCCCCTGACGCGCTTCGCGCTCGAGGACACCGCGGCCGCGCACGACGCCGTCGAGGGCGACGCGGTCGGCAAGGTCCTGATCGACGTCGCGTCCGAGTAGGACCGGTCACCGACGCGACCGGGTGACGGACGGGAGGCGCGACCCGCGTCCGGACGCCGCGTCACCGAGGCGACCCGGTGACGGCCGGGAGGCGCGTGGCGGATCCGCCCCGCGCCTCCCGGCCGTCCCGCGCCCACCTGGTACACAGGACCCATGACCGACGTCTCGACGCCCGCGCCCGGAACCAGAGCACTCGTCCTCGGGGGTGGCGGCGTCGCCGGCATCGCGTGGGAGGTCGGGGTCCTCTCCGCCCTGCAGGACGCCGGGGTCGACCTCGATGCAGCGGACCTCGTCGTCGGGACGAGCGCCGGCAGCGTCGTCGGGTCGTTCGTCCGCGCCGGCGCCGTGGCCCAGGCGTGGGAGCAGCAGCACGCGCCGCTGCCGAGCACCTACGTCGAGCCGGAGCGGATCGCCGGCGAGGACTTCCAGGACCGCCTGCTGCAGGTGCTCGCGGGCGCGACCTCGGAGCAGGACGCCCGCGCGCGGCTCGGCGCCGTGGCGCAGCAGGTCGTCACCGGGCAGTCCGACGACGAGCGCACCGCGACCTTCACCGAGACGCTGCCGTCGACCGACTGGCCGGCGAAGCGACTCGCGCTGACCACGATCGACGCCCTCGACGGGGCGTTCCGGGTGCTGACCGCGGAGTCGGGCGTGCCGCTCCCCCGCGCCGTGGCCGCGAGCTGCTCCGTGCCGTTCGTGTGGTCCCCCGTGCACATCGACGGCGTCCCGCACTACGACGGTGGTCTCCGCTCGGCCACCAACGCGGACGTCGCCGCCGGGTACGAGCGCGTGCTCGTCGTCGCGTGCGGGCCGGAGGGACCGTCGCCGCTCGGGCCGTGGCTCGACCTGGCGGTGGAGTCCCTGCGGGCCGGTGGCAGCTCGGTCGAGACGATCGTGGCGGACAGCGGGGCGCAGCACGCGTTCGGGGACAACTCGTTGTCGCTGTCGACGCAGGCGCCCTCGGCGACCGAGGGTCGTCGGCAGGGCGAGGCGGCGGCGGAGGCGATCGCGGCGTTCTGGGCGTAGCCGTCGACGGTCGCCGGCGCGGTGCCCGTCAGGTCTCGAGCGCGCGGTCCGCGACATCACACCCGTCGATCGACGGGTGCCGTGTCGCACGATGCACGCGCACCGGGTGCGGTCGCATGCTCCGACGTTGCACGCGTCGATCGACGCGTGCAACGTCGCGAGGACGGGCGGCAGCCGTCAGACGAAGGCGGCCTCGCCCGTGATCGCCCGGCCCACGATGAGGGTGTTCACCTCGCGCGTCCCCTCGTACGAGTAGATCGCCTCGGCGTCGGAGAAGAACCGCGCGACACCCTTGTCGAGGACGATGCCGTTGCCGCCCTGGACCTCGCGGCACCAGCCGACGGTCTCGCGCATCTTCGCCGTCGCGAACGCCTTCGCCATCGCGGAGTGCTCGTCGCCGCCGATCCCCTGGTCCTGCATCGCCGAGGCCTGCGTGCACAGCGCGATCGACGCGGTGATGTTCATCAGGGACCGCACGAGCAGGTCCTGCACCATCTGGTGCGCGGCGATCGGCTTGCCGAACTGCACGCGCTCGCGGGCGTAGGCGAGCGCTGCCTCGTAGGCACCGATCGCGATGCCGACGGCCTGCCAGGCGACCTCCGTACGGGTGAGCCGGAGCACCGCCGCCGTGGTGCGGAACGAGTCCGCGCGCTGGAGTCGGCGCGACTCGGGCACCCGGACGCCGTCGAGCACGATGTCGGCGTTCTGCACGGTGCGCAGCGCGATCTTGTCCTCGATCTTGGTGGCGGTGAAGCCCGGCGTGTCCGTGGTGACGAGGAAGCCCTTGACCTGCTGGTCGGCGACGTCCTTCGCCCAGATCACGACGACGTCCGCGAAGGTCGCGTTGCCGATCCACCGCTTCTCGCCGTCCAGCACCCAGGTGTCGCCCTCGCGCCGCGCCGTGGTGCGGAGCCCGCGCGCCGAGTCACTGCCCGACAGCGGCTCGGTCAACCCGAACGCGCCGACGACCTCGCCGCGAGCCATCCGCGGCAGCCACTCCTGCTGCTGCTCGTCGCTGCCGCCGACGGCGATCGAGTTCATCGCGAGGCCGGACTGCACCCCGATGAACGTGGAGACGCCGGCGTCGATGCGACCGAGTTCGAGCGCCGCCCAACCGCGGTACACGGCCGAGTTCTCGAAGTGCCGCACGAGCGGGATGCCCGGGCCGTACATGCCGAGCTCGGCGAGCGGCGCGATGGTCTGCACCGGGAACTCCGCACGGGCCCAGTACTGGTCGGCGATCGGACGGACCTCGGCCTCGAGGTACGCACGCAGCTGCCCGAGCGACTCCCGCTCACGGGCCGTGAGCCCCTCCTGGAACCGGTAGAAGTCGGACTCGAGCAGAGGCGTGTCGGTGATCGACGTTGAC
This sequence comes from Curtobacterium sp. NPDC092190, assembly GCF_044755625.1. Lineage (NCBI taxonomy): Bacteria > Bacillati > Actinomycetota > Actinomycetes > Micrococcales > Microbacteriaceae > Curtobacterium > Curtobacterium sp. NPDC092190. The sequence continues at coordinate 62,453 of NZ_JBIVRJ010000001.1, read as the reverse complement.
ATGACACCAACGATGCATCATTCTCGAAAACGTTGCAAGACCGGCATCGGCACTCTGGGGGAACGGTGAGGAACGAACCACTCGGCACGCTCGGGTCGACGCTCGTCCCGAGCGCGCTCGCGGCCAGACTGGAGGCCCACGGCGACTCCCAGCGCGCGTTCCGGTCGGCGCGACGTGCGTTCATCGACGGAGCGCGCATCGACATGGGCTCGCTCGCGTCGTCGCTCGGTGTCGACCGCACCTCGCTGTTCCGGTGGGTCGGCAACCGCGACCAGTTGCTCTCGGAGATCCTGTGGTCGCTCGCCGTACCGACGTTGGACGCCGCGGGGCGGGCGGCGGCCCCGTCCGGCGCGGCGCGGATCGTCGACGTGCTCGACCACTTCACGGCGGACCTCATCCGCGCGCCGTACTTCCGCGCCTTCCTGACCCGCGAACCGAGCCGCGCCCTGCGCCTGCTCACGACGACCGACAGCGACGTGCAGCGCCGGTTCGTCGCCGTCGTGACCTCCGTCATCGCGACGGAACAGGAGGCCGGGGCGTTCGACCCGGCACCGCTGTCCGCTGAGGAGCTCGCACGGCTGCTGGTCCGCGTGTCGGAGTCGTTCACCTACGCGGACCTGATCTCCGGCGACGACCCCGATCCCGTCCGGGCGAGGACGACGTTCGCGTACATCCTCCGCCCGTGACGGCCGGGGCCCGTCGCCGTCCGGTCACTTCTGCGCGGCGAGCTCCAGGTTGATGTCGTCCGGGTCCTGCACCGAGAGGATGACCATGCCGGCGTCCCCGAGGTCGGTGACCTCGCCGTGCTCGATGCCGGCGGCGTCGAGGCGTTCGGCAGCAGCGTGCAGTTCGTCGACGGAACCCACGACGAAGCTCACGTGGTCGAGGCCGACGGTGTCCGGGTCGAAGCGCTGTCCGCTCGGCGCGACCGGACGCAGCCCGAAGAGCTGGTCGCCGACCGGGAAGATCGCGCCGCCGTAGAGCCGCTCACGGTCCTCGGTGATGCCGGGCTCGTCGGCGTGCTCGCTGAAGTCCATCGCCGGTGCCGTACCGAGCAGCTGCTCGTAGAAGGCCTTGCTGCGGTGGATGTCGGTGACGGTGACCCGCACGTGGGCGAGGCCGAGGGGCTTGACGATCTGTTCGCTCATGCACCCGAGCCAACGCCGGAGGGCTGAGCGACACCGGGCAGCGTGCGGCTACCGGCCAGCCCGGCGCACCCGGTCGGTCAGGCGTCCGACGGTCGCGGCGCCGCGAGCTCGAGGTTGATGTCGTCCGGGTCCTGCAGCGACAGGATGACGAGTCCGAACGGTTCGAGGTCCGTCACCGCCCCGTGCACGATGCCCGCCGCGTCGAGCCGTTCGACGGCGCGGTAGAGGTCGTCCACGGACCGGACCCGGAGGCTGAGGTGGTCGAGGCCCACCCGGTCGGGGTCGAAGCGGTCCCCCGCGGAAGCGACCGGTCGGAGCCCGAGCGTCTGCCCGTGGAACGTGAACGAGCACCCGCCGTACGTCCGCCAGGGGTCGTCGTGGATCGTGGGGTCGTCGATCTCGTCGCTGAAGTCGCTCCCGGGGGCCGTGCCGAACAGCTGTGCGTAGAACGCCTTGCTCCGTCGGATGTCCGTCACGGTCAACCGGACGTGCGCGAACCCCTGCGGATCGACGATGCCGCCGTCGGCCGTCCTCACCGGAAGCCCGCGGTGTCGAGGACGTGCCGAGGGAGCCCGTGGCCCGTGCAGCGATCTCGACGTCGGACGCCTCGGAAGACATCGCGCACGTGGTCGCCGCAGCCGGTCCACGAGGTCTTGCCGCACACCGGGCACTGGACGGACTCGCACATGCGATCGACGGTACGCAGCGCGGCTGCCGGACGGTACGGCGCACCGTCCCCCACGCGTCCGACGGTCCGGAAGGCGCACGGACCGCCTCACGGATCGAACCACGAATGCGACATCGAACCAGCGCGCGGTGCTGGTTCGATGTCGCTTCCGTGGTTCGACTCCGGCCGCCCGCGCGTCGGGCGGCCCGGTCGAGCCGCCCGACGCCGGTCAGATCAGCGCGTCGGTGAGGTGGTTCGGCGTGCCGAAGCGGTGCGCCGTGATCGACACCGCCTGCTCGCGGAGGAACGGGAGCAGTTCGATCCGCCCGGCCTCGGTCACGGGCTCCCCGTACACGGCGACGTCCGGACGGCCACCGATCGCGGTCGTCAGCGCCGCGGTGTCGCCGCCGACGAGCCGCACGCGGGTGGACTCGCCACGCTCGATGCGCTTCGCGAAGGCCTCGTCGGACTGCCCCTCGGCGACGGACCGGACGTTCGGGAGGGCCCGGACGGCCGATGCGACGACCGACGGCAGCGCGGCCACCGACGAGACGTCGATCGTCGTCCCGGCGCGGACCGCCGCGGCCACGACACGCACGAGGTCTTCGACCGCGGGCTCCTCCGCCGACGCCAGGCGGACGTGGACTCCGGGGTACGGCAGGTACCGCGCGATGTTCCGCTCGGCCGAGAGCGCCGAGACGTCGACCGCTGCACCGAAGAGCGACGACCAGGCCTGCTCGTCGGACGCGGCGGCCCGCTCGAGCGACTCCGACGTGACCCCGGCTGCGCGGAGGAACGAGCGCACGGGGGCGGACGTCGCCCCACCGGCCGACGCCGGTGCCGGCGACCACGAACCGAGCCCGAGCAGGTAGTTCAGCCCGCCCGCCTTGGTGCCGGCTCCGACGGCGGACTTCTTCCACCCGCCGAAGGGCTGCCGCCGCACGATGGCACCGGTGATCCCGCGGTTGACGTAGAGGTTGCCCGCCTCGATCCGGTCGAGCCACGTGCCGATCTCGGACGCGTCGAGCGAGTGCAGTCCCGAGGTCAGGCCGTAGTCGACCTCGTTCACGATGTCGATCGCCTCGTCGAGGGTCTTCGCGGTCATGATGCCGAGGATCGGGCCGAAGTACTCGGTGCGGTGGAATGCCGACCCACGCCGGACGCCGTCGCGGACACCGGGGCTCCACAGCTTGCCGGTGTCGTCGAGGCGCTTCGGTGCGACCGCCCACGACTCCCCCGAGCCGAGCCTCGTCAGACCCTCGAGCAGCTTGCCGGCGGCGGGCTCGATGATCGGCCCCATCTGCGTCGTCGGGTCGGTCGGGTACCCGACGGTGAGCGAGGACACGGCGTCGAGGAGCTGCGAGCGGAAGCGGCGCGACGACGCGACGGACCCGACGAGCACCACGAGCGAGGCGGCGGAGCACTTCTGCCCGGCGTGCCCGAAGGCGGAGGCGACGACGTCCTTGACCGCGAGGTCGAGGTCGGCGGACGGGGTGACGATGATCGCGTTCTTGCCCGACGTCTCCGCGAGCAGCGGCAGGTCCGGACGGAACGACCGGAACAACTCGGCCGTCTCGTACGCGCCGGTGAGGATCACCCGGTCGACCTGGGGAGCAGCGACGAGCTGCTTGCCGAGGTCGTCCTCGGCCACCTGGACGAAGGCGAGCACGTCGGCCGGGACGCCGTGGGCGTCGAGCGCGGTCTCGATGACCGTCGCCAGCACGGCACCGCAGCGCTCGGCCGGCGGCGCGGGCTTCAGCACGACGGCCGACCCGGCAGCGAGGGCCGCCAGGGTCGAGCCGGCCGGGATCGCGACGGGGAAGTTCCACGGCGGCGTGACCAGCGTCAGCGCGGCCGGCGAGAAGGACGCGCCGTCGACGTCGTCGAGCTGCGCGGCGAGCTCGCCGTAGAAGTGCGCGAAGTCGATCGCCTCGGACACCTCGACGTCGGCCTGGTCGATCGTCTTGCCGGCCTCGGCCGCCATGACCTCGACGAGGGCGGCGCGGTTCGCCTCCAGCGCGTCACCGACGGCGTGGAGCACCGCGCCGCGCGCAGCACCGGACCACGAGCCCCACTCGGTCCCGGCGGCGCGGACGCGACCCAGGACGGTCTCGAGCTGCTCGGCGGAGGTGAGCCGGGCCTCCTGGACGGCGCGTTCCCCGAGCGTCGACGTGGCGACGCGCGACGTGATCGCCGCACCCCACTCGCGGACCGTCGCGACCGACGGGTCGCTGTCCGGCGTGTTCTCGAAGTGACCGGGGCGGGGCCGCTCGACCGCCGCGTACCGGTCGCCGACGCGGTGCGGCGCCGGGGCGTCCAGGCCGCCGGGCTGCGAGAGCGGGGCCAGGGAGTCGCGGAACCGTGCTTCCTCGCGGGCGAAGAGCGCGGGCGACGACGCCAGCGAGAAGACCGCCGACATGAAGTTCTCCTGCGACGCGCCTTCCTCGAGCCGTCGGATCAGGTAGGCGATCGCCACGTCGAACTCGCCCGGGTGGACGACCGGCGTGTAGAGCAGCAGCGAGCCGACCGTGCGACGGACCGCCTCGGCCTGCCCCTGCGCCATGCCGAGCAGCATCTCGAACTCGATGCCGTCACGGACGCCGCGCTCCCCGGCGAGCAGCCAGGCGTGCGCGACGTCGAACAGGTTGTGCCCGGCGACGCCGACGCGCACGTTCGCGATGCGCTCGGGCGTGAGGGCCCAGTCGAGCACGCGCTTGTAGTTGGTGTCCGAGTCCTGCTTCGTGTGCCAGGTGGCGAGCGGCCACCCGTGCACCGAGGCCTCGACCTGCTCCATCGGCAGGTTCGCGCCCTTGACGAGGCGGACCTTGATGTCGGCACCGCCGCGAGCACGACGAGCGGCCGACCAATCCTGCAGGTGCTGCATCGCGGCGAGCGCGTCCGGCAGGTACGCCTGGAGCACGATGCCGGCTTCGAGGTCGGTGAACTCCGGCTCGTCGAGGAGCTTCGTGAAGACCGCGATCGTCAGGTCGAGGTCCTTGTACTCCTCCATGTCGAGGTTGATGAACTTGCGCGGCGAGCTCTGCACGGCGCGACGGAAGAGCGGGCGGAGCTTCGCGATGATGTCCTCGACGGCGTGGTCGAACGCCCACGGCGAGTGCGGGTGCACGGTCGACGAGACCTTGATCGAGACGTAGTCGACGTCGTCACGGGCGAGGAGCCGCTGCGTGCCCTGGAGCCGGCGCGAGGCCTCCTTCTCACCGAGCACCGCCTCGCCGAGCAGGTTCACGTTCAGTCGGACGCCGTCGCGCTTGATCTTCGCGATCGCCGGCCCCAGCTTGGCGTCGGTCGCGTCGACGATGAGGTGTCCGACCATCTCGCGGAGCACCCGCCGCGCGATCGGGACGACGACACCGGGCAGCACCGGGGCCATGCCACCGCCGAGCCGGACGAGCCCGCGGAGCGCGGCGGGCAGGAACCCCGGCGCACCGGGCGCGATCTGCCGGAGCTTCCGGGCGGCCACCCCGAGGTCCTCGGGCCGGACGACGCCGTCGACGAACCCGACCGCGAAGTCGAGCCCGGCCGGGTCGGCGAGGACGCCTGCGAGCTGCTTCGCCGAGCCGTCGACCGGGTAGGTCTCGGCCTCGGCCAACCACTGGCGGACGAGGGCGACGGACTGGTCCGCCAGGTCGTCGTGCGGGGTCGGTGCGGCTTCGGCGTCGCGTGCCTGGAGGTCGGTCATGGGTTCAGTGTGGAGTTCGAGAAGCGTAAGCGGAAGCAACTCCTGCTGATGCGTACCGTGCAGGACAGCTACTGTTTCTGCATGCTCGATGTCCGTCGTCTCGTCCTCCTCCGGGAGCTCTCGATCCGGGGCACCGTGGCAGCCGTCGCGGAGGCCCTCAACTTCACGCCGTCCGCGGTGTCGCAACAGCTCGCCGTGCTCGAGCGTGAGGCCGGCGTGCCCCTGCTCCGCAAGGTCGGCCGTCGCCTGCAGCTCACCCCGCAGGCCGAGGTGCTCGTGCAGGCCGCCGGGCACGTGCTCGACGTGCTCGACCAGGCGCAGGCGCAGGTGGAGTCGTCGCTCCCCACGGTGCAGGGACGGGTCCGCGTGGCGGTGTTCCAGTCGGCCGCCCTCGCCCTCATGCCGAACGCGCTGCACGAGATGGCCGTCGCGCACCCGGACGTGCGCATCGAGATGGTCCAGCGCGAGCCCGAGACGGCACTGCACGAGACGTGGGCCCGCGAGTTCGACATGGTGATCGCCGAGCAGTACCCGGCACACACCGCGCCGCACCTGTCCGGGCTGCACCGGTCGGACCTGACGACGGACGAGGTGCGCCTCGCGCTGCCGCCGGTCGACACGGCCCTGGCGCCGGTGTCGTCCATCGAGGACGCCGAGGCGATGCCGTGGGTGATGGAGCCCCGCGGAACGGCGTCGCGGCACTTCGCCGAGCAGGTCTGCCGCCGGTGGGGCTTCGAGCCCGACGTGCGGTACGAGACCGCCGACCTGCAGACCCAGATCCGCCTGGTCGAGTCCGGGAACGCCGTCAGCCTCATGCCCGACCTGATGTGGACGGGTCGGACCACCACGTGCCGGCTCGTCGACCTGCCCGATCGTCCGCGACGGACGATCTTCACCGTGGTCCGCGCCGCAGGGTCGTCCTCCCCGGCGGTCCGTGCGCTCCGCGACGCCCTCGAACGCGCGGCGGCGTCCGTGCACCGCTGACCCGCAGCCTCCCGTCCGCCCCGTCACGCCGTGGCCGGCCGGGAGGCTCCTCCCGCGGCCCCGCCGTGTCCCTCGCGGACACGACGGGGCCGCGCCACGTCCACGGGGACACGGGCCGTCGGCTGCCCGTCCCACCGGGGCACGCGTCGGTAGCGTGGGCCGCATGCCCACGCTGCTGCACATCGACTCCTCCGCCGACCTCGCCCACTCGCGTTCGCGCGCCCTGACCGCCGCGTTCGCGGACGCCTGGCGCGCCCGCGGCCCGGAGTACACGGTGGTGCGCCGGGACCTGCACGTCGACCAGCTCCCGCACCTCGAGACCTCGGCACTGCACTGGGCAGCGTCCGACCGCACCGCCGAGGAGTCCGTCGCGCCCGAGGCCGAGGCACTCCGCCAGGAGGTCATCGACGAGCTCCTCGCCGCGGACGCCGTCGTCGTCGGGGCGCCGCTGTACAACTACACGGTGCCGTCGACCCTCAAGGCCTGGATCGACCGGGTCCACGTGCCCGGGGTCCTCGCCGGGGACGTCCAGCCGCTCGCCGGTCGGCCGGTCGTGACGGTCGTCAGCCGCGGCGCCACCTACGACGCCGGCTCCCCGACCGAGACCTGGGACCACGGCTCGCCCGTGCTGCACCTGATCCTCGGGACGGCGCTCGGCATGAAGCTGTACCCGGTGACCGTCAGCGCCACCCTCGCGGACCGGATCCCGGACCTCGCACCGCTCGCCGAGCACGCGTCGGCCGAGTTCGCCGACGCCCGGACCACGCTCGAACGACTCGCCGCGACGGTCGTCTGAGCCGGACCGGAGGCAGCCGGACCGGCGTCAGCCGGACCGATCTCAGTCTCGCCGGATCTCGTCCGCCCGGCCGAGCAGGTCCGCGTGGAAGGCCGTCTGCGTCAGCGCGCTCGCGAGCAGGAACCCCGTCATCGAGTCGATCCCCCCGCTGAACGGCACGCGCGAGGCGACCTCGAACAGGGTCGGGGACGTCAGGGTGTCGAGCGCCGCGGCGACGTGGTGCGAACGCTCCGCTCGGTGCCGGGCGAGCGTCCGGGCACGCGTGACGACGTCGCGGAAGCGGTACTCGTGCCCCGGACAGACCTCGAGGTCGCCGTACCCGTCGAGCCGTGCGAGGGAGGACAGGAGGTCGCCGAGCGGGTTCGTGGTCGTCCGCCCGCCGAGTCCGATCCCGGAGTTGATGCGCGGCAGCACGTGGTCGCCGGTGAAGAGCAGCCCGTCGCCCTCGTCGACGAGGCACAGGTGCCCGGCGGTGTGCCCCGGAGTCCACAGCGCCCGGACCTCGCGCCCGGGGATCGGCAGCACGTCGCCGTCCGCCACGAGCAGGTCCGCGAAGGGCTCGACGGCGCGACCGAGGCCGATCCGTCGTCCGCTCCCCCACGCGGCGACCACGCCGGCGACCAGCTCCGCGGGCAGCCCCCACCCGGCGATGTCGGCGTCGTTCGCGGCGGCGTCCTCGCGCTCCCGCCGCAGGGCCTCGACCTCGAGCCGGTGCATCGCGATCCGGGCCCCGCTCGCACGCCGGAGCGCAGCGGCAGCACCGAGGTGGTCGGCGTGCAGGTGCGTCACGACGACGAGTCCGACCTGGTCGACCGAGCGCCCGACCGCCGCGAGACCGGCGCGGAGCACCGCGAGCTCGTCGTCCTCCGCCCATCCGGGGTCGATCACGGCGAGGGACCCGTCGGTCCCCTCCACCACGTAGGACAGGGTCGCGTCCGGCACGCCCCCGCGGAACGGCACCGCGAGGGTCCAGACGCCGGGGCGCACCTGCTCGACGGGCGGCAGGACGCCGTCGCGGAGCGCGGCGGCCTGCACGGGGCTGATCGGTTCCGGTGCCGGCGCTGCCGGCGGGGGCACGGTCGTCACGCGACCACCATAGTGACGACGCCCGCGCGCCGGGGTGGGCCGTGCCTCCCGGTCGGGACCCGTGCGCGTCGCGACGGACGGACCGAGCCGAGCCGAGCCTCCCGTCCGCGGGAGCGACCGCGAGTAGACAGGCCACATGGAGATCGCACCGATGCTCGCCAAGGCCGTCGCCACCGTGCCCGACCCCGACAGCGTCCGCGGCGGGCTGCGGTACGAGCCGAAGTGGGACGGCTTCCGGGGGATCGTGACGGTCGACGGCGACGACGTCACCATCGGCAGCCGCGGGGCGAAGCCGCTCACCCGGTACTTCCCGGAGCTCGTGGAGGCCTTCCGCGCGCAGTTCGGCGGACGCGACCACCCCGTCGTGCTCGACGGCGAGGTGGTCCTGCGGAGCGGCGAGCCGGGGAGTGAGCACCTGGACTGGGAGGCCCTCTCCCAGCGGATCCACCCGGCGGAGTCGCGCATCCGCACGCTGAGCGTCGAGACCCCCGCACAGTTCGTCGCGTTCGACCTCCTCGCCGTCGACGGGACGGAGCTGCTGGACCTGCCGTTCGACGAGCGGCGCGAGCGGCTGGAGGCACTCGCCGACGGCATGACCGACCCGCTGTTCGTCACCCGCACCACGCTCGACGTCGACCTCGCCCGCGAGTGGCTCACCACGTTCGAGGGCGCCGGCCTGGACGGCGTCGTGGCCAAGCCCCGGGCGAAGGCGTACGAGCCGAACAAGCGCACCATGCTCAAGGTGAAGCACCACCGGACCGCCGACGTCGTCGCGATCGGGTACCGCGTGCACAAGAGCGGCAGCGGCGTCGGCTCGCTGCTCGTCGGGCTGTACGACGCGGACGGTGACCTCCGCCAGGTCGGCGGCGTCTCCGCCTTCACCGACCGCCGGCGGCAGCAGTTGGTGGAGGAGCTCGAGCCCGTCGTGCTCCGCGATGCGGACGGGAGGCCCGTCACCGGTGACGGGGAACGGTCGCGGTTCTCGTCGGGTCGCGACACCTCGTTCGTCCGGCTCGCGCCGGAACGCGTGCTCGAGGTGCGGTACGACCAGATGGAGGGCGACCGGTTCCGGCACACCGTGCAGTTCGAGCGCTGGCGGCCCGACCGCGACGCCCGGTCGTGCGGGTTCGAGCAGCTCGATGTCCCATCTGCGTACGACCTGCGCGACGTGTTGTCCTAGCGCTTGCACCGGCCGCCGCGCGTCAATATGCTCGCAGTAGTTAGGCTAACTAGTGACTTTCGGACGGGGATCCGGGGGCACGGTGGAGACGGGAGCGGGACATGATCATCGACGGCATCAGCGACGCCAACCGAGGCACCTGGTCCCGCCTGACGCGACTGCACACGGCGAGCGTCACGCTGCCGATGCACACCAGCCGGGTCGCGAAGCCCGAGCACCGCGCCGAGGACGTCGCCGCGGCCTGAGCCGGCCCGGTCAGGGCCGGTCCGTCTCGCACGGTCCGTTCCGCGCTTCAGGCCTTCTTGGCCCGGGACGGCTGGACGCGCGGCGGCTCCCCCGGCATCTTCGGGAAGTCGGGCGGGAACGGCAGCTCGCCGAGCCCGGACGACATGTCCCGTTCCCACCACCCGAGCAACGGAGCGATGTCCCCCGGCTCCGCGTGCATCGACTCCCACGGATCGCCGAGGGTCCGCAGCCGTTCCGGGACGGTGATCACCGTCAGGGTCGTCGGGTCCACACTGTCGACCTCGTCCCAGGTGATCGGCGTCGAGACGCTCGCGTGTGCCAGGGCTCGCGGGCTGTAGGCGCCGGCCATCGTGCGGTCGCGGTTCGCCTGGTTGAAGTCGACGAAGACGCGCTGCCCGCGCTCCTCCTTCCACCACGCCGTCGTCACACGGTCGGGCATCCGCCGCTCGAGCTCCCGCGCCGCCGCGATCACCGCGTGACGGACGTCGAGGAACTCGTGCTCGGGCCGGATCGGTGCGAACACGTGCAGGCCGCGGTTGCCGCTGGTCTTGATCCACGCCGTGAGCCCGACCTCGTCGAGCACCTTCCGGAGCTCGTGCGCGACCGGCACCGTGTCGTGGAAGTCGGTGCCCGGCTGCGGGTCGAGGTCGATGCGCAGCTGGTCGGGGTGGTCGGAGTCCTCGGCGCGGCTCGCCCACGGGTGGAACACGACGGTGTTCATCTGCGCTGCCCACACCGCGACCGCCGGCTCGTCGACCACGAGCTGCGGGTGTGACCGGCCGCTCGGGTAGGTGACGACGACGTCGCGCACGTACTCGGGAGCACCCTTCGGCGGGTTCTTCGAGAAGAACGAATCCCCGCCGATGCCCGACCCGAACCGCTGCAGCGAGATCGGCCGGTCCCCGTTGGCCCGGACGAAGGGCTCCCCGACGGCGACCAGGTACTCGGCGAGGTCGAGCTTCGTGATCCCGACCTCGGGGAAGAGCACGCGGGACGGGCTGCTGATCCGCACCTCCCGGTCGCCGTCCGGACCCGGGACCGTCAGCGTCGTCGCCTCGCTCGCCATGCAGCGGACCGTACACGGCCGGCGCTCCGGGCGCCCCCGGCCCCGGCCTGCCCTCGGCCCCGCCCTTTCCGCCGAGCTCTCCCCGCCGAGCGGGCCAGATCTGTCACGCTCACCGCCGTCGGCCGACGAGTTCCGCCCGCTCGGCGCACCACGGGCGGCGTCGGGTCACATGGTGTTCCAGTGCAGGTGGCCGCTGGCGTCGGGGCCCTTGCCTCCGCACTGGTAGGAGCGACCGTTGGCCGCCTGGGCGACGGTGCCGTTCTGCGCGCTGGAGCAGAACGCCCCTGGGGTGATCGTGTCCTGCGCCGGTGCCTGCTGCACGGGCGCCGGAGCGGCCGGAGCCTGCTGGACCGGGGCAGGTGCGGGTGCAGCAGGAGCGACGTACGAACCGATCGCCGTCACCTCGGCGACGGGCGTCTTCGTGACCTCCTTGCCGACCTCCACGCGGTCGGTCTCCACGCCGTCCGTCGTGGTGACCCGCCAGGTCGTGGTCTCGACCCCGTCGATGCCCGGCGTCGTGACCTTCGACTGCCCCTTCGGCAGCGCAGGGTCGTCGACCGAGGTCCGTTCGAACGGGATCGCCGTCTCCTCGGTCTCCTCCGAGACGGCGACGACCGGAGTCGGCGTCGGTGTCGGTGTCGGCGTGCGAGTGGTCTCGGGGCGCGCGGTCTCGGCGGCCGCCACGGCCGTCACTGGCCGTGCGTCGGCGGCGTTCGACGCGACCGCCCCGACGAGGGCTCCGGCCGAGCCCACTCCCCCGAGCCAGATCGTCGCCGCGACCGCGACGACGATCGTCGCCTTCGTCTTCGTCCTCAGTGCTGCCCACCGCATGCCATCTGCCCCTTCCGGCTGGTCGGAGTCGATGGTGACGACCCCTCAGCGTCCTCGCGAGACCCCCGAACGGGGCTCCGCGCCCAGCGGATGAACCCTCGACCACGACGACGGCAGTACGCCTGCCCGCCGTCACCCGCGCCCGCGCCCACCCCGCCCCGCCCCGCCCGGCACCCCCGGCACGCCGAACGGGCCAGTTCCGCCACGTTCGCCGCCGTCGGCCGACGAGTTCCGCCCACTCGGCGCGCCACGCGCGGCGTGTCCTGCCCGCTCAGGCGCGGCTGTGGAGGGCCGGCGAGCGGCACGGCAACGGGCGTGGAGCGTCGACCGAGCGACGCCGGGCACGATGGACCGGTGACGGCGTACCTCGGGGTGGACCTGGCGTGGGGCCTCGGCAGCGCCCGGAAGCCCGCGAACGAGACCGGTCTCGTCGCGATGGCCGACGACGGCACGATCACGGACGCCGGGTGGGCCCGCGGGGTCGACGCCGTGACGGACTGGATCGCGGAGCACCTCGGGCAACGGACCCTGGTCGCCGTCGACGCCTCGCTGGTGGTGACGAACCCGAGCGGCATCCGCGAGGCCGAGCGGCAGGTCGGGCAACGCTACGGCCGGTGGAAGGTCGCGGCGAACCCGACGAACCTGGCCTCGGCGGCGAGCGCCGGCGCACGGCTGCTCGACCGGCTGACGCAACTCGGGATCGGCTACGTCAGCGACACCGCGGCGATGCGGGAGCGCACCGGGCCGGCGGCCTTCGAGTGCTACCCGTACACGACCCTCGTGGGGGTCGAGGAGCTCGGCTACGACGACGAGCGTCCGCGGTACAAGCGCCTCGACCTGAAGCTCCCGGCCGTCGTCGCCCGACAGCGGCGCGCCGAGGCGTTCGACGACCTCGTGCACCGGCTGCGCACGACCCCGCTCGACCCGCCGCTGCTGCTCGACTCCCATCCCCTGACGGCCGGGCTCGCCGACCCGTCGGTGCTGCACGGGCCGACACACAAGCACCGGGAGGACCTGCTCGACGGAGCCCTGTGCGCCTGGACCGCCGCGTTCTGGGAGCGGCACGGCGACGAACGGGTGCAGGTGCTGGGAGGTGATCCGGGCCTCCCGTCCGACCCACCGGACGAGGCGGGCCGCCAGCCCGTCGTGGTGGCACCCGCGCGTGGGTCGCAGCGGCGGCCGCGCGGCTAGGCTCGACGCCGTGAGCACCACGAGCGAACCCCTGCGCATCGGGCTGGTGTCGCTGCACACCTCCCCCGGCGACGAGCCCGGCTCCGGCGAGGTCGGCGGCATGAACGTCGTGGTCCGACACCAGGCCGAGGCCCTGGCCGACCGCGGCCACCAGGTGGAGATCATCACGCGGCGGTCGGCGCCCACGCAGCCGGACAGCGTCTCGCTCGTGCCGGGCGTGTGCCTGCGGTTCCTGTCCGCCGGGCCAGCGGAGCCGGTGCCGAAGGGCGAGCACGACGCGTTCATCGAGCCGTTCCGGGCGGGCCTCGAGGAACTCGGCCCCTACGACGTGCTGCACTCGCACCACTGGTTCTCCGGCGTCGCCGCCCTGCCCGTCGCCCGCGAGCGGGGCATCCCGCACGTGCAGTCCTTCCACTCCATCGCAGCCGAGTCGAACACTCCCCTGTCCGAGGGCGAGCGTCCCGAGTCCGCTGGCCGTCCCGCGGGTGAGCGGATGCTGGCGCGCGACTCCGACGCCGTCGTCGTCGTGTCGTCCGCCGAGGCGTCGACGGTCCGCACGCGTCTCGGCGGCGACGAGTCGCGGACGTGGATCGTCCCGCCGGGCGTCGACGGGTCCGTCTTCCGCCCCGCCGGCGCCGGCGCGCGCCGTGCGGAGACGCCGTACGTCGTCGCGGCGGCACGCGTGCAGCCGCTGAAGGGGCTCGACCTGGCGATCGAGGCGGTCGCGGGCATCGGCGAGGAGGTCCGCCCCACCCTCGTCATCGCGGGCGACGCCTCGAGCGAGGCAGGCGACTACGTGGACGAACTGCGTCGGCTCGCCGCCGCGCACGGCATCGCCGACCGCGTGACCTTCGTCGGTCCGCAGTCGCGTGCCGACCTGGCGTTCCTGTTCCGTGGCGCAGCGGCCGTGCTCGTACCGTCGCACTCGGAGACCTACGGACTCGTGGCGCTCGAGGGCTCCGCCTCCGGGGTACCCGTCGTCGCGGCGGCTGCCGGTGGGCTGCGGGAGGCCGTGGTCGACGGGGAGACCGGGGTCGTGCTCGAGTCCCGCGACCCGGGCGACTGGGCTGCGGAGATCGAACGGATCCTGACCGATCGGACGTACGCGGCCGGGCTCGCCGCCGCGGGTCGGGAGCACGCCGAACGCCTGAGCTGGGAGCGCTCGGCGGCCGGACTCGAGGACGTGTACCGGCGGGTGCTCGGACGCTCGTGACGGCCGGAGGCGCGGGGATCGGCCGGCCGGGGTCGGCTGGCGGGATCGACCTGTCCGGGTCTGCTGGCGCGCTCGACCTCTCGGGCTTCTGGGCTGCGCTCGACGCCGTGCCGGTGGCCGAGGACGCCGAAGCGCTCTACTCGACCGACTCGGCCGAGGGTCGACTGCGACGGGCGAACCTGTCGGCCTACCTGTCCCACGTCGGGGCAGCGGCCGACACCGTGCTCGTCGCCGAGGCCCCCGGCTGGCGCGGCATGACCAACACGGGCATCCCCTTCACGAGCATGCGGGAGCTCGGCACGCTCGGCTTCGACGTCCTCGTGCCGCCGGAGCCGACCGCGCCGTGGGAGGCGTCGTCCCGGGTCGTGCACGCGGCGTTGCAGGACTGGTCGGGTCCGCTCCCCCTCGCCTGGGCGATCTTCCCGCACCACCCCTTCGTCGCGAGCGACCGGCAGACGAACCGGACCCCGCGTCCGGCCGAGGTCCGCGACGGTGCTCCGGTCGCACTCGCGCTGCTCGAGGCGCTGCGGGACGCTCGTGCCGCCGATCGTGCCGGTCGCCGCCGGGACGTGCGGGTCGTCGCGGTCGGGCGGAAGGCACAGGGGGCGCTCGCGCTGGCGGGCATCGACGCCGTGGCGGTGCGGCACCCGGCGCAGGGCGGCGCGGCGCAGTTCACGGAGCAGGTGCGGGCGCTGCAGGGGTAGCGCGGTCCCCGCCGGGCGGCCGTTGCGCTGGGGCAGGGCGTGCACACGCGGACTTCGACACCGCACCCGTCGATCGACGGGTGCGGTGTCGCACCATGCGCACGCACCAGGTGCCTCCACATGGGTCGACGTTCCGCGTGTCGATCGACGCGTGCAATGTCGCGCTGCGGTCCTGGGCGGGTGTGCGCGCACGCTCGCCGTGCGGGCGGAACGACGATGCCGCTGTCGGACGACAACCCCGGTGTCGCGCGGGCCCGCGCGCACTGTGCGGCTGCGATGCCTCGGCGCCCGAGCGTCGCGGGCTCAGGCGGAGCGGACCTCGACGCCCTTGGCTGCCAGGCGCTCGGTCACGTGCGCGGGCAGCGGCGCGGCGGCGTACACGGTCGTCAGCGCGGGGAGGTCGAGCACGTCGTCCCAGTTCTGCGGGTCGTAGCGGTCGTCGGACCCGTCCCACCCGGGGTGGACGTCCTGCAGGACTTCGAGGTCGGAGTCGACGGTGAGCTCGGTCACCAGCGCCAAGTGCGACGGCAGCAGGTCGAGGTCGTCGTAGTACTCGCGAGCGCGGTCGTCCTGTCCCTCGACGTCGAGGTCCTCACCGGCGTCCTCGTCCTCGTCGCCGTCGTAGGGCTCCAGCACGTCGAGGTCGTAGCAGAGGACGTCGAGCACGAGCAGCTTGGCATTGAAGTCGGCGAACTCGACGGGCTCTTCGGTGGTGTCGGAATCGTCGTGCATGCCCCGGAGCGTAGCCACCGGAGCCCGTGAGCGACCGCGCGATCGGATCACGGGCGTGTTGCAGCCGGCGTCGATCTTCCTGTGAGAGTAGACAGAGTGCCATCCCTCGGGAAAGGCTGACGTATGACCACCACCAAGTCGGACGCGACGCAGCAGGAGCAGCCCACGCTCAAGCGCGTCATCGGTCCCAAGCTGCTGCTGCTCTTCATCGTCGGCGACATCCTGGGGACGGGCGTCTACGCGCTCACCGGCCAGGTCGCCGCCGAGGTCGGCGGTGCCGCATGGCTCCCCTTCCTCATCGCCTTCGCGGTCGCCCTGCTCACGGCGTTCTCGTACCTCGAGCTCGTGACGAAGTACCCCCAGACGGCGGGCGCTGCGCTCTACGTGCACAAGGCGTTCGGCATCCACTTCGTCACCTTCATCGTCACGTTCATCGTGATGTGCTCGGGCATCACGTCGGCGAGCACGGCTTCGCGGGCGTTCGCGGCGAACCTCGGCGCCGGCTTCGGCCTCGAGCTGCCGAACGGCGTCGTGATGCTCATCGCGATGGGGTTCATGCTCGCGGTGATGGCGGTCAACTTCCGCGGGGTCAGTGAGAGCGTCAAGACGAACGTGGTGCTCACCCTGGTCGAGCTGTCCGGTCTGGTGATGGTGATCCTCATCGGGTTCTGGGCGATCGCCGGTGGCAACGCGGACTTCTCGCGCGTGGTGATGTTCGACACCCCCGAGGACAAGACGCTGCTGCTGTCGGTGTCGACCGCGACCTCGCTGGCCTTCTTCGCGATGGTCGGCTTCGAGGACTCGGTGAACATGGCCGAGGAGACCAAGGACCCGTCGCGGATCTTCCCGAAGGTGATGCTCACCGGCCTCGGCATCACGGCGGTCATCTACGTGCTCGTGTCGATCTGCGCCGTCGCGGTCGTGCCGATCGGTGAGCTCGCCGGCAACGAGACGCCGCTCGTCACGGTCGTGCAGACCGCCGCGCCGGACTTCCCCATCGCCGACCTGCTGCCGTTCATCTCGATGTTCGCGGTCGCCAACACCGCGCTGATCAACATGATGATGGCGTCCCGGCTGCTCTACGGCATGAGCAAGCAGGGCGTGCTGCCCGGCTTCCTCTCGCGGGTGTCGCCGGCGCGTCGCACGCCGTCGACCGCGATCGTCTTCACCACCGTCATCTCGCTGCTGCTCATCGGCTGGGTCTCGCTCGACCCGGACTCCCCCATCGTCGTGGTCCTCGGCGGCACGACCTCGTTGCTCCTGCTCTCGGTCTTCACGGTCGTGAACCTCTCGGTGCTGGTGCTCCGTCGCGACCGCGTCGGGCACAAGCACTTCCGGGCCGGTGTCGTGATCCCCGTCATCGGCGTGGTCACCTGCCTGTGGCTCGTCCTCCCCTTCTCGTCCGGTCGCGACCCGCAGCAGTACCAGATCGCCGGCGCACTGCTGGGGCTCGGCGTCCTGCTCTGGCTCCTCACGTGGTTCACGCACGGCCGGAAGCAGACCGAGAAGGCGCCCACCGGACTCGTCACCGAGCCGACCGCGGTGGTCCGTCCGGGCACCGGCCACCGGCACCACGAGGACGGCGACGGCGGACACAGCGACGCGGACGGCCACCGCCGGGACGGCTGATGGAGGCGTCCGAGGTCATCTTCGCGATCTCCATCGGGACGATCGTCCTGCTCTCGCTGTCGGCTGCGTTCCGGTCCGGCCGCCGACGCGACTGACCGGAGGCGGGCGCCGCCGTTGCGACCGACCAGAGGCGGGCGCCGGCGACGCGACCGACCGTGAGCACGGGGCCGCCGACACCCCCGATCGGGCGGCTGCGGTTCCCAGCCGACGCCCGTACGCTCGTCGTGCCCTGCAACCGACCGTCCGGTACTCGCGACGGACCGCCCGCCCGGAAGGACCCCGACATGCGCCGCGCCGGCATCACCATCGCCTCGGTGTTCGGGGCAGGCGTGGTCGCGGCCGTCATCGGCGTGGTGGTCGTCGTCGTCATCGCGGTGCACTCGCTGACCGGCGCAGCGAAGTCCGTGACCGCGGCGCCCGCCTGTCCCGACGTCGCCTCGCGCACGATCGGCGGCATCGTGGTGCCCGCAGGCCCGGTCGCCGGCTTCTGCCAGGACCGCCTGGTGAACGCCGCGTACGTGATCGAGGCCGCTCAGGCACTCGGCATCGGCCCGCACACCCAGGCCGTCGGCGTGATGACCGCGATCGGCGAGTCGAGCCTGGTGAACCTCGACCACGGGGACGCCGCGGGGCCGGACAGCCGCGGGCTCTTCCAGCAGCGCGACAACGGCGCGTGGGGCACGTACGAGCAGCGGATGGACCCGTACACGGCGGCGACGATGTTCTACGCGAAGCTCGTGAAGACGCCGGGGTGGAAGACGATGACCCCGACCCAGATGGCGCACGCGGTGCAGATCAATTCGGACCCGGACCACTACGCGAAGTTCTGGCCGGAGGCGAAGGCCGTCGTCGAGGGTCTGACGGGGCAGTCGGTGCCGGACACCGCTCCCCAGGGCTGAGGTCACCGCAGCACCGGCCCGAGCTCCTCGGCGTCGTGGAGCTCGACCATCGACGCCCCCGTGGCGTTCACGACGACCTGACCCCGCAGCCGCACCGCCCGCTCGGCGAAGGCGCACGCGCAGGCGTCGATCCACTCCCAGTCGACCGGGAACAACTGCGTCTCACCCGGCCGTTCCCACGCGAGCACGACCTCGGACGCAGCGTTGTCGACGCAGACCTCCGCGACCAGCGTGGCGAAGTCCTCGACGTGCTCGTCCGGCTGCAGCGGCAGGTCCGACACGGGCAACAGGAACGGGATCGGCAGCGCCCGTTCGTCGAGGAAGAGCACCCAGCACTGCCGCCGGATCGGCGGTCCGACGACCCCGGAGACGAGGGCGACGACGTCGGCGTCGGTCCGGGCGGACGTGGTGAACAGCTGGTCGAGCACTTCGGTTCCTGACATGCTCCGAGCCTGCGGCCCGTGCCCGGCGGGCAGCAGCGTCCACCGACGATCTGTGGACGACGATGCCGAGACCGCACCCTGTGCAGGAAGACCGGCAGGAGCCCGGCGGATGCCCGGCAGGTGCCCCGCAGGTCCCCAGCAGGACGAGCGTCAGAACCCGTGCTGCACAGCGGAGTCGACGAGCAGCAGGGCAGCGAAGAACACGACGACCTGCGCGGCGATGCCGACCAGCACCAGGGGCCACGCGAGCCGTCGCCGGACGAGCCGCAGGACACAGCCGACGACCGTCCCGACGAGCACCAGCACGACGAGCACCGGCCCGATGGTCACCACCCCGCCACCGAGCCCGACGTCGCAGGTGTTCCCCGGCGCCGCGCACGAGTGGAAGGCCATCGACAGGAAGACGATGCCGCCGCCGACGGCCACCGACTCGACGGCCAGCAGGACGAGCAGCAGCACCGTGGCGACCACGTCCGCGACGCGGCGGTGCGTGCCGGCGGCGAGCCGTGCCTCCCGGCCGACCGCGGCAGCCGACGCGACCGCCCCGTCCGACCCGACCCCGGCAGCCGACGCGACCACCGGGCCCGACCCGACCCCTGCAGCCGACGCGACCGCCCCGTCCGACCCGGCCACGCCGACGGACCCGGACGACACGTCCGGGTCCTGCGACGCCGCCGGGGCAGCCATCAGCGCCCCGTACCGGACCCGCGGGTCGACCAGAGCGCCGCCCAGATGAGCAGCGGCTGCCCGAACAGACGGGCGACGCGCTTCTCGTCGGAGTCGAGGCCGAACGCGTCGCGGCGGTTCACCCACTGCGACAGGTTGCCCGGGAAGATCACCGTGAAGAACAGGGCCGCGACCGTGCCGACGGTCTTCCGGCGGCTGCGCGGCGTGAAGAGCAGCGCGCTGCCGAGTCCGATCTCCGCCACACCGGAGGCCAGCACGGTCGTGTCCGTGTCGAGCGGCACGAAGTCCGGCACCTGAGCGCGGAAGTCACGACGGGCGAAGGTGAGGTGGCTGGTGCCCGCGAAGACGAGCGCAGCACCGAGGAGGACACGGACGAAGGAACGCATGCCCTCATCGTGCTCGCTCGCGCAGTGTCCGTCCGGCGCGTCGCGCGGCGATGCGCCGACCGGCCGTCCCCGGAGGCGAGCGCAACGGGCCACGGGTCGGTACGTTCGGACCCATGGCAGCCGTCGCTCGCGACCACGAACCGCCCGCCGTCCTCGCGACCGTCGCCGTGCTGCTCGCTCCCCTCTCGCTCTGGATGGGCATCATCGTGCCCGCCGCCGACATGGCGCGGCACGTGCTCCTCGAGGCCGTGTTCGGCATCGTCTGCGTGCTCTGCGGCGTCCGCGCGGTCCGGATCGCCGGTCGGCGTCGCGCCGTGCGCGTCTGGGCGTGGATCGGGATGGTGCTCGGTGGCCTCGGCCTGGTGATGACGGCCTGGCAGCTCCTCACCTTCGCGACCGACGGAGGCTTCCCGCCGCCGTTCTGGTCGCCCTACGCGCGCCGCTGACCGCGGTCATCCACCACCGGTCGACGGCCTGGAGGCGCGGCGGACCTCCGCCCCGTCGCCGCCGCCGGGCGGGCGGTCACCAGCCGAGCGTGCCCGGCCCGCCCTTGAAGGGTCCGACCACCCGCGAGGTGATCCACCCGCCGTAGAAGTCACCCTCCTGCGCCTGCACGACCTCGCCGCCGACCTCGCACGAGTCCATCGCCGACGGGTAGATCGCCACCCGGTCGCGGAGGTCCTCGTACCCGGGCTCCGGCGTCGGGTAGTTCCACGCCGCCCGGGGCGCGACGACGCCGTCCCCGCCGACCACGTCGAAGTAGCGCGCACGCCCCTTGAACTCGCACATGCTCGACCCCTGCGCCGGACGCAGCTCGAGCCCCGCCATCGGGACGTAGTACACCGGCGGGTGCGAGGTCTCGAGCACCCGGACGGCGTCGGTCGTGTCGACCACGACCGTCCCGCCGAGCCGCACGACGACGCGGTCGGGGACCGCCTCGACCGCGGGAGGACGCGGGTAGTCCCAGACGGACTCCTGGCCGGGACCGGGTTCGACACGAGCAGCACGATGCATGCAACCGGGTCTACCACCGCCGCCGCAGAAGGAGCAGAGTGGGTGCGTGACGACGACGACACAGGGGATCTTCCGGCGGAAGCCCATCGACACGATCGACGACGACCCCGAGGGCGAGGGCGGCCTGAAACGGCACCTCGGGCTCTGGCAGCTCACGGCCATCGGCATCGGCGGCATCATCGGCGCGGGCATCTTCACCCTCGCCGGCACCGTCGCGAACGGCGTCGCCGGCCCCGCCGTCCTCATCAGCTTCCTGATCGCCGGTGTCGCCAGTGCCGCCGCCGCGCTGTCGTACGCCGAGTTCGCCGGGATGATCCCGAAGGCCGGCAGCGCCTACACGTACGGGTACGCCGTGCTCGGCGAGGTCGTCGGGTGGTTCATCGGCTGGGACCTGCTGCTCGAGTACACCGCGATCGTCGCCGTCGTCGCGATCGGCATCTCGGGCTACGTCGGGTTCCTGGTCGGCCAGTTCGGCATCGAGCTGCCCGCGTGGATGCTCGGCGCGCCCGGGACCGGTGACGGCCACGTCGTGGACGTGTTCGCGATCGTCCTCTGCCTGCTCACCGCCTTCGTGCTGACCCGGGGCATCCGGAGCGCGGCGCGCTTCGAGCTCGTGGCCGTCGCGATCAAGGTCGCCCTCGTCGTGCTCATCGTCGTGCTCGGGGTCTTCCACATCAACAGCGCGAACTACTCGCCGTACTTCCCGTTCGGCTTCGGCGGCGTGATGACCGGCGCCGCCACGGTGTTCTTCGCCGTGTTCGGCTACGACGCGATGTCCACCGCCGCCGAGGAGTCCACCGACGCGCGGAAGCACATGCCGAAGGCGATCCTGCTGTCGCTCGGCATCGCGATGGTGCTCTACGTCCTGGCGACGCTCGTGCTCACCGGCATGCAGAAGTACACCGACATCGACCCCGCCTCGGGCTTCTCGTCGGCGTTCGCGTCGGTCGGGCTCGGCGGGATCGCCAACGTCATCGCGATCGGGGCGATCGTCGGCATCGTGACCGTGCTGGTCACCTTCATGCTCGGGGCCTCGCGCGTCTGGTTCTCGATGAGCCGCGACGGGCTCATGCCGAAGTGGTTCGCGAAGACCGACCCGAAGCGGCACGTGCCCACGCGGGTGACGTGGATCCTCGGCATCGCATCGGCGGTGCTCGCGGGGCTGCTGCCGATCGGCGTCGTCGCGGAGCTGACGAACATCGGGATCCTGCTCGCGTTCGTCGTCGTCTGCTCGGCGGTGATCGTGCTGCGCTACCGGCAGCCCGACCTCGACCGGCAGTTCCGGCTCCCGTTCATGCCCGTCGTGCCGATCATCGGGGTCGTCGCCTCGCTGTGGCTCGTCACGTTCCTGCAGTGGGAGACCTGGGTGCGGTTCGCGATCTGGTTCGCGATCGGGCTCGGGGTGTACTTCGGGTACTCGCGGAAGCACAGCAAGCTGGCCGCAGAGCAGCGCTGAGGCTCCTCGCCCCGCGATTCCTACCGAACTGTGACTCGGCCCACGTATGGGACAAACTCGAATGCGACGGGACCACTGCGTATGCCTGGCGCTGGTCGAACCACCCGGCCCGCTCGATGATCCGTCCTACATGCGGTCCCGACCCCGTCAGGGTCAGCAACTGAAAGGATCACAACCGCGAGTCCGTCGACCTTGAATCGAAGGCTCCTCCGCACTCAACGACGATTCCGGTCCGACTTCACCCATCGCCCAGCGCCTGCGGGCTCTTCATCCAACGTCAACGCTGGCTGAGTCCTTCGGCCGCGGATTGACCGCACTGGCTCTCCGTTGGTTCGCTCCCACCAGCGACCGTTAGCGTCTTGGAAGACCAGGTTCACCTTCATCGGGCCTGAAATCGTACCCTCGGGGTAATACACCGTGAACTGCCGGTCCTCGTTCGGGCCCATCTCATCGAATCCCAGCGCGAAGGGAATCCTGCGACCATCAGCGAGGACAAGATGGACGACGAGGTTGGAGAAGGCTTCTTCGCTCGTAGATACGAGTCGAACACGTGCCGAATCGGCGGCACGAACAAACCGGAGACCTGCGTTCGGATCGAACTCAACGAGCCCGGGCATCGCTACCGAAGGATTCTTCTGCAACTCTCCCGGTAAGACCTGCACCGGGGCAGTTCCTCCGATCGGCGCAAGGAGTCGCGCCTGAGATCGACGTTGGTCCGACAGGCTGCGGCTGTAGAGAAAAACGGCCCACAGGAGCGCGAGAACGGTACCGATCGCCCCGACCCATCCCGGAGCGTCACCCCAGTCGATTGACCAATCACACACGATGAGATCCTAGGCCGGTGATTCATCTCCATTCCTGCAACGGCACGGAGGTCCAAACCCCGTCTCCTGGCGCTGCGACCGCGCGCCCGGGCCCCTACCGACTCACTGTGGGCGGTAGCGGCTCAGAGCTCTGGCGGGGACTGGAATTGGCCGGGGACGGTAGGGAGGAACGTCTGCAGGCAACAATCCGCGGCGCGGTCACGCTGCGCTGTCGCCCAGTCGATGACGATCCCGGTGCGCGAATCCCGGAGATGATGAACCGGGATCGTCAGTCGGTGGACGCGAGGACGGCCCACCGTCGCGGCTACTCCGCCACCACCCACACGTGCTGCGCCTGCCACCCCTCCGGCACCGTGTTCCGGTACGCCGCCAGCGCCGCCACGTAGTTCGGCCCCGACGCCTCGTGCTCCCGCGTCGCGGTCGACCGCGCGGTCGCCTTGATCGTGGTTTCCCCCGTCGCCTTGCTCTCGACCGCGTTCGTCTGCAGCAGCGCGAACCCGTCCAGGTCGAGTGCGGCGACGGCTGCCTCCTTGGCCGCCACGACGGAGTCCGCGTAGCCCTCGGCCTCGCGCGTCTCGGTCGAGCGGATCATGCCTCGCAGTGTCGTCACCGAACCAGTATGACCCGATCGATCCGGGTCTCCGAGCGCGACGGCGGCAGGGCGTCAGGCGTCGCGCCGGTGCTTGCCCTTCGCCGCCGTAGGGTCCGCCATCGGGTGGTTGCGGAACCACCGCAGCAGCTCGCGGGGGCGGCTCTGGTCGGCGCTGTCGTCTCCGCGGTCGAGGAAGGTGCTGAAGCCCTCGGGCACCTCGACGCCGTCGGTCTCGCGGTCGTACGCCATCGACCACTCCGGGAACCGTCGCGTGTGGATGGACTCCTCGACGAGCAGCCGGACGTCGTCGTGCCGCTCGTCCGCGACGATGCGCGCGTACGTCGCCATCACCGCGTCGTACGGCCCCTCGAGCAGCTGCATGAAGCGCCCGCCGCGGTGCACGAGCATGCCGGTCAGCCCGTCGGCGGTGTTCCGTGTCCGGGCGTGGTCGAGCACCGCCTCGAGGTCACCCTCGTCGAAGGGCTCGGTGGCGGAACTCATGTACACCAGTGACTGCAGCACGCATCGATCCTGCACCTGAGCTGCTGTCAGCGACGCCCCCAGAACGGGACGCGGACAAGTCACGTCAGTCGAGCGGCGTCCAGTCGAGGACCTGACCGTCCTCGGTGCAGTACGTCGTGTCCGAGTCCTCGGTGGTGGTCTTCGACCACGACGGCGACCAGTACGAAGCGTCGATGTCCCGCTGCTTCGGGAAGACACCGACCACGGTGCCGGCCGACGTGTCCGGGTCACCGGGCACCGGATCGACGTCGAGGGTGTCCGGGTCGAACCATCCGTAGGTGGTCGCCCCGGTGATGCTGTCGAACTCGATGTACATCGTGATGTGGTCGTCCTGCGACGCGGTGCCGAGCTGCACCTGGTACTCCTGCCGCGCCCCGTCGTCGTCCGTCGGCACGCCGGACCACTCGACGCGGTAGGCGTCCGCGGTCTCCTCGATCGACACCGAACCGGTCCCGGAGGCCAGGTCACACGACGCCGTGCCGGGCGTCGCCGCCGTCGTCGCGCTCGCGCTCGGAGCCGGCGCCTCGGCCGTCCGTGTCCCCGCCCCGAGCACACTGCACCCCGACAGGGCGACCACCGTCGCCACCGCCCCTGCCACCACGACTGCGCCGCGCGCTGCGTTCCCCATGCGATCCCCCTCGTGTCGCGCGCCCTCCGGCGCCCGCCCACGCTAGCAGCGGAGGGCCAGCAGCGGAGGTCGGTGGCGCCTGGCACGATGGACCCGTGCCCTCCGCCCCGATGATCGACGCCGTGGACGTCATCCGGTTCGTCGGGCCGCAGACCTTCGGCCGTGCGCGCGACGTCGTCCGCGCCGGCCTGGTCGAGGACGCCACCTGGCACGACGACGACGGCACGGTCACCGCGACCGTCTCCGGCTCCGCCGACGACCCCTACGAGCTCCGCGTCGAGACCACCGTCGCCCGCGGCGAGTTCGTCCGCCCCGTCCGCAGCACGTGTTCCTGCCCCCTCGGCGGCGACTGCAAGCACGTCGCCGCCGCGCTCCTCACCATCAACGCGCGTGCCCTCGCCGCCGAACCCCGAGCAGCGGGTCCCCTCGCCCCACCGCCTGCCCCGGACTGGAGGCTCGACCTCGCCCGCCTCGCCGGTGACGACGACCGGGCGGTCGCCCCGCAGGGCACCCCCACGGGTCTGCAGTTCGAGTTGCGCGACGCGGTCCCCGCCGCGCTCGCCTCCCGTGCGCGCGCCGCCGGCCGGGCGCTGCCGTCCCGTGCCCGCAGCGTCCGGCTCGGCGTCCGCCCGGTGACCCGCAGCGCCGCCGGCAACTGGGTCCGCGGGCAGCTCACCTGGGGCACGCTCCCCTACTCGATGAACCGGCTCGGCATCGCGCCCGAACAGCACGCCTGGTTCCTGCAGTTCTCCGCGCTGCACCGCGCCGGGCAGCTCGCGGGACTCCCCGGCGAGAGCGACTGGGTGCACCTCGACGACTTCGGCAGCCCCCTGCTCTGGCCGCTGCTCCGGCAGGCAGCCGAACTCGGGATCGCCTTCGTGACGGGCAAGCGCGAGGGCGGCGCGGTCCTCGGCGGCGACGCGCGCGTACTCCTCGACGCAGCCCGGCACGACGGCACGCTCGTCATCGGTGCGAGTGCGGTCGTCGACGGGCGCCCGGTGCCCGACGGCTCGGCGCGCACGATCGGCGACCACGGTGTCTACGCCTTCCGCGAGAGCCCCGAGTTCCACGTCACCCTCGCGCCGACCCCGGCTCCGGTCCCCGAGGACCAGCGCCGCATGCTCGTCGAGGGCGCGCGCATCACCGTGCCGGCCGATGCCGTCGACGAGTTCCTGGCCGACTGGTCGCCGCGACTCCGCGGCGCGCTCGGCCTCGTCAGCTCCGACGGCTCGGTCGAACTCCCCGAGCGGACACCGCCCGAGCTCGTCCTGACCGCGACGTTCGAACCCGCCCGGGCACCCCGGACCGACGACCGCCTGCACCTGCAGTGGCGGTGGCACGTCGACGGACGGAAGGACCCGGTCACGCTGCACGGCCCGCTCCCCGACCTGTCGGGGATGCGCGCCGCGGACGACCCGGCCGATCCGTCGACGCAGGCCGACGACGGCGGGCGATCCGCGCCTCCCGGCCCCGGCGGCGGTCTCGCCTGGTTCGAGGACGGCACGGTCGACGGTGCGGACGTCGCCGTCTTCGCGACCGAACTCCTGCCGGCCCTGCCCGCACTCGGTGTCCGGACGGTCGTGCAGGGCGAGCCCGGCGACCACGAGCGGCTGACCGGGCGACCGCACATCCGCGTCACGACGATGCCGTCCGAGAAGCACGACTGGTTCGACCTCGGCATCTTCGTCACCGTGAACGGGCGGCAGATCCCGTTCACCCCGCTGCTCCGGGCGCTGGCGAAGCGTGACCGCCGCATGAAGCTCATCGACGGGTCGTACCTGTCGCTGGCCGACCCGACGTTCGACCGGCTCAAGGAACTCATCGAGGAAGCGCGCGAGCTCGACGAGTGGGAACCCGACCAGGCCCTGACGGTGACCCCGCTGCAGGCCGGACTGTGGTCGGAGTTCGACCAGCTGGCCGACGAGACCGAGCACGACGAGCGCTGGCAGCGGATCGCAGCGGGTCTGCTCGACGCCGCACCGCAGGACGAGGTCCCCGTGCCGGACACCGTGCACGCCGAGCTCCGCCCCTACCAGCACGCCGGCTACGCCTGGCTCCGGTTCCTGCGGGAGCACGGCATCGGCGGGGTGCTCGCCGACGACATGGGCCTCGGCAAGACGCTGCAGGTGCTGTCCATGATCGCCGCCGCCCGCCGGTCCGAGCCCGATGCTCCGCCGTTCCTCGTCGTCGCGCCGACCTCGGTCGTCGGCAACTGGGCGGACGAGGCAGCCCGCTTCACCCCCTCCCTGCGGGTGACCGCCGTCACCGCGACCTCGCTCAAGGACCACGCCCGGGTCGCCCGAGCGGCGGCGGAGTCCGACGTCGTCGTGACCTCGTACGCACTGCTCCGGCTCGACGCCGCCGAGTACACCGGAGTGTCCTGGTCGGCGCTCGTGCTCGACGAGGCGCAGTTCGTGAAGAACCCGCAGTCGCAGACGCACCGGGTCGCGGCCGAGCTGCCCGCGCCGGTGAAGTTCGCGGTCACGGGGACCCCGCTCGAGAACGGGCTGACCGACCTCTGGGCGCTGTTCCACGTCGTCGCGCCCGGGCTGCTGTCGTCGTGGTCCCGGTTCGGTGACGACTACGTGAAGCCGCTCGGCTCCCCCGACCTGCGCGGGGACGCCCGCAAGGAGCTCACCGACCGGCTCCGGCGTCGGATCCGACCGCTCATGCTCCGCCGGACGAAGGAGAGCGTCGCCGCCGATCTGCCGCCGAAGCAGGAGCAGGTCGTCCGGGTGACGCTCGACCCCGCGCACCGCGCGCTGTACGAGCGGACCCTCAACCGGGAGCGCCTGAAGGTCCTCGACCTCATCGACGACCTGGCGCGCAACCGGATGATCGTCTTCCGGTCGCTGACCCTCCTCCGGATGCTCGCCCTGTCGCCGGCACTCGTGCAGCAGACGGACCACGACGCCGACGACGACGACGCTGCCGGTGCGGATCCCATTCCCTCGGCGAAGCTCGACCTGCTGCTCGACGAGCTCGAGCAGCTCGCCGCCGAGGGCCGCCGCGCCCTGGTCTTCAGCCAGTTCACCACGTTCCTGCGCATGGTCGCCCAGGCACTCGACGCCCGAGGCATCGGGTACGAGTACCTCGACGGCTCGACCCGGAAGCGCCCGCAGGTCATCGACCGCTTCCGGACCGGCGCGGCACCGGCGTTCCTCATCTCCCTCAAGGCCGGCGGCTTCGGGCTGACGCTGACCGAGGCGGACACCGTCTTCGTGCTCGATCCCTGGTGGAACCCGGCCGCCGAGTCCCAGGCGGTCGACCGGACGCACCGCATCGGGCAGACCCGCTCCGTGAACGTGCAGCGCTTCATCGCCGAGGACACCATCGAGGAGAAGGTCCTCGCCCTCGCCGCCAAGAAGGCCGAACTCTTCGCGACCATGATCGACGACGACGCCCTGTTCGCCGACGACCTGACCGCCGAGGACATCCGCTCGCTGCTCGCCTGAGCCGCGACATACGAACTCCTTCGCGTCCGGACGCCCGCGTCGGTACCGTCGCCGCATGTTCGTCGAGACCAGCCGCTCCGCCCAGCCCCGTCCCGCTCCGCAGATCCCCGTCGCGAGCCTGCTGACACCGACTCCAGCTGGAGCTGGACCGGACGTCGAGCCGCACGCCGATCTCGAGTCCCACGCCGATCCCGCGCCGCCGCGAACAGGAGTGGTCCGGCGCAACGGCACCACGGCACCGTCCACCTTCCGGCTGCGCAACGGCACCGAGGTCACGCTCGGCGGCTCCTTCGGCGGCAGCCGAGGCGTCTGGTCGAGCGCGTCCGAGGGGCATCGGCGGAGGCGGCCGGCACGGTGATGGTCCTCGACGCGAACGTCGTGATCGCGCTGCTCGACGAGGGCGACGGCCTGCACGAGCGCGCGTACGACCTGGTCGAGGACCACGCGTGGGACGAGTTCTGCACCTCGGCCCTGACCCTCGCCGAGATGCTCGTGCGACCGGCGTCCCGGGGGCACGCCGACCGTGAGCGCGGCACCATCGAACGACTCGGCGTGTCGGTCGTCCCGGTCACGGGCCGTACCGCACGGCAGGCGGCGGACATGCGCGCCAGCCGCCGACTCGGCACGCCGGATGCGGTCGTCCTCGTCACGGCGCAGGCCGTGCACGGCCAGCTCGCCACCTTCGACCGGAAGCTCCGCCGCATCGCTCAGGCCGAGGGCCTCGACCTCGCCGAGCCGTACGACGACGGCGGGCCCTGGCCGTTCCCGACCTGAGCCCGCCGTCACGACCGGGTCAGCCGGCGAGACCGTCGATCCGCGACACCTCGTCGGCGGTCAGCTCGAGGTGCGCCCCGAGTGCGTTCGACCGGATGCGCTCCGGGTTGGACGACTTCGGGATCACGACGAACCCGTGCGCCACGTGCCACGCGACGACGACCTGCGCGCTGTCGGCGTCGTGCGCCTCCGCGATCTCGACGAGCGTCGGGTCCTGCAGGTTGCTCGCCTTGAACGGGCTGTAGCCCTCGAGCACCACGCCACGTTCGTGCAGCCCCGCGGCGACCTCGGCGTCGTACTCGGCGGGGCTCCACCGGATCTGGTTCACGGCCGGGGTCGTCCCGGTCGCGTCGGTCAGCTCGTCGATCTGCGCGAGCGAGTAGTTGCTCACGCCCACCGCCCGGGTCAGCCCGTCGGCCTGCGCCTGGACGACCTGCTCCCACACGTCGGGTCGGGCCTCGCCGTTCGGCGGCCAGTGCACGAGCCACAGGTCGAGGTGGTCGAGCCCGAGCTGCTCGAGGCTCTCCTCGATGGTCTGGCGCACCCGGTCGGCGTTGTCCGGCGGGAGCTTCGTGGTGACGAAGACGTCGTCGCGGGCCAGGCCGGCGTCGGCGAGCGCCTTCCCCACGCCGCGCTGGTTCGAGTAGCCCGTGGCGGTGTCGATGTGGCGGTAGCCGGCCTCGAGCGCAGCGCCCACGGCGGCGGGGGCGTCGGCGTCGGGGATCTGCCAGGTGCCGAAGCCGAGGAGCGGCATCGATCCACCGGTGACGGGCACGGAGGGGTTCGCGTGATCGGTCATGCCCCGTGTCTACGCCCTGGTTCGTCGGTGCCGCACGGGATGATCGTGGACGGTCCACCCGGGCCCGCTCCACCGCACCACCGAAGGCCTCCCCATGACGTCCCGTCGACGCCGTCCGCGTTCCGCCCGTTCCACCTCCTCGCGCCGCAGGGCTCGGGCATCGCTGACGTCGCTCGGCCTCGTCGCGGTCGTCGCCCTCGCCGGATGGCTGCTGCACACCACCGGAGTGACCGACGCGGACGCCGACGCCGCCGCGGACGGGACGTCCTCGTCGACGGCCGCACCGACGATCACCACCGCACCGACGGCCGACGCGGGCGGTGGGCCCGAGGCGGGCAGCGCCTCCCGGCCGACCGTCGACGCGACCGAGCCGACCAGCCCGACCGAGGCGACCAGCCCGACCGACGCGACCCCAGCCGCGACCGCCCGCCGCGAGCTCGCTGCCCTGCCCGTGAAGGGCAAGGCCGCCGCGACCGGCTACGACCGCGAGGCCCGCTTCGGCACCGCCTGGCTCGACGTCGACCACAACGGCTGCGACACCCGGAACGACGTGCTCGCCCGCGACCTGACGAACATCGAGCGGCAGGGGCCCTGCAAGGTCCTGCGCGGCACGCTGGTCTCCCCCTACACCGGCGAGCGGGTGGACTTCGTCCGCGGGAACCGGACGTCGACCCTCGTGCAGATCGACCACGTCGTCGCGCTCGAGAACGCGTGGCGCACCGGCGCACAGCAGCTGACGCAGGAGCAGCGCGAAGCCCTGGCGAACGACCCCGCGAACCTGTTCGCCGTCGACGGCCACTCGAACGCGCAGAAGCGCTCGGGCGACGCGGCGACGTGGCTGCCCGCGGACACGGCGTTCCGCTGCACCTACGTCGAGCACCAGATCACGGTGAAGACGACGTACCGGCTCTGGGTGGCGCCCGCGGAGCGCGACGCGATGGAGCGGGTGCTCGCGCGCTGCTGAGCGACTGACCGACCGAGCAAAACGACAGGTGTAGCCTAGAGCTATCGATGCAGATGCATCGAACGGACTCGTCGACCCACCGCTGGACCCGAGCCCTTCATCGTCGAAGACCGCAGGAGGCCATCCATGACATCCACCACCCGCTTCACCGACCGCGTCGTCCTCATCACCGGCGGCGGCTCCGGCCTCGGCCGCGCGACCGCCGTCCGCCTGGCCGCCGAGGGCGCGCAGCTCTCACTCGTCGACGTCTCCAGCGAGGGACTCGAGGCCACGAAGGAGGCCGTCCTCGAGGCGACCCCCGACGCCCAGGTGCTCACCACCGTCGCCGACGTCTCCGACGAGGCCCAGGTCGACGCCTACGTCACCGCCACCACCGAGCGCTTCGGCCGCATCGACGGCTTCTTCAACAACGCCGGCATCGAGGGCAAGCAGAACCCCACCGAGTCCTTCACCGCCGCCGAGTTCGACAAGGTCGTGTCGATCAACCTCCGTGGCGTGTTCCTCGGGCTCGAGAAGGTGCTGCGGGTCATGCGCGAGCAGGGCTCGGGCATGGTCGTGAACACCGCGAGCGTCGGTGGCATCCGCGGCATCGGCAACCAGTCCGGCTACGCGGCCGCCAAGCACGGTGTCGTCGGCCTCACCCGCAACTCCGCCGTGGAGTACGGCCAGTACGGCATCCGCATCAACGCCATCGCCCCCGGTGCGATCTGGACGCCGATGGTCGAGAACTCGATGAAGCAGATCGACGCGGAGAACCCGCGGAAGGCCGCCGAGGAGTTCATCCAGGTCAACCCCACGAAGCGCTACGGTGAGGCCCC
This sequence comes from Curtobacterium sp. NPDC092190, assembly GCF_044755625.1. Classification (NCBI taxonomy): domain Bacteria; kingdom Bacillati; phylum Actinomycetota; class Actinomycetes; order Micrococcales; family Microbacteriaceae; genus Curtobacterium; species Curtobacterium sp. NPDC092190. The sequence continues at coordinate 31,019 of NZ_JBIVRJ010000001.1, read as the reverse complement.
CGAGATCGCCGCCGTCGTCGCCTTCCTGCTGTCCGACGACGCCTCGTACGTCAACGCGACGGTCGTCCCGATCGACGGCGGGCAGTCGGCCAAGTACTGAGCGTGGTCCGTCCGGCGCCCGGCCCACCTCGTGGCTCGGGCGCCGTCGTCGTCAGACGCCCTGCGAGACGAGGGCCTCCCACAGCCGTGGCTCGACGAGCGACGCCGAGCCCGTCGGCGCCAGGATGCCCGTGGACACCCGGAGTGCTTCGTCCCGGTCGGCTCCGGTGCTCGCCAGGGCGGCCGTCATCGTCGAGGTCAGGTCCTCGAGCGCCCGGATGCAGGCGTACCGCACGAGCCGGCACTCGTCGAGCTCGACGGGGCCGTACCCGGTGCGGAAGGCCGCGAGCTGCTCCGGTGTCGCGGGTGCGAACAGCACGCTGAACTCGACCAGGTGCAGGTCGATCTCGCGCGGTCCGACGACGGCCTCGTCCCAATCGACCAGCCGGAGCGAGCCGTCGGGTTCGACGAGCACGTTGCCGAGGTGCGGGTCGCCGTGACAGGGCACGGGGGCTCCCACCGCGGCCGGTTCGAGCTGTGTCCCGCGCAGCAGCAGGTCGACGCGGTCCCGCGCGTCCCGCCACAGGTCGAGCACCGGGTCGGAGCCGGACACGGCGGCGGCGTCGAGGGCGCGAATCTCGGCGCGGTAACGGCGCCGGCGGCGACGGATGCCCCGACGTGCACCCTGCCGGCGGGGCGGCACGGGGAAGGCGTGGGCGTGCACGTCCGCGAGGAGCGCGCCGTACGCACGCCATGCCTCCAGGCCGAGCCCGACGGTGGCGGCGTCCTCGCCGTCCGACCACCGGGTGAGCGCCAGCTTGCCGCCGGCCCGGCGGCTGCGGCGCCGTCCGTCGATCGTCGCGCGCACCGCGGGGGTCCCGTCGAGGCCGGCGCCGGCCATCGAGGACACCAGCCGCGTCCCGGTCCGGCTCGGGCGCGAGGTCCACTTCGCCGCCCAGGCGGTGCCCTCGCGGTCGGTGATCCGCCAGACGGCGGCCGAGGTGTCCGTCCCGCCGGTGACCTCGTCGACGGAGACCGCATGCACGCCGAAGTCCTCCGTGACCCAGCGACGGGCGTCGTCGGACGTCGGACGGGGGCCCGGCGTCACCGGAGGCCGCTCCGTGACAGGCCCTCGACGAAGTACCGCTGGAAGGCGAGGAAGATCGCGACGATCGGCAGGATCATGAGCAGGTTGACGGCCATGATCGCGCCGTAGTCCGACGTGTACTGCCCCTGCAGGGTCCCGACGATGCCGATCGGCACCGTGAACAGGTCCTGGTTGCCGGACAGCGCCACGAGCGGCCAGCCGAACGCGTTCCACTCCCCCATGAACGTCAGCAGCACGAGCACCGCGAGGAGCGGCCGGCACTGCGGCAGCACGACGGACACGAACGTGCGGAAGCGTCCGGCGCCGTCGAGCTGGGCCGCCTCGATGAGCTCGTCGGGCACGGCGAGGAAGAACTGCCGGGCCAGGAACACCCCGAAGATCGCCGCGGCCTCGGGCAGGATCACCGCCCACAGCCCGCCGTACAGGTGCAGACCGATCGAGATGAAGAACTGCGGCACGATGATCGCCTGCGGCGGGATCATCAGCGTCGACAGCAGCACCAGGAACAGCGCGTTCCGGCCGCGGAATCGGAGCTTCGCGAACGCGTACCCGGCAAGCAGGTTGCAGAACACCGTGATCACGGTGACGACGACCGCCACGAGCAGCGAGTTCGCGAACCACCGCCAGACCGGGAACTCCTGGAACGGCCGGACGAAGTTCTGCAGGGTGGGGTGCTGCGGCCAGAGCTGCAGGCCTGGTGCGTACAGGTCGGCGCGTGCCGAGAAGGCGGTGAGGATCATCCAGTACAGCGGGAATGCCATCACGACGGTGACGAGCACCGCGACGGTCAGCCGCAGCCAGAGCAGCTTGCCGCCGCGCTTCCGGGGCGACCGGGTGGCGGTGGTGCTCGCAGCTGCGGCGGACCGACCGGACGCCGTCGCGCCGGTGTCCCACGTCGATGAGGTCATCAGTCCGTCTGGTCCCGTCCGGCGTTGAACCGCCACTGCAGTCCCGTGATGAGGAGCGTCACGAGGTAGATCACGATGCCGACCGCCGCGCCGTAGCCGAGCAGCTGCGGCCCGTGCTCGTCGAAGGCGACCCGGTAGGCGTAGGACACCACCGTCGTCGTGCCGTACCCGGGCCCGCCGCGGGTCATCGCCCAGACGGTGTCGAACACCTGGAACGAGTAGATGAGGTTCATCACGAGGAGGAAGAACGTCGAGGGGCCGAGCAGCGGGAACGTGATGAGCCGGAAGCGCTGCCAGCCGGTCGCGCCGTCGGTCGACGCGGCCTCCTGCACCGCCGGGTCGACGCCCTGCAGCCCGGCGAGGTAGATGAGCATGTCGAAGCCGATGCGCTGCCAGAGCGTCATGAGGATGACCGCCGTCATCGCCCACCCGCCGCTCGACTGCCAGTCGACCTGCGGCAGCCCGAGCGTCGCGAGGAACTTGTCGATGAACCCGTTGTTCTGGTCGAACATCCACGCGCCGAGCACGCCCGTGGCGACGCCCGACACGACGAGCGGTAGGAAGATGATCGTCCGGAACACCGTCCTGCCCGGCAGCACGCCGTTGAGCAGCACCGCGATCCCGAGCCCGATCGCCATGCCCACCGGCACCGTGAACAGCGTGAACACGCCGGTATTTAAGACCGACTGCCAGAACACCGGATCGGTGACGAGCTTCGCGTAGTTGCCGAGGCCGGCCCAGCTCGTCCCGCCGAGCGAGTCGAGGTCCTGGAAGCTGATCACCAGCGCGTACACGAGCGGCAGCAGCGTGAAGACGACGATCAGCACGACGTTCGGCAGCAGGAACGCGGACGCGGCCGCCGTACTGGAGGCACGGAAGACCCCGGCGGACCGCCGCGGTCCGCGCCGCACGGCTCCACCCGCCGTGGCGCCGCCGATGCGCTCGGTCGCGCCCGTCACGCGGACACCGCCTGGTCGACCGCGGCGTCGATGGCGCGGATGGCCTGCTCGGTGCTCCGCCCGTGGAACGCGAGTTCGAGCTGGTCCTGCAGCGCGGTGTTGATCGAGGCGAAGCCCGGCACGACGGTCTCGCGCACGGCCGTCTCGGTGATCGTCGTGGCCTGCTGCGTGAACACGCCCATGACGTCCGGGCGGACGGCGTAGTCGAGGGTCTGGTCGGCCAGGGTCTGCAGCGTCGGGAGCTCGTTCGCGAGCTGGCAGAAGTCCCGCATCTGCTCCTCCTCGACCACGAACTTGAGGAACGCGGCCGCGAGCTCGGGGTTCTCGGTGTCCCGCGTCGCGACGATGGCGTTGCCGCCGAGGTCCGACGCCGCCGCCCGGTCCCGTGGCATGTAGGTCGTCGCCCACTCCCCGCCCTGGTACCCGTTCGCGCCGTCCGCGAGCTCGGGCACGAGGAAGTCCCCGATGAACGTCATCGCCACGGTCTGGTTGAGGAAGAAGTTGTCCGAGTAGACCGTGGTCTTGATGGTGTTGTTCGCCGGCACCCACCGCTCGTCGAAGAACCGCTGCGTGAACGCCATCGCCTTCCGCGCCGGGTCCCCGTCGACCGCCGAGTGCTGCAGGTCCTCCGTCAGCAGCGACCCGCCCGCCTGGTACAGGAAGCTCGCCCAGCGGTAGGCGCCCGCGGCCGTCCAGTCGTAGGCGAACGGGTACTTGTCGTCGGGCAGGGCCTTCCGGAGCTTCGTGCTGACGTCGGAGAACTCCTCCCACGTCCACGCGTCGTCGAGCCGGTCCGGCACGGCGCCGATGCCCGCTTCGTCGAGGGCCTTCCGGCTGAACGCGATCGCCGAGGTGTCGGTCTGGTGCGGCACGCCGTACGTCCGGCCCTCGAAGCGCACGGCGTCGTACAGCGCCGGCAGGAACCCCTTCGCCTCGGAGGCGCTGAGGTACGGCGTCATGTCGAGCAGCACCCCGTGCGAGGTGTACTTCCCGATGCTCGTGTAGTCGACCCGGAACACGTCCGGGGCCGTCCGCGACAGGATGCCCCGGTCGATGCCCGAGAAGAACCCGTCGTACGGCAGCGTCTGCAGCTCGATCGTCGCCTTCGGGTGTCGCTCCTCGAACCCGGCCTTGGCGCGCGCGAACCCGCTGTTCTCGCCGTCGCTGCCGCCCCAGAACGCGAAGCGCAGCGTGCCCTCAACCTCGCCGATGTCGGCCTTCGACCCGGGAGCCGCCGAGCTCGGCTGCGGACCGTTGTTCGCGACGCACCCGCTCAGGGCGGTGGCCGCGCCGAGCCCGAGCGCGCCCGCGAGGAGCGACCGTCGGGTCAACTGCAGTGGTGGCACGGTGCTCCTGACGTGGAGGTGCGGACGTGCTCGGACTGTAGACGCGAGCGCCGACACCGGTGGCCGGAGTGCGCATTCGGTTCCGCTCCTCCGTCGTGGGAGCATGGCCGGGCAGACCACGGCGGAGGGAACCCCATGAGCAGCAACGACACGAGCGGGTCGGCGTTCGGCCCCGGTGCCGGCAAGACCGAGTCGCCCGCCGGAGCCCTGCGGCGCCGCATGGCATCCTCGGCGCAGGGATTCCTCGGCAGTGCCGCGTGGGTGCCGTGGAAGCCCGCGGGCGATCCCGAGGGCGGGAGCATCGCGCACGTGATGATCCGCGACCTGCCGTTCGTCCCGGTGTTCACCGACCCCGCCGAACTCACCGAGGGCGTCCCCGGCACCGAGGCCCGCCCGGTCCGCATGGCCGAGCTCGTGACCGCGGTGCCCGAGGAGTTCGGCATCGTCGTCGACCCGACCAGCACCGAGGACGCCAACTTCCTGCACGCCGACGTGCTCGCGGGGATCCGGGCGCAGATGCATGGGCAGATCCCGGTCGAGGACGAAGACTGACGGCGGCCGCGCGGGCGGTAGCTCGCTAGGCTGACCGCTTCGCACCGAGTCGGGGAGGAACTCCGATGCTGCTGCTCGTCGCACTCATGGTCGCGGTCGTCTACGTCGTGGGGGCGGCGGTCGTGGCGGCCGTCCTGATCCGCCGGCGGAACCGCCTGCCCGCAGCCGACCGATCGTCGCCGGGGCTGCTCTTCGGCGTGCTGATCGCCGCGGTCCTGGTCGCGCCGCTCGTGTGGGCCATCGCGAACGCGACGATCACGGGCATCGCGGGCGTGCTCAGCGACGTCGGGTCCTGATCGGCTGCACGTCGACGTCCCGGACCGACGGTGTACCCGCGGCGGTCGGTCCGCTCGTCAGCTCCCCATCAGGATCGTCGCCAGACCCGAGAGGGCCATCAGTCCGGCAGCGGGTAGCGTGACGGCGCCGAGCACCACGGCGAGCGTCGCCCGACGTCGTCGGGTACGCGCGTCCTCGATCTCGCGGAGCAGCCGATCGAAGCGCTGTTCGAGACGGAGCGTGTCGTCGAGCACGACCGCGGTCGCGTGCCACGTCCGGCGGTCCTCCGCGAGCATCGAGAGGTAGCGGACCGCCTCGTCCGAGTGAGCACGCTCGAGTCCGGCGATCCACGGCCGCACCTGCTCCGGGGTCAGCACGACCACGGGCGCACGCTTCTTGCCGAAGCTTATGCGTTCCGCCGCTACGACGAGCAGCGGCTGCACGAGGATGGGGACGCCCGCTGCATCGGACAGGCGGAACAGGGACAGCAAGCTCGAGTCTCTCATTGGCGCTGACATCCGCTAAAGACGGGCGCCCATTGGACTATCAAGCCGAAACAGGATAACCGCGATAAGTCGCGTACGCGCGCAATACTGCGGTGTATTCGACCGATGTCCCGCACGCATCGTCGATCAACTCGGCTTTAAATTGCTTATGGGCCGGTCTGTGTTCACGTTCCCAGAGCACGATAAGCTCCTCGAGAGCTTGAATAGCTCTCATGCGCCCCATGATTAGACCGGGATTGTCCTTGAATTTCAGTTTCATGAGCGTGAGCGAGCCACGAACGCTTCAACTACGGGGCAATACGACTGGCCCCACAATCATCAGAGCACTCTCAATTTCATCCGTATATGGATCGAGTACACGAAGTTCGTCGTCCTCGCTCCAATACGCACCCTTGTTCGTATTGCAACGTGGACAGCAGTAGCCTAAATTGCTCCATTCGAGAGCCAGATGCTCGAACCGCGACTTCGGCAAAATGTGTTCAACCGCTCCATAGCTGACATCGTCGATGAACGACTCGCAGTACATGCACTTATTCTCGGCATCACGTTGCAGTGCTCGGACAATCTCGGTGTGGCGCCAGGAGCTTTTTCCTCTCCGCCTGAAGGCTGCAGCGAGCTGCTCCCTGTCGCGCTCAAGCACTTGTGGAGCCTCGCCCCGCACCAGTGTTCTCACAGACTGCTGTTTCGTTCCAAGGCTTCAAGAGCCGCCGGGAATTGCCGATCAAGCCCAACCGCCTCAAAACGCTCTCGCAACTTACGCAAATCTTCCACCGTTGGCTCCCTTGGAACATCGGACAGCGCTTGCGCAACTCCTTGTTCCACCCAAATCGCTAAGGGGCTTTTCAACCCAAGAACTCGGGTCAAAGTCTCGTCCGGTGTCGCCGCTGCATTAACGGAATCTAGTCTGCGCGATACAACCTTTCCGGACTTGGCTCGTTCCAGGGTGTAGACGTAAGCCTCAGCATCAGCCGTAACAACGAACGGACTGTGCGTCGCGACAATGAAGCGAACTCGCGGGAACGCCCTGAGAAGAGCTGGCATGAAGGAGCGCTGCACGGCAGGATGCAAATGATTCTCGGGCTCGTCGATGATAACCGTGAAAGCTTTAGCTTTTTTACTACGGAGGAATATCTGCCAAGCCAGTTCCAGAAGTGCGCTTATGCCGCCGGACGCTGCCTCGAGAGGGAAGTCGTAGTCGGCGCAAACAAAGAAAAGTTCACCATCAACCACCATCAGTCGACGAAAGCGCAGTTCCGACGGCAGAATCTTCCTTAAGATCGCTTGGAAACCCTCCCAAACTGAACGGGCTTCATCATTGGCGCGCACCGCGTCGTTGCCGTACCCATAAAGCGCAGCTGATACCAATCCCTCTTTCATTCGATATAGGGGCGAAAATTGCGATGGCGCCCCTTGGTATCTCATCTGAATCTCGGACGAGAATTCCTGCAGCAATGCGTCCGCTTCAGAGAAGCGGGCCGGAAGATGCTGCAGCGGCATATAACCACTTACTGATCGGTGCGACGAGATATAGACACCAGACACTTGCTGCTGCTCAATCAAGTGCGGACTGGTCACGGCTACGCCGGATTGCCCTTCATCGGGCACAACCAGTGACGCGACCGCATTGTTGCTATACACCAGTTTGCCAATAGCGGCAGGGTGATTCTGTTGCACCTTCCTACTGCCAGTCAATATCTGACTTGACCAACTGAAGTGCGGCGCTAAAAGATTCAGTAGAGTCGTCTTACCGGCCGCATTGACGCCCGTTAGAACCGTGAGCCGGTCATGGAAGATTATGTCGACATTCTCGAATTGGCGCCAATCGCGTAGGGACAGCCTAGTAAAAGTGTTCGTCGATGTCCAAACTCCCTTAGAGAGAGCCTCGTTGAACTGCTGTTGGTTGAACCACTCTACGACTTCCTTCGATTCATCATCGATGGGCGCGTCAGGGCGCTTGGCAATTGAGCTTCGACCAGCCTTCGTCAGCTCAACACCGAAGGGTTCAGGTCGATGAGCAAATCCAATCTCCTCCACGAGATTCATCGCTTGAACAGACAGATTCCTGTTGTCCGTATCGGACAGATCTGTCGCCTCGCGTGCGCCTGCATTCGCTACGACACCCTCATAATGTATGGGCCTGTCATAGGTCGCCAGAATTCGTAACACCTGGGTCGCTCGGATCAATACCGCGCTCAAGTCCATGTCCGGAAGCCTACTTCTTCACGCGATCCGTAGCTACCGTTTCGAGTCTGTGGGAGAACGATCTTCTTGCTTAGGTGCAGTCCATCCGAAGGAAGCCGATGGCTTGGCGCTACGCGCTGCCGACTTGGGTCAGCTCGATGAACCGCGAGAGCAACGACAGCCCGCTGATCGACGGCGGCAACCCCGTGGTGAGCGCGGGCGAGTAGACGAGGTACGCCGCCCACTGCGCCCGGGACAGCGCCACGTTGAGCCGGTTCGGCATGAGCAGGAAGTCGAGTCCGCGCGGGATGTCCGCCGCGCTCGAGGCCGCGAGCGACGTGATGGACACCACGGCTTCGCGTCCCTGGAACATGTCGACCGTGCCGACCTGCGTGCCGCGGAGTCCGGCGCGGTCGAGGGCCTCGCGGATCAGGGCGCCCTGCGCGTTGTACGGCGCGACGACGATGACGTCCTCGTCCGTGAGTGTCCGTGACACCTCACCGTCGACCCACCGGCGGCCGATCAGGTTCTGGGCGAGCTCGACGACCCGTGCAGCCTCCTCTTCCGACGACGTCGTGTTGCCGCTGTGCACGACCGGCACGGGGTGGACGCCGGGGTCGAGGTCGTCCAGGTGCCGACCACTCACGATCGACGTCAGCTGCCCGTCGTACGACAGGCCCGAGACCGATGCCGTCAGCGCGGGCTCCATGCGCCGGGTGTGCGCGAGGAAGTAGCCGAACTCGGGCGGGAGCACGTGCTCGCCGTCCGCCAGCCACCCGAGCGCCGACTGATCGACCGGCTCGGGGTGCGACCCCTGCGACACCTGGGGCAGCTGCTGCGGATCGCCGAGCAGGAGCAGGCGCTGCGCGGCGATCGAGGACGCGATGGTCGGGGCGAGCGAGAACTGCCCGGCCTCGTCGACCACGAGCAGGTCGAGGGAGCGCCGCGGGATCGTGCCCTCGTTCGCGAACGTCCACGCGGTGCCGCCGACGACTCCCCCGGTGCCGGTCTCCGCGCACGAGGACAGGAAGGCCGCGACGGCGGCGTTGTTCTTCACCGGGGTCCACGCGGCGGCCTCGAGCTCGTCCTCGGTCGCGCCGGACTTCGGCACCTTCACCACGCGGTCGGCGGGCACCCCGGCCCGAACGACCGAGGACAGGAAGTTCTCCGAAGTCGCGTGCGACTGTCCGACGACCCCGACGCGCCAGCCGTGCTCGCGGACGAGCCGCGCGACGACGTTCGACCCGACGTACGTCTTGCCCGTGCCGGGAGGGCCCTGGATCGCCAGGTACGACCGGTCGAGCCCGAGCAGCGTCGTGACGACCGCCGAGACGGTGTCGTCGCCGGCGACCGGGGCGAGTGCACCGCGCGGCGGGACCCGGCGGAGCAGGTCGAGCGCCGGGTCGGGCAGCATCGCCGGCAGGGCGTCGAGGACCTCCTGGCCCCACTCGGCGATCGCCTCGGGCTGCGGCTTCGCCCGTGGCGGAGCAGCCGGCGCGAGGGCGACCGGGTAGTCGTGGTGCGGCTCGCCGCCGCCGACCGGCAGGCTCTCCTTCACCAGGACCTCGAACGCGTCGCCGTTGTCGGCCGCGTCCAGCACGACTGCGCGAGCCGACGCGCCCTTCGAACCCGGCGCCGGAGCGGTGACCGACGGCGGGAGTGGGTCGTCGTAGACGAGGTGGGGCGTGCCTCCCGGCCGGATGCGCGAACCGGGCGCGAGCGTCCCGGACAGGCGGATCTCCCGTGACTGCGAACGGGCACGCGGCAGCGTGTCCCAGTCCCGCTCGACGGACGCGCGCTCGACGACGAGGACGTCGCGGGTGTCCGCCCAGTCGTCGACGGGGTTGCGGAGGCGGTCGAAGTGGTCCTGCCAGAAGGTCTTGGCCTCGCGGCGGTGGTAGTCGATCGCGGCGGCCGCGAGCGCCAGGGCGGTCTGGTCGGCGTCTCGGTCGAGGGGGTCGACGTCCGCGATCTGCGCGGCGAGTGCCGTGTACACGGGGTTCGGCTCGCGCTCGACGGGGATCGGCGGCAGGAGTTCCGTGTCCTCGGTCGCGGGCTCCGTGCGCAGGGGTCGGAGCGACAGCAGCCAGTCGCGGAGCCGCAGGGTCGAGCGGCAGTCGTAGGCGTTGTAGTCGGCGACCTGGTCGAGCATGCGCTGGCCGGTCGCGGGGTCGCCGCCCCGGAGTTCCTCGATGGCCTCGACGTAGGCGGTGATGCTGTCGGCGGCGTTCGTGACGTCACTGAGGCGGAGGTCATCGCCCATGTACAGCGGCTCGAGCTTCTTGATCGAGTAGCTGTGGCTGCCGACCACCAGGGCCTTGCGGACGATCGGGTACAGGTCGACGAGGACGCCGGCGCGGAGCAGGTCGTCGACGTCGTCCTCCCCCACGCCGTGCCGGGCGGCGAGGGACAGCAGGTGCGTCCGCTCGTACGCGGCGTAGTGGTAGACGTGCATGCCCGGGTGCTGCGCGCGGCGTTCCTTGACGAAGGCGAGGAAGTCGACCAGCGCCTGCCGCTCGTCGCGGATCGTGTGCGCCCAGAAGGCGGTGAAGTCGGCGCGGTCGTCGACCAGGCCGAACAGGTAGTCGAGGCCCCAGTGCACGCCGTCCTCGGTGTGGAGGGGGTCGCCCTCGAAGTCGAAGAAGACGTCGCCCGGGTCGGGCTCCGGGATCGCGTCGAGGGCGCGGGGGTCGTGGAGTTCGAAGCGCGGCTTGGTCGGTCCCTGCTGGGCTCGGCTTGCTTGCTGCTCGGCTTCGCTCTCGGTCTGGAGGCGCGCCTGACGGACCAGCCGATCTTGCGTCGACCGCGACATGCCGGGCACGGCCGCGGTGCGGTCCGCCAGGTCGTCGATCGTCCGCACCCCCTGCCGGATCAGCTTCGTCCGCTGGTCGAGGCGCATGCCGGCGACGAGGACCAGGTCGCGGTGCTGCTGCACCTGGGTCTGGCAGATGGTGCAGCGGCCGCAGCTGGAGTAGCGAGGGTCGCCCCACTGCAGTTCCTCGGTCTCGCGCATCCGCTCGGCGATGACCCGCTCGAGCTCGGCGCGCTGCGTGCGGTACACCGGAGCGATGTCGGCGAGGTCGTGCGTGGTGGTCGTGCGGTCGCCGAGGACGAGGTGGACCTGCTCGCCGGTGGGGATGCCGTGCGCCTGCATCTGCTCGGCGTAGGCGGCGAGCTGGAGGAGGGCGCTGATCTTGGCGTGGCGGGCGAGCTTGGTGTCGTAGACCTCGTAGGCGCCCTGGTCGTTGCGGAGGATGAAGTCGGCGAAGCCGATGAAGCCCGGGCGGTCGGGGGTGGGCGGGTCGTGGAAGGTGGGTTGGTAGAGGACGTCGGCGCCGTCCTTGAACGCCTTGATTGCTCTTCGAGCTTCTGATCCGTAGTCAGATGGTTGGGGTCGCTCGAACTCGACGACGTCGCGGGTCTGCTTGAGGATCTCGAGGTAGTCGAGCTCGTGCTGGTCCCCCAGGCGCGCGGTGCGCTCGAGCATGTCGTCGTGCTCGTCGGGCAGGGGGCCACCGCGGCCGAGCTTGGCGTCGAGGCGGCGGAGGAACGCCCACTCGCAGGTCGCCCACGTGCTGAGGTCGCTCGGGCTGAGGAGGGCCTGCCCGTCGGTAGTGATCTGCATGCGCTCCCCCGTGTCGTCTGGTGCTCTCCGAGCCTAGGGGCGGGACCCGACAGGCCGGCCTCCGACCAGAGGGACATCAATGTCTCTCACCGGGATCACTAAGGAAGAAGACCGCTTCGCTGCGTCAAGCCGCCAGGACGACAGGTCAGCGGATTGCGCTGCCCGGCCGCCGGCAGCTACCTCAGCGTCTCCCAGGGTCGCACGACGAGCACCTCACTCGGAGCCCCACCGACCTGCGGCTCCTGCACTTCACGGACAGCGAGGACCTCGGTCTATCCAGACTGTCTTGCAGGACGACGTCCATCCTCTTCGCCGACGATGGTCCCGGCAGCAGGACGCTGGCGTCCTACCAGCCATTTGCAGTCGCCTTCTTACATGCGACACCCAGGCACGCGCACGAGGCCAGCTTCCAACCTGCTGCCGCGCTTAGACATAGCAGGCAAGATGTAAAAGTGACGCTCACTTCCCACTCGACACTCCGGGATCGGCTCCTCACCTACCTTGCTGGAGTAGGGGGCTCCTCGACGAGGGCCCAAGCACTCGACGCACTCGACGTGCTTTACGCCGGCCAGTGGACAACAGAGGACATCTCACCCCAGAACACCAGGCAGTTCGAAACAAAGTGGCGAAATCGCGTCAGCTTCGAACGACAACGGCTGGTGGAACGCGGAGTGTTGCAGGCTCGTTCGGACGGCGTCTGGGCGCTAGCCGACGGCTTCGATCCCTCCCGCATAGACCTGCCGCGACTCGCAGCTCGGAACGCTGAGATACGACGTCGCGAGGACATGTGGGTCGCCGCGAAGGCTGCTGGAGCCCCGGACGACATCCTCCCGAGGGCACTGGAACCGTTACACCTGCGAGCGGGTGGGCGCGGAATCTATGTCGACGTGGCCACAACGAAAAGTGCGATCGCCCCCGCTGGCGTTGCAGTCTCCTTTCTCGATCTCGGACAGGCCTACGCTAACGAGCGCAATGTACACGGAGTCATCTACCGGCTGCCGCGGACCACGCGTGAAGGTAGAGATCAGGCGGAAATTGCGGCCACCGTTCGTGCTTACGAGCTGGCGATGCCGGTGTTCGTAATCCTGCCGGGTGCCCGACCGGCGTCCCGATCGGTCCGCCGCGCAGTCGTCGAGAGCGTCGACATTGCGCGGGGTTCGGTACTCATCACGTTCCTGGACGATGATCCGCTTCCGCCAGAGCCTGGGAATGATGAGAACGACGAGTTCGAGCTCGTCATCGATGACGTCGAGACTCGTTGGCAACGACGCAAAGCAAGACCGAACCAAGCGCGATTCGCATTTGCAGTACTGCAGAGGTACGGAGCTCGTTGCGCTGTGTGCGACCTCGACGCGGAGCCCGTCATCGAAGCCGCACACATCCGCGCTAAAGCCTTACAGGGCTCCGATGACGCCCGCAATGGGATCCCGCTCTGCAGCAATCACCACCGAATGTACGACGCGGGATGGTACGCCTTCGAACCCCTGACAACCGAGGTTGTGTTCAGGGCTCAGCAAAACAAGGGCAAGTCGCGGGTGATCCGGAGCAACCTCAGCCATCTCCCGCTTCAGCCCAGCAGGAAGGCTCTGGAGGATGCATGGGAACGTTGGTCTGCCACGTCCTAGCGGGGCGTCACCGATCAACGGCCACAGAAGCCGATGAGACACCCCTCCCTCAACACCTCGCATTGGCGGGCGATGTCTACCCGACCCTTAGCAGCGAAGTCGAGCACCTCGCGGGGCGCTCTCCAATCAGAATGGTCGTGCTGGATGGCCTGCACTCTGACATCTGCCGCCAAGAAAGCTATCCCCTTGACTAACCCCAGATGGGGCTCACCGGACATTGCGCGTAGACGCCGTTGAGCGCCGCCGCCCGGGCGGCGGCGGCGGCGGCGTGGTCCGCGTACCGGGGCTCGGCAGCCGGCTGACGTGTGAACTTGCTTGAGCGAATCACCCCTCGAGCGCCGATCCGCTTCCGCGCTCCGCTGCGTCGCACTGCTCTGCTTTTTCGACGCCTTCGGGTCCCCGAACCGGCCGGTGTGCCGCCAACGCGATGCGCCACTCGATGCTCGCTCCGCCGCGCCAGCGTAACCGGGCGAGCCGCAGCGTCGCGAGCGGTGAAAGGCCGGCAGCGAGGAAGAGCGAGCACATCGGACTGAACGGCGAGGGACACCGGCCACGGTTGCGAGCTTGTCCGAGACGCAGCGGCACCTCCGAGGGGAATTGACGTTCCGGTCAGCCCAGGGCGCGGCCTGCACAGTCCGCGGAAGCGGTCGTGACCACAGCGTGGCGGACAATGACCAGAGCGAGATCAGCTGAGAAACTGATGGACCGCGGTCACCAGGCCACCACCGAGGCTGAGGAGCCCCACGCCTACCACGGCACATCCCGATTTCGCTGCCGCAGCTACTTGCTTCTTCCCGGCCGACGGCGCGGTTCCCGGCGCTTTCCTCGGGGTCGCCTCGGTCCGTTGCGGAGACGCCGAGCGAGGGAGTCCAGTGTAGGACGGTGGAACATCGTAGCTGGCCGCGGGTGCAACGAGTTGTGCCATTGTCCGGGCGTCACCATCCAAGTATGAATTCTCAACTTCGCTGGCCTTCGAAGCCTGCAGCACGACCTCCGCGGCAAGAGCTGAGCCTTTGAGGTGTGCCCATGCTGCGACGGTGAGGCCCTTCGCGGCGTGGTGGTCAACGAGCGCGAAGTAGTGCCGAGACGACTGAGTACTCAGCTCCCCAACCCGCTGCCCGTTCACACGTACTTCGATGAACTCGCGCTGCCCACCACGCGCCTTCTCCTCGCTTCCTCGATGCAGCGTTACCAGCAACAAAGACCGGTCCGCTTGACCGGCAAATGGAGCGAGAACGTCAAAGTGCTTTTCCTCGCCCGTAACCTGCAACCCCGACCCCCAGGGCAGGATCGAGTACGGCTCGGATGGGCCGTCATTCAGCGGCACGATGAGGTGCGGTTCTGGAAGCGCTACTCGAACATTCGAGTGGAAGCGGGTTCCCTTGCCCTCCCAGTCATCGCGCAATACGCCCCAAACTCTTGCGGGAACGACCGCAGTCACTCCCGACGCGGCAAGTCGGTGCAGGATCGGAGCGAATGCTCGGGCATCCGCGCGAGTCAGGTACCCCACTACCGCGCCCTGGACCCGTACGCTGATCGCGCGCGAATCATAGGGGTTGTCGGGCTCTGGAACAAGGAGCGCCTCGGTCTGTAACTCCTTGTCCTGGTCCTTGGCCAGGCGCCCAAGTAGGGCACGGATGGACGCTTCGTACTGCGACTCCCCTGCCACCTCGAGATTTGGCCACGTGGCGTTGGGGACGGCGTAGAGGGAACTGCTCACGACCTCACCATAGTGAGTCATGCCTCCCTTCAGCCGCCCCCAGCATTGGTGGCTTGTTCTGTGGACGGCGAGCTCGACTCACCCGTCCCGCATGGCCTCTCGCAGCCGCTCGCGCAAAGCTGGGTCCACGACGTAAACGTACGTCCCGAGCACTCCTCGCGTCATGAGGACCGCGTAGACGTTGGACACGAACCGAAGGATGTCGTCGTCCGAGTACGCGATACCGAGGCGCGGATTATTCTCCATGCCCTTCTTGTCGAAGTAGTTCGTCCGATCGAACACGATCCGCTGGGTCTCCGGATCGAAGCGCAGGTCCGGGCCGATGATGACTCCCGCGTAGTTCAGGTCGTAGCCCTGCACAGTGTGGATCGAACCGACTTGCTCCAACGCGCCCGCTGACGTGATCCAGTCCTTCTGCGTCTGGTTCCACCTCAGGCGTTGCCCGTCGATTTCGATGTCGTAGGCGTCCGCGTCGTTCTTGCTCTTCCATTCCCATGCGTACCCGGCCACGAGGCGTGCGAGCCCCACCTCGGCGTCGCGTGCACGGATTGCCTCGTGCATCTCCCCCAGGTCGTCGAAGAAGCGCAGCTCGTAGTCGCCGAAGTCCGCTCGCTCCCGCTGCTCACCACGGAGCAACCCGCGAACGAACGACACGTAATCCGAGCCACCTCGCACTCGCATCTGTGTGAAGAGCCGGTAGTGGCGATCCGCTTCGCGAGCCCCTGCGATGAGTGCCCTCTGCGTGCTCTGCGGGAGGTCGGCCGGTCGGACACTCTGGTCGGAGTCGATCAGGAAGATCTGGTGCCGACTCTGTCTACGGATCCAGTCGGCCTGGGTCAGGTGGTCCGCGTCCTCACCGAAGAGCTTCCGGTTGATCTCGCCGAAGTTCTTGTTCTGCATGCCGGAAGCTTGGTTGGCTCGATGATTCAACCGATGAGACTCGTCCACGACGAGCAGGTCCCATCGCTCATCGCTCTGCCCCACCTCGAACGGTGTCAGAACCATCCCCTTGTCGAGCCCCGGAGTCTTCGCAAAGATGCGTTTGAGCGATGCGCGCAGTGCCTGCTGCGGCACGACGAGCCCGAGCCGCGCGCTGCTCAAGCGGTTGCGATTCTCCTCGGTGAAGAAGTCGGAGAACAGCGCGTCGCTCTCGAGATCGTCGAATCCCCTTCCTGCAGCGATGTCACGGAGGAGCTTGAGGAGGTAGACCGCGACGATGGTC
Organism: Curtobacterium sp. NPDC092190; assembly: GCF_044755625.1. NCBI lineage: Bacteria > Bacillati > Actinomycetota > Actinomycetes > Micrococcales > Microbacteriaceae > Curtobacterium > Curtobacterium sp. NPDC092190. The sequence goes on along the minus strand of NZ_JBIVRJ010000001.1, from coordinate 14,952 downwards.
TTGCCCGTGCCGGGGTCACCCTGAACTGCGATCGGCGCAGCTGCATCGAGCTCCCAATCGTCGAACAGGCCCTCGAGGATGTCCTCCATCACGACCGCTTGATCACGATTGAGGGCCTTGAACGGTGACAGCTTGAAGAGTTCCCGGTTCTCGATCTCCGGCAAGCTCCGCGTGAACACATCCTGTCGCCGCAGGGCATGGAAGATTTCCCGGAACGTCTCGCGGTAACGAGGCCGGTCGTAGTACTCGGCGTCGACGATCCCCTTGTTGCTGTTCAAGACCGTGTACTTGCCGTCTGCGGCGAGCAGAGCGATGAGTTGCGACTCAAGATCGAGGCAGACGGACTTGTTGAAGGTGTCATCGAGCACGAGGCGAACCGCCTTCAGCGCTCCGCGCTCAGGGGAGTCCAGGTGCTGACGCATGCGGGCGGCCGTGTTCAACGTCTCCCCGACGTAGACCCGTTTCCCGTCGTCGAGGATGTACACGACCGGCCAGTTGATGAAGCGATGGTCGACGTCTCGCCAAGACCGAAGATGCTCGGCGGTGAAGGGCAGCTTCTCGATGTCAAAGCTGGTCATACTTGGTGCTCCGCCCTCGAGCTCGCTCAACCGGGTACTTGGTCCGCGTCACGGCGAGCTTCTCCCGGATGAGAGCGTCGGGCGAGACACCGACCCGGTCGGCCAAGAGAAAACAGTACGTGAGGACGTCCGCAAGCTCGCCGCGCACCCGCGACTCGTCACCCTCCGCATCCCATTGGAAGCACTCGAGCAGCTCCGCCGCTTCGATCGAGATGCTCTTCGCGAGGTTCTCCGAGGTGTGGAACTGCGCCCATTCGCGTTCTCGGACGAACGCGCGGAGTTCTTCCTGGAGTTCGTCTTCGGCCATGCCGAGACGGTAGCAGCGCGGACGTCGCGGACAGCATCTCCGTTGAGCACCAGAGCGCAACTCACTTGCACCCCAAACGGGTACTGACCCCGCGCGCCCCACATCCACGAGGATGGTTCAGCACCGCACGCCCAGGGGACGACGCGCGCTGCGACGCACAGGATCCCCGGGGAACGCACCATGACGATGGCCGGAGAATCGGCAGGCGCTGAAGCCCGCCGCCAGCGAAGCCTCGCAGCCGAGCACCGCCGCCGCGCTGACGACGCCGAGCAACGCGCCTCCCGCTACGAGATCGCCGAACGCACCGAGAGCGAGACCGCTCGGATACTCGCCCCACTCGCCGGCATCGGCTACCACCTCCTCGCCGACCGCCGCTGGCCCGGCAGCCGCACCGCCCAGGTCGACATGGTCGTCGTCGGCCGCTCCGGCGTCTTCATCGTCGACACCAAGGCATGGCGCGACGTCGCCGTCCACAACGACCGCATCACCCGCGGCCAGGAGGACGTCACCGACGACATCGCCCGCCTCGCCGACCTCGCGTACAGCACCGAGGCCGCCCTCGTGGACATCGGTCTCGCGCCTGGCGAGGTCCACGCGGTCGCCGCCCTCGCCGGCCAGAAGAAGATGCACGCCAGGGTTGCCTCCGTCGACATCGTCGGCGTACACGACCTGATCGGACACATCACGAAGCGCGGCGCACGGCTCTCCGCGAAGCGCGTCGACGAGGTCCTCGCCGCGCTCCTCGAGCACTTCCCCGTCATCGGCGAGGCACCGGCGGCGGCGCAGCAGCTCGTCGTCCCCGCACCGGTACTCCCCCGTGAGCAGGTTCCGACGCTCGACGACGAAACAGTCGACCACCTCCTCGACGGCGTCCTCGAAGCACCCATCGAGGACTGGATGGCATTCCTCGACCCCGCTCAGGCCAAGCTCGTCCGCCGCAACTTCAACGGCCCCGCTCGCATCCGCGGTGCCGCCGGCACCGGCAAGACCGTGGTCGGCCTGCACCGCGCCGCCTACCTCGCGCGCGCCACCGGTGGTCGCGTCCTCTTCACCACCTACATCCGCACTCTTCCCGCGGTCCTCGAGTCACTGCTCGAGCGGCTCGCACCCGACATGGTCGGCCGCGTCGACTTCGTCAACGTCCACGCCTTCGCCAACCGTCTCCTGAAGGAGCGCGGGGTCACCTTCGCGATCGAAACCCTGGAGGCACAGCGCGCGTTCTCCGATGCGTGGAACGTGATCAGCGCGTCCAGTCCGCTGAAGGCGGCGCGCTTCACGCGCCGCTACTGGGAGGACGAGGTCGCCTACGTCATCAAGGGTCGCGGTCTGACGCGCTTCGACGAGTACGCCGACCTCGCCCGCGTGGGCCGGAAGCACGCGCTGCCCGTCGAGGTCCGCCAGGCGGTCTGGGACCTGTACGAGGCGTACTCGTCGAACCTCCGCCGTCGGGGCGTCTGCGACTTCGAGGACACGGTGCTCCTCGCGCGCGATGCGCTCCGTGAACTGCCCCTCGACCGCTACGACGCGGTCATCGTCGACGAGGCCCAGGACCTGTCGTGCGCGATGGTCTCGCTCCTGCACGCCCTCGTCGGCGACCGCCCCGACGGCCTGACCCTGATCGGTGACGGGCAGCAGACGATCTACCCCGGCGGCTACACCCTCGGCGAGGTCGGCATCAGCCTCACGGGCCGCGGGGTCGTGCTCGACGTCAACCACCGCAACACCGCCGAGATCCTCGACTTCGCGAAGCAGATGGTGACGGACGACCAGTTCATGGACATCGAGGGCATCGACGGGGCCGGTGACGCGGTGTCTGCGGTGTCGCGCTCCGGCGAGCAGCCCGGAGTCCACCACTTCGCCGATCGTGACGCGCACGACGCAGCGTTGCTCGCGCGGGTCGAGCAGGTCCTCCGGCTCGTCGGGACGGGCCACGGCGACGTCGGGATCCTGACGGCGACGAACCCGCAGGCCGACAAGGTCCGGGCGGTACTCGACGCCGCTGGCGTGCCCTCGGTGTCGCTCAAGTACTACGCCGGCAAGAGCTCGGACCAGATCCGCGTCGGCACGATCAAGCGCGCGAAGGGCCTCGAGTTCAAGCAGGTGCTCCTGCCCCACGTCCCGGCGAAGCTCCTCACGGATGCGCCGGAGACCGAGTCGGTCGCAGATCGCGAACGGCGCGAGCTCGACCGACGGGAGCTGTACGTGGGGATGACGCGGGCCCGTGACGGGCTCTGGGTCGGATCGCTCGGGAAGACCCGCGCGAGCCGCTGACCGACGGCCGGGCTCCCGGTACCGTCGGAGCACGCCGCATCCCCTCGTCCAACCAACGACACCTCGGAGCACGCCATGGCCGACAAGGCAGCACGCAACCGGATCGACGCCCTGAGCCAGGCAGCCATCGGCGTCACGGAACACCGGACCGCCGTGCAGGCAGCCGCCGATGCTGCCGTCGTGGCGCTCCGCCAACGGCGAGCGTCCGTCCACGTCGACGACGTTCGAGCCGATCTCGTCCCGCTCGTTCCGTCGGATGCCGACCTCGCAGCTGACCTGGTTCGCCGGCAGATGTTGCCGCGGGTCGACGCCGAGGCGAGCTCGGTCGTGCGCGTGCTGTCTGATGACGTCCCGAAGGCTCTCGAAGACGCGCGCCGTGGAACCGGCTTCACCGCCCTGTTCTCGGGCCGTGAGCGCCGCGAAGCGGCCGCTCGAGGCGATGCGTTCCTCGACCAGACGCTCGAGTGGTTGGACCGTACCGGAGCCGTGCAGCGCCTCCAGTCCGTCGACGACCGGCACGTCCCCAGGCCGGCCGTGCCGCTGGAGGCGCTGACCGACCCACGCGGGCCGCTGGCGACGGTCGCACCCGACCTGAGCGGTGGCGCCCCACTCGCACTCGACGGCATGGAGGAGCTTCCCGCGATCGTGACCCGACTCGCTGACGCGATCACGCGCGAACGCATCACCCACGCCGACGTCGTCGAAGCGGGCCGAGCGGACCGCGAAGCGGCAGCACGGTACGAGCTCGACCGCATGGACATCGATCGGCTCCGCGATGCGACCGGCGACCGCCTGCGTCTCGGAGCACTGCGCGACGCCGGGGTGAGCACCGTCGGTGCTGTGCTGCGGAACCCGGTGTTCCCCGGACAGTTCGCCGGGGTCGGCGAGGCGACGGCATCGCGAATCAACGGTGCCGCCCGCGCGCTGGAAGCGGCAGCGAGAGAGGACGCGGTCGTCCGCATCGACCCCGCACGGCATGACGACCAGTCGCTCGCGCTCGTCCGTGCCCTGCTCGAGTGGGAGGTCGCGAAGGCCGTCGTCGGCCCGCGCGAACAGAACCTCGTCGACGGACTGCGACCTCTGGCCACGATGATCGAGCGCGGCGCATCGATCGCACTCGTCATCCCGGACCAGCGCGCGGCGGACCCGACCGCAGTCCGTCAGACGATCCTCGCGGCGGCCGAGGATGCCTGGCACCGTGCGCAGCGCGTGGATGAGCGTGCTCGGGCGACACCGGGCGACCCGTGGCAGGACTTCCTGCAGCGGCCCGCCGCGTTCTTCGCCCTGCTCGACGAAGCCGGACTGACGAAGCCAGCGGGCGCTGCTGCCCGCGGCGACCTGGGCGACGAGTTGATCGCACAGGTGGAGGGCTTCTCGCTCGACACCTCGCTGCTGTCCGCGTCACTCCGCGGGTACCAGCGGTTCGCGGCGGCCTTCGCGCTCGTGCAGCAGCGGGTCGTCATCGGCGACGAGATGGGCCTCGGCAAGACCATCGAGGCACTTGCGACGATCGCACACGTCGCCGGCACGACACCCGGTCGGACTCCGCACTTCCTCGTGGTCTGCCCGGCGGCCGTCGTCGCGAACTGGGTCCGTGAGGCCGAGCGGCACACTGACGTCCGCGCCTTCCGGCTGCACGGTCCGGCTCGACTGCTCGGTCTGCGGCTCTGGACGGACGAGGGCGGCATCGGCGTCACGACGTACGAGACGCTCGAGTGGCTCCGCACCCGTGTGCCCGAGGAGCTGCGGTTCGCCTCCGTCATCGTCGATGAGGCGCACTACGTCAAGAACCCCGAGGCGAAGCGCACGATGAACACACGTGCGCTGCTCCGGCGAACGGATCGAGCGATCCTGATGTCGGGCACACCGCTCGAGAACCGCGTCGACGAGTTCCGGGTGCTCATCGACCACATCCGACCGGACCTCGTGGTGGACCAGTCCGACGACAGCCCGATGCTGTTCCGGAAGCAGATCGCGCCGGTGTACCTGCGCCGTCGTCAGGAGGACGTGCTCACCGAACTCCCGGAGCTGGTCGAGGTCGAAGAGTGGACCGACCTGACGGACACCGAGGCAGCGCAGTACGCCGACGCAGTTGCCGCAGACGACTTCCACGCGATGCGTCAGCTCGCGATGCTCGGCGGCACACAGTCGAGCAAGGTCGAGTCGCTCGTGGAGATCGTCGACGAGGCGCGGGCCAACGGCCGAAAGGTGCTCGTCTTCTCGTACTACCGCTCCGTCCTCGCCGCGGCTGTCCAGGCCGTTGCTGACGGCGGCGCGGTGTTCGGTCCCCTCACCGGGAGCACGCCCGCCGCGGCACGCCAGGACCTCGTCGACGAGTTCGCCGCCGCCGAACCAGGAGCGGTGCTCGTCGCGCAGATCGAGGCTGGCGGCGTCGGTCTCAACATCCAGGCCGCATCGGTCGTCGTGATCTGCGAGCCCCAGCTCAAGCCGACCACTGAATGGCAGGCAATCGCCCGGTCGCGGCGGATGGGGCAGCTGCAGTCGGTGCAGGTCCATCGGTTGCTGTCCGAGGACGGCGTCGACGCCGCACTGGTGCGGATGCTTGCACGGAAGGCGCAGACGTTCGAGGACTTCGCGGCGGTCAGCGAAACGGCCTCGGCGTCGGCGCAGGCGGTGGACGTGTCGGACTCGAAGCTGATCGCGCAGGTGTTGCGAGAGGAGCGGGAGCGACTCAACGTCTCGGAGCTGGTTCCCGAGCGAGCTGACGAGGGCGCCGGCGCCGGCGCCGTATGACTCAAGGCTGGCTCCGTAACGTCTCTCGTTCGTGCAACCATGTGCTTCATCACCGCGTACCCGAGCGCGGCTCAAGACGAAGGACCCCGCGATGACCGACATCGACGCCCCTGACGAGACCCTCGAAGCAGAGGTCCCAGCCGAGGAGGCGACCCGGGAGATCGCCAAGGCCGTCACCGGCCGACGCGCGCTCGCCCGTCAGTACGTGAAGTGGCTCCGGCGACGGAACCCGTCGGCGACGCCGACTGAGATCGTGCAGATGCTCGAGCGTCACTACGTCACCTCGATCACCACCGCTGGTGCGGCGATCACGGTCGGCTCGATCGCCGCTGACATCGCGATCGCGTCGATCCCGATTGCCGGCCCTGCCGTCGCCGGAGCGAAGAGCGCCGGCGCACAGGCTGCGAAGACGGGCACGAAGGTGGCCCTGAAGACTGCCGCGAAGAACGCGGCACGCACGGGTGCCAAGGGCGCCGCGGCGCGACTGCTCCCCGCCGGTGACCAGCAGCTGCAGTTCGAGATCACCGCCGTCTTCGGTCTCGCTGTCGCTGACCTGCACGGCATGGACCTCGACAAGGACCAGGCTCAGGCGCTCGTCCTCGGCCTGACCAACGAGCGGGTCAGCCAGCAGCAGATCGCAGCCATGGCGACCGATGTCGCCGAGGTGACATCCGAAGGCACCGTCTCGACCGGCCAGAAGATCGCCGCTGGTCGCGACGACTGGTCGCATTGGGCGACCACGTTGTCGGATGCGCTCCCGGGCGGCGCCGCGCAGAGCCTGATGCGCACGATCCAGACCGGTGAACTCGATCCGGTCCGAGAGGGGCTCACGGGCAAGCAGCGTGCCTCGATCGAGTACGGCGTCGGCGCAGTCACTGGTGGGGTCGCGCGCTTCGTCTTCGGACGCGACGTGGTCAAGTCTGCGAAGACTGCGTTCCCCGAGCCGCCGGCGGAGTTCCCGGATCACCTCGCCCTGACCGTGAAGACCGACGGTGACGACGAAGAGTCCGACAACCGCGCCCTCGCCGCTCTCGAGGACGCCGCTCGGTCGACCGGCACGTGGGTCAGCGGGGCTGCGGGCGCCGTCGGCTCCGGCGTGTCGAGCGCGGCGAGTGGTGCGACGCGGGTGTTCCGCCGAGTCGACCGGGACGGCGATGGCGAACCGGACGAGGCGCAGGCGCTCACTGCGGTGAAGAACGTCGGCGGCAAGGTCGCGGGGGCCGCGGACGCCGTCGGAGGCCGAGTCGCGGGGCTGTTCAAGTCCAAGAAGAAGAGCGACGGAGAATGAGCGCGCTCCCCTCGGCCGCTCGGCCCGAGGACGTGCTCGCTCGAGCCGTCGGGGACGCGGTCCAGGTCCTGGACGGGCAACTTCGCCGGGCAGGCGCAGCGGACGTACCGAACGCGCCGGGGCTCTACGCAATCTGGGCGGACGGGGCCGCGACCGAGCAGCTCGGCATCGGCTCGCAAGGCCGCGCAGCGCCGATCTACATCGGCAAGGCAGAACGGAGCCTGCGCGACCGTGACCTCCGCGCCCACTTCGGCGTCGACGGCGCGAAGGTGCGGTCCGGCTCGTCGACGCTCCGCCGCTCGTTGTCGGCGCTCCTCGCCGATGAACTCGAGCTGCGGCCCGTCCCGAGGGGCAAGACTGCGAGTGACGCGTCGAAGGGCTTCTCGCTGCATCCGGAGGACGAGGGACGCCTGTCCACGTGGATGCAGGACCGGCTCGAACTCGCGACCTGGGCGCTCCCTGTGGGGCTGGGCATACGCCTCGGGGACGTCGAATCGCGGGTCATCCGACACTGGGATCCTCCGCTCAACATCGTGCACGCACCGACTTCTCGGACGGCGCTGCGTGCGGCGCGGGCGGCGTTGCGCTCCAGAGCACACGACACGATCCCCTGAAGGCGGTCGGGGTGTTCGGCGCCAGTCGAGGCTGATCTCCGCGGCTGGTCGGGACCGAACGATCCGGACTATCGCCGCGTTCAACCCAATGGTCGATCGTCGGCGGGACCGTCGATGCGCTCGTAGGCGGCCGCGACCTGGGCGGTCACGTCGACCCCAGCCCCCTGCACCTGCCGCACGAGGATCGCGTACGAGTTCGTGTGCTCCACACGCCGTCCGAGTGCTTCCGTCTCCGCCCGGCCGACCTGGCGTGCCCACGCGAGGTCGTAGGTCGACGCGTCGAACACCAGGAACAGCGCCGCGTCGAAGTCCCACGACCGGAACGCGGAGAACGTCTGCGACCGCTTGTCGTCCGGCCGCACAAGTCGTGCCTTCACCTGCAGCCGCCGCCCGTCGGCAGTCCACAGGTCGAAGCTCTTCTCCGAGTTCGGCGCGAGCTCCCCGCCGTAGGCGCGGAGCGCCAGGCTCTCCGCGAGGTCACCGAGCGGTGAGTTCCGTGTCCGGATCAACCCGCGCCGCAACAGTTCGTCGATGACCGCCACCGAGGAGGCGAGGAGCTGCCGCACCGTCAGTGCGGCCGGGTCGAATGGTGGTCGGTGCGCAGACACGCTGCGAGCCTACGAACTGACCAGGCTCGGACGGGAGGCACGCTGCGCCCTGGTACCGCGCCTCCCGTCCGTCGCTGATCACCGCACCGCGGCCGTCGCCCACAGATGCCGCGCTCTTCCCGCAACCCGGGCTCCGACCGGCCGGCACAGCACGACGGCGATCAGAGCGATGCAGACGAACTCGACGACGACGTGCAGCAGGAGCGGGATGGGGTACCAGTTCCCCGTGAGCCAGAGCAAGCCGCCGACGACGAGCCCGATGCCGAGCACTCGCCACGATGCACGTCTGATCGTTCGCGCTGCGATGACACCGACCACGATCACCAGGAGCGGTACGGCAAGCGCCAGCGCCGTGACCGCCCAGGCCACGATTCCCTCGGAGGCGCCCACGAGGCCCCGGCCGGCCACACGGACGACGAGGTGCAGGAGCAGCACAACCGTGCTCAGTTGCACCTCACGACTGCCGCGACGCAGCGTGAGCAGGCCGATGCTCAACAGCACGGCACTCACGAGTGCGACGACGAGTGGGACCGATCCGACGAAGAGGCCACCGACCGTCAGCCTGCACAGGTCCTCGGCGGCGAGCACCGCGACCCCGATGCTGCCCGCGGCAAGCGCGAGCCGTGACCCGGTTTCCCTGGTCATCAGCGCTCCTCAACACTCGTCGGGGAGTGCGAGAGCCTCCGAGCCGCGTCGGCGCAGAGGTGTTTCACCTGCGGTCCGAACCGGGAGAGCATCGAGGGCCATCGGTCCTCGTCGCGCTCTGCTCGTACCTTGGCGATCTCGTCCTCGGGAACGACCGACCGGATCTCGCCAGCAACCGAGGGAAACAGCTGCTCGTAGTACTGCGCATCAGCCTTCTCGGTCTTCTCGCGTCGGATCCGCCGCGACATCTCGTCGACGGCGAAGCGCGCGCAGGTGGTGAGGTACTCCTCACGCTGCGTGGGTTCAGCGCCGTGACGATCAAGGAATGCGATCTCGGGGTCGTCCGCAGGGGCCGAGATCTTGGAGACCACTTCCTCGGGCCCGACGATGATCCAGTGATCTCCTCGTCTGCCGGCCCGCCCGGAGCCGAGAGTGTCGGACCACTCGTCGACCAGTTGGTCAACGGCCTCGCTGTGCGAGTAGACGCGGATCGAGGTCGTCGATGTGCCTGCGACGCAGTCGTAGCCACGCATCGTGTCCCAGGAGACCAGGTCGTCCCGGTACACGTCCCGGTCGTTGCACGGCACCTGGTCGACCAGGGCCCGAGCGACGTCGTCGAGCCATGAGACCGGTTCGACTCTCCCCACCGGCGTCGCACTCGCAGTGGGAGTCGGCGATCCCGTCGCTGGCGACGCGCAGGCCGCTGTGGACAGGACCGCGAGCGCGGGAAGGATCAGAACCACGCTGATCCGACCGGTTCCACTCCTCCTCATCCCCACTGCACACCGGCGACACCCGACGCAGTCATCCCCTTGATCTGCTTCGTCGCGGAGACGTTGCCCCAGTGGACGCTGACGCCGCGACGGCCGGTCCCACACCCGGCTTGGGTCCAGGTGGTCTGAGCCCGCGAGTTGAAGCCCTTCGCCCACACGCACACTCCGACCTGCCCTCGGTCGCGGTACCAGCTGTAGGTCAGCGTGGTGTTCTTGCTGGCGCCGATGATGCCGCATCCCGGCACGGACAGCTGCATCGTCGGGATCGCGGCGAAGGCACGATCGTGGCACGGGTTTCCGCGGCTGATCGGGTTGCCGTCCTCGTCCACCCGCACCGCGTCAGCGGGGTTGAACGCCGGGTCGACGATCGTGCTCTGGCCGGTGGCCTCGGTCGGCGTCGCTGCCGAGGCGGGCTGCGACACCACCAGTGGTGCGGCCAGCAGGACCGGGAGGGACAGCGCGGTGACGGAGCGACGGAGGATGTGCATCGTGTTCTTTCCTTCTCTCGAGGTCAGGATGACCGGACCCGAGAAAAGTAGCAGTGGTACACAGAATGCGAACGAGTAATATACCAACTGTCTGCGATCGCAACGCAGCCCCGATCGGATCGAGTGAAAGCGGTCAGACCGCCCCCGCCACCGCCAACTGCCCCCGCACCATCACCGCATCCGCCGCCGGCGGCCTCCCGTACGCCTCCCGGTAGTCCCGCGAGAAGTGCGACGCACTCCGGAACCCCACCGCCGCCGCAGCCCGCGCCGCCGTGTCCCCGTGCACCACCATCCGCCGCCGCGCCTCCCCCAATCGCGTCCGCTTGAGGTACTGCGCCGGCGTCATCCCCGTCGCCTCCTTGAACCGGGCGAACAACGTCGACTCGCTCACCCGGAGCTCCCGCGCGAGCCGCTCCATCGACCACCCCTCGGCCATCCGCCCGGTGAGCAGCGTCGTGGCTCCGGCGACCACCGAGGGCCCGGTCCCGTCGAGCGCTGCTGTGATCCGCGGCGCCTGCTCGGTCTGCAGCAACCGCAGCACGATCTCCCGCGACACGAGCGGGAAGAGCACGGGGATGTCCGCGGGCGCATCGAGCAGTGCGAGCAGCCGTGCGAACGCGTCCGCGAGCGGCTCCGTCCAGCTCCCCAGCCGAGGCAACGGCGACACCGCGCCCGCACGCGACGAAGCCGAAGCAGCCGCAGAACCAGCTGCTGCCCCAGCAGCCGGCACGGTCATCGACGCCACGACCTCCCCCACCACCGCAGGGTCGAGCTTCCACACCACAGCGACGAAGCCGTCCTCCCCCGCGGCGTCCACCACCCCGGCGACGACGGGCAGGTCGACGGGCGTGATGATGAACCGCTCCCGCCCCCACACCTGGTCGTCGTCCCCCACGATCGAGCGCTTCCGCCCGCGCAGCACGACCGACAACGACGGCTCGTAGCGCCGGTCGAACAGCCCGGTCTGCTCGTGCACCTTCGACACCGTCAGCCCGAGGGTCTCCGCGTGGTGCGCCGATCCTGCCCGGGCGATGGCGTCCTGCCGGTCCTTCCCGGGGACCGCCGCGTGCGCCGACGCGACTACCGCTGCACGGTCGAGGTGCTGCGCGATCCGGTCGTCCACGTCGCCAACCTACCGAGGCGACACCACGCACGACAGCGCCCCTGACGATCCGCTGCGGGATCCGGCAAGGACCTCGCGGAAGCGGGCAAGCCGCGGGGTCCCGGAGCACCGGACCATCGACCCATGACCACCACACCCACCGCCCAGACCGAACCCCGCACCGCCCTCGTCACCGGCGCCTCGAGCGGTATCGGCGAGGCCATCGCCCGTGAACTCGCCGCCGCCGGCCTGACCGTCGCTGTCCACGGCCGCGACGAGCAGCGCACCCGCGCCGTCGCCGAGGACATCGAGCGCCAGGGCGGTCGCGCCGTCGCCCTCACCGCCGACCTGTCGCAGGGCCCCGACGTCGTGCGCGCACTCGCCGCCGAGGCCCGGGACCAGCTCGGCGGCCACGTCGACGACCTCGTCAACAACGCGGGCGTCTACCCGGGAGGCCCGACCGAGTCCCTCAACGACGACACCGTCGATGCCCTCCTCGCCACGAACATCCGCGCACCCCACGTCCTCGTCGCGGCCCTCGCCCCCGGCATGGCAGAGCGCGGCAGCGGCCACATCGTCAACATCGGCTCGTGGATGGCCCGCGTCGGCGTCCCCTTCATGGCCCTCTACCCCGCCACGAAGGCCGCTGTCGAACAGCTCACCCGCGCCTGGGCCGCCGAGTACGGCCACCGCGGCATCCGGGTCGTCACCGTCGCCCCGGGAGCGACGGCGACCCCGGGCAACGCCGACTCGGCCGACGTCCTCGCCGCGATGACGCAGGGCACCCCTGCAGGCGTCCCGGTGCAGCCGGTCGACATCGCCCGCGCCGTGCGCTGGGTGGTCTCCGACCAGGCCGCGTTCGTCACCGGCGGCACCATCGACGTCGACGGCGGAATCGCGTCGACGCGGATGAGCTGACCGCGCCTGCGCTCACTGCGACTGCGGAGCGGTTGACGGAACCACGTGACGGACGGGAGGCGCGGTGCCAGCTGGCACCGCGCCTCCCGTCCGTCATCGCTCAGGTCGCCGCGGAACTGCCGCCGTCGGTCTGGAGGGGTACGAGCCACGGCTCGATCCGGACGAGCTGCTCCCAACCCGCCCCGAGCACAGCGTCGATCTCCTCGACCGGCACCGGGAACAGCGTGCCGACGAACGCCTCCCACCCGTGCGCGTCGAGCTCGCCCGCTCGCACCTCGTAGGGCTGCCACCCCTCGGGCATGAGCTCGAGGAGATCCATCGCGCCGTCCCGCCGATCGGCCACGACCGCCCTGGCCGACACGGAGGTCCGGGCCGCCTGCAGGAACCGCACGACCCACCCGATCGACCCACTGTCGGGAACAGGCTGCACGAGCTCGATCTCAGCGGCGACGCTGCCGTTGCCGGCCAGCGACAGGCCTTCCGTTCCTTCGTCGATGGTCGCGAACCACGTTTGCGGAGGAGCATCGGCATCTCGTCGCGCGACGCCACCAGTCGGCTCAGCGACGAGAACGCCCTCGCGACGGACGACGAACACCTCTCCCACGTACCGACTCATCAGACCCCATTGTTGCCGGTGGGTGCACGGCCACCAAGGGCTGCACGGCGGATCGTGCGTCTTGATGTTCAACGAGTGAGCTTGTACAACTGAGATCCATGCCGACGACGGCCACGACTCTAGACTGACCACCAGGAGACCCCCGTGAACCCACTGCGCCTCACCTTCGTCGTCGTCGCATCGATGGTGGGCAGTGTCGTGACACTCGCCACTGCGATGATCGTGACGACGGCCCTCGCTGCGATCGTCGGCGCGACCACCACAGTCCCCGGTCTCATCACCGCCACGCCAGGCGATGGGTCTGCGCTGGCGACGGCGTCGACGGGCGATGCGACCCCCGCCTGGTTCGTCGCCGTCACGCTCGCCCTCGTCGCGGCCGAACTGCTCGTGGTCCGGCGGCGCCAGACCCAGCACGAGCACCGCGCCGTCGCCGCGAATCGACGGAGCTGACGCTCAGTCCAGACAGACGAACCGCGGCCCCTCGTACTCGTCCCGAGCCACGTGCGCCGTGAAGTCGGCGAGTGACCGCACCCAGTGCCCGCGCTCCCCGTACAGCGCCTGGTACACGACGACCGGCTCCTCGGTCTCGACGTCCTTCGCCACGAGGACCACCTCGTACTCCCCACCCTTGAAGTGCCGGTAGCGCCCAGGCGTCACGTCGCTGCTCACGCGGCCGATGGTACCCAAGCGACCACTCGCGTCAGCCGCGCCGTACTGTTGCGCTGGTGGACCCAGGACTACGCGACGCCGTCCGCCGTTCCGCACGCCGAGCGACGTGGGTCGGCGTGGTCGGCGCCGTGACCGGAGCGGCCATCGGGTTCTGGCTGAGCTTCGGCGAACGGCCTGCCGAGGTCCTCCTCCTCGTCGTGGGCGGCACGATGGCGGTCGGTGGTCTCGGAGCAACACTGACGATCCTCGCGTCGCAGTTCCGGATGCGGAGTCTGACGAATGGGCCGACGGCCGGACTGACCGTCGGCGAGAAGCGCATGGTCCAGGGAGCGATCCTGTCGCGAGCGTCGATCGCACTCGAGCTCGAGCCGGCGGCTGTGGACCAAGCGCGCGTGCTCGCAGCGATCCTTCCGCTGGCGACGGCACAGTCCGCCCTCCTCTCCTGCGGGCTCATCGGGTCGCAGGTCATCGGCCTCGCGTCTGCAGACTCCTCGTCCTGGTTCCGCATCGTCCTCGTCGCGGTGCTGATCGTCACCGGTGTGATCGTCTTCGGGGTGCTGCGCCGCAACCTCGACCGCGTCCGTCGCTACCTCGCGACGCTCGACACCGCAGCGGCCTGAGCGGGGTGTCCACTCCCCTGCACCGGATGTCCGGCACCGAGCACCGTCCACCGCTACGTCGTCGTTCGCACGACGACGGTGAAGACGTGCGATCGTCGCACGGTGGAACAGTGGGAAGCCGACGACGCACGCCGTCGCCACATGGCCCGCTTCGGCAGGCGTGACACGGCACCCGAGCTCGCACTGCGCCGGGAGCTGCACCGCCGTGGCCGTCGGTTCTTCGTCGATCGGCAGGTGAGCCGCCGGTGCCGCGTCCGCCCCGACCTCGTGTTCCCTCGTGCTCGGATCGCGGTCTTCGTCGACGGCTGCTTCTGGCACCACTGCGAGGAACACGTGCAGCTCCCGAAGGCGAACGCCGAGCTGTGGCGCCGGAAGCTGCTGGCGAACCGGGAGCGCGACGCCCGGAACCAGGCCATCCTGACGGCCGAGGGCTGGCGGGTCCTCCGCTCGTGGGAGCACGACGATCCCGCAGCAGTCGCAGATCGCGTCGAGGACGAGCTCGACCGCTGGGCCGCCATCGTCGGCCGCCCCGCAGAGCGGAGACGACCGTGAGCGAAGGACGAATCGACGGACGGGAGGCGGGGGGGGGGGCGGCCCCCCCCCCCCCCCCCCCCCCCCGGGGGGCGCCCCCCCCCCCCCCCCCCCCCCGGCGGGGGGGGGGGGGGGGCCCCCCCCCCGGGGGGGGGGGGGGCGGGGGCGCG